>MWFB01000025.1 GCA_002071385.1 Bacteroidetes bacterium ADurb.Bin013
CCCCCGGCAACTGCATCACCTGCATCAGCAGAAGCTCCCCCGGCAACTGCATCACCTGCATCAGCAGAAGCTCCCGCAGCAACTGCATCACCTGCATCAGCAGAAGCTCCCGCAGCAACTGCATCACCCGTTTCAGCAGCGCCCTTCTCTTCACCAGCGCCCCGCATTCCGCTCATGCCCATCATCTTGACCAGTGCCGGCGCTGTTTTGTCCAGCCCGTCTTTTGTGCGGCCGTTGCGCTGGGCTATCCAGCAGGAGTTGCCATGCCGTATGCAGCTGCGCAGAAATTCGCTCAACAGTACAGAGTTCTTGAACAATTCCCGTTTGTTGCCCTTCCTGACCACCTTGAACATTTTGTTGGAGCGGGCAAGATCATCTGCCAGTTGGTTCACTATAAGGTTGTCCCCGTAAGTGATCATACTGGTGGGCAGTCCCTGGTAAACAAAAACCATCTGTAGCAAAGAAGTATCCAGTATGATATCCCTGTGGTTGGAAATGTACAGGTAGCCCTTATCCGGCCCGATACCGTGGCTGAAATGGTACGTGAAGCTTTCAATGGTGGAGTCAATCACGCGCTTGTTGAAAGCGTACATCCACTCCATCTGGAATTGATGAACGGTCTTCACTTCCAGAACCTTCCTTATGGCTTCCGCTGGTGTGATCCCGGGAAAGATCATTGCTGCCACATCCGGAAAATACCGGTGCGCTGCAATACGCTGCATCGCTGCCGGTATCTGTTCATCGGTATAAGGTCTTAAATGTTCCGGGAAATCTTCTATCACGTCAAATTTCATTTAGCAACATCTGTTCGCAACAAACAACCTTCTTAACAGGGGCAGGCCAACTTCCTTCACAACCACCTTTCCTGCACATGCCACCAGGTGCACAGCCCGCATTCCTCAATATATCCGAAGCAAATCAATGCAAAATCGCTCTTCCCTCAGTTCGTAATCCATTGGCGGAAACTCGTGAGAACGAGTAAGCAGGCAAAGAAGGGATGATGCATAACCTCCGTAACATTCCACATATCCTGCCAACAATGTATTCAACGAAGGTTCGGTCTCTAAGGTTCCAAAGCATGTCCTGAAAAAATGCTCGTATATGAAACCGTCTGAAAGAAAGATTCCCATTTCGCCCTCAATTTTGTGTCTGAATGCAATATCACTGCAAATAGCATTGGGGATGGCACGTTTATAGGCCTGGTCATCTGTACCATGCCCTTCCATCACACGTACAAGGTTGTAATCTGCCCCCAGGCAACCCGAGCGGGAGTAAATGAACAGACCCATGTCGGGCTTGCTTACAGATACGTCGTATCCGTTTTTTTTCATGAGCAATTCCGCTGTTATGAATCCTAGCTTGCTGTAATCATCCATTTTTTCATAGGTAGGAAAATCCACTTTCAGGGAGGAAAAGATACGGTCCAGGTCTTCACCCACCTGGTTGCCCATCATTAGTTTTTCCAGTCCAGGGCACCTTTCCCTGTCCAAAACAACGGAATGGTTGGTTATCCTGCAAAATGACCTAATAAGCATGATGAATCTTTTCTTTTGTATAAAGGGTTACAGCATTTACTCCCCCAAGACCGGCAGATACATTAAGAAAACTATTCTTGCCCGATTTTTTTATGGAAGTAACGACCTGGATCCGGCTCTTAGTCCCAAGATTGGTGTGACCCAAGGTAGGCAATATGACTCCCTCTTCCAACGCTTTAGCACCAAGGATACAGTTCATGAGGCTCGTAGACCCTGAACTATGTCCAAAATTCCCCTCAAAACTATTGACCGGGACTCTTCGTAAACCAGCCTTATCAATGGCTTTTGCCGTGAGGTAGTCAAAAGCTTTCAAACCCACACCTTGTGCCGTGATGAAAGAGAGATTCCTTATACTTTCCTGGGCCATCACTTTCTGAATGGCCATCTGCAAACCATTTCCTTCCGGGTCTAAATTGCCTTCTGAGACAGGATCTGTTGTTACGATTCCCCCCCTGTACTTGACAGCGTATGGTATGTTCAGATGTTTTCTATCTTTATGCAGCTTCTCTTCACTGACAAATATGGCACAAGAGGCAGATTCTCCGGGATTTGTACCATCGCTTTCCTTATTGAAAGGCCGCACCGGATCATTGCTTACAACCCCAACCTGACTTAAGAGAAATACGGTGAACATGCTTATCAGCTCGACTCCTATGATCACTGCAAAATCATAAGGACTGCCCTTGCATAACAGCCGGTTGGCCACTATCTGGGCCTGCATGCCGGCCAAGGTGGAATTCATGACCACATAGGGTTTCCCGTGCAAATTCAATTCGTTCATCATTTGCTGGGACACATGCCAGGGATAGAGCCTGGGATTCAGGGTCTGGTCACTTAGTTCGCGGAATGAATCGACATCGCCTTTGGTAGTGCAGAAAATAAACGCGACCCGGCTGCTCTGAAAAATCTCGTTTCTGTAAATTTCAGGCAGTGAATTAGATACGGCAGATTCAAAAACGGCAGACATGGCCTGGTGGTACCTTGACATCATGTGGGTGCGTGCCCCGGCATACGGGGCTGCAAGGCTTTCCAGCTCACGGGGACTGATCAGGGCAGCAAGAATTGGATTGGACAACTCCCTGAATCCGGCAGGAAACTTTCTGATGCCGGAATAACCCTCTTTTACGGCCTGAAAGTTTTCTTCTGTTGTTGAGCCGAGAGGAGAAATAATGCCGTCACCAATTTTGTACATCATTGTACTTACAAATGTAGGAATTTTTCCAGAATATGATAATTTTGTGGAAAAAGGTGCCTATGCGGTTCTTGATCCTCCTCTCTTTCCTTTTCATTACTCCGTGTCTTCTTGCCGAGGCAGGGCCAGCGCAGGCATCCGTCCCGGGAGGTGCGCCGGAGCGCGTCCAGCAGCAATCCGCGTCCGAGCGCGTCCAGCAGCAATCCGCACCGGAAAAGACGCAGAAGCAACAGCCGTTTGAAACGGAACAGGAGCAGTCTGCACCAGAGGAGTTGCAACAGATGCAGCAGCCCGCAGAACAGAAGGTGCAGCAACAACAGCAACAACAGCAACAGCAGCAGTGGCAGCCGCGTGCGCCCCGCAAGAAAGTGGGGCTGGTGCTGAGCGGGGGCGGAGCCAAAGGTGTCACCCACATAGGCGTGCTAAAAGTGCTGGAAGAGGCGGGCATCCCCATAGATTACATTGCAGGAACCAGCATGGGAGCCATAGTGGGCGGCATGTACGCCATAGGATTCAGCCCTGCCGCCATGGACAGCATCATGCGTGCCCAGAATTGGCTGGATTTGCTGAGTGACAAGATCACCCGCGACAAACTGTTCTTCACGGAAAAGGAAGTATCGGATAAATCCTTGATAACCATCCCCTTCAACAAAGACCGCTTTCACATATCCACCGGTTTGCTGAGCGGCGGGTCTGTCATGGACATGCTGAACGAGTACACAGTGGGTTACCACGACATGCAATCCTTTGATGACTTGCCTATCCCCTTTGCCTGCGTGGGTTATGACCTTATAAGCGGGGACCAGGTGGTCATGCGGGAAGGCAGCCTGCCCCTGGCCATACGTGCAAGCATGTCCATTCCGGGCGCCTTTACCACTGTGGAACGGGATGGGCGCATACTGATAGACGGCGGGGTTATCAACAATTTTCCCGTGAATGTGGTACGGGAGATGGGAGCCGAGATTGTCATCGGAGTGGATGTGAGCATGATGACAGAACGGCTGGAAAGCCTGAGCAGGGGGGAAATCCGGGAAGACGACTACAACGACCTCATGTTCATAGTCAATCGCATGATGGAAAGGATGTCCCGGGATGCTTTTGAAAAAAACAAGAGCCTGACCGACCTCTATATTCATCCCGATACAGAGCCTTATACAACAGCCAGTTTCACCACAGCGGCCGTTGATTCTCTGCTTATCAGGGGAGAACGTGCTGCCCGTCAAAATTGGGACGCCATCCTGGCCTTCAAGGAACTTATAGGCATTCACCCCGCCGATGACATAAAGCTTCCGCCCAACCGCAAAGCAGGGACAGACTCTCCCGTGCAGGACAGTATTGACCTGGGATACATCATCTTTAACGGTATCACTACGCTGAACGTGAAAAACCTTCGTCGCATGCTCCGTTTCAAGGAATTCACCACCATAGGCACGAATTCACTCAGGGAAGCGGTGGACCGCTTCAGGGGCACCGGAAGTTTTGCATCCGTGACCTATACGCTCGTCGAGGAAAACGGGCGCTATAACCTGACTTTCGAATGCCGGGAGCGTTCCCGCAGTGCGGTAAGCGTTGGCATCCGCTTCGATACCCGGGAAATTGCCTCGGGTTATATCAATGCTGTCTTTTCTCCGGCGGAGCTCCGGGGAGGCTTGGTGGAAGCAACCGGGAGGCTTTCTACCAATCCGTTCATCAACGTGGGCATATTCTACCAGGATGCCTGGCTTGGAAAATTCGGGCTGTCCTACACTTACCGGTACGGGAACATGGAACTGTACACCGGGCGCGATACCACATCGCATAATGTCCGGTTTCACAAGAACCGCGTGAACCTGGACCTGGCTAACTTCTATTACAGAAATTTCAATTTCTACCTGGGTGCACGCTATGAAAACTTCCGTTCTCCCAGCATGATCATGGCCAACAGTACAGGATTGCAGCGGCAAAGAGTGCGTGAGAACCTGATCAGTTACCGGGCCGGGGTGCGTTACGACAGTTTCGATAATACCAATTACCCTTCTGCCGGGGTGCTTTTCAAAGCCGAGTATGCGCTCTATACGGATGATTTTTCGCAGTACAGGGATGATGCCCCTGTCTCGGCCTTTTCCTCTTCCCTCTATGTAGCCATACCTGTATCAAACAGGTGGACGCTTGTTCCCGCCTTGTACGGCCGGTTCCTGTATGGGAAGGAATTTGGCTTCCCCTTGCAGAACTTTGTAGGCGGTACCATTGCCGGCCATTACCTGGACCACCAGCTGCCCTTCTATGGGTTCAGACCCACCGAAGTGGTTGACAATAAATTCATAGCAACTGCTTTTGAGGCGCGCTACCGCCTGTTCAACAATCATTATTTATGGGTGAAGGGAAATGTGGCGCGTATCAGCCGCTCAACGCTGGAACTCATAGAATGGGACAAAGGAATGTATATGCTGGGTGCGGCTGCCGGGTACTCCTATGACAGCCCCCTCGGACCCATTGACGTGCTGGTTGAATACGGACTGCACCCGGGAGCGAAGTTCGGGGTCTATATCAATCTTGGAAAGTATTTTTGACGGGACGCACCAGCACCTTGTCAATCCGGGCAAAATCCATGTCGACAACCTCTATGGACAACCCCTCCCATTTGAACGTCTCGCCGGTGACCGGAACGTGTTCCAGTTTGTCCAGGATAAGTCCGCTCAGTGTATTGTAGTCGTTGGTGGCAGCCAGGTCTACCATGTCGAAATGCTCCAGGAATGCGTAGAAATCGCATTGCCCGTCAATCAGGTATGAGCCGTCCCCGCGCGAGACGATGTCGTGGTCTTCGCGGTTTTCGGGCAATTCTCCTATCAGGGCTTCCATGATGTCCGAGTGGGTGGCCATCCCCTGTATACTGCCGAATTCATCGGTTACCAGCGCGTATTTGCTGTAGCTGTGCTTCATCTGTTCCACAGCAGCATAGACGCTCAATGTCTCGGGAATAAAAAAAGGTTCCTCAATCACAGAACGCAGATCAAAATCTTTTCTGTCCATGGTGCCAAACAGGTCTTTCAGGTACACCACGCCCAGCAACTGGTCAAGGTCTTCGTCGGCCACGGGATATATGCCGTGCAGATTTTCCTGGACTATGTCCCGGTTCATTTCTATAGGGTCGTTTATATCCAGCCAGATCAGATCGCTGCGGTGGGTCATGACGGTTTCTATGGTGCGGTCTCCCAGGTTGAAGACGCGTTCAACCAGCTCCTGTTCCACTTCCCGGATTTCACCGTCCTCCTTTCCTTCCTCTATCAGGGCCTTTATCTCTTCCTCGGTCACTTTGGCTTCCTTCATGTTGCCCATGCCCAGGATCACAAGAAGACCCCGGGTACTCTTGCTCAGCAGCCATACAATGGGATAGGTGATCTTGCGCAGGAGTTTCATCAGGGCCGACATGGTCCCTGCCACCTTATCGGCAGCCATCAACCCTATCCGTTTGGGGACCAGTTCGCCTATGACCAATGTTAGATATGTTACAACCGTGACTATCAACACCTTGGAAATCCAGTCTGCCTGGTTGGCAAGGGGTTCCCAACGGGCCAGGACGGCAGCCAGGTTATCGGTCAGGGTTTCCCCGGAAAACAAACCGGTCAGGATGGCGATGAGGGTGATTCCTATCTGGATGGTGGAAAGAAAGCGGTCATCTGCCTGCTGCCTGTACTTGCGGGAGGACACAAAAGCCATTTCCGTCATGGACAGGATCCCGTTCAGCAGGATGAGCATGATGATGATCAATATGTCCATATCACTTTTTCCGTATCATTTTCCAGATGATGTGCCCGAATACCAGCACGCCCAGGCCGAGCAGCACCCAGGATATCTGCGTGGTGTATTCGTGCACCTTTTCCATGAGCTGGTCTTTGGGGACCACGCTGTGCAGGGTATATCCGATGACAGCCAGTATGGAGTTCCACAGGATTGCCCCAATGGTGGTGTATAGCAGAAATGATCCCAGCGGCATTTTGGCCAGTCCGGCCGGAATGGATATCAATTGCCGGATCCCGGGAACCAGGCGCCCTACCAGTGTGGATAAATTCCCGTATTTTACAAAATAGCTTTCTGCTTTGATCATTTTTTGTTCATTCAGCAGACAGGCATGTCCCAACCGCGAATTTACAAATTTATAGACAATGGCGCGACCAATCCAGATGGAAAGCCCGTAATTGAACAAAGCGCCCAGTATGGCCCCTGCCGTGGCAGAAAGTACCACCAGGAATACATTAAGCTCCCCAGCCGCTGCCAGGTATGCTGCAGGTGGCACCACGATCTCGGAAGGAAAAGGAATGAAAGAACTCTCTATGGTCATGAGCAGCATCACCGTCCAGTAGTTCAGGTGTTCCAGTGCCCATTGTATGAATGAAAATGATTCCATCAGATGTTGTCGGGGATTTTTTCC
This sequence comes from Bacteroidetes bacterium ADurb.Bin013, assembly GCA_002071385.1. Lineage (GTDB taxonomy): Bacteria > Bacteroidota > Bacteroidia > Bacteroidales > UBA932 > DMER64. The sequence continues at coordinate 7,136 of MWFB01000025.1, forward strand.
ACGCGGGAAGTTGCTTTCAACCCGTGACCGGTAAGCGACACCACTACCCTTTCTTCCTTTTGCAGCCGGTCTTTGAGCTGTTCCACCGCCGCCACCGCTGCTGCCGATGTGGGTTCAATATATACTCCCTGACGGGCCGAGGCTTTCAGCGCATCCACGATCTGACGGTCGGTCACTGTTACCGTTTCCCCTCCGGTTTCATTGATGGCCTGAAGGATCTGGCGCAACCGGGGAGGCTGCCGGATGGCAATCCCCTCGGCAAGTATCGGCTCTTTGGGTAGCTGTGGGGTCTGCTGCCCTTCCATAAAGTTCTTCAGCGGAGCACAATGTTCGCTCTGCACCGCCACAAGACGCGGGTACCGGCTTATGACACCTGCCCTTTTCATTTCCTGCAGTCCAAGCCATATGCCAAGAAACTGCGAACCACTTCCCACCGGGACAATAATCACATCGGGTGCCTGCCAATGGGACTGTTCCATGATCTCGTAGATCACGGTTTTGGTGCCATGCAGAAAATAAGGATTCCAGGTATGGGCCGCATAATAACTGTTTTTGGCCGCCTCTTCGGCCGCCCTGGCGCAATCGGAGCGGGTTCCCGGAACCTTGTGCAACGTAGCTCCGTAGGTGCGTACCTGTACGGTTTTTGCCGAGGAATTCCCTGCGGGCATGAAAATGTGTGCTTCAATTCCTGCCAGCGCGCTATAGGCAGCCATGGCACAGGCCGAGTTCCCCGAGGAGTCTTCCACTATCCTGGTAATGCCCATTTCGCGGCATTTGTTTATCATCAGAAAGGCTCCGCGGTCCTTGAAAGAACCGGTGGTGAGCAGGAAATCCATCTTGGCCTGCACCGGCACACCGTAAAAAACCATGGGATGCAGCGGGGTGAAACTTTCTCCGAAAGTCAGGGCCTTTTTCGGGAAAGTCAAAGGCAAAACACTGCGGTAGCGCAGGAAACATTCCGGTCCTTCCAGGGAAGCAGGGTCAAAACGGGGTGCAAAATCCAGGTCAAGGTAGCAGCCGCAACGGCATCGCCAGGCAACTTCGTCTTCCGGGTACTGCGCCCCGCAGGAAGGACATGTGAGATAGACTTCCATGCTACCCTAAAAATTTAATTTTTCGCCTTCGCTGTGCGCTACAATGGCAGCTCCTGTCATATCACCCCAGACATTCACTGCCGAGCGTATCATGTCCAAAGGCTGTTGTACCACCAGGACCAGCCCTATGCCTTCCAGGGGCAAGCCAACGGCATTCAGGACCACGGCCAGCATGACCAGGCCGGCAAGGGGTATTCCGGCCGCCCCGACGGCAGCCAGCAGGCTGGTGAGTATCACAATGATCTGTTGCACAATGGTAAGTTCTATACCATAGGCTTGCGCTATGAATAAGGCCGTAACGCATTCAAAAAGAGCGGTTCCGTTCATATTCACGGTATTTCCAAGGGGTAGGCAAAAACCGGCAATTTTTTGGGAAACCCCTGCTTTTTCATGTATGTCCCGCAACGAAATGGGCAGCGAAGCGGCGGAAGATGCTGTTGTGAACGTGGTGACAAGCGCAGTGCCCATCATTTTCATGAACACAAAGGGATTCTTGCGTGTGAGCAGTTTGAACAGCGCGGGAAGGACGAAAAATCCCTGTATCAGGCAGCCTCCGGCAATGATGGCTGAATAAATGCCAAGACTCCCGAACATGACGCCCAGGGCTTTGGCATCGCCCGCCTGCGCCCCCACCATGCCCGATGCAACACCGAACAAGCCAATGGGAGCAAACCGGATGACCAGGAATGTGATGGCTATCATCACCTCGTACACCGAGTTGAATACGTCGGTAAGGAGAATCCGCGACTTATCGGACGATAAACTGACAAAAAAACCGAAAAGGATGGCAAAAAAGATCACCGGCAACATGTTCCCGTCGGCCATGGCCTTGATGATGTTATCGGGAACAATGGCTATGATCTGGTCGACAAAAGATATTTTGCCAACAGCAAGGTCCCCCGCTGTCACCGTTTCCTGCAAGCTCAGGTCCACATTTTCACCCGGCTTGAAGAGATTGACAAACAAAAGGCCCAGGACACAGGCTATCAAGGTGGTCGTCACGTACCAGGCAAACGTTTTGCCCGCAATGCGTCCCAGGTCGGCCGCTTTGCCAACGCTGGTCACACCCATGACAAGAGCACTGAAAACCAGTGGGATAACCACCATCTTCAGTCCTCTCAGAAAAAGGTCACCCGCCCATTTTGTATAATTGGTATATTCGGGAAAAACAAATCCGAATGCTATACCCAGAAGAACACCAATAAGTATCTGCCAATGCAGGGCAATCTTGACCTTACGCAATGAAGCCGATAATTTCATTTTTCTCTACCATTGCACCCTGTTTGGCAGCTATGACATTTAATTTCCCGGAGGAAAGAGCCGTTATAGGTTCCATTCCGTAATAAGTCTGTACGTAGCACAAAATTTGTCCTTCTTTGACCTTGGTCCCCACAACGGGTTCTTTGGAATCGCCCGCAGCAGCCACTTCCCAGATCAGCTGGCCTTTGGCCGCTGCCTGGATGGGCTGGGCATCGGGATACTGTTGCAATACCTTATCCACATCTATCCGGGGCATTTCAACAACAGGCCGTTCTACCAGGATGGGTGTCCTGGCCTTTTCGCGGGCAGCTTCCAGTTCTTTCTGGAAACGTTCCTTGGCTATGCCGCTCTTGTAATCGCGGTACTGACGGTCATGCATGGCCAGTTCAAAGAGTTCTTCGTTGTCTTTGCCAAAGTCCCATTTGTTTTCTTTCATTTCCTTGCGGTATTCCTCCAGGGCATCGGGAAACTGGCTTTGCGGATTGCCCGTGAAGAATTTTCTTTCCTGTTTCTTTGCCAGTTCCAGGATCTCAGGAGCAAGTTCTCCCGGCAATTTCCCGGTATAGCCCAGTATCATGTCCCAGGCCGTCTTGTCAATGGTTTTCCAGCGTTCCTCCCCTTTGAGCATGTGCATCACGTTCATCAGGGCAATGTTCTTCACATATTGGCTGAAGGGGGTGACCAGCGGTGGATAGCCCAATTTTGGCCACACGTATTCCACCTCCTGGAACAACATGGTCACCAGGTTATCCAGGGTAAGTTCCTTTTTGCCCGAAGCCCTCAGGCCCATGTTTATGGCGTTGTGGAAACCTTTCAGATCGGCCATCATGGAGCCCATCATCCCGCCGGGAAGGCCGCTGCCTACCAGAAGCGATGTCATCACCTTGTTGCCCGGATCAATGAACAGGCCCAGAAAATCGTCTATGAAGGACTGTGTCATGGTACGGGCTTCCATATAGGCCTTCATGTTTATTTCCTTCACTTTGAAACCGGCATCCTTGAACATGGCCTGAACTGTGATCACGTCGGGATGGACCATGCCCCAGCTGAGGGGTTCCATGGCCACGTCAACCACATCAACGCCCGCTTTGGCCACTTCCAGCATGGAAGCCATGGAAAAGCCGGGCCCCGAGTGACCGTGGTACTGCACCAGTATGTGTGGGTATTTTGTCTTGATGGCATGGGTGAGTTTTCCGAGCATGGTGGGACGTCCTACACCGGCCATGTCTTTGAGTGCGATCTCATCTGTACCGAACTTTACCAGCTCATCCACAATGGACAGGTAATATTCAGCCGTATGAACCGGTGAATGTGTGATGCTCAGTGCTGCCTGGGATATCATCCCGGCTTCCTTGGCATATTTGACAGAAAGTTCAAGGTTTCGGGTATCGTTCAAACCGCAGAAAGAACGGGCAATATCAACACCTTGTGCTTTTTTGACTTTGAACATGAGCTGGCGCACATCGGCCGGCACGGGAAACATGCGGATCCCGTTCAGCCCCCTTTCCAGCATCTGGGTCTGGATTCCGGCTGCACGTAACGGTTTCGTCCATTCGCGCACGGCTATATTGGGGTTTTCACCAAAGAGCAGGTTCACCTGTTCAAAAGCTCCTCCGTTAGTCTCTACCCGGTCAAAACAGCCCATTTCAATCACCAGCGGGGCAAATTGCTTCAATTGGTGTACCATGGGCACGTACTTGCCCGATGATTGCCACATATCCCTGTACAGTAGACAAAACTTGATTTCTTTCTTAGACATAGCTGATTCCATTATGAATTTAAACTGCGAATTTAATCTATTTCCCGCAGATTCACACAATATTTGCTAAAAATACGCTTATTCCGGCCAGCCGGTCAGGGAAGCCGTGATGGGAATACCCGTGGCATTCCCTTTGAAAGTTAGGGTAACGTTATGAATATTACCCGGCGCCATGTACCAGAGGTCGGTAGGTATGGTCAAAACATCACTCTTAGATGTTTTTACAGTAAGGATCAGCTGACGGCTTCCGGGCATCACCATCACAGAACCTGCAGAAGTCAGTGTGGTGGTGAGAGCTTGTGTAGCGTTGTCCCCTATGGAAGAAGGAAGTGCAGTGTCCAGGGGAATGGCATTGGCTGTAAGTGTTTGGTTATTTAAGGTCAGGTCCAGCGATGTTGGCGATACCGTCTTGATGTAGGTAATGGTGCCCCATGCATCAACAGATGCCTGGCTTTCGGCGATTACCTGGTAATTGATCTGCGAGAGCAAGTGACTGAAAGTGAAAGAAACGGTGACAGGAGATTCTGAGTTACCTGCATACCAACAAACGCCTGCCATGATATCTTCCTGTCCTGTGATCCGGAAATTGGCCACACCGGAATTCAGGGAATTGGCCTCGGGGTGATAAGCGATGAAATGTACCGGCGTACCGTCGCTCAGGTAGAATTGCGTTACGGAAGGAACAACACGACCGTCGGGTTGCACCGATCCTGTGAGCGTGGGCTGGTTGAGGGCGGAATAATCGGCTACGGATCCGTCGTACCGGCATATCTGAATGGGGCCCATGTCATCAAGACTGGTCACAGGGGCTTTTGTTGGGTTATCCACATGAACTTCAGGAGCCAGGTCCACATGGAAATCAATGGGTACCGGTTCCCTGCACAGGGAAAACCAGTCACAGGCAGTGGCCAGTAAGGCAAGGATGAGTATGGCCGGTAACTTGTTCATTGCAGTTCTATAGAATTGTTCTTAAAAAAAAGCTTAATGGTATATACGTTCCCGATGCCAAGATACCAGATGGAGGTGGTCACGGTTTGCTCGGCCTTGTTTGCTGTCTTGACCTTTACCTGCAGCGGATAAGTTGCATTCAGGATCATAAGGCTGCCGGCCGAAGCATAGGTTGTGGTAATGGTTTGGGAGGCGTTGTTGCCAATGCTGGTGGGGAGGAATTCGTTCTCGGGATTTGAAGCGGCACTCAGGGCAGGCCATGCATTCAGGTTCAGATTAAGAGAGGTGGGGGTTTCAATTTTCAGGTAGGTGATTGTGCCCCAGGAAGAAGCGTCACTGGCGCTCTGCGCACAAACCTGGATCCTGACCTGTGCAAGCAGGTGTCTGAAGGCAAATGCTACGGTAGTGGGACTGCCGCTGCTGCCTGCGTACACATTCTGGGCGGCGGTGACGTCTTCCTGCCCTGTGATCTTGAAATTGGCTATTCCTGACAGGATGGTGCGTGCTACCGGATAAAACGCCATAAAGTTGGCCTGAGCCCCGCTTAGATCATAATACTGCGGAACGGACGGTGTAACGGTCCCGTCTGCAGCAACAGTCCCGGTCAGATCGGGAGCCGTATGAGCAGAATAGTTGGCTGCAGTCCCATCTGAACGCAGAATCTGGATAGGTTCCATCTGGTCTATGTCGTAAATGGAAGCTTTCGTAGTGATATCTACCGAAAGGCCGTATACAGCGCTGAAATTAATGGGAGCAAATAACTCTGGTTCAGCTTTTTGTACTGAACACCCGGATAGAATAAACAATGAAACGTATAAAAAATGGTTCCTATGCATACATGATCATAATATGGATCAGGGTCACTGTACTGTTCCCGTTCCCGAGGTACCGGTTACCCAGTCGGTCAGCGTGGCACTAAAGTTTATGGCAGTAGCAGTGAAAGTCAGGTCTATCCGGTGGGAGCTGCCGGCCACGGTTGTTATGGAAGGGGTTATGGTTACTGTTTGCTCCGGAACGTTGGCTGTGGTGACTTTTATGGTCAGGGAGCCTGGATAAACAAGTATGCTCCCGAAGGATACAAAATCGGTGGTCAGTGCCTGTGGCGGTTTACCGGTAGATAGGTCCGTCACCACCGGAGTAGCATGTTGTGCCAGGGCCTGCGTCGATATAGTCAGGTTCAGTACTGTTGCAGAAGTGGCCTTGACAGCCGTCACATTGCCCCAGGCTGTTATGGCTCCTGCATTGGCAGCTTTTACGTAAATCTGCACCTGCGATAGTTTGTGCGAAAACACAAAACTTACTGGGAGTGAGTGGGCATCGGTGCCCCCCGCATTTACTGACGGGGCAGAAATGATGTCTTCCTGCCCCGTTATGGTAAAGGTGGCCACACCGCTGGCTATGGTAGTGGCCACTGCGTTTTCATTAACTCCGGGATAATAAGCCGTAAAATGGGAATAATTATTCTTGCTGCTGTTGAAATACTGTTTTGGGGTTACTACAAAATTATAAACACTGCTGGCTGGGTCAGAGGCATAGGGAAAGAAAGAAGCTGTGGCTGAGACAGAAGAAACCGTGCTCCAGTTAGGACTTGAATTTTTATGTACGTCCTGTCTCAATACCTGTATCCCGTCTATTTGCGTTGTGGGTATGCCCGATGTAGATACAATGGGTGCTTTTGTGTTGATGATGCCTCCTCCAAAGTTAATAGGAATCTGCGGCTCGTCCCCCGTTGGGATGGGCAATTTTTCAGGTGCCTCCTTAGTACACCCGAATATTAGCAGAAACACTATGAGAAGAGTCCTTTTCACACCCAAAACACTATCAAACGTTTACAAACAACAGGTTCAAGTAATAGTGTTTACAAGGTGCCTGTTCCGGCGGTTCCGGTAGCCCAGTCGGTAAGTGTTGCCGTAAAGGTGATGCCACCCAACTCATTAAAGGTGAGCGTGATCTTGTGAGCCGATCCGGCAACAGTCGTTGACAGGCCGGTAATACCTACTGATTGTTCCGGGGAATTGGCCGTAGTGACCTTGATGGTGCCCAGGTCACCTGGTTTGACCATAATGACGCCTACAGCAGCTTCTGATGTAGTCATGGTAAACGGAAAAGAGCCGCTTGTTGTCAGGTCTGTATTCACCGGGGTGGAATTGGAAGCCAGTGTATTCGTGCTCAATGTCAGTTCCAGAGCCGTATCGGCATTCACTTTAATGGATGATAGGGTACCCCATTGGGTAATGGCGGTGGGCGAAGCTGCTTTCACATAAAACTGCAACTGTGTCAGTTTGTGGGCAAAAGCCAGGGTGGCCGTGGTAGGCGATGACTTGTTACCGGCACCAACAGACGGTGCTACAATGATATCTTCCTGCCCTGTTATGGTCCAGTTTACTTTATTGGCAGTAATGGCCCCGGATGGGTAATAAGCCATGAACCAGGCATTCAGGGACGGGTTGGCATTGTAATATTGGGTTGTGGTTGGACTCACAGCTCCTGCTGTGGATACATCGGCAGTCGTGGCTACAGAGGAAACAGCAGTCCAGTCGGGACTGGATGCGATATCAGCAGCCCTGAGTATCTGTATACCCGTGATGGGAGATGTGGGAAGTCCCCCTGAAGAGACTATAGGAGCACGGGTGTTTACAGCGGAAATGCCCGCGTCGAATAGTATGGGAACTGGTTGGTCTTCATAAACGATGTCCTTAACGCAACCGGCGATGACTATCACAGAGAGGGTTGCCAGCATAAATTTTTTCATAGTAGTTGAAAATTATTTGAAACAAGGTAGGCATGCGTATGCCTTCGATATCCCTTGTTTCAGCATAACCCGCTAATTCTTAAACTAACAGGCTGTTTTCTTCAACTAAAAAAACATGTGCCGGTTTATAATTCTGCTTCTCCGGGATCTCCCTGTGTCCAGTCAGATAAAGAAGCTTTAAAAAGAACGTTTTGAACGTCACCCGTAACCTCTACCCGGTAATCCTTTCCCGGCTTCAGGGAGGGTATGGACACTTCCCGTGTAAAGATACCTGTTTTTCCTTGAATTTTCAATACCAGGACAGGATTTTCTCCGGCATAAGCATATACAGACCCGCAATCCTCGGGGTTTTTAGAGAGACGTATGTTCCTGGTAATGCTGCCGATATCATCCCTTAAGGGAATCAGAACCTTTTTTGCATCCCCGGCAACCTTCAGCTGGCCGGCAAGCGGTCCTCCCAACTGCAACTGCAATTTGTTATAAGTGAGCACTTCAGCAGAAAGCAGCACAAAATCTTCAGTCATGTCCATATCCTGAGAGAGTGTGACTGTGACATTCAGCCGGGACAATTCGTGATTGAAACTGTATCCGAAGTCCGGATTGGGAGCATACAGGCTCCCGGCATAAGCGACCGGTGAGTAAATGATGTCCTGTGTGCCGTCCAGGGTGAAACTGGCGACTCCGTTTATGAGGGTATCGGGTTCCGGGAAAAAACACAAAAAACGGGCGGGCAGATTATCCGGGTGATAATACTGGATTTGTGAAGAGGTCACCATGTTGCAATCAGGAGATGTGATTCCCTTGAAGTCTGCTTGACGGTGTGTGGAAAAATCCGCTTTCGTGAAATGATCCGGTACCCTGAGCACCTGGAATTCCACAGGAGCTTTTAGGCCGGTCACTGGTACGGTAGTCGCTATGGGATCCATAGAATTATCTCGGATATCTGATGTGCATTGTATAAATAACAACTGCACGACGATCAGGATAAATAATGATCGCATCGTATGTAGGATTAAACGTACGATGTAAATGTAAGGAAAAAAAATGAATTATGCTACATGTTTTTTAAGAAAAATGCATATAAATGTGCTATTTCTCCGACATCCCTACCCCACGCAAGAGTACGCAGTACTCCAGGGCAGGATCCCTACATGTTTGCAATGATATCAGCAAACAAGAGTGCCATTTTTGCGGCAGCCTTATCGGCAACTGCAATGACATCTTCCCCGTTATTCTCAAAATCTTCGGCAAAGTCATACGCTTCATTCGTTATGACAGACATGCCAAAAACGCGCATGCCGCAATGGCGTGCCACAATGACTTCCGGGACGGTGGACATCCCGGTGGCATCTGCCCCAATGGACTTGAAAAAATTATATTCTGCCGGGGTTTCAAAAGTAGGTCCGCTGCTGCCGATATACGTCCCGTGACGCAGCGGGATGCCGTGGATATGGGCTATATCGTCACATATTTTGCGTAACTCCTTGTCGTAGGTGCGCGTCATATCGGGAAAACGATCTCCGAAATCAGGGTTGTTCTTGCCAATGAGCGGATTGGGCATTAAATTGATGTGATCTGTAATGACCATCAGGTCTCCCTGCTTGAAGCGCGGATTGATCCCGCCTGCCGCGTTGGAAACTAAGAGCGCTTCTGCTCCCAGCAGTTTGAAGACGCGTATGGGTAAAGTTACCTGCTCCATGCCGTATCCTTCGTAGTAGTGAAAGCGCCCCTGCATGCAGATCACTTCTTTTCCTCCCAGGCGGCCCCAGACCAGGTTTCCTTTATGCCCGGGAGCGGTGGATAGTAAAAAATTGGGGATCTCGGCATAAGGTATGACAACCTGGTCCTGTATGCTTTCTGCCAGGTTTCCAAGGCCGCTGCCAAGGATAATGGCCACCTGCGGACGTTTTGGAATCTTTTTGAGTATGTAATCTGCTGATTCCTGGTAAACTGAGGTCTTCATTTCTTTTTTCTTTTTTTATAATCTACTACTTTGTCTGCGACTTCCTGCACTTTACGGTATATTTCTTCCTGTCCGGGAATTTGCTGGTTTTCCATGATGATCCTGCCGTCACAGATGACCGTGTCTATGCATTCCCCGTTGGCCGCATAGACAAGGTTGGCCAGAAAGTAATGGTTGGGTACGAAGGAAGGCTTGGCCATGTCAACCAGCGCTATGTCTGCCAGGTAACCGGGCTCGATCTTTCCCGCATTCAGGTGCAAGGCTTTGGCCCCGTTCAGAGAAGCCACGTTCATAAGCTCTTTCAGGGGAATGGCCCCAGGATCGTTCCGCCAAACCTTTTGCAAAAGAGCTGCTGTCTTCATGCTGTCTATCATATCCAGGTTGTTGGACGAAGCACAGCCATCGGTGCCCAGGCATACATTGGCCCCGGCATCTCTCAGCTCGTTGTATTTGAATTTATAACCCGAGGCGAGCTTCAGGTTGGAGTTGGGATTGTGTACGGTATTCACACCGTTATCGCCCAGGATCTTAATATCATCGCTGCTGAGCCAGAGTGAATGGGCTGCAACCAGGTTGGGGCTCATCAGACCCAGCTTGTTCAGGTATTCGGTGGGACTCATGCCGAATTCGCGCTCGGCCTGGTCCATCTCGGAGCGGGTCTCGGCAAGGTGCGTATGCACTGTAAGGTTGTTGTCCCTGGCATAGCTGTTTATGTAACGGAAAGATTTCTCTGCCACGGTGTATATGGCGTGGGGACTGACCGAGAATGCGGTGAGTGAACTCCATCCACTGCTTGCCTTGTGGGCCTCTTTCAACAATTTCTTGTTTTCCTCGATCACACGGTCATCGAAATGATCCAGCCATGTAAAAGACTGGACAGAACGCATTCCCATTTCTTCTGCCGCCCGCTTGGTCCCGTTAAGGTGCCAGTACATATCGTTGAAGGTGGTGGTGCCTGTGCGGATCATTTCTATACAGGCCAGTCTTGCACCCCAATAGACCATTTCCTCGTCCAGCTTGGCTTCATACGGCCAGATGCGTTCGCGCAGCCACTGGTCCAGGGGAACATCCTCTCCCACCCCGCGGAATAGCGTCATGGCCGAATGGGCATGGGCATTCACAAAACCGGGAATAATGGCCTTGCGGGATCCGTCAATCACCTTCTCAATGCCTTGTTCCGGAATTGAGCCGGCGGATTCAACACTCTTTATCTTGTTGCCCTCTATCAGAACGTCCTTCCGTTCTTTATACAACAATACGTCTGTTATGAGAATTGATTTCATAAGGGTACATTTTAGCAAAGTTATAAAATTTTTCTTCGCCAGCTAATATACCCCGCCACTGATGATACAAGATACACAATGTATAGCCCGGTCGTAAACCACAGGCCCGTATGGACATAGAGACCTATGGCCAGTGCATTGGCGACAAGTAGCAACAGCCACTGTTCCAGCACACTATGTGTCAACAGCCAGGTTGCCGTTATGTTGAGTGCTGCTATGGCAGCATCGGGAACCGGCGCCGGGTGGTCAGTCAGGTACTTAAGGACCAGACACATAATGACAAAAGAGGTCACCAGCAGTCCTGCAGCTGTCACAGCCTGACTCCTTGTGATTCGAACCGGCTTCAATCCCTGCCCCTGGTGCTGCTGCTCCCTCTCCGGCTGTCTCGGCATTTCTGATTGCCCGGTCTTTGCTTCTGTTCCTGGTTGCACATTTGGACCTGTCAGAGCCGGTTGCGATTGCCGGCCCCACTGTACCCAGCCGTACAGACTCATGCCCAGGTAGTAGACGTACAACCCCATGGAGGCATACAATCCCTCCACTCCGAATACTACAATGTAACACAGGGACATGACAATGCCCACAATCCACATGGAGCGGCGGTGTTTGATCTCCAGCCACACATACAGGAGTCCTGCCGCGGTTCCGGATATTTCCAGTATCAATTCCCCCATTCCCATGACAATCTGATCATTGCATTGAAACCTGCCTGGGGAAAGAATCCTTCCGTGACTTCAACGGTGCCTGTATCGCTGAACGCTGCCCGGTAAGCCCATGCACCGGCGCAATACTTCTGGTCAAGAAGGTTGTCGGCAAACAGGCTTACGGTAAAGGTCCCAGCCCTTCTTGTTTTAAAAGGTTGCGTTATGGTGAAACCCAGGACCTGGTATGCAGGAAGTGAACGGTCCGCAGAGGAGGTGTTGTCAAAGTACTGTTTACCCACGAACCGGGCCGTGAATACGGCTTCCAGGTTTCTGAACAGGGATCTTCCTGTAACGAAAGGCTTGATGGAAAACAGGGCCACACCGGTAAAAGACGGGGAGTAAACCAGGTCTGTAAGTTTATAATATTCAGTCACCTGCGGCCTTACCGGATTCCATGTATCCGGATGGTCATACGTGTCAAGGTAAAGGGTCAGGTCCTTGATCTTGTTGCTGCTGAAACAGGCATTTCCTTCCAGACGGAGTTGTGGCAGTGCCTGCCATCCGGCCTCAATTTCCACGCCCCTGCGGTACGACACGGGTACGTTCTCCTTGACCTCGTACCCTGTATCGCTGATCTTTCCCGTAGGCACCAGCTGGTTGCGGTATTCCATGGCATAAAGGTTCACGCCCAGCATGAGGTTGTCCGACAAAAAGCGGTACCCGCCCTCAAAATCCAACATTTTTTCCGGTTTGAGCTCTGCCGTCCTGCCTGCCTTGATGGATTCCTTGATGTCGCTCCGCGATGGCTCGCGGCTGCCGGAATAAGCCGAGGCGTATATCTGGTGGTCATTTTGAATGATGGCAGTGATCCCTGCCTTGGGATTGAAAAAATGAAGCGCGTACTGATGGGCCAAAGGCCCCCCGTCTGCATCTTCTCCTTCCATGTGCAGGCCAACGTACCTGTACTGCATGTCCGCAAAGAATTTGAGGAAATTATCTGTGTTTGCTCCCAGCGGCAACTGGTACGTACCTTTGAGAAACGTGCTGGCATCGTGCTTCGTTCCCAGGTTCCTGTAATACTCGCCGGCATGAGTGAAATCGGGCTTTTCTGTCTCGTAGGTGATCAGCCCGAAGTGATGTCCGTCATAGTAGGAATAATTCAGCCCCAGCAAGACTTCCCCGCTCCCGACGCTACCTCCGCCTCCTCTGTTCCCTTCGCCATTCCTGCTCCCACTTTTGCTCCCTACACTCTCGTTCTCGCCACCACGCCGGTTTTCGCTGCTGATGGCACTCCTGTTCTTCCCGGTAAAAGTCCAGCTGCCGATAGAGCTGAAAGCCGAGTATATATTGTCCATGGAGCGGCGCACTATATAGTCGCCCGAACTTTTTTGCTTGTAGTTTTCATAATACCCGTCTCCTTTTGTCACATGCAACGTGTTGCTCCAGAAAATATTGTGCGCAAAACGTTGGGAGTGGTTCAATTGCACGTGGTGCTGGATGTAGTTGTCCGTTTCGTTGGGGTAAAAATGTAATATGCCTTGGGAATCTGTGTATTCCCCGGCCGGATTGTACCGCCTGTCTATGGCCAGCATCTCACGCGGAATCCCTTCCCAGGTAATCCCCGTATGCTGCTCTCCGTAAATGTAATAGAGTTTTAGCGAATAATGGGGCCGGATCCAGGAAACCCGCGTAAAGAGCGAGTGCAGGTTGCCGTAACCATTGCGTATGTAGCCGTCTGTCCCGTTCTGCGCATAACGGATATCCACGGCCAGTCCCCGGGGCAGGAATAAACTGCCGGTTCCTGTTCCTGCCCCCACCGTAAAATTCCAGGTGTTGAAGGAACCGTAGGAAGCCTGTAGCTGTGCATAGGGACCGGGACTCTGGTAAAGTGTGCGCATGTTTATGGTAGCGCCGAAGGCCCCGCTGCCGTTGACCGAAGTGCCAACCCCGCGCTGTACCTGGACGTTTTCCAGAAAACCGCCCAGGGACGGAAGGTTTACCCAAAACACTTCCTGGGACTCGGCATCGTTCAAAGCGATCCCGTTCAAATTCACCTGGGTACGTGAACCTTCGGAACCACGTATGCGCAGGTATGCGTATCCGCTGCCGGTCCCGTTCTCTCCCACAACCACGGCACCTGGAGTGAAGGCCAGGGCAAAAGGCAGGTTTTGTGTGGGTGCTGTCCGTAGCAGGTCTTCGCGTTCTACACGGCTGTGAGCCACCGGAGAATCTTTTGCTGCCTGGGTGGCAACAATGACTATGGAATCCAGATTCCTTACTTCTTGTGCTGCAAGTGACAGATGGGCCAGCAGCAGGCCCGCTAAAATGATTTTTTTCATGTCTTTCCTCCGCCGGTATTATCCGGATCAGGTCCTAAGGGTGTGTTCTCAGCCTGCGTAGCAAGCACCCCTGAACATTGTCAATGCTTTTCTATGGCTATCTTATATACACGGGGCCAGTTCTTTCCCGTTATCCAAATGCTTTTTGTGCCGGGATCGTATGCAATCCCGTTGAGTACGTCCGTATCGCGCCTGCGCAGTGATACAGGCAGGATACCCTTCAGGTCAATCACCCCGGTTACTTTTCCAGTCGCCGGATCAATACGTACGATCTCTTCGCTGGTATATATGTTCGCCCACACTTCGCCATCAATGTATTCCAGCTCGTTCAGGTAATTGACTTCCCGGCCGTCGAGCGTGACTTTCACCGAGCTTTTGTCCAAAAGGGTTTCCGGGTCCAGGAAATAAAGCGTGGAGCTCCCGTCGCTCATGATGAGTTCTTTTCCGTTTGTTGTCAGTCCCCACCCCTCCCTGTTGTATCGCCTTGTGCCGAGCAATTGAAAGGTTTTTGCATCGTATACAAAACAAGTCCGTTCAGTCCATGTGATCTGGTAGATGAACCCGTTGTGGATGCATGCCCCTTCTCCAAAATACTTGCGTTCCAGGGCGTTTGATTGAAGGACCTTCCCGGTGACCATATCCACCTTGGCAATCATGGAACTTCCGTACTGACCGGTGCTTTCGTAGAAATGACCTTCATGGAAAAAGAAACCCTGGGTATAGGCACTGATATTGTGCGGCATGACGTCCTCAATCTTATAGCCATACCGGGGAACCGGAGATGCCGCTGCACCGATGGTTGTCAGCAGTAAAAAGCTATGTATGAGGAGTCGTCTGATCATTTCGTGTTTAGTGATTCGTAATACCGAATGGCGGCTGCTATGAAGGAGCGGAACAGGGGCGCCGGCTTTTCAGGTGTGCTTTTGAATTCAGGATGGAATTGGACACCAATGTAGAACGGATGGTTCGGAATTTCCATGATCTCGATAAGCCCTGTCTCGGGATTTTTACCTGTTGCCTTCATACCGGCCTTTTCCAGTGTTTCAAGGTAGCAATCGTTTAATTCGTAACGGTGACGATGCCTTTCCTGTATAAGCGGTTTCCCGTATATCTTATAAGCCAGGGATCCGCGTTCCAGTTTGCACTCGTAAGCTCCCAGTCTCATGGTGCCTCCTTTACTGGTGAGCCGTTTCTGGTCTTCCATCAGGTCAATTACCGGGTATTCGGTTTTCGGGGCAACCTCAACGCTTTCTGCCCCTGGGATACCGGCAACGTTTCGGGCAAATTCCAGGACTGCCATCTGCATGCCCAGGCATATGCCCAGGAAGGGAATTTTGTGCTCTCTTGCATATTTACATGCAAATATTTTGCCATCAGTCCCGCGGGGCCCGAATCCGGGGGCCACCAGGATACCTTTCATGCCTGCCAATTTCTCTTCTACATTGCACTGATTGATGTGTTCGCTTTGTATGGAATGCACCTTTACACGGGTGTTGTTGGCAGCTCCCGCATGGATGAACGATTCCAGGATGGACTTGTAGGCATCCTGAAGTTCCACATATTTTCCTACCAGGGCAATGTCAATTTTCTTTTGCGGGTGGTAAACGCGGTCAATGAATTGTTTCCAGGCATCCAGGTTAGGTTCCACTTTATTATCGATCTTGAGGAGGTCCAGCAGAATTCCGTCCAGGTTCTGACGTTTGAGATTCAAGGGAACTTCGTAGATGCTCTTCTGGTCAAGGGATTCAATAACTGCATGGGGACGGACATTGCAAAACAGGGCCACTTTCTTTCGCAGGGCATACGGAAGTGGTCTCTCCGTGCGGCATACAATTACATCGGGATTGACCCCTTCCTGTTGCAACTGCCTTACCGAGTGCTGGGTGGGTTTTGTTTTCAATTCCTTTGCAGCAGCAAGGTACGGGACCAGCGTCAGGTGGATCACGGCGCAGTTCTCTTCCGGGAGTTCCCATTGTAACTGACGCACGGCTTCTACAAAGGGAAGGGATTCTATATCCCCCACGGTACCACCAATCTCGGTGATGATGATGTCGTATTTTCCGGTCTTGCCCAACAGAAGCATCCGGCGCTTGATCTCATCGGTGATGTGCGGAATGACCTGAACGGTCTTTCCCAGGTATGCGCCTTCGCGCTCCTTGTCTATGATGGTCTGGTAGATCTTTCCGGTGGTCACGTTACTGGACTTGGTGGTGTAGACACCCAGAAAGCGTTCATAGTGGCCCAGGTCCAGGTCGGTCTCGGCACCGTCTTCCGTGACGTAGCATTCCCCGTGTTCGTAAGGATCCAGGGTACCGGGGTCCACATTGATATAGGGGTCGAATTTTTGTATGGTGACTCTTAATCCCCTGGCTTGCAGCAATTTTGCAAGAGAGGCGGCAATCGTTCCTTTTCCCAAAGAAGAAGTAACACCTCCGGTTACGAAGACATATTTTACGGGCATAAGACAGCTTTTTTCAAACTGCTAATGTAAGGAGTTTTTTTTAACTTTGCCATTGCGGAGGGTTGTCCCATCGCTCTTTTCCGAAAGGAGAAGGGAGGAAAGTCCGGGCAGGAAAGGGCGAAACCCTGTGGAAATCACAGCTGGCCGTAAGGTCAGGGAGCGCTTGACAGAAAATAACCGCTGCTGTCCTTCGGGACATGCGGTAAGGGTGAAAAGGCGGGGTAAGAGCCCACCGTAACGGCCGGCGACGACCGTTGACGCAGGCACCGGTTTCCTGCAAGGCCAAGTATACCGGCAATATTAGGGCTGCCCGTCCTATGCCGGGGGGTAGGCTGCTTAGATAAATGATGGGAGTTGGACAGAACCCGGCTTACAGACCCTCCGTTTTTTTTACTTTTTCCGTTCCTGCAGCATGTCCCTGTAATAACGTGTCTCGGCCATGTCCAGTGTCTTTTGGGATAAATCGAGCCATTTTTCCGCCAATGCAAAGTTGCCCTGCATTTCACAGGCAAGGGCAACGTTGAAAGCAGCACAGGCCACTTCTTTCGTGTTATTGGATTTGAGCAGCTCCAGCCAGATCTCCATTGCCTTGTCCCATTCGAATGCCAGTGCGTGATCGTATGCCCTGTTCCATTTCAGCTTGTCAAAAACAAAAACCACCCTGTCCTGTGTCTCCCATTGATCCATGAATGAACGGGCAGTTTGTTCTCCCATGTAGACGGCTGCTCTCTGCAGGTCAATAAAAGCACTTCTGGGAATGGTAATGGTTTCTTTATCGGCTTGATCTCCGATATCCCACGCGGCAGTGTCCCTAATGGGGATATATCGCGTGAATCGGACCAGTTCTGCGTCATAAACGCGGACTACTGCCTGTATGGGCGCCAGTAGGTAAGCATTGTCATTGACCAGGAAGCCTCCTATGGTCACGCTGTCCACCATGAAAAGCAGGTCTGTTTCCGTTTCCAGGGCCAGGCGGTGTGCATAATCGGGCTGATCCAGCGTTCCAAGGGATTCTGATCCGGTATGATGTATGAACAGGGGGACCGCTCCCTTGGGCAATCGTGCCTGCAGGGCAAGTCCGTCTGCCAGTGACTGGGCGTAACGGTTCATCAACACCGAGTCGGAAAGGGTAATGGAATCGTACAGGGGCGTGAAGACCGCCATTTCCCGTCCCATGATATTCATGGGCCGGCTGGCAGGCTGCCTCACATCCACTTCCAGGATGTTAATCATGGGACCGCATCCTCCCGCCAGCAGCAGTGCTATCAGCAAACTTATCGTACGTATGGTTTTCATATGATCATATTTTATTTTCATGTATACATCCCGCCGCATACGGGGATGACCTGTCCGCTCACAAACGAAGACAAATCCGAGGCAAGGAATATGCAGACGTTGGCCACCTCCTGAGGAGTGCCACCGCGGCGCAGCGGTATGGTATCAGTCCAGGATTTGCGGACCTCTTCCGATAATTTGTCGGTCATGTCGCTGATTATGAATCCGGGAGCTATGGCATTGGCACGAATGCCCCTGGGTCCGAGTTCTTTGGCAACCGATTTGGTAAGGGCCACCAAACCGGCTTTGGAAGCCGAATAGTTCGCCTGTCCCGCATTACCGGACAGCCCCACGACTGAACTCATATTGATTATGCTGCCGCCTTTTTGTTTTACCATAAGCGGAGTGACAGCATGGATATAGTTGAATGCAGATTTGAGGTTCACCTGAATTACCGTGTCCCATTGCTGTTCACTCATGCGCAGGATCAGGGTGTCACGGGTAATGCCCGCATTGTTAACCAGGATGTCTATGCGTCCCAGTTCCTGCACTACCTGGCTGACTGTCTGGTGTGCCTGTTCGAAGGAGGACGCGTCAGAGGCATAAGCTACGGCTCTTACTCCTAAAGCTTCAATCTCTTTAATGGTTTCTTTAGCCTTGTCATCTATGATAAGATCGGTAAAGGCTATGTCTGCACCCTGTCCCGCCATGCCCAGTGCCACCGCTTTGCCTATGCCGCGGGCGGCACCTGTTATCAACACTTTCTTGTCCTTTAGTAATTGCATTATCTGTGGATTTAAATTATTGTTTTTCAATTAATTGTGCATACAGGTCATATGCATCGGCATTCTTTATCCGGACTTTGACAAAGGAGCCCGGTTTGATGTCGGGGGCATTTTCCAGAATCACATAACCGTCAACTTCAGGAGCTTCAAACTGTGATCTGGCCAAAACGACAGGTTTTGCCGGTCCTTCGTCTGGTATGACAAGATAATCAGCCAGAACGCTGCATATGGACCCTATCCTTGACTTGTTATATGTAAAAGATATCTCTTGCTGCAGTTCCATAAGCCTGTCGTAACGCTCACGTTTGATCTTTTCAGGTACCCGGTCTTTGAGATGCAACGCTCCGTAGGTGCCTTCTTCGCGTGAATAGGTAAAAGCACCCATTCTTTCAAACCGGGCCCCTTTCACAAAGTCAAGCAATTCAAGGAATGCCTGTTCGTCTTCCCCGGGGTGTCCCACCATCAGGGTAGTGCGCAAACATAGACCCGGTACGAATGTACGAAAATCTTCTATAAGTTGGAGTGTTTCGGCTTTCGTGGTATTCCTGCGCATAGCTGTCAGCACCTTATCTGAAACGTGTTGCAGCGGGACATCAATGTATTGACAGATTTTGGGTTCCTGCGCCATAAGCCGGAGCACATCCAGGGGAAAACCCTGGGGATAGGTGTATAGCAGGCGAATGCGCTCAATGCCGCCTATAAGGCATAGGCCTTCCATGAGCGTGGCGAGCTCCCTTTTCCCTGTCAGGTCGAGTCCGTAAAAGCTGGTATCCTGTGCCACCAGGACCAGTTCCTTTACTCCCTGTCCGGCCAGGTGGCCGGCCTCGGCAAGGAGTTCGCTCATGGGCCGGGAGCAGTGCGGACCGCGGATAAGGGGAATGGCGCAATAAGCACAGTTGCGATCGCAACCTTCGCTAAGCTTCAGGTAGGCATAGTGAGCCGGGGTGGAAAGCACCCTTTCGGTGGCCAGGCGGGGATGGTAAGGAACTCCAAGGTATGCGGTAATCAGGGGAATGTCCGTTACGCCAAAGAAAGCATCCACACCCGGCATCTCCTTTTCCAGGTCTTTTTTGTAGCGTTCAGCCAGGCAGCCCATGACCAGGACTTTTCCCAGCCTGCCCTCTTCTTTGGCCAGCAAGGCTTCCAGGATATAATTGACGGACTCCTCCCTGGCATCGTGAATGAAGCCGCAAGTGTTGATTATCAACGTATCCAGCGGGTAGTCTTCTTCCAGGGCATCGGGAATGACCTTCATGCCTCCTGCCTGCAGCTGACGCATGAGGTGTTCGCTGTCCACACGGTTCTTGGAACAGCCCAGGGTATAGACCGATACCCTTTGGGGGATCCGTCGGCTGGTTTGCACTATTTCTGGGTTGTGTGCTGAACCGGCTTCGGAGCCTTGGCTGCAACCGGTTTTGCTGCCTTGGCAGCAGGAATGATCGTTTTGGCAGCAGGTTTTTTGGCAACAGGTTCCGCTGCTGCCGCTGCTTCTTCTTTTCCTTCTGCTTCCTCAAAGTCCAGTGCGTCTGCCGATTTGAGCAGGTTATACCATTCCAGCACTTTTTTCATGTGCGAGGGGTAAAAACGGTTCCTGTCGTACTGTGGAATGACTTTTTCAAAAAAGGCAGCCATTTCGGCCGGGTCCTTTCCCGGCGCAGGAGCCTGTTCGTCTTTCAGATATTCTTTCATACTGACAAATACATCCTGGAGCTTCAGCTCCTCATCTGTCTGTGTGTATACAGAAATATCTGACAACGATGTCATGCGGGCGCTGGGCCCCATCCATTTTCTTTTTCCATCCGAGAGGGATTCAACTACCACACCCCCGCTGCTCTGGGTCAGGTAACGGTGCAAACCGGGTTGACCCCCTACTGACAAAATTTTTGAAAGATCAGTTTTCATTGAGGTTATTCGTAAGATTCAACATATATTGGTGTACTTCAAGAACCCGGGGCAAAAGTGCCTGTTTATCATCTGACAGGACAACAAAATCTGCCTTGGCTTCTCTCTGCTCATCTGTCCATTGTTTATCCATTCTGGCCATAACAGACTGGATTCGTACATTGTCGCGGCCTGCTGTGCGGTGGAGCCTGAGTTCCCGGTCTGCCGAGACGGTGAGTACCCGGGTGGCCCGGAAGGGTGGATCCATTTCCAGCAAGATGGCACTTTCAAAAATTACGTAGGGGGCATGGCAGGCTGCAGCCCACTTATTAAAATCCCGTACAACATAAGGATGGACCGTACGGTTGATCTGTTTTAGCAAGTCCGTGTTATTGAATATGATGGAAGCAATTTTCCTGGTGTCGGGTTCCCCGTTGCTGAAAACATCCGGTCCGAGGATCCCTATGAGCAGTTCACGAAGAGCCGGATCTTCCCTGTAAAGTTGTTTGGTACGGGCATCTGAATCGTATGAAGGAACTCCCAATGCGCTGAAAATACGGGTCACGTAGCTTTTTCCACTGCCTATGCCGCCTGTGATGCCTAGTATGATGGGAGTTTTCATACGTAAATTTTTAATAGTAGCATTACTGCTATATAATTCTTTTTCAATACATTATATTTTAAACCG
>MWFB01000026.1 GCA_002071385.1 Bacteroidetes bacterium ADurb.Bin013
TACCCGAATAAAAAAATTATTGTATATTTGGATGACAACAAAATTTGTCGTTTAGATAGAATGTAAAAGCACCTGCTGAAAATGTGGGTGCTTTTTATCAAAAAAGCCCCTAAAAAAGGAATTGTTTCACCATAGTTTCACCGACCTAAAATTAAAGCCCTGTAATTCTTTATGAATCAGGGCTTTTCTTGTTTGTGTTAGTGCTCGGGACGGGAATCGAACCCGTACGGACATTACTGTCCACAGGATTTTAAGTCCTGCGTGTCTACCTATTCCACCACCCGAGCTGCCTGTATCAATCGGTACCTTTTAAAAAAACCTCTCACCGGGAGAGGTTCTGAGCGGAAAACGAGATTCGAACTCGCGACCCTAACCTTGGCAAGGTTATGCTCTACCAACTGAGCTATTTCCGCATCTATTGCAAATCGGATTGCAAAGTTAGCGTTTTTTTTCTCCTGACAAAAAAATAACGACTCTTTACAGCAGTCCGCCCTGGAACTGCTCCAGGAATCTTACATCATTCTCAAAATACAGGCGCAGGTCCCTGACCTGCCACTTAAGCATGGCTATGCGTTCCACGCCCATGCCAAAGGCAAAGCCTGTATATTTTTCCGGGTCTATACCCGATGCTTTCAGCACGTTGGGATCTACCATCCCGGCCCCCATGATTTCCAGCCATCCCGTATTTTTGCAAATATTGCACCCGGTCCCGCCGCAAATATTGCAGTTCACATCAACTTCTGCAGAAGGTTCTGTAAAAGGAAAATAAGACGGCCGCAGACGGATCCTGGCCGACGAACCGAACATTTCGTGAACAAAAACCAGGATCGCTTGCTTTAAATCTGCGAAAGACACATTTTCATCTATATACAATCCTTCAACCTGGTGGAAAATACAGTGTGCCCGGGCCGAGATCGCCTCGTTGCGGAAGACCCTGCCGGGACAGACAACCCGGATGGGCGGTTTTTGCTTTTCCATGGTCCGCACCTGGACCGAACTGGTGTGGGTGCGTAGCAGCACCGGATTGTCACTCTGGTTGGTTATGAAGAAGGTATCCTGCATATCCCTTGCAGGATGGTCCGGAGGAAAATTCAGGGCACTGAAAACATGCCAGTCATCTTCTATCTCGGGCCCTTCTGCCACTGAATAACCCATTTTCCTGAATATGTCCAGGATCTCTCGCTGGGCAATGGCAATGGGATGCCGGGAACCCCTATGCAAAAGATTGGCCGGCCTGGTCAGGTCATCAGTCCGGGACTGCGAGGTAACCGTTCCGGCCAGACGTTCCTTCTGCTCATCTATGGTCTGTTGTACCCTGTTCTTCAAGAGGTTCAGCTTCTTGCCAAGTTCCTTTTTCCCTTCTGGGGCAACGTTCCTGAAATCTTCAAAGAGGCCGGTGAGAATGCCTTTCCTGCCGAGCATGCGTACCCTGAAAGCTTCCACCTCGGCCTGGGTTTTTGCCTGGAAAACATCCAGCTCTTTTGTCAAATTATCTATTATGTCCCTCATAATCTGCTTGTCATGTCAATGTCCAGAAAAGGTGCAGGGCTTCTTCCAGAGAAGCTGTATGCAGTGTTTTCTCAATGTTGGGTGCATCGTATGTCCGACGGATGGAACAATACATGGTGTAAGGGCCTTCCATGCGGTATACGCAACGCTTCCCGCTGGTCAGCGCTTTTTCCACATCGGCACGGATTTGGTCACAGGCTACCTGGGGGTGAAGGCAGATGGCCGAGCATCGGGACAAGCCTTTCTTGACAGATGTGGTCACGATCCCGCCGAATAATTCCTTAGCCTGCCGGCATGCGGCTTCATCACCCGAGAGGTAGACCACGGGAACGTTATACATGCCGGCTACCAGGGCATTGTATCCCATCTCCGGCAGGGAAAACCCGTTAAGCGTAAATTCATCTACCGCGCGGGCCATGGTGTGGCACAACACCCCGTCCGGTGTACCGGCCTTGGCGTGATATCCCAGGAACAGCACGGCATCGTAACCTGTTTCAATGGTCAGGACCATGGCACGGTAGTCTTCCGAGCAACGGCCTTTAATGTGAAAGGCTCTTTTATCCAGCAGATCGGGAATCAGCGACTTGTTTCCGCCATGCCCGTCACGGACATATACTTCTGTGGCGCCTGCAGCAAAGGCTCCTTCAATGGCGGCGTTCATTTCATGCGTATACTGGAGACGGTTTCGTTCATAATCGGGATGGCCCGGTGTGATGGAATCCCAGTCACACGCGGTGGCTATACCTTCAATATCTCCTCCAATAAGAATTTTCATAGGTCGGTAGTATTATGCTTTTTATATTTAATTATTCCCATTTGACGGATTTCCGGCGCAGGGGAAGTGTCATGCAGCGCGTACCTCCCCCGCCCCTGGCCAGTTCGGCCCCCACTATGGTCACAACACATTTTTTCACTGTATTTATATCCACTTTTCCAGAGGTCACATCTTCCGATGTTATGATCTCGAAGCCGTGCTTAGACATTTCGTTCAGGGTGTGTTCATTGCGGGCATAAGAAAGCACCTTGCCCGGAGCAAAGGCAAAGAAATTGGCACCGGAATGCCATTGTTCCCGTTCCTGGTCCCACTCGTCGCTGCCTCCGCACGATATGGGTTCCAGGTCCACGCCAAGGCGGCGCAGGGAGGTCAGCAAGCCCGGAACACGCCGTATCTTTTCCACCTTCCCGTTATCCAGGGTGATCTGTACTGTACTGTAACGGGTGTCACCCTGTATGAGGGGATCGAACACCACGCACTTGTCCACATCAAGCATGGTAAAGACCATATCCAGGTGGATAAAGCTTTCCGGAGAGGAAGGCAGCTGCTGGACAAAAATATAACTCTTGCCTTCCGGAGCAGATCCCGACAAGCGGTTAAGGAGCAGGTCCACTCCCTGTGACGTGGTCCGCATACCGTTCCCGACCACCAGGATATCATCCCTTATGACCAGGATATCACCTCCCTCTATCAGGATAGAGCGATCGTGCGGTTGTTGCTCAAAAGTATTGACCACATTGCTTGTGAAATACTGGTTGTTATTGAAAACAGCTTCCATGATGAGGGACTCCCTAACCCGTATCTTGTTGGCCATACGGCAGATAACAGCATTGTTCCCCACCACGGCTGACGCATCCCTGGTGAAGTAGAAATTATACAGGGGGAGTAAGGCATAGTATTCATCATTCAAAAAAGAAGTAAGGCTGTCTATGCGGGCAGGGAGTCCTTCAATGAGCTTGTTGGCCAGGGTCCTTGAGGACATTTCCATCAGCTCGTCATAGTAATCGTTCACGTTTTCTGTAAGGCATATCTTGCCTATCAGGGAATTCCGCTGTGCCAGGTTGTCCAGAACCTTCACCAGCAGGTCCTTTACCTGGTAGACCTTTGTGATCTTTTCCAGGAACATGGACAATTGTTCGTACTCCTGCAGTGCCACCGAAAGGTTCAGGATGTCACTGTACAATGCCCGTTCCACAGACCTGGGGGTCATGTTTTCCACTTCCGGTCCCGGAGTGTGCAGGATCACGGCTTCCAGTTCCCCTATCTCGGAATTGATCTTTGTTTGAAATTTAATGTCATTCATACAAATTCCTCATGGTTATGTGCAATATCGTTGAACAACTGACGGAATTGGGTCTCATCCCTGGGGCAGATCAGCAATGCGTCAGGTGTGTCAACCACTATATAATTTTCCAAACCTTTGACAACCAGTAGCTTCCCCTGGTTACAAGAATACACGAAACTGTCTTTGACACTTTCCAGCAGGGAGCTTGTCGCAGATACTGCATTGCCCCTTGTATCCTTATCCTGGTGCATATAGATACTTTCCCAGCTTCCCAGGTCGGACCATCCGAATGTTGCTGAAAAGACACAGGTGTTCTTTGCTTTTTCCATAACCCCGTAATCTATGGATACATTGCGGATCTCTTCATACAATTTCTTGATGAATTTCTCTTCGTGCGGAGTATTGTACAAGCTTATACCGTTACGGAAGGGAAGACTGACTTCCGGCAACCAGCGTTCCAGCTGCCGGACAATAGAAGCCAGGCTCCAGACGAAAATCCCCGAATTCCAGTAAAATTCACCACTGTCAACCAGGATGCGTGCCATTTCGGCATCGGGTTTTTCGGTAAATGTTTTTACGGGATATGCGCTATGATCTCCTATGGCTATAGGTTCATTCTTGATAGCCTGTATATAACCGTAACCGGTCTCGGGACGGGAAGGCGTAATACCCAGGGTTATCAGCACATCTTGCTCTGCAGCCAGCTGCAGGGCACAACGGATGGTCCCCAGAAAGTCCTCCTCCCCGGTAATCAAATGATCGGAAGGAGCTACCACCACGATAGCCTGGGGGTCGGTCTTGAGCAGCTTGTAGGTAGCATAGGCAATACAGGGTGCCGTATTGCGACGGTATGGTTCGGTAAGGATGTTGGTTTCCAGGATTTCCGGTAATTGTTTACGGACCAAATCTTTGTATTGTTCCGATGTAACCACCAGTATCCTTTCGGAGGGGATTATTCTCAGGAACCTTTCATAGGTAAGCTGCAGGAAACTCTTTCCCAGGCCCAGGATATCCAGGAATTGTTTGGGCATGGCATTCCGGCTCAGGGGCCAGAAACGCGATCCTATGCCACCTGCCATAATAATGCAATACTGATTTCTGGTCATAAAATAAGTGTAAAAGCGTTGGGAATATATGTTAATTCATAATCCTGATAGTCTGTTCCACCGGTTCCAAGCACTATGGCTATGACATCGAACCGGGCTTCATCAGTTATATGGTACTTGGCCATATAGGCGCGGGCAGCTGCCATTATTTTTCGTTGTTTGTACCGGTCGACAGTCCATTCGGGAGACACAACACTGCCGCGGGAACGTGATCTTACTTCAACGAAATGGATACATCCGTCTTTCCCGGCAACTATATCCAGTTCTTTATGGCCTGTTCTCCAGTTTGTATGAAAGATCCTGAATCCTTCTCTTTTTAAAAATTCCCCGGCCAATGCCTCTCCTTTTCTCCCCTTCTCCAGGGTGTTCCCTTTCTTTCCCTCCATATCGTTTCCCCTGTGACAAATGTAGGCAATTTTTATTATTCGTAATTCCAGTGATTGAGAGGATCTGCGGAAATCGGGCTGCGGGAAGCTTCCCACTGCATGAAGAGTGTTCTCATGTCTTTCCTGCTATCCCAAATCACCCTGCTCGATATGGTGGCGTTATCCCATCCCAGTCCTTTTGATAAGTGGCCCCCTCCGCCCTGCGCACGATAAGAGTTCATTACCACATGGTATCTCTTTCCGGTGTCAAATGCCGTACCGTCTGCCATACTGTGGATCTTTATCCTTTCTCCCTCAGGTTTGTTCCGGCATACTGTGTACAGAATACCGGCCGCGGTATCGAAATTGATGATCAGGGCCTGGTCATATGAATATTCAAGGTATTGTCTTATTTCCCATCCTGTCATTTCCAGTATGCATAAGGAATTTTCAAACGGGAACCATGCAAAGAAATCTTTCAGGTCAAGCGGGCCCTTTTCAATCACCACATCGGACCGTAAGGCCGAGGCAAAGGACACATCGGCCCGGATACCGGGATCCTCTCCTGCCAGTTCAAGCTGACCCCTGTGCACTTCGTCCAGCCATCGGGATGGTCCTTCAAAAACCAAATTGCTCTCCATGGTGTTCAGCAGTTCTGCTATGGGCTGTTGTTCATAAGCGGCTGCCTGCCTGAAATAAGGTTCAAATCCGCTCAAATAGTCCAGATCGGGTGACAGATGGCTAACATCCACCAATGCTGCCTTGATCTGGGCCTTACAACGGGCGCCGCTATTCAGGATTATCTCGGCCCGGGCCAGTTGCTTACCGTAAGCCCCTGGATTCATGAGCCATACTGTATCGTTTTCCTTGTTGATAGCGTATTGGACCATTGGTTTATGGTCGTGTCCATAACAAATCAGATCAAAGCCGGGAATGTTTTCTGCTATCCACAGTGCTGCATTCTCTTTTCCCGCGGTTTTCCCCTCCTTGCTCCCTGCACCGGTATGGAATAAACCTATGAGCACATCGGGTTTCTCTTTCTCATGTATCAAAGGGACCCAGTACTGCATAGAGGCTGTCATGGGGTCAAAGTCCAGACCGGGACGCAGCCACTCCGGGACCCAGGATGTCACTTTTGGTGTGATCATTCCCAGGACGGCGATCTTGTAACCTTTCCTGTGAAAAATACGGTAGGGTCTGAAATACGTTTCCCCGGTCATTTCGTGAAGTATGTTGGCAGCAAGCACCGGTGCTTCTGTTTGCCTGTAAACCCTGGAAAACACGTTTATTCCCGCTTCAATGTCATGGTTTCCAACAGTCACGGCAGTATAGGGAAACCAATCAAAAAAGGCAGCACAAAGATGCTTTTCTGCAGTATCGACATGGCTGTAATAATAAAGCCCCGGGGTGCCCTGCAGGTTATCCCCCGTGTCGAAGAGCAACAGGTTCTTCCCGTATAGTTGCTGCTGTTCCCGGACATATCCGGCCAGTCCTGCCACGGACTCATCAAAGTGACCGTGCAGGTCGCTTGTCTGAAGGATAAGCAGGGAGACGGGCTGCTTTGTACAGGAAATGCTTAGAATGAGCAAAAAAAGCGCAATATGACCTGTGACCTGTTTCATTTTCATTAATACAAAAATAAGAAAAAACGCAACTCCGTCAGCCGGGATCCGATAAAACACCCCCGGAAATCCTTTAGTCCTGGATCCGGGGGTGCATCAGAGATGCCATCCTTTTCAGGCGCTATATCTCTGTGAGATTTGGTTTAATGCCGGTGCGGTTATTCTGCGGCTGCAGGTTCGTGCGATACATAGAAACCGCTGCCAACCTGGGGAGTTCCTTTATAGGAAGTTCTCTTGCCTACAATGGTAAGAAGATCACCGGCCTTAAGCCCGGTTTCTGTAACCAGTGTCTGGAATAGTCCCTGGGCGCCATTCCAGCCTGAAAGCAGGCCATACACGTAAACCTGGCCGGTTTCATCGGAAATATTGAAATTGCCGTATTTGCCGGCACCTGACAAATCACCGGTAGTGCCGGTCAGGCGATAATAGGTGGCGTCCTCGGCAGCAGCCAGGAAAGTAGCTACAGTGGCATCTACCACCGGAATATGCGTCTCGACCTTGGCGTTTACACCCTGCGGGGTACCCTTGTATGAACCGCGGGGAGTAATCAGGGTAACAATATCACCCACCTTGATGCCCATGTTCTTCCATTGTTTTGCTTTACCTTCTGCGTCAAGCACTCCATATATATAAACTTCGCCGGTGGCGTCTTTTATGTATATGTTGCCATAATCGCTTCCGGTGTCTTTTGTGATAATGCCGGAAATACGGTATTGGGTGGCATCCTCAGCTGCTGCAATAAAATGGGCTACCGTAGCGTCGATGATGGCGCCGGTCTGTTTCACAGTAATCGTGATAGTGGAAGAATTGCTGTTTGTGGCAGATGTCATGGAAATGGTAGCGGTGCGGTCCCCTCCGGCATTGGGTTGGGCTACAAATGCGACGCGTGTGGAATCATCGGCTCCCTTGATCATGGATTTAACAGAAAGCCAATCGGCATCGTATTCGATTTCCAGTCCGTTGCCTTTGTATAACACAGCCACTTCAAAAGTGCCGCCTTCCTTGGGTACCTGGACGGCATCCACAGCAGACTTGATGAGCGAGGGGGTAATCTTGTCAACGGTCACATCAACGAGCTCTATAGTGGAACCGTAGGCAAGGCGTGGCCCGTGCACCATCACGCGGTCTCCCACTGACAGACCCAGGCTCAGGAAATTTTTCGTATTGCCCTTGGCATCCAGGGTCCCGTAGATGTACAGGGTCCCTGTCCCGTCATTCAGATACCAGTTGCCATAGACGGTGTTGGCAATAGAAGTAACCTGTCCTTCAACCCAGTAAATCTTGCCGTCAACGCCTTTATCAATCACATCTTTACATGTGGATATCACAATTTCCTGGGGGCCGGCAATCTGCTTTACGGTCAGGACCTGTACCTTGCCGGCACAGTTGACATAAACTTCGGATGATTTGTCAGAATCAGTTGCTGCAGTAGTAAAGGTTACCTTAATACCTTCCGGGGAAGCGCTTCCGCTGGCAGGGCTTACTGTAAGCCATGTGGGTATATTGGTGATATCCCAGCTATCGGTAGCGGTCAGGGTGATTGTTCTTGTACCCCCTTCTTTAGCAAAGGCAATATAGGACATGTCTACTTTTACCTCGTCCAGGGAAGGTATGTCAATTTCCTCTTTACAACCTGTAAGCAAGGC
Source organism: Bacteroidetes bacterium ADurb.Bin013 (assembly GCA_002071385.1). Classification (GTDB taxonomy): domain Bacteria; phylum Bacteroidota; class Bacteroidia; order Bacteroidales; family UBA932; genus DMER64. The sequence continues at coordinate 8,309 of MWFB01000026.1, forward strand.
TGCAAATGCAAAAAACGATAGTAATAAATATTTAAGTTTCATAAGGAAAGTTTTAGCTGATTAGTTAAAAAGATACTTAATACCAACCTGCAGAGACCAGCATTGGCCAATTGCATGACTGTAATCCCAGGTTCTGGCACCTGCCCCTACTCTTGTCTTGAATACAGGAACGCCCTGTTCGTTGATTTTATCCAGTTGAAGGATACGTCCGCTCATTGCCTCGGTAGAGAGGATCTGGTGAACACCCCAGGTGCTGTTAAACAGGTTACCAATGTTCTGAAAATCAACGTTTAGCTGAAGGGCATTCCTGGTTTTGCCAATTCTGACCACAAAATCGTGTGCATAACGGAAGTCAAAGCGGTGGACCCAGGGTGAATAGACACTGTATGCTTCTGCGTACTTTCCTTTATTCTTTGACAGGTAAGCATCCTGGTCAGCATAAGCCCAGTAACGTTCACGGTCGCTTTGAGAAGCGAAGAGGATCTCTGAATCATCCTTGGGAATGTACATTACATCATATGCAATGTTGTCCCCGTTAAAGTCGCCGTTGTACAGATACGTGTAGTTGGAACCGCCGCGATAGCCTTCATATAACAGGGAGAAGTGGTTGTTGCTCCTGTCTTTATAGGAAACCGAAGCAATAATACGGTCAGGAGTTACATATTGGGAATTGCTGAGTCCGGCAAAGTTGGGACCTTCCACTGTGGGAATATAGAGGTAGGCAGACTCCGCATTGGACCCGGGCATGCCTGTGATCTGTTTCATGACCGTATGGGTGTAGGAGGCCATGATATGAAGGTTCTCAACCGGGGTCATGTTCAACGTGAAGCTGCCTGTCCAGCCGTATCCTTTCTTGGTGTTGGTAAGCACAAAAGCATCGGTGCTGGTGTATTTGTAATTGGCAGGATAGATGTGACGCCTGTCGGGTCCGTTCAATTGTGTGAATCCGGCGTTTTCCTTGATGTTCCAGTTCAACAGCTGGATTCCGTTGATTGTTTTGTTGAAAATATACTCACCGCTTATGGAGAAGGGGAACGAGGTGGGGAAGTTGTAATCCAGCGCAATGGAGGATTTCCATACCTGGGGCATCCTGAAGTTTGGATCAATACCGTTGATCTGGGAGGGTTTCACCCCGTCTTCGGGAGAAATGGTTTTTGGGAATTTTGTGGGATCAAGGCTGTGGAGTTTCTCAATCAGGGCGTCCACATCGGTGATCATGTCACCCTGGAATGCGGCCAGAAGAGCATCGGGATTGGCTATGGCGCCCGAATATTTTGTGGAAATTGCCACAATGTTCTGTACCATACCCGAGTTGGTAGGCATATTGGTGAAGAACACAAGCGGAAGACGTCCCGAGAACAAACCGGAACCTCCGCGGATTTTTAGGGAGCGGTTCCCGAATACGTCCCAGTTGAATCCGATACGCGGAGAAACCTGGAGTTTAGGTTTGGGCCATTTGCCGGTATCTACACTCTTGCCATCATATTCAATCGCATAAATGGCATTGTTTCGCATCAGGTCCTTATTGTTGAAAATGATTTCATCCAGACGGACACCGTAATTGAGTTTAAAGTTGCGTCCTATGCTCCATTCGTCCTGCAGATACAGTCCGAATTGGTTAAAGCGCACGCGGGCAGCCGGGTTTTGTTCGCCGTCATAACCATAGGTCAGGGCTACCGTTTCAGGAACAGCACCGCTCAGGAAGTCATCCAGACTGCGGTAGCGGTAGTAACCCGTTCCGTTTCTCATATAAGAGTTGTCGGCCATCTGGTATTCGAAACTCAGGCCGGCCGTAATTTTGTGGTTGCCCTTATATAAGGTAATATCGTCCTTGGCGTTGATCACGGTGTTGTGAACCCCGTTGTTCCAGGTAAACAGCTCGTAACCGGCCGACATGTAAGGAACAATAGCCTGGCTGATCTTTCCGTTGTCTACCGTATATCCTTCCAGAATGTCAATGAAGGGGAATTTGGCAGAATTGGATCCGCGGATATCGTCCAACTGCGAATAGGTAACAAGCAACTGGTTGGAAATATTGTCTCCAAAACGGCTGTTAAGGTCCACAGAAACGGAATTTACAATGTTATCCATAGAGTACATGGAATTGGCAAAAGCCATGGAATACTGTCCCAGGCGGCTTTCCGTGGTACGTTGTATACAGTTGGAAGAAGAGGCATTGGTGTTGTTCCAGCCCCTGTTCAACGTGTAGTTGTAACGAATGGCCAGGTTGTGATTCTGGCTGATATTCCAGTCCAGGCGGGCCAATATCTTCATATTGCTTTCATTGGCCGGATAATCGGTATAGGAACCGGTATCATAGCCGTATTTGCTCATAAGGTAATCAGATGCTCTCTTCATATCCGCCATGGTGGTGCGGGAAATGTAAAGGTCGGTATTGGCAACGCCGTCAACGGAAGGTCTCCAGCGGTTCACGATGGTGGGTGTCTGGGTGTATTCAAAGTTGACAAAGAAGAACAGTTTGTTTTTGACAATCGGACCACCCAGCGTGGCACCGTAAGTGGTATTGCGGTCAATGCCCCTATCGCCAAGCTCTACCCCATCAACTGTGTTGCCCCGCATATTTTCATTGCGGTGATAGATATAGGCACTTCCTCTCAGGGTGTTGGTACCGGATTTTGTGATGGCGTTGACTCCGCCGCCAATGAAGTTGGTCTGGCGGACATCAAAAGGTGCGATCACCACTTGAACTTCTTCAATGGCATCTATGGAAATGGGGGTGCCACCGCCGGGAAGACTGGAACTCAGACCGAAGTTGTTGTTGAAGTTGGCACCGTCAACCGTGAAGTTGGAGGAACGGCCGTCACCTCCTGAAAAGCTCATTCCGCTTCCCCCGTAAGGGGAAAGTTTGGTGATGTCAGTTATGGTCCTGCTAATGGTAGGCAGAGTCTGGATGTTTTGGTTGGAAATATTGGTGGAAGAGCCAAATTTCTCTCCCGCAAAAGCAGAGGATGCAGATGCTACGATCACAATATCTTCCAGTTGGAAAGTCTCCTCCTTGAGTTCAGCACTTAAGTTGTACAGATCTCCAAGTTGAAGCGTAATGTCCGTGAAACTCATCGTCTGATAGCCGATATATGAAATTTCGACTTTATAGGGCCCTCCGGGACGCATCCCCTGAATGGTGTATCTACCATCGTTATTGGTCACGGCAGCATACATGGTTCCGGATGGCACGTGAGTGGCCACCAGGGTAACTCCTGCTGCTGCTGCCCCGGCCTCGTCGGTGATCCTGCCACCCAGGGACGAGGTGGTTACCTGTGCGTAAGCTCCCACACATAGAAACAAAAACGCCACAAGAGCGAGAAAACGTTGAATTACTTTTTTCATAGATTTTTATTTAGGTTATTATAAGTTGCCATTATCTTGAGCATTGAAAACACGGTGCAAAAGTAGGACAAATCATCAGGATAATAAATAAAATACTTATCAAATTCATCAATTCAGACCCCAATCACCTGGTGTGCAAACCTTCTCAATTTCCTTTTCGATGTTATCCGGTAAGTTGTGGAAGAAATCAAAACCTGTCAGATCTTCCATGTCGTCTACGGTCTTGGCATCGGATGCCACAGGATATGAGGCGGTGTAGGCACGGTTCTCATACCAGAAGCCTATGGCAGAATATCCCCCGTTTTCTGCCTGACCAGCTTTGTACTTCAACAACACCTTGAAATACAACTTTGGAACAGCCACCTGGTTGCCATCGTTGTCCTTCACATAATCAATACTATCATCCTCCCGGGTCTGGATCATGGCTCCGGTCACTACGTATAACGTGTCGCAAGCAAGGGACCATCCCCGTATGTAGGTTTCCAGGTTGCCCCACAGGTTCTGGTTGAGGGATGCATCCTGGGCAGCTATGTTGGTAAAGTAAAAGGTGCTTTCATTTATCTCCTGCGAGGAAAGCCGGTCTGCCGATGGCAACTGGTGTCCCCTGTCCCAGCTGGACCCTCCAAAAGAATAAAACAAAACGGGTTGGTATCTCTTGGGCACTTTAGGATTGTAATTCCAGGCATCGGACCGGCTACCGCTTCCCATGATATCGCGGTACAGCGGGTAGGCTACCCAATGAGAAAGGCGGTTTTGCGTATCGTACCAGAAAGAGTAATTGCGTACACTTTTTCCTCTCAGCGAGGTCATATGGGATATATAGGCAAAATTCTTTTCTTCCTGCATTCCCGACAGATCGGGCAATTCCAGCCACGACCGCACAGGATCCGAAATCAAAGCCTCAAAAGGACTCTGTGTTATGTGCAAGGTCAGGGTCTTTTGTTCGATAGAGGTGTTGGTTGTGGAAAAAACAATATTCGCCTCACGGGGCTTGGTCTCAGAGGGATTTTGGGTATATGTTACCGTAACCGGGGCAGTCTTGCTTCCGGATGCAGGTGACACGGCAAAATTCTCCGGATCAGAGGAGATAACAGTCCAGTCAACGTTGCCGGCCACAGATACCGTAAATTGTCCTTCTTCTCCCGGAATTTCCTTTTCAGAAGTATACAGGGTAAATGTAGGAGATGTGTAGAAACGCTCACCCGTAAGACCTTCCCAATCCGAAACTCTGGCAAAGGAAATCTGATATTTTTTATCATATACGCTGGCAATGCCTTTGATCACGCCACAGCCTGAAGGGACAATCACATCCTTGAATGAGGAATACCGGGAGGAGAAAATATCAAATGTCTCTTTTGTCTCTGCTATCATGCCTATGGAGGTATGGGCTGATTCCATGACAAATGTCTTGCCCAGGTCTTCATCCCTCACCTGCACTTTGGGTATGGCTACGTACATGGACTCATATTGTCCCGTAATGAGTTGTGCGGCTGATATTTCTTTTACCTCAAGCGTTTCTGTGCCTGTCTTTGTAATCTTGGCCAGAGGCAGGCCGTTGACCTGGAGGGGGCCATTGTTGTATACCGATAAGGTCTGGCCTTGCAGCTGAATTTCCACTTTGTCCCCCTGCTTGAAGTCTGTGTTGTTTTCTGCACAAAAGAGTTGGATTCCCGCATTTTTGTCACTTACAACAATGGCTTTCATAGATGTGTAATTGTTCAGCCCCTCGTTGTCTGCATGCAGATAGTTGCTTATGACTGTGGCTTTTACAATTACCTTATCCGTCACTTTGACATCGGTCCCCTTGTATAGCGCACGAAGCTGGGAAATGGACCAGTATAGGGTTTCCTCTTCTTTCTGGGTAATGGTGATGCGCACTTCCTTCTCGGCTGAGTAGACCTTGATGGCGCCTGTACGGTCGGCCCCTGTATTGACCTGCACCGAAAGAGTCAGGGTTGCGTTACCCTGGCCGCTTCCTGGCGTAACGGATAGCCAGTTGCTTCCTTCCGTCACCGCCACTGACCAGCTGCAATTCGCGGACACCTGAACTGCCTGCTCACCTGCGGCAGCAGTAAAAGTAACCTGCGTCTTATCCAGAGAAAGTGATTGAGGAACAGGCTTTTCTCCACAAGAAACAAGAAGGAATGCCGGAAGAATAAGCACTTTGCTGAATTGTCTAAGGTGCATAAGCTTTGCTGTTTTTTCAGGATTATGTCCTTATAGAATGCCGAACAACAAAAATATAAAATTATCAACGGCTAAAAATTGTCATTTGTGTTCTATGAGAATGAAAAACCATATACCGTTGACTATGAGAGACATAAATTATTAACAAAGACCTCTTTTTTATAAACAACATTCATTTAAGGTATTTGATTGAAAAGAATTTTTACCTTTGTCGGCCAATAGACATACTTGTGGACAGATTTGCCTGCTTGCAACCACTTTAAAAATGCTAAAATGAGAACACTTTTCTCTTCTGAATCAGTGTCTGAAGGACACCCCGACAAAATCGCCGACCAAATTGCCGATGCCATCCTTGATGAATTTTTAAGACTCGACCCCGAGTCGAAAGTTGCCTGTGAGGTCTTTGTCACCACAGGGCTTGTAATCATAGGGGGAGAGGTCACTTCCAATGCCTGGGTGGATATCCGGGACATAGCGCGCAAAGTTATAGCTGACATTGGATACACCAGGGCCGAGTATAAATTCGACTCAGAATCCTGCGGCATCATTTCCCTGATTGAAAGCCAGTCTCCCGACATATACCAGGGCGTGGTCAGGGAAAAACCCGATGAACAGGGGGCGGGAGACCAGGGCATGATGTTCGGATACGCCTGTACCGAGACCGAAGAGCTGATGCCGCTTCCCATAGTGCTGGCTCATATTACCCTGATGGAACTGGCTGCCATCCGCAAGGAAGGAAAGCAGATGACTTACCTCAGGCCCGATTCAAAATGCCAGTTTACCATAGAATACGATGAAAAGCAGAAAGCTCAGCGTATTGACACCCTGGTTTTGTCCACTCAACATGATCCGTTTGCCGAGGAGCACCTGATGCACAGGCAGATAACAGAGGATGTCCTTAACATTCTCCTGCCCCGGGTGATAGACAAGGTTCACCCCTCGCGCAAACATCTCTTTGAACACGATTTGAAACTACTGGTCAATCCGACCGGGAAATTTGTCATAGGAGGACCCCACGGAGACACCGGCCTGACCGGGAGGAAAATAATCGTCGACACGTATGGTGGACGCGGTGCCCACGGTGGCGGCGCATTCTCCGGAAAGGACCCCAGCAAGGTTGACCGCTCTGCCTGTTATGCCGCACGGCATATTGCTAAAAACCTGGTGGCCGCCGGTGCGGCCGAGGAGGTGCTGGTACAGCTTGCCTATGCCATTGGTGTTGCGCAGCCTGTAAGTGTTTTCGTTAATACTTTCGGAACAGCGCATACCAAAAAGTCCGATGCCGAGATCGCACAGATCATTGCTAAGGTTTATGACCTGAGACCCGCTCGCATCATTGAGGAACTCAGGCTGAAATACCCGATATACAAAGCCACTGCTGCCTACGGACATTTCGGAAGGGACCCCTTCAGCAAAAACGGAATTGACTACTTTTCATGGGAAAAGCTCAATTACGCAGAAGTATTCAAATCAAGGCTATTCTAAGGCGTAAACTTTCCAGTTCCTTCCTTCACGACGAAGTGTTATGAACGATTCACCGGGTTCCTTCAAACGGGAAAACTCAACCCGGTAGGGTAAGCGAACAGTATCGCCCTTAATCTTTTCAGGTGCTTCCACCGTAATATTGATAGCCGAAAGATAGTCCTTCACCTCCTGGTGCTCCTCCGGGGTGAGCGAATCAAATATTGACTGGGATTTATCAAGAATCCCCATGATTTCAGGCGCGGCATAAACACGTGCCTGCTTATAATCAGAAGCAAAAAAAGATTGCAGGAAATCCAGGGCAACCTGCTCCGGTTCCTGGCGGCAGCTGCAGGAGCTCATTACAGCCAGGCATAGCGTGATCCATAAAATTCTTTTCATTTCAAATATACTACGGTAATTCCGGGTCCCCCCCTTTCAACGTGTTCGTCCTGGAAAGAGGTCACTCCCGGAGCGGTTTTCAGGTAATTTCTGATCTCGGTTCGCAAAGCGCCTGTCCCTGTCCCATGTAATATGTCCACCTGTTCCATACCTAGCACCAGGGCGTCGTCCAGAAAACGGGTCACTTGCTCCAGGGCTTCTCCGGCCCTAAGTCCCCGCACATCCAGATGCGGGAAAAAATGCAGGCGGCGTGCCTGCAAATCATCCGGTATTACCACCTTTGGACTGCCCTGCATGCGTGTAAGAGACCTGTATTCATTCTGTGATACTCTCTCCAGCACGGTTATCTCTGTCCAGGTAACGATCTGACCCATTCCTATATAAGCTTTATTGCCTTTTATCCTGAGTACTTCGCCCACCAGGGCACCATCTTTGGTCCGGACTTTATCCCCGGCCTTGAGAGGACCCTTGTCTTCATCGGATTCCTGTGCTTTTTGTCTTGTTTTTCCTTCTTTCCCGGAAAGTTTTTCACGCTGTTGCTTTCTTTTTTCACCCGCTTCTTTTCGTTTACGCAATTGTTCCATTTTTCGCAGGATTTTCTCATCTTCCGCATCCTGCGCCTCTTGTGAAAGTTCTTTCCTGAATGTTTGCAGGTCTTCCCGGGCACTTTTCGTTTTTTCCCTTTCCGCCTGGGATTCCTTGATTTCCCTTATGGTGTTTTCTATTTTGCGGTTGGCTGTTTCAACTATGCTAAGCGCCTCTTTACGGGCTTCATCCAGCATCTTCCTTCGTAACAGGCGTATTTCCTCCAGTTCTGCCTGGTACCTTCCCGTAATATTTTCCAGAGTCTTGTCTGTCTGACTGATGCGGGCCACTTTTTCCTCCCATTTCCTGCGGTTGCGTGCAATACTGCGGATATACCGCTCTGTTTCCACAAATCCGGCACCGGCTTTTTCCTGTGCTTCCTGGATCAGATCGGCCGGGAGGCCCATTTTGCGGGCCAGTTCAAATGCAAAGGAATTACCGGGTACCCCTGTTTCCAGTTTGAACAGCGGCTGGATGTTCTGCACATCAAACTGCATGGCGCCGTTGAGGACTCCCTTGCTGGTGGTGGCAAAAAATTTCAGATTCGTGTAATGGGTGGTTATCACGCCATAGCTCCCGCACAGCTCCCATCTCCGGAGCAAAGTTTCTGCAATGGCACCCCCGGCCGCAGGTTCTGTTCCTGCCCCGAATTCATCTATCAGTATCAGGGACCTTTCATCTGCCTGCTCCAGGATCTCCTTCATGTTCAGCAAGTGTGAACTGTAGGTGCTCAAATCGTTATCCAGGGACTGCTCATCACCAATATCCAGAAATATTGACCGGAAAATGGGGAATTCCGAAGTTTCTGCAGCCGGGACTAGCAGACCGCATTGAAACATGTATTGCAGCAAACCCACCGTCTTCAGACATACAGATTTGCCTCCTGCGTTGGGTCCCGAGATAAGCAGGATCCTTTTTGCCGCATCCAGTCTTAAGGTAAGCGGCACTATCTGCTTTCCTTCACGTTGCAGGGCCGTTTCCAGAAAAGGATGACGGGCCCGTATCAGGTACAAACCGGTATCTTCATTCAGTATAGGTTTGCCTGCCTGCATTTTCAGGGCCATCCTGGCTTTGGCTCGTATAAAATCAATAGTCCCCAGGAAACGGGCCTGCTCTGTCAGTTCCGGAACATATGGCCGGAGAAAACCGGCAAATTCCTGCAAAATCCTGATGATTTCGCGTTGCTGTGCAAATTCAAGTTCCCGGATCTGGTTGTTCAGGTTGACCACCTCCATGGGTTCTATGAAGACGGTTTTGCCAGTGGCCGATTCATCTATGATGTACCCTTGTATTTTCTTTTTATTTGCCGCCGGGACAGGAATCAGCATACGACCGTCGCGTATGGAGGCCGAGGCATCGGGATCGGTGATTCCCTGGTCGCGCGATTCCTTCAGTATGCTTTGAATTTTCTGAACCACCAGCTGTTCCTTGTTTTTCAAAGATTTGCGGATCCCGGCCAGTTCAGGGGAAGCATTGTCGCGAATTTCGTCGGATTTATCCAATATGTGTTCAATCTTTTGGACAATGGCAGGAAAGAATGAAATGGGCCGGCACAGATCTTTCAGTGTCCGGTAACTTTCCTGGCGGGTGTGTTCAAAAAAATGCAATAAGGCGCGTACGGTGCCGATAGCTCTTTGCAGGCGGACAAGATCAGGAACAAGGGGGTAGTAAGCAGGATTCGACTCCATCTGTTTCAGGAAGTAGAGGGTGTCTTCGTATCCGTCTTCCGGGAACTGTTGTTCAAACAGGCATATTTCCCGCATTTCGCCGGTCCTTTCCAGGGATGTTTCCAGCGTGTCGAAATCAGTGAGGAAAACCATATCCTTTACCAGTTCACGCCCGAAACTGCTCATGCACAGTTGTGTGAGCTGTTCCCGTATCCTGTCAAAACCTATTTTTTGCTCAAACTGGTCCGGATAGATCATAATAGCTGCCTACCTGTTAAAGGCCGTTTCCAGATCAAAGCGCAACTCGGCCACTCCGCTCAGTGTCTTGATTACACCATCCTGCATGGTGGCAATAGTCCCTGTTGCCTCAGATATGACAATGACAAAAGCGTCTGTTTGCTCGCTAAGGCCAACCCCGGCCCGGTGTCTCATGCCAAAATATGGGGGTATTCCCTGGCTTTCAGACATGGGAAAAGTGCATCGGGCAGCCTGGATCAGACCATTGGAAATGACCATGCCACCGTCGTGAAGCGGGCTGTCTTTGACAAATACATTCTCTATCAGCCGGCTGTGAAGCCTTGCGTCGATCCTGTCTCCTGTCTCGGCAATAAAACCAAGCGAGGCGAACCGTTCCAGGGCTATCAGAGCACCTGTTTTTCGCTCAGACATCCGGCTGCATGCATGGATGATTTCTTCTATATCATTCTTGGATAAAGCCTCCTGGCCGGGACGGAAAAGGGATTCCATCAGCCCGCGGCGTTTTCCTTCTTTAGTATACCTTGTTCCCAGCCGAAGGAGAAAACGTCTGATCTCCTGCTGGAACACCACAATCAGGGCCAGAACACCCACGCTTATGACTTTATCCAGGATGGTGGTCAGCAGTTCCATATGAAATGCCCTGACTACCATCCAGATGAAATACAGGAAAATGATACCTAAAAAAATATTGACGGCGGCTGTTCCCCGTATAATCTTATATACCTGGAAGATTAATAAACCCACTAGAATAATATCAATGATATCAACGATATCCAGGCGTAAAAAATCAGGCATAGTGCGCAAATATACGTTTTTATTCTACATATGCGAGCGAGGCAAAACCGATCCTGATACCTGGATTATTTTCCAGGATGGCGAGGGCGCAACTTTCCATGGTCGCCCCGGTTGTAATTATGTCATCCACCAGCAGGATCTCGGGGTATGGTACTTTTTTTGCCGCAAAGGAGTTTTTCATGTTTTCGCGGCGCCCTTCCCTGTCATATACGGTCTGGCTTGTTTTTTCCCTGATCCTTTTTAAAGCTGAAACATCTATGGTCCAGCCAGTTGCAAGAGCTATCCCTGCAGCCAGCCACTCGGCCTGGTTGTAACCTCTTTTCCTGCGTTTACCGGATGACATCGGAACCGGAATAATGCATGGATTTACCTCGCTCCTGCTAAGCCCGGACAACTCCTTTCCATAAAGAAAACCCATATACAGACCGATTTCCTTTTCCCCGCAGTATTTGAAACGGTGCAGCAACTTCCGGTAAGGACTTGCCTCCCTGAAAAAAAGAAATGAAGTGGCACCGGTACATGCGGCCATGCAGCTGAAAGGTCCTGTCATGGCATGACCGGGAAATAACCAATGGTATGTTCTTGGAAGGTCGTACAGGCATTGCAGGCACAACATCTTTTCCTGCAAAATCAAAATCCTGCCGCATACCCTGCAGGTTCCGGGAAAACACATATCCATCACACCACCCCGCATGGACCAAATTTATAAAATATTTTTATATTTGCTGACATGAAGAGGAGGTTGCTTTTAAGCGTTTTAATACTTGTGTTCCTGGCCGGATGTAATAATCCACAACTTTATCTTCATAACGTTTTCAAAAGCATTGACCTGGAAGTCAGGACCCATTCACAAGCCTATACCATGTTGACTGATATTTGTGAACGCTTTGGTTCACGGATGGCTGGAACCGAATCTGCTGAGCAGGCAGAGGAATTTGTCTCCCTGTTGTTCCGTTCCTATGGATTTGAAGATGTATTCTTCCAGCCGTTTACCTTCAATCAGTGGCAAAGAGGGGATGTGAGACTAAGGATTGACACGGCGGGTACTTATGTGGATTTACCTGCCCTGGCCCTGGCATTTACTCCTTCAGGAAACGTAAATGCGTCCATTGTAGATGCGGGGAACGGACTTATCAATGATTACAATGATCTTGATGTGACAGACAAGATTGTGCTTATACACCTGGGGCTGCTCCCGGGCACCCCTTCGAACATAAAAAACATACACCGCGCCCGGAAATTGTCACTGGCCATAGCACAAGGCGCAGCCGGCTGCATTGCTGTCAGTCCTGTTCCGGGAGGCCTTCCTGTTACCGGTTCGGCAACTCTTGACGGGGAAATGATCAGGATACCGGCAGTAAGCATTTCCTATGAAGAGGGCGAAAAATTAAGGGCCAGCCTATCCCGCAGGGATGCCAGGGCCCGTATTGTGACCACCAATTCCTGCCAACCTGCCTATGCCAGAAATATTGTGGCAAGAATGGAGGGCTATGAGTATCCGGAAGAAACCATTGTCGTGGGGGCCCACCTGGATACCTGGGACATCTCTCCGGGTGCCCTGGATAACGCTTCCGGAGCTGTCTCTGTCCTGGAAATTGCCAGGATATTGAAAGCCCTGGACCTGAAAACACGACGGTCTGTGGAATTTGTGCTTTTCATGGCCGAAGAGGAGGGTCATTACGGTTCAGAGCTGTACGTAAGAGAAGCCCGGCAAAGAAACCTGCTGGACGGTATCCGTTATATGTTCAACCACGACATGACCATTAACACATATGGTTTTAACCTGATGGGACATCACGAATCGGAAGATTTCTTCAAAAAGACCGGTGCTCTCATTGCCCTGACTGATTCTGCCTTTACCGATACCATGGAGCATATTACCTATATGGGTAGCGACCATGCTCCATTTCTTATGGAAGGAATCACCACATTCACACCTTTATGCCGGTACGAGGCTTTTCATACATACCATACCAATGCTGATGAGCCGCAATACATAAATCCTGAAATGATAAACAGCAACGTGAAGGCCTCTGCCATGATGGTATACGCATTAGCCAACGCACCTGAACTTCCTGCCTCACGCATGAGCCAGGAGCAGTTGCGTACATACCTGATTGATAATCAGCTACAGGAAGAGCTGGTCATTTCGGGAGATTGGGCCTGGGATTGATTTATTAATATAATACTTTAATAATGAAACGTTTATCTATTATATGCACATTAATTTGTTCATTATTCTTGACAGGTTGTACACCGCATGATGCAGTGGATGATATTACCCCGGATTATTTTGTTGAAGAACTCAGTTCCTGGGATTTTACGATCAAAGATGCCGTTTCGGCTCTGCTTCAGGCTATGGAACTTGATGAAACCGATCCAACTGTAAGCAAAATAATGGACCTCCTTGAGTGTTATCTTGCCAAGGAAATCCACGGTGTTGCCATTTCCTACAGAACGTTTGATCCTTTAGGGAATCCGGTTCTTGGCACGGGTGCGTTTTTCTATCCCCGGGACCTGGACCCCAGGGGCATTGTGGAAGTTCCGCCCATCGCATACCTGGACCGTGGAGCAAGCGCAGCCATCTATTTGGGGAGAAAACGTTTCTTTGAAGAAATGTTCCCGGTCATGCTCAACTACATTACCATCAATCCGGACCTTATTGGAGTGCTCTACACCCAGGATTTGCCCCGCCCTTTCCTGCACGATGCCAATTCCGGCCTGGTAGCATACCACATGCGCAAAGCCGTTGAGGAATACTTGCTGATAACCGAAAATTACCGGCTTGGGAAGAGTAGTTCTGTCGTGGGCTATTCCCTGGGAGGAGCTTCTGCCATGTCGATAGCCAAATATTACACCACACATCCTACCGGGATCACCGTTGACCAGGTATTCACCGGCGGCGGTGTATATGACGGGCTGGAGGCTTTCAGGGCTTATGCACGAACAGGGAAAAGTGACTACCTGGCTATTCCCAGTGTGATCATTGCCATGGATACCTATTATGAACTGGGCCTGGATTACAGCAAAATCTTTGCCAACGGAATGGAAAATCCTGTCAACTCACCGGATCCCGCACTGGGCGGTGATGGTTACGCCTATTGGTTCGACAGCACACATAGCTCGGGGAGCATTCATCGTCGTTGGGGAAGTGACTTGCGCAATTATATGCATGAGGATTTCTTCCACGATCAGCCACAGGGTGAATTTCTCAAACTCAAAGCCTGTATGGAGCTGAACTCTCTGGTTTACAACTGGGAACCTAAACCCGCACTGGACATCCGCGTGATCCACAGCGGTGAAGACAACCTGATCCCGGTTGAATGTGCCGACCTGCTCTACAAGGTTTACAGGGAAAAGGGCTGTTCCATCCAATATATCCGGACTACAGGAGACCATTACCAGGCAGGGAGTGAATTCATGCTGACAGCAATGCTTTACTTTTTATTGAAATAGTCATATGACCGTTTCCTGGGTTTTATGAAAACAAAGTCTTTATCCCTAAGTGTCATCTTTCTTGCCTCTTGCTGCTGGTGGGGTTGTACCACCCAGGACAGCATCACCTCTTTCACCCCGCACTACCTGGTGGAAGAGCTGGGCGTATGGGATTTTACAGCAGGTTATGCCTCTGAAGCCGCTTTGGATCTTGTTGATGTGATGGACTTTGATTTTCCCTATGACGCATTGGAAACACTTGCAAAAATATTCCCCGATGGATATGACCGGCCCATCCGTGGCGTTTCCATATCCTACAGGACCATCGACCCTTTTGGCAATCCCGTCATTGCAACCGGGGCATTCTTTTATCCCAGGGACCTGAAACCCGGGGGTGTCGTGGAGGTGCCTCCCATTGCACTGATGCACGACACTGAAGCTCCGTCACTCTATGTTGAACAAAAAAAGTTCTCCTATGAGAGTGTCCCCTGTATGCTGGGTTACATTACCATCAATCCTGATTTTCTTGGTGTCCGCTATACCGAGGATTGGCCGCGCCCATACCTCATAGCGGGAAATGCAGGAATGGCTGCTTATCACATGCGCAAAGCGGTGGAAGAATACCTCCTGCTGACAGAGAATTACCGGCTTGGCAATCGCAGCATCATTTTAGGCTATTCCCTGGGAGCTAGCACCTCCCTGGCCATGGCCTGGTATTACCAGGACAATCCAACCGGCGTTACTGTGGACAAGGTGATCACCGGAGGTGGCATGTATGATGGCCTGGAAGCTTTAAGGACCTATGCCCGGACAAAAAGAAACGATTATCTGTCCATACCCATGGTTATCATGGGCCTGGACAAGTACTACAACCTGGGCCTGGATTATTCCAGGATCTTTACCAACGGTATGGAAAACCAGGTATATTCTCCCGACCCGGAAGCAGGAGGCGACGGGTATGTGTGGTGGTTCACCGGCAAGCGTAACCTTGAGAGTATTGTAACCCGTTGGGGCAGTGATCTACGGACTTATATGCACCCCGATTTTTTCAATCCGGAGCTAACCGGTGAATTTGCCAAACTCAGGGAACCTTTGCTGGAAAATTCCATAGTGTACAATTTTACACCCGGACCGCTTACAGAGATACACCTGATCCATTCTGCTGACGACAACTTTATCCCCGTAGAATGCGCCGACCTGCTCTACAGTGAGTTAAAAAAGAAGGGATGTGCCATTACCTACGACCGCATAACCGGAGATCATTTTCATGCCTCCTTCTACTTTATCGCTTCTTCCATGTATTATCTTATATTAAATAATTGACATTATGATTAACTTAGTTGCTGATCCCCATTGGATCTGGAAAGTGTTCGCCATCCTTGGCCCCCTGCTTTGCCTGATAGGCAATGTATGGTTTGGATGGGGTTTTGAAATCATTTCTTATCTTGTCGGACTGGTACTTTAATTTTTAAATGCAACCATTATGGATGTTTTTTTGGAAATTTTCGCAGCGCTTGGTTTGTTGATAACACTCCTGGCATTTGTTTTTTTTGGTGTTCTGTAATTTGAAAACGTAACGCATTATGACTATAAACTGGAATCTGATCATGAAGATCGCAGGTATTGCCGGACCGATCATCATGATGATCTGCCTTATACTGCTGGCATGGGGATAATTATTGTAAAGTAACACCGCAATGGACCTGATAGCTAAAATACTTATTATTGTAGGATCTGTGATGTCCCTGCTGGCCTTCATTTTCCTGGGGTCATTCTGATATCTGTCTCCTGCCATACAATGAACCGGGCTGTTATCTCCCCGGGTATTCCCGGTATCTGTGCACGGGCACTGTGTTGTTCAAATATTGCATGATAATGCTATAACTTTTATTTATGAAAAAAATAGTCATACTCTCCTGTGTTATCATTTTTTGCACTTGCTGCTGGTGGGGTTGTACCCCCCAGGACAGTATCGAAGAACCCGGTCCGGGCTACCTTGTGGAAGAACTGGGAGTATGGGATTTTACGGCAGGTTTTGCCTTTGAATCTGTTTTAGGACTTGTAGAAGATCTGAACTTTGAGTTTCCCCAAGAAACAAAGGACCAAATAGAAAAATTATTCCAAAAGGGATTGCAGCGACAGATCCGAGGCGTTTCCATATCCTACAGGACCATCGACCCTTTTGGCAATCCCGTCATTGCAACCGGGGCATTCTTTTATCCCAGGGACCTGAAACCCGGGGGTGTCGTGGAGGTGCCTCCCATTGCACTGATGCACGACACTGAAGCTCCGTCACTCTATGTTGAACAAAAAAAGTTCTCCTATGAGAGTGTCCCCTGTATGCTGGGTTACATTACCATCAATCCTGATTTTCTTGGTGTCCGCTATACCGAGGATTGGCCGCGCCCATACCTCATAGCGGGAAATGCAGGAATGGCTGCTTATCACATGCGCAAAGCGGTGGAAGAATATCTCCTGCTGACAGAGAATTACCAGCTTGGCAATCGCAGCACCATCTTAGGCTACTCCCTGGGAGGAAGTACCTCCATGGCCATGGCCTGGTATTACCAGGACAATCCAACCGGCGTTAAAGTGGACAAGGTGATCACCGGTGGTGGTGTGTATGATGGTCTGGAAGCTTTCAGGGCCTATGTCCGGACTGAAAAAAATGACTACCAGTCCATACCTATGGTAATCATTGGTTTGGACAAGTACTACAACCTGGGCCTGGATTATTCCAGGATCTTTACCAACGGTATGGAAAACCAGGTGGATTCTCCCGACCCGGAAGCAGGAGGCGACGGGTATGTGTGGTGGTTCAGCGGCAAGCGGACCCTTGCGAGTATTGTTCGCCGCTGGGGCAGTAATCTACGGACTTATATGCACCCCGATTTTTTCAATCCCGAGCTAACCGGTGAATTTGCCAAACTCAGGGAACCTTTGCTGGAAAATTCCATAGTGTACAATTTTACACCCGGACCCCTGACAGAGATACACCTTATCCATTCCGGAGAAGACAACCTGATACCCGTGGAATGTTCCGATCTGCTATTCAGAGAGTATAAAAAGAAGGGATGTGCCATAACTTACGACCGCGTTTCCGGAAATCATTTTGAAGCCGGATTTTACTTTATTGCTACTTCCATGTTTTATCTTATAGTTAAATAAAGTTAAAATAACACTGCAATGGACCTGATAGCCAAAATACTTATTATTGTAGGATCTGTAATGTCCCTGCTGGCATTCATATTCCTGGGTTCATTCTGACATTTATGAGGCACTACGGAATAATGGCAACAGCCTTGTTGCTGGTTTTTGTCTCATGCCAAACAATGGACCGGGCAGTCAGCCCTCCCCGGGGATACCTGGTATCCGTACTTCGGTCACAGGAGTTCAGCTTGCACGAAATGATAGAGCTGACTCTCGGTGATTCCCCGGAATTTGATTTTTCCTTTCTGGAATCGGCTGCAGGCCTGTTTAATCCCGATATGCGGGTAAAGGTCACCGCGATTTCTTATAACACGGTTGACCCGAAGGGAAATCCTGTCATAGCATCGGGCATCATTGTTCAGCCCCTGGGAGTGGTGTCAAGGGGTGTGATACATGTACCTCCCACCACCCCTTTATCCAGTCTGGAAGGAGGCAGTGACCTGCTCATCATTACCGAAGGAGTGTTCGCATTCATGGGCTTTACGGTTATTATTCCAGATCTGATAGGGAGCGGCATCAGCGCACACGTTCCGCAACCATTCCTGTTTATGGACAATACCGGCCGGGTATGCTACGACATGCAGCTTGCTGCCATGGAATTTTTCAGCGCTTATGGTGCCGCACCTCTTTCCCCGGAAATAGATATTTTCGGTTATTCAGGGGGAGCCACGGGAGCCGTAGCCCTGCTCCGGCACATTGACGGGCTGCCTGATTCCCCTGTCAGGGTGAAACGATTGATTGCAGGAGCCGGCGTCTACGACATGAGGGAAACATATAAGGTTCTCAAAGAGCGTGGTTTTGCAGAGTATCCCCTGGTTCCCCTGATGATAAGATCCCTGGACTACTGGTATGACCTGCAATTGGATTACTCCCTGGTTTTTACAGGCGATTTGCTTGCCAACCGCGAAGAATGGCTGGACGGGACAAGGAATGCCAGCCAGATGCGTGAACTCATAAGCCCGCAGCTGAACACCTATATGCATCCCGACTTCTTCTCCCCGGAAAGCAATTCCGAAATTAAAAAAATTGAAAATGCCCTGGCTTTACATTCCATGAAGGAAGGCTGGAATACCCGCACCCGAATTTACCTGGGCCATGCAACGGATGATATGTCTGTCCCATTTTCAGAAACGCAGGCGTTTTTCAACAGTATGAATTCAAAATCAAAAACATCCATGACAAAAGGAGCCGGAGGTCATTATCACTACGGTATTGAGTTTTTTATATCCGGCTGCCTTTTTTTAACAGCCAATTGAACATGTCGCGTTATTTTAAAGAAGTTCTCAAAGAAGGAGACTTTTCCATCACCGATGTATTTACAGAAGTAAAAAAGGATTTCCCGGCCCTGGACCTTTCACGTATAGAACCCCTGATCAGAACTTTGTTCAAAATGAGGGTGCGCATAACTGCCATTTCATACAACACCGTAGATCCCCTGGAAAATCCGGTGCTGTCTTCCGGTATCATCATGCGTCCCATAAACAGGAAACCCCGCGGTGTTCTTCATTTTCTACCCTCGGCCAATATCGACAAATTCGGATCGGGCAGTGACGCGCTCATACTGTTTGAAGGAGTCTTGTCATTCTTGGGCTATATTGTCATCATTCCCGACCTGCTGGGTAACGGCATCACTAAAGATACGGTGGAATACCCTTTCCTTATGGCGGAAAACACAGGTCAGGTGGCATACGACATGCACCGGGCGGCCATAGAATACTACCAGGAAGTACTGGGTCATCCCCTGCCAAAACATATATCTATCGGGGGATATTCCATGGGCGGATCGGGAGCACTGGCGCTGGTCCGGCACATTGAACGGGAGAATCCTTCAGATATCATTGTTGACAGGGCCATCATAGGAGGCGGTTTATACGATCTGAATGTGGCTTTTGAAGAATTCGCAAAAACCGGCTTTGCGCAATATCCGGCAGCCCCGGGCGTCTTCAAGGCATACGACAAGTGGTACAATCTGAACCTGGACTATTCCCGGGTCTTTACCGGCCCCCTGCTGGAAAACATGGACAGCTGGCTGGACAGGACACACTACCGGGATCAGTTGACCGAATGGATAGGTCAGGACCTTCACAAATATATGCACCCCGATTTCTTTACTCCCGAAAGAAACAGCGAGATCAAAAAACTCTGGGATAAGTTCAGGGAAAACTCGCTGGCTGACGGATGGACTCCAAAAACACATATTCTGATAGCCCATGCCTCTGACGATTTGTCTGTCCCTACACGCGTGGCAACCTATACCGTGGAACAATTCAGAAAACGCGGGGCCCGTATCCGCAGTCGTTATGGGAAGGGCGGCCATTACGAGTTCGGAAAATGGTTCTTTCTGCGCATGGGGATTCATTTAATTCTTAAACGGATGGCCTTCTGGACCCGTTTTTGAACATTTTCGTGCTTTTTTGCTGGTTTATTTGTTCTTGGCATAAAAACTGCATTACTTTGCCTGCTCGTATTTTATTGTAAGTTTATGAAGAAATCTGCCTGTATTCTTGTTTTGATATTTTC
>MWFB01000027.1 GCA_002071385.1 Bacteroidetes bacterium ADurb.Bin013
TGTCTATTTTGCTATTGCATTCCTTGGAGTAGGAGGCATACTGGCAGTTATCATTCAAGGTATAGTTGCTTTGATAGGTGAATATACCGCCGCCTAATTGATCAGGAAAAAAACAAAAGGCGGATATGCTGCAGCACATCCGCCTTTTTTTATCCTCAACCATTTCGGACCTATTTTTCAAAAAGCCCGGCCCAACTGTAACGTTTCCGGTTTTTCCAATCCCCCTTGTGGTATGCATAGCTGGCTATCAGGGGAACTACTGTTGTAGCCTCTGCATAAACCATTTGTTCGTGAACGGTGCTTACCTTTCCCCAGGATGATGCTTCTTTGAGTGTGGAGCTGGAACAAGCACCGTCACGCACATCGGCAACGGTGATCTGTATGGCATACTGGTGCATGGGAACATCGATTCCCTGGCATTCAGCACAGACAACTGTGTCCTGGGCGAAATTCTTGGGAACACCTCCCCCAACCATGAACAAACCACTTGTTTTTGCCTTGATCTTGATCTGGGTCAATTCACGAAAATCGGCTACTGAATCTATGGTTACGTAAGGCTTGCCTGCCTTGATGCGTTCCAGCTGGTGCATGACCAATCCAAAACCGGCGCTGCAGTCAGAAAATGCGGGTACAAAAACGGGCACCTTGTATTGGTAACATGTCTGAAGCAGGGAATTCTTTTTCACTGCGTTTTCTGTTAGCCATTTGCCTGTTTCCCAAAGAAATTCACGAGAGGAATAGGGTCTGGGTTCCAGTTTGTCTGCAATCTTCTTGATTGATGCATCGCAAAACTGAAGCTCTTCTTCATCTATATAGGTATCGTAGATCCGGTCAATGTACATACTGCGCAGCATACCGTCATCAATAAAGGGTGTTCCTTTATAATGCTTGAAACCAAGAGCTTCAAAGAAATCCATATCTATGATCGAAGCGCCTGTTGATACAATGCAATCTATCATGTTAAAGCGGACCATATCTGTATAAACCTGCATGCACCCTCCGGCGCTTGAACTCCCGGCAAGAGTCAGCCAGTTGGTACATTCTTTGTCACATATCATCATTTGAAGGATGTCAGTGGCACGTGCAGTATCCCTGGAAGAAAAAGACATATCCCTCATAGAGTCAATTATACCAATCGGATCTATCTTTGTAATATCAATGTGTCTGATCTCATCCCTAAGGAGATTTTTTTTCTTTTCTTTCATAGCTGTGTCTTAATATAGCAGTGCAAAGGTAAGGCTTTTATTCAAAAAAATGTTAAATTTGCTAGATATTCATTTGAGATCATAATGCAACTCACTCGTTTTGTTAATGGCTTCAAGCGTCTTGAAACGCCTTTCTATTTTTACGATCTTGATATCCTGGACCAGACCCTGCGACTATATACCAAATTTCTCAGGAAATACGGCTACCAGGCGCATTTTGCTATGAAAGCCAATGCCAATCCGCGCATACTGGAGATGATACATCGTTCCGGACTGGGCGCTGATTGTGTCAGCGGAAACGAAGTGCAACTTGCCCTGGATATGGGCTTTGATCCTGATACCATTGTCTATGCAGGTGTCGGGAAATCCGACAGAGAGATACGCACGGCTTTGCAGGGCGGTATATTCTGTTTTAATTGTGAATCCATCCCCGAGATCCGGATCATAAACGACCTGGCGTCGCAAATGGGCAAGACTGCCCGGATTTCTCTCCGCCTGAACCCGAACATTGATGCCCATACGAACAAGCACATTACAACAGGACGGTCAAGGGATAAATTTGGTATCAGCGAATGGATGCTGGACGAGGTGCTTGGGATAATTGCCGCCAGCAGGAACATAAAGCTCATAGGGCTTCATTTTCATATCGGATCCCAGGTAGAGGACATGCAGGTATTTGAGAAACTCTGCAAAAAGGTCAATTCCTATCAGAAATGGTTTGAACAACATGATATCCATCTGGAACACATCAACCTGGGTGGTGGCATAGCTGTGGATTATGAGAATCCTATCGAGAACCCCTTCAGTCCCTTTGAAACATATTTTGAAACGATTAACAGCAACCTGGAAGTCAGAAAAGGCCAAAAAGTCCACTTTGAACCAGGACGGGCGCTTATTGCCCAATCCGGATATCTTATTTCCAGGGTTTTGTATGTAAAAATCGGCAGGGGCAAAAAATTTGCTATACTTGATGCCGGAATGAACGATTTGATCAGACCGGCGCTATATGGTGCCAACCATGCTATTTTCAACATTACCTCGGCATCTCAGAAAAAGGAAGTCTACGATGTGGTGGGTCCCGTTTGCGAGTCGGCCGACCGGTTTGGTCTTGCTGTCAAATTGCCGGAAACCGGCCGGGGTGACCTGATAGCGATCTGTTCCACAGGCGCTTACGGTCAGGTTATGGGTATGCGTTACAACCAGCGGGAGCTGGCACAGGCCTATTACTCGCCCGATTTGTAGTACCCGTTATGTATATAAGGATATATCCCAATAACCCGCAGGACCGTCTGGTGCAATTGACGGTTGCGACCCTGCAGAAGGGAGGTATCGTTATATATCCCACAGACAGCGTGTACGGCATGGGGTGTTCCATAGAGCATTTAGGCAGTGTTCCCCGCATGGAAAGGATCAAAGGCTATTATACCCCTTCAACACGTTTGTCATTCCTCTGCTATAACCTGTCCCAGGTATCCAATTATTGCAGGCCGATCAGTAACGCCGTTTTCCGTTTAATCAAGAAAAACCTTCCGGGACCATTCACCTTTTTGCTACAGGGGAACAGCCGGGTCCCCAGGTTGTTCAAAGGGAAAAAACAGACCGTTGGCATCAGGGTTCCGGATAATCCCATATTGCAGGTCATCCTAAGGGAACTTGCAGTACCCATCATATCCACGTCCCTTCCATGGGATGAAACTGAACCAGGGTATTCCAGCGATCCGGATTTGATCAATGAAAGGTTCGGCGAGCTTGTCGATATCGTAATAGATGGCGGACCGGGAGGGCAGGACCCCTCGGCCATTATTGATTGTACAGGTCCGGAGCCCGTGATTATCAGGGGAGGACCAAAACCATTACTTGACAGATAGATATGTTTGAAAACCTGACAGAAAGACTGGAACGATCGTTCAAATTGCTAAAGGGAGAAGGAAAGATCACCGAGATCAACGTGGCCGAAACCCTGAAGGATGTGCGGAGGGCTTTGCTGGATGCTGACGTAAGTTATAAAGTGGCCAAGGGCTTTTGTGATCAGGTAAAGGAAATGGCCATGGGCCAGGAGGTTCTCAAATCGGTGCGCCCCGGCCAGATGATGACCAAGATCGTCCATGATCAGCTGGTGGCCCTGATGGGAGGAGATGCCTCGGGAATCAATGTCAAGGGCAATCCTGGTATCGTGCTGGTAGCGGGATTGCAAGGCTCGGGCAAAACTACTTTCTCGGCAAAGCTGGCCTCGCATCTGAAGAAGAAAAAAGGGATGCGGCCCCTGCTGGTTGCCGCTGACGTATACCGTCCGGCTGCCATGGAACAATTGAAAATTCTGGGACAACAGGCGGGTGCCGATGTTTATATGGAAGAGGGGAGCATGGATCCTGTGAAGATCTCCCTCAATGCAAGAGATAAGGCAAAAAAAGAAGGATACGGTGTGGTAATAGTCGACACAGCAGGACGTCTTGCCATTGACAACACCATGATGCAGGAGATTACAGCCATTAAAAAAGCGCTTAATCCCTCAGAAACTTTGTTTGTGGTAGATTCCATGACAGGTCAGGATGCCGTGGAGACGGCCCGGGCATTCCATGAGCAGCTTAACTATGACGGAGTGGTCCTTACAAAACTGGACGGAGACACACGTGGCGGTGCCGCACTTTCCATCCGTGCAGTAGTGAGCAAGCCCATCAAATTTGTGAGCACAGGGGAGAAAATGGATGCCCTGGATGTGTTTTACCCGGCCCGCATAGCCGACCGCATACTGGGCATGGGGGATATTGTGAGCCTGGTGGAGAAAGCGCAGGAACAATTCGATGAGGAAGAAAGTAAAAAGCTGAGAAAGAAACTGGCGCAGGACAGCTTTAATTTCAACGACTTTCTCTCACAGATAAAACAAGTCAAAAAAATGGGCAACATTAAGGACCTGGCTTCTATGATACCGGGCGTATCCAAGGCTATTAAAGATGTTGACATTGACAATGATGCATTCAAAGGAATTGAAGCTATCATATCTTCCATGACTCCCGAAGAAAGGGATAATCCGTCGCTGCTCAATGGCAGCAGGCGAAAACGGATTGCTGCAGGAAGCGGGACTTCCATAACACAGGTAAACAACTTGGTTAAACAATTTGATGATACCAGGAAAATGATGAAGAAGCTCGGGGCGGGAGGAGGTGCGTCAATGGCAAATGCTTTAAGAAAAGGAGGAATCAGGAAATGATATTGCTAGACGGGAAATCGGCTGCAGAAGCCATGAAAAAAGACATCGCCCGGGAAGTAATCCGCTGGTGCAAGGAATCTGGAAGAAGACCACATCTGGCTGCCATTCTGGTTGGCGAAGATCCGGCCAGCCTTACTTATGTAAGAAATAAGGAGAACGATTGCCGCCAGGTAGGCATGGATTCTTCTGTCTACAGACTTTCATCCACAATCAGCCAGGAAGGACTGTTCGAATGCATAAGGACTATTAATGAAGACAAGGATATTGACGGACTGATAGTGCAGTTGCCCTTGCCTGACCACCTGGACGAACAAGAGATAATTGAAGCCATTGATCCTGCCAAGGACGTTGACGGATTCCATCCGGTCAACGTGGGAAAAATGGTGCTTGGTTTACCCTCATTTGTTTCTGCCACACCGGCAGGAATCATAGACCTTCTTGCATTCTACCGGATACCTACCACGGGAAAAGAATGTGTGATTGTTGGAAGGAGCAATATCGTGGGAAGACCGTTGGCCAACCTCCTGTCAAGAAAAGGTTCCGGAGGAGATTGCACCGTAACCCTGTGTCACAGCCGCACAACAGATCTGGCCAAGGTCTGCCGTAGGGCTGATATTCTGGTAGCTGCCCTGGGTCAGCCTCATTTTCTCAAGGCCAATATGATTAAAGAGGGTGCTGTTGTAATTGATGTGGGTATAACACGCATAGCGGACAAGAGTACAAAATCGGGTTTCAGGCTGGCTGGAGATGTGGATTTTGAAGAAGTGGCTCCCCGTTGCAGTTATATCACCCCGGTTCCCGGAGGAGTAGGTCCCATGACACGCGTTTCATTATTAAAAAACACTTTACAAGCTGCCCTTAAACGTAATCAGTAATAATTATTATTATGGAAAGAAGGAATTTTTTAAAAACAGCCATACTTGGTTCAATAGCCGGAGTGGCAGGTTTGAAAAGCACCAGGCTTCTTGCACGGAACACCAGTTCCAGGGAAGAGGCGAAACAATCAGGGAGTTTCCCGGATCTGGTAGCTGTGATGGGAGGAGAACCAGAGCAGCTATATGCAAGAGCCATACAGGAAATGGGTGGCATGAAGCGGTACATAAAACCGGGAATGAAAGTAGTTGTTAAACCGAATATCGGTTGGGATAAAAAACCCGAGTTCGCAGCCTGTACAAATCCCGGCCTGGTTGCCGCCATTGTCAGGGATTGTCTTGCTGCAGGGGCTTCAGAAGTCAAGGTTTTTGACCATACCTGTGATCAATGGAGGGGTTGTTATGAAAACAGTGGCATACAGGAAGCCGTGCTTCAGGCGGGAGGCAAGATGGTGAACGCCCATGAGGAAAGGGATTACCGTGAGACGGATTTACCGGCAGGCATACGTATGAAAAAAGCCAAGATTCATGAAGCACTACTGGATTGTGATGCCTGGATCAATGTCCCCATTTTGAAAAATCACGGAGGTGCCAGGATGACCATATGTATGAAAAACTATATGGGAATTGTATGGGACCGCAGGTACATTCACTCCAACGACCTGCAGCAATGCATTGCCGATGCGGCTACATTTGCCAAAAGACCGGTCCTGAATATCGTGGATGCATACCGCATCATGACACAGAACGGACCCAAGGGAAGAAGTCTTGAGGATGTTCAAACACCCAAAGCTCTCTTTATGTCCTCTGATATTGTGGCTGTGGATACAGCAGCTACTCAATTTTTCAACCAGTTCAGTTCCATGAGCATTCAGGATGCATCCCACATAGTGCTGGCAGAAAAACACAAACTGGGGACTACAAATCTGGATAAACTCAATATCAAACGTATAATTCTCTGATGCAGCTTTATGGATTTTTAAGATGGTTTCGCAGGGTTACTGCATTCGCTGTATTTCTGGGCCTCTTGTATTTTTTTCTTGCCTCTTCTGCACGTCTTGCAATCATATGGCAGGAATTGATAAAATTACAGATTGTCCCAGCTATACTAGGGATTGCTTCAGGTGGCCTGCTGACCGTGATCATTGTACTGCTTTTAACCCTGATCTTTGGCCGGGTCTATTGCTCGTTGCTGTGCCCGTTGGGCATATGGCAGGATATTGTTAACAGGTCTGCTTCTTTTTTCAGGAGCAGGAAAAAACGCAGGTACCGGTTTACCAAAGCTCACAATTATTTGCGGTATACCATACTTACCGCAGCAGCTGTCTGCTTGGTTTTTTCTTTTACACTGCCGATCCTGTGGCTAGATCCCTACGCACTGTCCGGCAGGATGGCGGTTAACCTGGGAAAACCCCTGGTCAGCCTGATATCCGGTTCGCAATACGCACCCTGGAGCCTGGCTGCCTTCCTTGTCTCTGCTGTAATTTTCCTGACAATAACGTTACTTGCCTTCTTCAGGGGAAGGCTCTATTGCAACACCATATGCCCCGCGGGAACCATGATGGGACTGATCTCAAAAATTTCCATGTTCAGGATACAGATCGATACCGCAGCCTGTACACATTGCAAGCTTTGCGGCACTGTATGCAAGTGCGGGTGTATCGATTGCAACAGCTCATTTATTGATAATTCCCGTTGTGTTGTATGCATGAATTGTATTACCGCATGCCGGCGCGGGGATATCCGTTACAGGTTTGCCTGGAAAAGGAAAAACAGCGAACATAAATCTGAGAATAATAAGCAACATGATAAAAGCAGGCGGGCTTTTCTGATTGCCGCCCTGGGAGGGGGGGCAGGTGCAGGGGCTGTTCTGCTGAGCCGTTATGCAGGAAAAAAACGGGTGAGGATAACCAGCTCAATGCCTCCCGGTGCAGGGAACCTGGAAAGGCTTAAAGACAAATGCATTGCCTGTCACGCCTGTATTGCAGCGTGTCCTTCGCATATAATCAAGCCGGCAATGGGTGATTTCGGGTGGAATGGCTTTTTGTTGCCTGCCGTGTCGTATGAAAACGGCTTTTGCGGTTTTGATTGCCAGCGATGTCAGGAAGTCTGCCCTTCCGGGGCCTTGCAGCTTATGCCGCTGGAAGAGAAAAAGCGTTTTAGAATTGGCGTTGTCAAACTTACACTGGAGCGCTGCATTGTTGAAGAATTCGGAACGGATTGCGGTGCCTGTGATGAACACTGTCCGGTCAAGGCGGTGCAAATGACACCCCGGGAAGGAACAAATAAGGTTTTTCCGGCAACAAATCCTGCAATCTGCATTGGATGCGGAGGATGCGAATATATTTGCCCTGCAACACCCAAGGCAATAGAAGTCATACCCCTGCCTGAACAACGTCTTGCAGATCCACCTGTCCTGGATGCCAAAGTAAAAGTTGTAATTGACGGATTCGGATTCTAATCCAAATCCGCCTCGTCTAAAAGATCCGGTCTGAGCCTGCGGGTACGCCCCAGGCTCATTTCTTCCTGCCATTCGCCAATCCTTACAGGATCCCCGCTCAGAAGCACGTCAGGAACCTTCCAGCCCATGAAATTGGCTGGCCGTGTGTAAATGGGAGGCGCCAGCAAACCATCCTGGAACGAATCGGTAAGGGCCGAGGTCTGATCCGTGAGCGCTCCAGGCAACAGCCTGATCACGGCATCGGCAATGACTGCCGCTGCCAGTTCTCCGCCGCTCAAGACATAATCCCCGACAGAAAGTTCACGAGTTATCAGGTGGTCACGGATCCGCTGGTCCACTCCTTTGTAATGTCCGCAAAGTATCATGATATTATGAAGGCAGGAAATCCGGTTGGCTTCTTTCTGGTTAAATGGCAAACCATCCGGAGTGGTATATATGATTTCATCGTAGGTTCTTTCCTTTTTCAGATCCTCCATAAGCCTGTATACCGGTTCAATCATCAGGACCATACCGGCGTCTCCTCCAAAGGAATAATCATCAACCTGCCTGTATTTTCCTTTGCCGTATAACCTTAGATCGTGCACAACGATCTGAACAAGGGAGCGTTCCACGGCTCTTTTAACTATAGAATGGGAAAAGGGGCTTTTAAGCAATTCGGGAAGGACAGTAATGATATCAATTCTCATGATAAAGCAAAAGTAATCATAATTCAATATATTGTAGTTTTTCATTACATTTGCTGGCTATAAATACAAATTCTTTCCTATTACAATGGATCCCGAAAAGAACACCTCTGCTCCTGAAGAGCAATTCGACAACAAAACACCACAAAATGAAACAGTTGTTGAAACTACGCAAATAACAGATGCAATAGATTATCAGACCCTTTCAATTCCAGAACTTCTTGCTGAATTTGAACGTCTCATAGAAGCAGAAGACAAGACGGAAATGCACAAAAATGCAGACATCATCAAGTCTTGTTTCTATAAGCTGCTCAGAAAAGACCAACCGGTAACAGCTCCGGACCAGGAAGCTCCCGAACTGGCACAGGAAGATCCTGATGAGACTGCATTCAAACGATTATATGCTCGTTATAAAGTCCTGCGTGCAGACCTGTTGCGAAATATTGAAGAACAAAAGGAAAGAAACCTGGAGGAAAAACTGTCCATTATAGAAGGCATAAGGGCCTTGTTGGAAAAACAGGAGGACATCAATCATACATTCCCGGAATTCCGTGCTTTGCAACTCCATTGGAAAGAAGTAGGCCCTGTACCCTTGTCCAGGACAAAGGATATCTGGGAGACCTATCAGCACTGCGTTGAAAAATTCTACGATTACGTCAAAATAAATAACGAGTTGCGCGACCTGGACTTCAAGCGCAACCTGGAGATCAAGGAAAAGCTTTGTGAAAAGGCCGAGGCGCTTGTTGAAGAACCCAATGTGGTTTCGGCATTTCACAAATTGCAGAAATTGCATGAGGAATGGAGGGAAACAGGACCCATTGCGAGGGAATTGCGTGAATCCATGTGGGAACGCTTCAAAATAAGCACAACGGCCATCAATAAGCGCCATCAGGATTATTTTGAAGAACAGAAGCAGCAGCAGAGAAAAAACCTGGAAGCAAAACTGGCTTTTTGTGAAAAAGCCGAAGCCATAGCTAAGGAATTGACAGATGACGATGTGAACTGGAACCAGAAAGCCAAAGAGCTTGAAGCACTTCAAAAGGAATGGAGAACCATTGGCTTTGCCACGAAAAAGGAAAATCAAAAGGTTTATGACCGTTTTCGTAATGCATGTGATCAGTTTTACGGTGAAAAACGCGGATTTTATTCCAAGTTCAAAAAAGAAATGCAGGAAAACCTGGCACTCAAAATCGCATTATGTGAGCAGGCCGAAGCAATCAATATGAGCGACGACTGGCGTCGTACCACTGACCAGCTTATCCATTTGCAAAAACAATGGAAGGACATAGGCCCGGTTCCCAGGAAACAAGCCGATGCCATATGGAAACGTTTCCGCTCTGCCTGTGACGTGTTTTTTACCCGGAAAGCCGAACATTTTTCCAAGATTGATACCGTATACCTCGAAAACCTGGCTGCCAAGGAAGCCCTGCTTAAAGAACTCGATAATTTTGATCAGTCAGATGTTAAAGATCTGCAAGCTGCATTACGAGACTTCCAGAATCGTTGGAACCAGATAGGCTTTGTTCCCGGAAAAGAAAAAGAAAGGATTAATAATGAATACAGGAACCTGATCAATCTGCATTTCAAAAATCTTAACCCGGGCTTTTCCGAAAAGCGTACCCAGTACCGTACGGGCAGGGGACGTTCAGACGAATTCCGAAGCGGAAGGGATAAGCTGATTCAACGTTTCCGCCAGTTGGAATCCGAGATCTCTGTGTGGGAAAACAATATGGGATTTTTTGCCAAGTCAATGAATGCAGATAAGATCATTGCAGACACCTGCCGGAAGATAGAGACAGCAAAACAGGAACTGGCAGAGTTGGAAAGCAAGATCAAACAATTAGAAGATAATGAATAAGAATACAGTATGGGCTATTTTGCTTATCGGGGCAATTCTGGTAGGGTTCAGTCTTTATAACTCCAGTGTTGCCAAAAAACAGCAAAGAGAACAATTCGTCAGGGATTCCATTGCCCGTGAAGTGACCATTGAAGCCATCAGGCTGGAGGAACAGAATAAATCCGAGAATCTCCCACAGGCAGAGGATCAGATGATCCAGCCGTCTGTCACGGCTCCCGGACAAAGGTACACCAATCCTTTCCTGAACCAGTCACTTGAAGGAGAAGAATCATTTTATATACTTGAAAACGATAAGTTAAGGATTTCCTTCACCAATAAAGGCGGTCAGCCTTACAGCTTACAGATCAAGAATTTCAAAACGTACGCTGGGGACAGTCTTATATTTTTCAGCGGGCCCTCCAATAAACTGGCGCTTGATTTGTACGCGGGAGAACAGATCAATACGACAGATTTTTTCTTTGTTCCCCATTTCTCAGCTGATAACAACAGCCTGACTTTCTCGCTTCATTTCGATGAGCAATCATACATCGAATACATCTATGTCCTGGAAAAGGATTCACACCTGCTAAACATGGATATCAAGCTGACAGGCATGGACCGTTACATTCCAAGGAACGTGACCCAGCTTGACCTGACCCTGAATCTGGACATTCGCCATCTGGAAAAAGGTTTTGATAACGAAAAGAATTATTCCACCATATCCTACAAATATCCCAACACTACGGATGTTGAAAAATTAGGACAAAGAAAAGCAGAAGCCAGTGAATCAATCAAAACACGTGTAGAATGGGTAGCTTTTCAACAGCAATTTTTCTCGGCCATATTGATATCCGATCAAAACTTCAACAGCGGGGATCTTTCATTCCGGTTCTACGATGCAGCCAACCCGGACACCCTGTTGATAAATTGCCGTGCTTATATGCAGATTCCATTCCAGGCATCTGCAGAACAAAGTGTTCCGCTACGCTTCTATTTTGGGCCCAATGGGTTTTATTCACTCAAGGCTTTTGATCGTTCTTTTGAAAAGATTATTCCCCTGGGTGGTTTTCTGATTAGTTGGATTAGCCGCTTCCTGATCATTCCCACTTTCAATTTCCTGAACCGCTTTATCAGCAACTATGGGCTCATTATCCTAATAATGACCATATTCATAAGACTCATCATCTCTCCGTTCACATACAGGTCGCAGATGTCCTCGGCAAAAATGCGTGTTCTGAAACCAGAGGTCGACAAGATCAACGCCAAGTATCCCAAGAAGGAAGATGCCATGAAGAAGCAACAGGAAACTATGGCTTTGTATAAGAAAACAGGTGTCAGTATGATGGGTGGATGCTGGCCCATGTTGTTTCAGATGCCCATCCTTTTTGCCATGTTCCGTTTTTTCCCGGGCTCTATTGAATTACGACAGCAGGGGTTTCTATGGGCCGATGACCTGAGTGGTTATGATTCAATCCTGAACCTGCCCTTCAAGATTCCTCTTTATGGAGATCATATAAGCCTTTTTGCACTGTTGATGGCTCTTTCCATGTTTTTCTATTCCAAGATGAACATGAAAGAGCAGTCTTCCGGCCAGCAAATGCCCGGCATGCAGGGAATGATGCTTTATTTCATGCCCCTTATGATGCTGGTCGTCTGTAACAACCTTTCCGCTGCCCTGAGTTATTACTACCTGCTTTCGAACCTGACAACCATGTTACAAACATGGATCATGCAAAAATTCGTCGTAGACGAAGCAAAAATATACCAGCAACTGAAAGATAAAGCAGATAAAGCACCTTCGACTCCCAAGAAATCCAAGTTCCAGCAAAGACTGGAAGAAATGCAACGTCAGCAGCAACAGCAGATGAAAAAGAGGAGATGATCGCCCGGAATTTACATCGGTTGTATCAGCATATCCCCAAAAGCGTAACACTGGTAGCTGTCTCAAAATTTCAACCCGTACCCTTTATTCTTGAAGCTTATGGCTCAGGCCAACGTTGCTTTGGTGAAAGCAGGTCCGGCGAAATGCTTCAGAAAATCCCGCTTTTACCTCAGGACATTCAGTGGCATTTTGTCGGGCACCTGCAGACGAATAAAGTAAAAGAAGTGGTAGGAAAGGCTTCTCTGATCCAGTCCGTTGACAGTGTCAGGCTCCTGAATGCCATACAGCAGCAGGCTCATCAGCTGGGGATTGTACAGGATGTGCTTTTGCAGGTTCATATAGCAGTGGAAGAGACAAAACATGGTTTTCTTCCTTCAGAACTGCAGCAGGTTTGCTCATTATCCCTGCCTGCAGTGAGGATTCGCGGACTTATGGGAATGGCCACATACACAGAAGATAATGACCGGATAAGAAGTGAATTCAAGACACTCCGGCAACTTTTTGACACATTGCGGTCAGGTCCCTTTGCCGGTAAGGATGATTTTACCCATTGTTCCATGGGTATGTCCGGCGATTATCAGATTGCCCTGGAAGAAGGCAGCACCATGGTAAGGATTGGCAGTGCTATATTTCCATCACGCCCTCAAAGACCCTGACGGCACCCCCTGTAAGAAACACCTCGGTGAAAGCATTGTCATTCTTCTGAAAGGATACCTCCAGGTTTCCTCCCTTTGTCTGTATATGCCAATGATTCAGTCCTGTACCTGTGTGTACAGAGGCAGCTATGGCAGCCGCTGTCGATCCTGTCCCACAGGCCCATGTCTCATCCTCAACGCCTCTTTCAAAAGTCCTGACAAACAGACATCCTGTATCCAGAATTTCAACAAAGTTCACATTGATTCCTTTTTTTCCAAAATCTTTATGGTGTCTCCAGTAAGGACCCTCAGTGGCAATATCTACGGCCTTTACATCGGGAACAAAACAGACAAGATGCATGGAACCGGTATCTACTATATAATAGTCCTTCTGGTAGGGTTTTATGCCATCAACATTGTTAAGTTGCAGCTTTACCCTGGAGTAATTATCCTTGTTTTCGATCACGTACGCCTGGTGCGCACCATCAACAGCTGTGAATGAGTGCTTGTTTATTCCCAGGTGATTGGCAAATGCCACCAGGCATCGCCCCCCGTTTCCGCACATGGTGCCACTTGTCCCGTCTAAATTGAAAAAAGCCATGGAATAATTCCATGGAGCATCAGCCCGCTCAAGGAGCATCAGTCCGTCGGCGCCTATGCCAAACCTGCGATGGCATAAAGCGCTGATCTGAAAGCTTGTTAGTTCGTATTGGCCTGACAAGTTGTCTATAATGATAAAATCATTCCCGGCTCCGTGGTATTTACAAAATGGCAGTTTCATAAAATTGGTATGGATTTTGAAATATTTCTTATCAAAAATAGTTAAATTAAATCAGATACAGGTATGAAAAAGAGAATTGGAATTATTGTTATAGCGACTGCTATTGTAAGCGTTGGAGCCACAATCCTGGTTCACAGCCTTACAGAAAATGAAAGCAAAGTTGAAAAAGTTTACCTTACTTCAGCACAGGAACCTGTAATTCATAATGTTTCCCTGCCAGAAGTGCAATATCCGGATTTTACATATGCTGCAGAAACCGGAGTTAAGGCAGTAGTTCACGTAAAAGTGGTCAAGCACGGACAACAGGCCCAGGGCCCCCAAAGTCTTTTTGATTTTTTCTTTGGATACGGCTCCCCTTCGCCACAACCGCGTCCCATAGTAGGAGCGGGCTCCGGTGTAATCCTTACTTCTGATGGATACATAGTTACAGCAACACATGTTATAGAAGGAGCGGATGATGTACTTGTTACCCTGGATGACAAACGCCAGTTTGAAGGCAAGGTCATAGGAAAAGATCCCGCCACCGATATTGCTCTTCTCAAGATAGAAGCCACTAACCTGCCATATCTGCAGTTCGGGAACTCGGATGATTTACGTTTAGGCCAGTGGGTAATTGCCATAGGAAATCCTTATGATTTGCGCTCAACCATAACAGCCGGGATTGTCAGTGCTAAAGGCCGCAGTTTGCCCTCCTACAATGGGGAATTCAAAATAGAGGCTTTTATCCAGACAGATGCTGCCGTGAATCCCGGTAATTCCGGTGGTGCCTTGGTTAACGCCAAAGGTGAATTGGTAGGTATCAATACCGCCATTGCTACCCGTACAGGCTCCTATAGCGGTTATTCCTTTGCTGTTCCAAGCAGCATTACAAAGAAGGTGGTGGATGATCTTCGCAAATACGGTATCGTCCAGCGTGCACTGCTGGGTATAACCATGCAGGATATCACAGGAGACCTTGCCGCAGAAAAGAATATCAAGGACATCCGTGGGGTGTTCATACATGAATTGGTGACAGATGGAGCTGCAGAGAAAGCAGGTGTAAAACCCGGTGACATATTGCTTCAGGTGGAAGGAGTACCTGTTAATTCTGGAACGGCAGTCCAGGAACAGATCAACCGCTTCAGTCCCGGTGACAAGATTGACTTGTTATTACTCAGGGGAAATAAAGAGGTTAAAGTGACCGCAACCTTACAGAACCAGTCAGGAGATACTGAGCTTATCAAGGAAGGGACTGGCGATATCACCTTTTTCCTGGGGGCACAACTGCGCCCTGCCACAAAAGAGATCAGGGACCAACTCAAAATACGCGCAGGAATAGAAGTCGTTTCAATAGAGGAAGGTAAATTAAGGGACGCCGGAATCCGTAAAGGATTTGTAATTACACACATTAACCAGAAACAGGTAGGGACTGTACAGCAGCTTGCCCTTGCCATACAAACCGCACAGCGGGGGGTGCTGATTGAGGGGAGGTATCCCGACGGATCTGTATATTATTACGCTTTAAGCAATTAATTTGCCATTTTATTGATGTAATTTGAAACTTAAACTGTCCTTTTACGTATAAAAGGGCAGTTTATATTTTTTTACGGATGAGACAATTAAAAATCACGAAATCTATCACGAACCGGGAAAGTGCTTCCCTGGACAAGTATTTACAGGAAATTGGCAGGGAAGATCTGATATCGGTAGAAGAAGAAGTGGAGCTGGCGCAGCGGATCAAAAAGGGCGATCAGGAAGCACTTGAGAAATTGACGAGGGCGAATCTCAGATTCGTTGTTTCAGTAGCTAAACAATACCAGAATCAGGGTCTTAGCCTTCCTGACCTGATCAACGAAGGGAATCTGGGATTAATAAAGGCTGCTGAAAAGTTTGATGAAACAAGGGGTTTTAAATTCATATCATATGCCGTATGGTGGATCAGGCAATCCATACTTCAGGCTTTGGCCGAACAAAGCAGGATTGTCAGGCTGCCTTTGAACCAGGTTGGATCTTTAAACAAGATAAACAGGGCTTTGTCAAAATTTGAACAGGAATACGAACGCATCCCTTCTCCCGAAGAATTGTCAGAAATACTGGATATCCCGAGTGAAAAAATCTCTGACACCCTGCGTGTCTCGGGCCGCCATGTATCTGTAGACGCTCCGTTCATTGACGGGGAGGACAACAGCCTGCTGGATGTCCTGGTAAACAACGATTCACCCAACGCCGACCGCGGGCTTGTCAATGAAAGCCTGAACAAGGAGATTGAAAGGGCACTTTCCACTTTATCCAGGCGTGAAAGGGATATCGTTAAGTATTTCTTTGGAATCGGTACACCCGACATGACCCTGGAAGAGATAGGAGAAGAATTCGGGCTTACAAGGGAACGTGTCCGTCAAATAAAGGAAAAAGCAATACGCCGGCTTCGTCACAGTGCCAGAAGCAAATTACTGAAGGCTTATTTGGGTTAACCTATGTTTGAAACAATAGGCAACGCCATCCATACATTCAGTTCATGGCTGAACCTGCCCTTGTTCATAACCCTCATTGGCGGCGGTCTTTTTTTTATGTTCTATTCGGGTTTCATCCCGTTGCGTTTTTATGGCAGGGGACTGAAGGCCGTTGGTGTTAAGGAGGAGGGTGCCGCCGGACAAATCAGTTCTTTTCAGGCATTGAGTTCTGCCATTGCAGCCACCGTAGGACTGGGTAACATTTCCGGGGTGGCTGTCGCCATTACCATAGGAGGC
This sequence comes from Bacteroidetes bacterium ADurb.Bin013, assembly GCA_002071385.1. Classification (GTDB taxonomy): domain Bacteria; phylum Bacteroidota; class Bacteroidia; order Bacteroidales; family UBA932; genus DMER64. The sequence continues at coordinate 16,291 of MWFB01000027.1, forward strand.
CCTGGTACCATATTCTGGATGTGGGTAAGTGCCTGCCTGGGAATGGCGACTAAATTCTTTGAAGGAACCCTTGCCATCATGTTCAAAGGAAGGGACAGCAGGGGAGAATTGCAGGGAGGAACCATGTACATGATCACGGAGGGACTGGGCAATAAATGGAAACCGCTTGCCGTGCTGTTTTCCATATTTGGTATGGTCGGCACTTTTTGCCTGATGCAATCCAATCAACTGACAGAAGCCCTGCAAACGGTGATCTTTAGACCTGCCGGGATAGAGAATACTCCCTGGCTCAGGCTGGTGGTAGGATTGTGTATCGCTGGCATAGTATCCCTGGTTGTTGTTGGGGGAATTAACCGTATCGGGAAAGTGGCGACACTCATTGTCCCTTTTATGGTGGGCTTTTACTTCCTGCTTGTTTTTTACATCATACTCACTAATCTGAGTGTTGTCCCTGATGTTTTCCGTTCAATATTCCAGGAAGCGTTCAACCTTAAAGCAGGCTTGGGAGGTTTGGCCGGTTCGGCCATAGTGATAGGTGCCAGAAGGGCAGCCTTTGTGAATGAAGCGGGAGTTGGAACCGCCACCATGATGCACGGGGCTTCCAAAAATTCTGAACCTGTACGTGAAGGATTGGTGGCAATGATCGCACCCTCCATTGATTCCGGGCTCGTTTGCACCCTGACAGCCCTTGCGGTGCTTATCAATGCTCAATATACAGTGTCCAATGTGCAAGGGATGCAAATGGTCATTGAATCATTTGAACGTTCCATCCCGGGGTGGGGGGGTTACCTGCTCATGATTGTCGTTCTGGCTTTTTCCTTTTCCACCATGTTTTCCTATTCGTATTACGGAACCAAGTGTACGAATTTTTTATTTGGTGCCCACAGGGCACATTATTACAATTACCTTTTTCTGGGTACCCTTGTCATGGGAGCCGTGATCCCGCTGACAGCCGTCGTTGATATAATAGATATTGCTTACGCATTCATGGCTTTTTGCACTGTGTTCACTATGATCAGGCTCTCGCCTAACGTTAAAGCTGCTATTAAAGTATATTTCAAGAAATGAATGCAGAAGACAGGATAATCAAGGCCTTGGAAAACACTGTAATAAAACTTTACGGAATAACTCCCAAACAGTCAATACAGTTACAGGAAACAAGGAAAGAATTTGAAGGCGACTTTACCTTTGTTGTTTATCCATTGCTGCCTGTAAGCAGAAAATCTCCCGAACAAACAGCCACCGAACTCGGACAGGCGATAATTGAAGCTGTTCAGGAAGTCGAATCTTTCCAGGTCATAAAAGGTTTTCTTAATCTCAAGATGTCACCGTATTACTGGATGAGCAGGTTACAGGACATTGCTGACACACCCGCCTATGGCACCAAGCCTCATTCCGGTAAGACGGTAATGGTGGAATTTTCTTCTCCAAACACAAACAAGCCGCTTCATTTGGGACATATTCGCAATAATTTGCTGGGCTGGTCCGTGTCCAGGATAATGGAAGCCAACGGTCACCGGGTAATCAAAGTTAATCTGGTCAACGACAGGGGAATACATATCTGTAAATCCATGTTGGCATGGCAGAAATCAGGATTGAATACCACACCGGAGTCGTCAGGGCAAAAGGGAGACCACCTGGTAGGAGACTTTTATATCCTTTTTGAGAAACAATACAAAGAACAGGTACAGGAAATGGTCAACAGCGGGGTGGACCGTGAGCAGGCCCTCAAGGAAGCGCCACTGATGCAGGAAGCCCAGTCCATGCTTGTGAAATGGGAACAGGGAGATGGTGAGGTTGTCGGACTTTGGAAAAAAATGAACGGTTGGGTTTATGACGGATTTGAACAAACCTACAGCAGGATGGGCATTTCCTTTGATAAAACTTATTATGAATCAGATACTTACCTATTAGGTAAAGAGTTGGTAGTCAAAGGGCTGGAAGAAGGTGTTTTTTACAGGAATCCGGACAATTCGGTATGGTGTGATCTTACACAGGAGGGACTAGACCGGAAACTGCTGCTCCGTGCAGACGGAACATCTGTGTACATGACGCAGGACCTGGGAACTGCTGTAAGCCGGTACAAGGAGTATGGTTTCGATTCGCATATATACGTTGTTGGCAATGAACAGAATTACCATTTTCAGGTTCTCAAGCTGATTCTCAAAAAGCTGGGATTTTCCTGGGCAGATGACATCATACACCTTTCCTATGGAATGGTGGAACTTCCTGAAGGAAAGATGAAATCCAGGGAGGGAACTGTGGTCGATGCAGATGATCTGATAGATAATATGGTGGAAACAGCACGTGAAATGTCTCTTGAATCGGGAAAACTTGAAGACATGACACCACAGGACAGGGAACAGCTGTTCAACATGCTGGGTATGGGAGCGTTGAAATATTTTATTCTGAAAGTGGATCCCAGGAAAACAATGCTGTTCGATCCCAGGGAATCCATTGACTTTAACGGGAACACCGGGCCTTTCATCCAGTACACTTTCGCACGCATACGTTCCATTCTCAGAAAAGCGGGTGAACATAACTACCGCTCCCGCCTGTTCAACAGGCCCATGATAGAAAAAGAACTGAGGCTTATTAAACTCATGACTACTTATCCCCTGGTGGTTGAAGAATCGGGCTTGAACTATGCGCCTTCACTGATAGCCAATTTCGGTTTTGACCTTGCCAGGGAATTCAACCAGTACTATCACGAAATTAGTGTGCTTCATGAGCCAGATGAGCAACTTCGTTCGCAGCGCCTCTTCCTCCTGGAACAAGTAGCCAGGTTGCTCGAATCTTCCATGGAATTGCTTGGAATAATATTGCCGGAAAGGATGTAATTTGGATTTCAAAATATTATTGTATTATTGCAGCAAATTCAATTTTTTTATTTGTCCTATGAAAAAGACAACGGAAGTAAAGCCTGCTATCAATAAGAAAAGACTGGTAATCGGTTATGCCAATATGTCCCCCCAGCTGATGGATATCTGGAAAGAAAAGTATCCCAGGGGTTATATCGATTACATGGAGGATATCATGAAGGTTGATAAAGCGGACGGCTCGTTTTTTTACGCTGTTACGCTTGAAATTCCGGATGCCATATACCTTGTTAAGGTTGAAGTCAAGATTGATGATTACGACGAAATCGAAAAAGACATCTTCGGCGCCGGAGACGATGACCAGGGAGATGATGACAGTGTCGATTTCCCCGAAACAGATGACGCAAACTTTGCCGATGCCGAAGAAGATATGGACGAAAATTAAGAGTTTACCCGAGCCTACGCTGCTTTTATTGTTGTCGCTTGTCATTGGGCTTCTCAGCGGTCTGGCCGCTGTAATTCTCAAATCCTCCATAGCATTTATCAAAGATCTATTGACAACTCACGTGAGCGTTCAGGCAGAAAGTCTTGCCTATTTTCTTCTTCCCGGAACAGGCATGCTGCTTTCTTTACTTTTTGTCAGATACTTTGTCAAAGACAATATATCACATGGTGTTACACGCGTTCTGGAATCCATATCGGTCAGCAAATCCAGGATAAAACCCCATAATTGCTACACATCCATCATATCAAGTGCTCTGACCATTGGCTTTGGAGGATCAGTAGGGGCAGAGGCACCCATCGTTTATACCGGTGCAGCCATTGGTTCCAATGTGGGTCGAAGCCTTGGTTTGAATTACCGGAGCGTCACCCTTCTTGTCTGTTGCGGGACAGCTGCTGCCATAGCCGGCATATTCAAGGCCCCCCTGGCAGGTGTGCTTTTCTGTTTTGAGATACTGCTTTTCAACCTTACGATTGGCTCTTTGATTCCCCTGCTCACAGCCTCCATAACGGCTACCGTAGTATCTTCCCTGATCATGGGTGATGGGGTGAGTTTTGCAAGTTCAACCGCTCCCTTCCAAATAACCAACATCCCCTATTATCTTATACTCGGAATCGTATGTGGCTTCACCAGTATTTTTTTCACCCGCACCACGCTCATGCTGGAAAGTCGCATCAAAAGGATTCACAACATCTATACCCGATGGGCCTTTTCGGCCTTGATCCTGGGTGTGCTGATTTTGCTTTTTCCTCCGCTGTATGGAGAGGGTTACGGGTCTCTTTCCGCCTTGTTGAACAACAATGTGGAAGGAGCTGTGGACAGTCTCATTTACGGTCCATTGAGCCGTAATCCATGGTTCATTCCCATATTCTTCACAGCGGTTTTGCTGCTCAAAGTGTTTGCAATGTCCTTTACCAATGCGGGAGGAGGTGTAGGGGGCACCTTCGGACCAACCCTGTTCATGGGAGGAATCCTGGGATTTGTTATTTCCCGGGCCCTGAACCTGGCTGGTGTGTCAGGCTTGCCGGAATCAAATTTCGCCCTTGTGGGTATGGCAGGGCTGATGGCCGGGGTAATGAAAGCTCCCATGACGGCAATTTTTTTGATCGCCGAGATAACCGGTGGATATCAACTGCTTGTGCCGCTGATCATTACCGCAGTTTGTTCGTTTGTCACAGCCCGTGGATTTGAACCTTATTCCATCTATACCAAACGCATTGCCAGGGAAGGAAAATTACTGACACACGACAGTGACCAGGCCGTGCTCACGCTGCTGAAAACCTCTGATCTCATTGAAAATGATTTTATGACTGTGAATCCGCACGATTCGCTGGAACACCTGGTCCACGTTGTTGAACAAAGCAGCAGGAACCTTTTCCCGGTCACTGACCTGGAAGGCTGCCTGCAAGGAGTTGTTTCACTGGACGATATCCGTCCCATTATGTTCCGCAGGGAATTGTACGGGAACGTATTTGTCTACGAACTGATGCACCGGCCGGTAGAATACGTGTTCATAGATGAACGGATGGAAAGCGTTATGGAAAAATTCGAAAGGACTGATGCATGGAACCTGCCTGTACTGGATGAGAAATTCCGGTATATGGGATTTGTTTCAAAATCGCGTATATTGTCAGCTTACCGAGAGCAATTATCCCAGGTTTCCCATGAATAAAAACCACATAGAACTGATAGCTTCTGAGCTTCACATCAAAGACTGGCAAGTGGAACATGCAGTGACACTGTTTCAGGACGGCGCTACCATCCCTTTTGTAAGCCGCTACCGTAAAGAAGCAACGGGATCATTGGATGAGGTCCAGCTGGCGGCAGTCAAATCACTCTGGAACAGTTACGAAGAACTGGATAAAAGAAAGTCAGCCATACTCAGATCCATTGAAGATCAGGAAAAACTGACTCCTGAACTACGAGCGGTCATAGAGAATTGCTGGCAGATGAACAAGCTGGAGGACCTCTATCTACCGTACAGGCCAAAACGTAAAACCAGGGCATCAATTGCCCGAAGTAAAGGTCTGGAACCCCTGGCTCAGGCTTTGCTGGGTCTCCCTGAGCAGAATTGCCTGGAAATGGCACAGGGGTACTTGGGGGAAGAAGTTGAAAGTGTTGAAGATGCCTTGTCTGGTGCCAGGGATATTATTGCCGAGACTGTGAGTGAAAACGCCACGTTACGGCAAAAGGTACGCTATATCTATCAAAGGAGTGGTGTTCTTGCCTCCATGGTTCAAAAAGGAAAAGAAGAGGAGGGGATAAAGTACAGGAATTATTTTGATTACAGCGAAAACATCAGTTCCATGGCTCCCCACAGGCTGCTTGCACTGCTCAGAGCGAACAACGAAGGCATCGTTTCCCTCGGCTTGAAGCCACATCCGGACACCATGCCCCTTGCAGAAATGGAAAAAATGTTCATGGGCAACAGGAAAGGATCATCCACCATGCACGGACCATCTTCTAGTGTATGGCAGATGGAACAGGCTTTGTCCGATGCGTATCGCCGGCTTATTCATCCCTCCATTGAGAATGAGGTGCTGAATTACTACAAAGACAAAGCCGACAGGGAATCCATAAAGGTTTTTTCGGAAAACCTGAGGCAATTGCTACTGGCACCGCCACTGGGACAAAAAAGGGTGATGGCTATTGATCCGGGATTTCGAACAGGGTGTAAAGTCGTATGCCTCTCGGCCCAGGGAGACCTGCTCCATAACGATACAATATACCCACATCCGCCTCAGAACGAGCGTGCTACAGCCATGCGCAAGGTGTCGCAGATGACAGAGGCGTACAAGATAGAGGTAATAGCTGTGGGAAACGGAACGGCGGGTCGTGAAACTGAACAATTCCTTAAAAAAATAGCATTTCCTCATAAGATCCAGATTTTTTCTGTCAGCGAAGATGGAGCCAGTGTGTATTCTGCTTCTCAGGCAGGACGCGAAGAGTTCCCGGACTATGATGTGACCGTCCGCGGAGCGGTTTCCATTGGCAGAAGGCTTATGGATCCATTGGCAGAATTGGTCAAGATAGATCCGAAATCACTGGGAATAGGGCAATACCAGCACGATGTCAACCAGACTCTTTTGAAAGAGAGCCTGGATCAGACAGTTGAGTTTTGTGTGAACCATGTTGGGGTGAACCTCAATACTGCCAGCCTGAGGTTACTGACCTATGTATCGGGTCTCGGCCCGGGTCTTGCCCGCAATATTGTTGAATACAGGCAGGAAAACGGTCCCTTTTCAAGCCGGCAGACGCTGAAAAAAGTATCAAGACTTGGAGAAAAAGCGTTTGAACAATGTGCCGGTTTTCTAAGAATCCCTGGAGCCACAGACATACTGGACAATACAGGGGTTCATCCGGAAAGTTATCCGCTGGTAAGGCGAATGGCAGCTGACCTGGGAGTAACTGTGGAACAACTGATAGAAAAAGAAGAACTGCGCAGGAAAATTGACCTGTCTGTATATATAACACCTGTCACAGGAATACCAACATTGCGTGACATCATGACAGAACTGGACAAACAGGGAAGGGATCCCAGGGCTGTTATAAAGGTATGGGAGTTTGATGAATCAATATCATCAATAGAAGACCTCCGGGAAGGAATGGTCCTTCCGGGGATTGTGAGCAACGTGACAAATTTTGGTGCATTTGTCAATATAGGCATCAAACAGGATGGGCTGGTCCATGTTTCGCAAATGGGGGAAAAATACGTTCACGATCCGCTCCAGGTTGTCAAATTACACCAGCATGTAATGGTGAAAGTACTAAAGATAGATCTTGAAAGGAGCAGAATTCAGCTACGCCTTGAACGGAGCTGAGACAGCACCAGGCCAAAGACTACCACCAAAATACCTAAAGCCTGGATCCAGTTGATTGTTTCAATACCCAGGGCAAAACCTACCGAAGCTGTTACTATGGGGATTACGGCAGAAAATGTGTTGGTCCGTGTTACCCCCAATTCCTTTATGGCTGCCGTGAACATCATAAAAGCAATACTGGAACAGAAAACCGACAACATGAGGATAGGATACCAGAAATCTGCTTTTGTAATGAAATGCTTCACGTTAATGCGTTGGGCATCAATAAGCAGCACGGGCAGGATAAAATAAAGAGCCCCCAGGGCATGTTGATAGAAAGTGACTGTAAAAGCGTTGTAAGAACGGGTCATCCTTTTCAGGATCACCGTATGTCCCACAGCAGAAAAGACAGCCATAAAAAGAAACATGGCCCCCAATGGCATATTGGTTCCGGGCAGGTCGGTCACATTACCCGTTTCAAGACCTCCTCTTCCTGACACCACGATCAACATACCGGGAACGGTCATAAGGATTCCTGCGATGTTGCCCGCCGTCACCTTTTCTTTATAGAAGCTCAAACCTGCAACAAGACCGAAAACCGGTATGGTGGCGATGATCATTGAGCTTATTGTTGGACTTGCTGTCAGTTTTACCCCATAAGTCTCTCCAATGAAATAAAAAAATGGTTCCATCAGAGCCAGAGCAAGAAACCATAAGGCATCTTTCTTGTTTTTTATTCGCTGGATTTTTCCCGTTATTCTTCCAACAATAAGAAGTATGAGCGCAGCCAGTGACATCCTGGTCAATATCAGGAAAAATACTGGAACGTGGTTTATCAGAAGTTTGTTGGTCCAGAAAAAAGATACTCCCCACAGTAATGTTGTCGTGCATATATACAGATATGCTCTGATTCTTTGTGTGGTCATGTTACAGGATGGGCAGGACAGGGGGTTTCTGGATGATCTGTCCGTTTTCTGCTGCCAGCATCCCATTTATAAAGACGTGGGATACAGATGTGCTGAAAATATATCCTTCCAGCGGGCTCCACCGACAGGTATATTCAAGCTGTGATTTGGTTATTTGCTGTTCTTTTTCCGGATCTATCAGGACCAGGTCTGCATAATAACCTTCCCTGATAAAACCTCGGTTCCTGATTCCAAAAAGAATTGAAGGCTGATGACAACAGGCGTCTACAAAAGAAGTAAGAGATAGCTGCCGGCTTTGAACTAGCTCCATCATCATCTGGCATGTATGCTGGATGAGTGGTATTCCGGATGGGGCATTCGTGTAATTCTGCTGCTTTTCTTCCCATGTGTGGGGAGCGTGATCTGATCCAATGGCCTGGATATCCCTTTTCTCAAGAGCTTTCAGAATCGCATCCCTGTCTTCTGCCGTTTTTATGGCGGGATTACATTTAACTTGTGTTCCGTACCTTCCATAATCTTCTTCCGTGAACCACATATGAGGCAAGGATGCTTCACAACTGATCCCGGAGTGGACACAGCGTGCTTCACGAATCAATTCCACCTCTTCTTTTGTTGAAATATGAAGAATATGAAGTCTGGAGTGGTATTTAAGAGCCAGGTCCAATGCCTTTCGGGTAGATGCAATACATGCTTCCCTGCTGCGTATGCTGCTGTGAAGGTTCAAGGGAATACAGTCACCATAACGGGCTTTCATGCTGGCCAGATTTTCCCTGATCATGGACTCATCTTCGCAATGGGTAGCTATCACTCCCTTGTAGTTGCAGAAAAAATCATTCAGTACCGAGTGATTGTCTGTGAGCATATTCCCGGTTGAGGAACCCATAAATATCTTCAATCCGCATGATTGTCTTACAGGTTTCAGCACTTCCCGGGTGTTGGTGTTGGTCGCTCCCATGTAAAACGCGTAATTGACATACATTTTTTCTCTGGCCAGGATATATTTCTGTTCCAACAATTCTGCAGTGATAACAGGAGGCACATTGTTGGGCATGTCCATGACCGACGTTACGCCACCCAGCAAAGCGGAACGGCTTTCCTGCATCATGGTGCCTTTGCCGGGCTGACCTGGTTCCCTGAAATGGACCTGATCATCTATGATTCCCGGTATCATGATTTTACCGCTGGCGTCAATATCAATATCACGGGTTCCACAAAAGGCGACAGCTTCCTCTTCTGCCTTATGACCACGAAAGATCCCCGCAATATGCTGGTCTTTAAGAACCACGCATCCACGAAAAACCGAGCCCTCATTTACTATGCTTGCGTTCCGGATGAGAATGTTCCTGGCCATGCTTTATTTTTTACGAATCCTTTTAAAGCGGAGTTTGAGGACCCCCCAGAAAGCTTCCCCGAATATGCCACTGCTCATTTTAGAAGTGCCTTCTGTTCTGTCCACAAATATGATAGGTATCTCTATTATTTTAAAACCCAGCTTATAGGCATAATATTTCATAGATATCTGGAATCCATATCCTTTCATTGTGACCCATCTGAAATCAATACCCTCCAATACCCTGCGGTGGTAACAAATAAATCCGGCTGTGCAGTCGTATATGGGCATATTAAGGATTGTTCTTACAAAAGCCGAGGCAAACCAGGACATCAGTACCCGCCCCAGTGGCCAGTTGATTACACTGATACCCTTGCAATAACGTGAACCTATAGCCAGGTCTGCACTTTGACGGCATGCATCAACTAGCCTGGGCAGGTCCTCGGGATTGTGTGAAAAATCGGCATCCATTTCTATCATATAGGTATAATCCCTTTCAAGACTCCACCGGAACCCTTCCAGGTAGGCAGTGCCCAGTCCCAATTTACCTTGACGCTCTATAATGAACAGACGGTCAGGGAATTCGGGAATCAGTGAGCGGACAATGCCAGCTGTCCCATCCGGGGATCCGTCATCAATAACAAGAATATGAAAAGGATCCTGAAGAGAAAAAACTTTTCTGATTATGTTTTCTGCGTTTTCCTTTTCGTTATAGGTGGGTATAATAACCAGTGTTTTGTCTTGCATATACTGTATTACATGGGTTTCAAATGAGTCTCAAATATAGACATAATTTTTGTCTTAATTTTTTGTTGTTGATAATCTGAAAAATGCATATTCTTTTGACAGAATTCATGAAATTTTATAAAAAATATTTGGTTTAGAATAAATAAAACACGTATCTTTGCAACCCCTTTTGCGAGGGAGAATAAAAAAGTTCATTGACAGATTGGAAGAACAAGTACAACAAAGAGTACAAGAGCAGAACGTTAATTCCGTAAGGAATAGGAAAGCGTAACAGGACAAGCCAGTAAAACAATTTTACAATGAAGAGTTTGATCCTGGCTCAGGATGAACGCTAGCGGCAGGCTTAACACATGCAAGTCGAGGGGCAGCACGGGTAGCAATACCTGGTGGCGACCGGCGCAAGGGTGCGTAACGCGTGAGCAACATGCCCTATACAGGGGGATAATCCAGGGAAACTTGGTCTAATATCCCATAGTATTTAGAGGAGGCATCTTCTATAAATTAAAGCTTCGGTGGTATAGGATTGGCTCGCGTGACATTAGCTAGATGGTGAGGTAACGGCTCACCATGGCAATGATGTCTAGGGGTTCTGAGAGGAAGGCCCCCCACACTGGGACTGAGACACGGCCCAGACTCCTACGGGAGGCAGCAGTGAGGAATATTGGACAATGGATGGAAATCTGATCCAGCCATGCCGCGTGCAGGAAGACAGCCCTATGGGTTGTAAACTGCTTTTATATGGGAGCAATAAGGTCTACGTGTAGACTGATGAGAGTACCATATGAATAAGCATCGGCTAACTCCGTGCCAGCAGCCGCGGTAATACGGAGGATGCGAGCGTTATCCGGATTTATTGGGTTTAAAGGGTGCGTAGGCGGC
>MWFB01000028.1 GCA_002071385.1 Bacteroidetes bacterium ADurb.Bin013
ACCGCAACAGGCAGCAAAGCATGAACCGCAACAGGCAGCAAAGCATGAACCGCAGCAGACAGAAAAAAAAACGGAGAGCCCCGGCGTACCCGGAAAGCTCCCCGTTTTTTTGTAGCGACACTAAAAGCAGCTCTGTTGTTCAGAGTGCGGAATTTATTTTATTACGCCCAGTTCTTTGCCTACTTTGGTGAAGGCGGCAATGCATTTGTCCAGGTGCGGGCGCTTGTGGGCGGCAGAGATCTGTACGCGGATACGGGCCTGTCCCTTGGGAACTACCGGGTAGTAGAAACCGGTAACGTAGATGCCTTCGTTCAGCAGACGGGTAGCCATGTCCTGGCTTAATTTGGCATCATACAGCATCACGGCACATATGGCGCTCTTGGTGGGCTTGATGTCAAAACCGGCGTCCACCATTTTCTGTACAAAATATTTGGTGTTTTCATGCAGGCGGTCCTGAAGCTCGTTGGTCTGGGACATCATGTTGAACATTTCAATGCCGGCTGCGGCCACAACGGGAGGAATGGAGTTTGAGAAGAGGTAAGGACGCGAGCGCTGGCGCAGCAAGCCAATGATTTCCTTCTTGCCGGTGGTGAATCCGCCAATGGCCCCGCCAAAAGATTTGCCCAGTGTACCGGTTATGATCTCGATCTTGCCCCGGAGGTTGAACTGCTCGGTCACGCCTCGGCCTGTTTCCCCGACAACGCCTGCCGAGTGGCACTCGTCCACCATGATCAGGGCATCGTATTTCTGGGCCAGCTGGTAAATTTTGTCCATCGGAGCCACGTTCCCGTCCATGGAGAAAACGCCATCGGTGACAATCAGCCTGAAACGCTGGGCCTGTGCCTGTTTGAGCTGCTCTTCCAGGTCGGCCATGTCTGCGTTGGCGTAGCGGTAACGAACAGCTTTGCAGAGTCTTACGCCGTCAATGATGGAGGCATGGTTGAGTGCGTCCGAGATGATGGCATCCTCTTCTGTTAGCAGGGGCTCAAAAACGCCTCCGTTGGCATCAAAGCAGGCGGCATAGAGGATGGTGTCTTCTGTGCCGAAGAATTCTGCAATCTTGGCTTCCAGTTCTTTGTGCAGGTCCTGGGTGCCGCAGATGAAGCGAACAGAAGATAGCCCGTAGCCGTGTGTGTCGAGGGCTTTTTTGGCAGCGGCAATGAGCCTTGGATTGTTGGAAAGACCCAGGTAATTGTTGGCGCAGAAATTCAGTACCGTGGCACCGGTGCTGATCTTGATCTCGGCTCCCTGGGGAGTGATGATGATTCTTTCATTCTTGAAAAGTCCGGCTTCCCGGATGTCGGCTAATTCCTTTTGGAGATGGGCCTGAAGACGATCGTACATAATATTAATTGTTTTAAGTTGACACTTTTTTAACCTTAAAAGGTGATGCAAAGATATTACTTTTGTATTACAGATTCGTATATTTGCGGGACTTTCAGTTAACAAAAATAATAAAGAAACTAATTCAACAAACGAATGAAAAATATTCTGGTAATTGGCTCGGTGGGCCAGATCGGGTCGGAACTGACCCTGGAACTTCGGAAAAAATATGGCAACGGCAATGTTGTTGCCGGCTACAGATCGACCTTGCCCAAAGGCGAGTTGCTTGAATCGGGTCCTTCCGAAAGGGTAGATGCAACCGATATACAGCAGATAGCCGATGTTGTGAAGAAGTACAGGATAGACACCATCTTCAACCTGGCTGCCATCCTCTCTGCCGTTGGTGAGAGCAAACCCCTGACCGCCTGGAATATTGGCATTGGCGGGCTCATGAACTGCCTGGAAGTTGCCCGTGAATACGGTTGTGCCGTTTCAACACCCAGTTCCATTGGCGCTTTTGGCGGAGGCACCCCCTTGGACAACACGCCCCAGGACACCATCCAGCGGCCGCAGACCATGTACGGGGTTTCCAAAGTATCTGGAGAACTGCTGAGTGACTATTATCACAAACGTTTTGGCGTGGATACGCGTTCTGTTCGTTATCCCGGTATCATATCCAACGTTACCTTGCCTGGTGGCGGAACAACAGATTATGCCGTAGAGATCTATTACGAGGCCATCAAAAACAAAAAATTCACCTGTCCACTCAAAGCCGGAACTTTCCTGGACATGATGTACATGCCCGATGCCATCCGCGCTGCCATTGACCTTATGGAGGCCGATCCCACAAAGCTCAAACACCGGAACTCTTTCAATATCACAGCCATGAGTTTTGATCCCGAGATCATTTATGCCGAGATCAAAAAGCACATCCCCGATTTCACCATGACCTACCAGGTGGACCATGTGAAGCAAGCCATCGCCGATTCATGGCCCAACAAGATGGACGACAGCTGCGCCCGGGCAGAATGGGGATGGAAACCGGAATGGGACCTTCCTGCGATGACCCGCGATATGCTCAGGGTCATTGGAGAGAAACATGCAAAGGGACTGATCTAAACATCCACGGCACTCTTCACGTGCAATACCGGGTAAAGGAAGCTTTTTCTCCAAGCCGAGGCTTCCTTTACCCGGTATTGCAGTAACTACATAGGTGAACAGCTAATTGCAGGAGAGGTCGCTGCACCACAAAGAACGGAGAACCTCGGCATACCAATAAAATTCTCCGTTCTTTGTGGTGACAGTGACCTGTATGCGGAATAACAGGGGTAGGAGGAGTGGTCACTTCTCTGCAGTGGTGCCGGGAAAGATCTTATGCAGGGCATAGATCACGACCCCAAAGAGCAGCATGAAAACAAATATGCCCAGCATTCCCAGTCCCATAATTTTGAGTGAACTTACAAAAGTATTCATGACGATTTCATTCAAAATTTACAAAAAATAAGGAACAAGGGTGAGGATTAAACCGCCAGCGATAACTGATCCTATCTGTCCGGCCACATTGGCGCTGACAGCCGGCATGAGCAGGTAATTGCCCTTGTCCTCATCCTGGCCCATTTTATGGATAACCCTTGCAGACATGGGGAAAGCCGATATTCCGGCGGCTCCTACCATGGGATTGATTTTTAGTCTTTCAGGTAAAAACACGTTCAAAAGCTTGGCAAAGAGAACCCCTCCGGCCGTATCCATGATAAAGGCAACCAGCCCAAGCCCGATAATGAACAACGTATCCAGGTTAACAAAGGCCTCACCCGTCATGGTTGAGGATATGGTTATTCCCAGCAGAATGGTTACCAGGCTGGACAGTTCATTCTGAGCGGCCAGTGACAGCTTCTGCAGTACCCCGCACTCACGGATGAGGTTGCCAAACATCAGAAAGCCGATCAAGGCAATGGAGGAAGGAGCAATTATTCCCGCGATCAGGGTTATTATTATGGGGAAGAGAATGAGGGTGGTCCTGGAGACAGGATCCTGTTTCCCCTGCATTCTGATCAACCGTTCTCTCTTGGAAGTCAGTGCCTTGATAACAGGCGGCTGAATAATGGGGACCAGGGCCATATAGGAGTACGCCGCCACAGATATAGGCCCGAGCAGGTGCTCGGCAAATTTCGAGGCCACATAGATTGAGGTGGGACCGTCTGCCGCTCCGATGATTCCAATGGAGGCTGCTTCCTTCAGGTCAAATCCGATGAGGGAAGCCACTCCGATGGTGAAAAATATGCCGAATTGCGCCGCAGCACCAAACAACAACAAGAGCGGATTGCGGAACAGCGTGCTGAAATCGATCATGGCGCCAATGGCAATGAAGATCAGCAGAGGGAATACCTCGGTCTTTATCCCGGCCTGAAAAAAAACAGTCAAGGCACCGTCAGGCCCTATCGCAGATGAAAGCGGAAGGTTCACCAGAAGGGTGCCGAAACCCATGGGCAAGAGGAGGTTGGGTTCATACTTTTTGGCAATGGCCAGGTAGATCAATAGGGAGCCGATACCCAGCATAACCACCTGCTTCCATGTAATCAGGGCCAGGCTGCCGAAAAGTGACTGTATAAGATCTTGATTCATTGTGTTGTTTCAGTTGATGTGCAAATATAAGAAAAGAAAAGAGGTTGCAGCTTTCGTTTTTTTGTAAATTTGGTCAATGTGAAAATGACATCTGACTTGACCGGTATTCGCACTTTTTTGGCCTTGCCCCTGGAGCCCATACTTCCTGCACGGGAAAGAATGCAACAATTGCAAAAGCAGTTGCCATCGTACCGTATTAAATGGGTTAATTCCGGACAGTTCCATCTGACTTTGTTCTTTTTTGGTGAAATAGATGCTCAGATTATACCCTTATTGGCAGACAGGCTGCAAAGCGAAGTCACTAAAATTCCCTGTTTCACCTATTCATTAGGAGAGCCGGGAATTTTCAGTGACCGCAGCGGGCCCCGTGTTCTTTGGCTGGGCATCGAGGCGCCATCGGCGCTTTATGAATTGAAAAAGGCTATTGACCATGCCGTTGCGCCGCTTGGATTCAGATCCGACGATACTGCTTTCCATCCGCATATCACCTTGGGACGTTTCCTGCCCGGACAAAAAATGACACCGTCACTGTACGACATCCTTACGGAAACGAAATCACACCAGACGTCTCCGTTATATTCTGCAAAACACCTGATTCTGTTCAAAAGCGAACTCTTCCCTGCAGGGCCCCGTTATACACCGCTGGCCCGATTGGACATGGATTCCCAACCACCCAATTCCTGAATTAATTATGGAACTACTTGAAAATCTGCCCGCTGAATTTAAAAAAACCGCTATGGCCAAATAAAAAATGAATTTTGACGTACATATTTTTGGTGAAGGATTTCACCGCTTTGTCCAACAGGAAATGGACTGGTTTACCGTGCCGCTTGGTATTATTTTTCACGTACTGGCCTTCCTGGTTTTGCTGATGGTTTTCATTTACGGGAACCGCGCCAGAAAGGTTTTTACGGTTTACTTTGCCCTCAACTGGCTTTTTTTGTTCGGCTTTTGGGGTGTATACGGGTTTATTTACTGGGCACAGATAGGCCCGGTTTATCTGGCAACTTTTATTATGACCCCAATTCTGCTGGGCTTTATAGCGGCAGCATGGATAAAAGAATGTTTTAATCCGTCCATCGATCTGGATTTTAGGAAAGTTCCCGTAGGAAGATACATGATCCTGCTGATTGTATTATGGGGCTTCTGGTATCCCACGTATATTTATGGCGAAGGCTTTACCTTCAGCTGGCGGGATCTCTTATTATCCAATTTCGGACTGATGCCATGTCCCACTACAATGGTTGCACTGGGGATTTTCACTTTAAAATATCCCGCGGGGAACAGAAGGTTGTTCAAGCTCTTAACTGCTTTTGCCCTGGTAATTGGGCCTCCAACCGTTGCGGCCGGCTGGTACCCTGATATTCCCCTTATCATGATTGGTCTTTATGGATTAATCCTGATAATTTCTTATGACTTTATTCTGATGCCCCGCTCCAGATAAACTTCCATTCATTTCCCTCCTGGGTAAGGGTTTCCCAAAAGACCTTGCGGTTTATGATTTTGTCAGAGCCGGTCTCGTAGTAAGGGAATGACGTCATTCCGGAGGGCTCGCCGGCGATCTTTTCGCAGGCGAGTTTCATCTTTGGGAATTGGTCATACCTCGGGTCGGTAAAAACATTGAGCCCGATTTCAGAGGCATCGGTGTTATAAAGCACCACCCCTGTTTTTTCCATGACCCAGATTTCGAAAGGTTCGTCGCCAATAATGGGCACAACGTTTCTGGCTATCAGGTAAGCAGGTGAGAACAAACCGCTTACTCCCCCAAGTAACCGGTCTTCGGCCATGATGGGATGGCTGGACCACTGCCTGAAAACCTTCAACTACCGAAAACACATCGCTCAGGGCGGGCAGTTTGGTTTCAAAAGCCTTAATAATATGGGCCTGCTGGCTGATGTCGGAACCCTGGGAGGGATAATAGACAGCCGGCTCTACCAGCTGCAGGATGCCTTCCGGAGTTGTAAAAACGAATTCAGAGCCAAAGGAACATTCGTTGTAAAGGCGCTGCAACTCGGAACGGACCATCGCTGTATCTGCGCCCACCTGGGCAAGGCCGGTGGCTGCGGCATTTAGTGAGTTGCTAAGACTATCCAACGAAGCTGAAACAGCAGTTACAGCAGATGTCAGGGCAGGGGGGATATGGGCTTCTTTAACGTTACCACAGGCATTAGTTAGTACAATTAATGCCAGAAGAGCAAAAAATTGTTTGGTTTTCATGATGTTATCCGATGTGAGACATCATATTTTGACGTAGCAGTATTGTATTTTCGCAGGCTCAAAAATGATTCAGGCTATGATACTGTAAAAGAGGTGTGAGAGTCCCTCTCATACGTTACATTTTTCCGGGCTGTACAAAAGACCAGTGTGTATGTATGATTTTCCACTTATTGTTTAGATCTAGCCTGTATACCTCTGTGCAGTTCATTGTGAATACCATGCCATCCCTATGAGCCTCATAATTGTAAGTAAGGACAGCAACCCCAGGCGAGACTTGTACTACAGGATCGATCATTTTATAAAGATCGATTTTAATCTTTCCTCTTATGGTGTTATAATAATCTTCCAGCGCTTTTTTACCCTCTAGTTTGCTCTCAAAAGCAGGGTCGATATAAACAACATCTTCGGTAGACAATTCAAGAAATCCGTCGGGATTTCCATTATTCCAAAGTGCTAAAGCCTGTTCTTCAAGGGCAATGATTGTGGCTTTAATGTCCTCATTTTTTGAGGATGACGTGGCACATCCGTTCATTATTAGTAAAATTAGAATGAATAAAATCCGATGTTTCATCTTTATATTTTCAGGCATGTTTAATGGGGCAAAATTAATCTTTTTTGGATAAGCCGGGGCTTCCCCTTGATTTTGCTGCCTTCTCCGGTTGCTGACACCGCAAGGTAAGGGAAGCCTCGGCATAAGGAAAAAAGCTTCCCGTCCTTATGGTGGGTAGCGACCATTTGTCGAATTAAGGAAAAGGTTGAAGCCCCGGCTTGTAAAAAGCAGGTTCTTCTTCGTACGTCACATTTTGGCGTAGTGGACCTGTATTTTTGCGGGAAACCATACAGCAACAACAGTTAACATATACATTATGGAAAAGAAACACGAGGTACACAACCTGATCATTCTGGATGAAAGCGGCTCCATGAACAGTATTAAAAACCATGTTATCAGTGGTTTGAATGAAATAGTGCAAACCATCAAAGGAATAGAGAAAAAATTCCCGGAGCAGGAGCACTACATAACATTTCTGACCTTCAACGGATTTGGCATAAAACAACTACATTTTGCAGACAGGGCAAGAGAGGTGAAAAAAATCAACAGTCAGACGTACAATCCCGAAGCGGATACCCCGTTATACGATGCCATGGGATACGCCATCACCAAACTGAAACTGCACCTGATGAACAAAACAGATTATCATGTACTGGTAACCGTTTTCACTGATGGGGAAGAAAATGCATCGGAAGAATACCAGGCACAGGCCATCAAAAAGCTGGTCGAGGAATTGAAGCAGCAACACTGGACCTTCACCTACATCGGGACTGATCATGATGTACTCCATGCGGGCACGTCTATCTCCATAACCAACACGATCACTTTCAATAAAAATGAAGATGGCGTCAAAGACCTTTTCCTAAAAGAGAAAACAGCCCGGTACAACTACAGTCAAAGGATCCGTGACAAAGTGGAAACCGGGGAGGACTACTACAAGGAGCTTGAAGAGGAGCCCGATTAACAGGATAAGTACTATGTCACGTGCCTGAAGCTGTAATCGCAACCTACGGGTCGCTGTCACAACAAAGAACGGAAAGCCTTGGCATACAATAAAAAGCTCCATGTTCCTTATGGCGTTGCAGCCACCGTTTTTTAGGACACCGAGGTCCCACCTCTCTGCTTTTTATATACATTTGTGCGGTTTATTAAAGCGCGATCAACCGCCGCATAAAAACATATGAAAGAAACAAAGGCAGCCGGTCCCCTGTCGAAGCTATCGATGGCCGGTCTGCTTATCACACTGGGGATTGTATACGGAGACTTGGGAACCTCGCCGCTCTACACGCTCAGGGCCATGCTCAATGGGGCCGAAGTCATAGACAGGGATTTTATTCTGGGAGCCCTGTCCTGCATATTCTGGACACTCACGCTGCAAACCACTGTTAAGTATATTTTAATAACCTTAAAGGCCGATAACAAAGGGGAGGGGGGCATAATGGCCTTGTTCGCCCTGCTCAAGAAGCGAAAAAACTGGTTTTATATTGTGGCCATAGTGGGAGGCTGTGCCCTGCTGGCAGACGGGATCATCACTCCGGCCATTACCGTCACCTCGGCCATTGAAGGCCTCAGGATCCTGAAGCCAGGGATTCCCGTGGTGGCGGTGGTCTTTGTAATCCTGAGCGTTCTGTTTTTCATTCAGCAATTTGGCACGGCGTTCCTCGGCAAATCCTTTGGACCCCTCATGCTCTTCTGGTTCTCGATGATTGGTGTCCTGGGCCTGGTCCAGCTGGTCCGGGTCCCTGAAGTCCTTCTGGCCGTCAATCCCTACTACGCCATAAAACTGTTGTCTGCGTACCCCAACGGATTCCTGCTCCTTGGGGCCGTTTTTCTTTGTACTACCGGGGCCGAGGCTTTGTATTCGGACCTTGGTCATTGCGGGGTGCGTAATATCAGGATTTCCTGGATCTTTGTAAAGACAGCCCTGCTGCTGAATTATTTTGGACAGGGAGCCTGGATCATTACGCATGCCCGGGATATTACTCCGGAATTAAACCCATTTTACGCCATAATGCCCGAATGGTTTCTGATCCCGGGAATTCTTGTGGCAACGGCAGCGGCCATCATAGCCAGCCAGGCGCTAATAAGCGGATCGTTCACCATCATAAGCGAGGCCATATCCCTCAATTTCTTCCCCAAGGTACGCATAAGCTATCCATCGTCGCTAAAAGAACAGATGTTCATTCCGCTTGTCAATGCGATCCTTTACCTGGGCTGTTGTTTTGTGGTTTTCTATTTCAGGGAATCTTCCGGAATGGAAGCGGCTTACGGACTGGCCATTAACCTGGCTATGCTGGCAACCACAGTGCTCCTGATGTTCTACCTTAAAGACAAATTTCCCTTATATCTAAGGATTCTGTGCGGTGTGGTGTTTTTTGCGGTTGAACTCTCGTTCCTGTCTGCCAATCTCTTCAAGTTCAGCGATGGGGGCTGGATTACCATCATGTTTACCGGGTTTTTTGCCCTGGTAATGTATGTTTGGAACCGCGGGCGCCGGATAAAGAATAGCTTTATAACCTATGTGAAGATAAAGGATTACCTGCCTGTGATCAAATCCTTGTCCGGTGACGAGACCGTACCCATGTACGCCAGCAACCTGGTTTATATCACGCATGCCAACCGGGTAACAGATATTGAAAACAAGATCCTATATTCCATTCTCCGAAAGCAGCCTAAGCGGGCAGACACCTACTGGCTCCTTCATGTGGACATTGTGGACGAACCACACGTCAGGGAATACGAGGTTACTGAACTGATTCCCGGAGTATTGATACGTATTGACCTTCGCATGGGATACAAGGTGCCGGTCAAAGCCAGCCTGTATTTTCACAACATTGTCTTTGATCTTATGGCTGAGCACAAGATTGACCTGATAAGCTCCTATCCTTCCCTCAGGCGGCATAATGTACTAAGTGATTTCCGCTACGTGGTCATAGACCGTGTGCCTAACAAGGACTATGAATTTTCCCACAATCAGAAACTGATCATGAATCTGTACTTCCGCATAAGCAAGATTGGCATGTCAGATGTGCGTTACCTGGGCCTGGATGTCACTAACGTGAATGTCGAGATGGTTCCCCTGCTGGCCCGCTCAGAAATCATCTACAATGAAAAACAGCCACCTATGCGCACCAAGGAGTCCAAAAGAATCCACACCGCCGACACCTCGTTCACCCGCGTCCGGCACGATAATTAGTTTTCTTACAATCCCTTCTTGCGACAGGATGGATAAAAGCCAAGGCTTTGTTCATTGATATTCCAGAGGCAACCTCCTTGCCCGGGTCGCCTGCTCATAAGCGTATCCGATTTTCAGGAGCTTGTGTTCTTCAAAGGACCTGGCAATAAAGGTGAGGCCCGTGGGACCCCACTTCTCTGTATAGCCCATGGGTACGATCAGGCACGGGAAATTGGCTGCTGCCGCATAGGCGGCCTCCAGGTTGTCTACAGACAAAATGACATCCAGCCGGTAAGCGTCCATGGGGGTTTCAAAATAGCGCTTTCCCTCCTGCTGTAGTCTTTCCCTTAACTGCCCCAATGCTTCCGGTGTAATCTCAAGCGCGGCCATTTCTTCAAAGATTGCCTGCCCGTAAGGGATCCTTACCAATGAGTCCAGGCTGTTATATGCGACGATTTCTCCTATGGTGCGGATAGTCAGGTAGTCAGGAGCGTATTGTTCCAGGTAGGCAGGCAGGTCAATTTTCATATCTCCGCTCAACAACGTGCCAAACCCGCTGAGGTCAATTTCAATGGGTTCAAATTCAATGGCAATGCCCCCGAGCGAAGTGAGGATTTCGGCCTGCTCCTTATAAAGCGGATTTTCCAGCAATTTTTTATTTACCCCAAACCGAATCCCTTCCGGAAACCCCGTTTCCCGTTCCGATGTCAGCCCTTTATCCCCTTCCTGTGGACTTTCTTCGCTTAAAATCGCCGGATCCAGGCTCTTTAGGAGCCCTGCAGACCAATCATTTTTCATAAGGCTGTCGCCAGCCATTGCCGAGATGAGGATGGCGTTGTCAACGACTGTGCCCGCCATGGGCCCGGGAGTGTCCAATGTGCCGGCAAGTGGAACGATCCCACTCCGGTCCAGCAGGCCCACCGTGGGTTTAAGCCCCACAACGGAACTCTTTCCCGAGGGAGAAAGAATTGAGCCCGAGGTTTCCGTTCCGATGCAGGCAGCAGCATATCCGGCCGCTATAGCAACGCCGCTGCCGGAACTGGAACCGCCGGTATCAAAAATCCTGCGTCCGTAGGCACTGAGCGTTTGGCCACCGACGGCGCTGAATCCATTAGGACCTCCGTTAAACAGGTAATTGGCCCATTCGCTCAGGTTTGTCTTGCCCAGGATGATACCCCCGCATTTTTTGATATTTGCAATGATGGCGGCATCTTTCGTAAAGTTGTCTTTCAACACATGTGCCCCGGCCGAGGTGGGCATCCCCTCAACCCCGATGTTGTCCTTAACCAGGATAGGCATCCCAAAGATCAGATGCAGGGCAGGGGCCTCTTGTCCCTCAATCCCTTTATTACGGGTAAGGAATTTGCGCAGAGCCTTGTCTTTGGCACGGGCCTCCTTCACCGCGTCGGGATTTATGGCAACAATGGCGTTCAGCATCTTGCCCCGGTCGTTCTCGAACTTCACGATCCTGTATAGGTACCATTGTGTGAGTTGCTCATACGTAAGCTCACTTGCGCGGATATGCGACTGAAGGGTAGGAATGTCCTGCTCCAAGATCAATGGTTTCAGCCTCTCATAGGCTTCTTCAGTAAAGTTTTTGAGCTGGGGTTCCACTACTTTCCACAATTCATTTTTATCCAGCACCTGGGACTGGATAAGCCTGAAGCGCATTCTCACAGATTCATGATCTGCATTGGCGGCTATTTCTTCTGCCTCGTCATAGGGTATCCATTCCTGGATCACTGTCCGGGACCTTTGATTGCATGCGGCAAGGACTAAGAGCATAAGCAAAGGGATATGAAAAGTTCTCATGAGGTTTTTTTAGTTAATTTTCTTTCGTTATGACAATCATATAAATATAACAGACCAACCATACCAATCGCACGCAATGCGGCATATAATACCTTATACAAAACAGGTCCGTCATTAAAGAATAAATCAGAAGTAAGGAATCCGGAATAAAAAACCAAAAATACAAAGTGATACCTTATTTTTTTCATGACAGATAAGTATTTGAAAATAAAGGATTCCCAAATATAAAGAAAACATATCAAAGTTCATAATAACCTGTAGTTGAGCCAGAGCCGAAGCCACCAGAAGGTAAGGAAAGCCTCGGCATAAAGAAAAGGTTTCCCGGCCTTGTGGTGGTGGCAGCGACCGCTGGCGGAAAACGCCAGCATAACCTGCCTACCAGGGAGGAAAATACTGAAAACGGTTGTTTTTCTACCGAATTCAAACTCAAACCGACCGAATTCAAAGTCATATGAACAAATCTCAATATGAATCCTTATATTTATATGCGCAAAAAACCGGACAACGTGAACCTGACCTGCCCCTATGACCTTAACCTGACAAGACAACGCTAAAGTAACCGGACAATGAGAAAATAGCCGGGCAACCCGGTGTAACCGGGAACCCGGTTTTCCAAAAGATGTTCACTCGGGAGAACATCAGGAATAACCGAAAATGCGGTTTTAGGCGCACTAGATATGACATCATGGTAAATGTATTTATAGGAAGTATCATCAGGCAAAAAGTCCGTGAACGAAAGCTCACGGTCTCTGAATTTGCCAGGAGCATTAACCGTTCCAGAACTACCGTGTATGATATTTTCAGAAGAAAAAGTATTGATGTTGACCTGTTGCTGACCATATCCCAGGCATTGGATTATGATTTTATAGGAGAGATCTACCTTACCAAAAGAGATAATATAGCAAAAAAATGCTTTCTGGCCATAGAAATTGACCCTTCTGAATTGCCTTGTGATTCAAAAGAAATAGCAGAAAGAGATAAGCTTGAAGTCAGAGTACTGTTGAAAGAAAAGCTCAAGTCAATAATTATAAAGGAAAAAGAAAGAGAGCAAAAAAGAGCTAACTGCGAGTAAATCCGGACATTTGTGTCTAATAATCCGACGCTACAGAGTCTTGTTTTTCCGGATTTTTCCCAATTTTAAAAGTTCATATTTTTGAGAAAAGCAACCGCACAATGATGCGGGTGTTTTATAGTTATTTATACGTGTGCCTATAAGTAACCTATAATATGAAACCACCAATTGTTCCGGAAAAGTACTCCCTGATGAGAAAAACTCTTTTTTTTACTATCTGTATTTTATTGTCACTTGTTAAGGGATCAATACAAATGTATGCCCAACAGCAGCTTGTCATAGATTCTCTGCTCCGGATAGTTGAAAGTACACCTTCAGATTCTGTCAGAATCTGCAACCTGGGTGAAGTAGCCTGGTTATACTATAATGTAAAACCGGCAATGGCCCTGGAATATGCTCATCAGGGATTGAAACTGTCTGAAAAAACCGGTATCAATCAGGGTCTTAGCGTGATTTTGAATACCTTAGGTGCGGCCCACACTACTATGGGTAATTTTGATTCGGCGCTTGTTTATTACGAAAGAAGTCTGGACTTTGCAGAAAAAATGAAAGACACCTTAAAAATTGCCGCTGTCAAAGACAACATATCCAGTATTTATCTGTACAAAAGAAACTACAGTACAGCGCTCAAACTAAGAGAAGAATCCAATAAGATCTACAAAAAAGCAGAAAAAACTTTGTTGCTTGCCCATGGCTATGTTTGGATTGGTAATATTTATTTATCCCAGGATAAATTTGATACGGCATTACAATATTATCTGGAGGCAAAAAGAATTTTTGAAAAGGAAAATGATCTTGGAGAGGCTTATGCATTAATAAACATAGGAACGGTATACAGGAGAATGAAACATTATGAGCAGGCAATTGATAATTTAGAGAGGTCGAAAGAGTTATTCAAAGAGGCAGGAGATTTAAATAATGTGGGCACCTCGTTATATAGGATTTCCACTATTTATTTTGATATAAAAGACAGGGAAAAGTACCTTGAAACATTATTTGAGGCGGAGGAGGTATTAACAAGTGTGGGGAATGAATATTTTTTAAGTTTAATTTATTCCCGTTTATCGGATGAGTATAAACTTATTGAAGATTATGAGAGAGCCCTGTTCTATTTGAATAAAACACTTGTCTATGGAGAAAAGTCAGGAGCTCAGGATGTGACTACAATTGCACGGCACGGCATAGCAACTATTTATTATGCCAAGCAAGAATATACCACAGCCCTGGATTATCTCAGAAAAGCTGAACAAACTGCAGTAAATCTGAAAGTTCATCTTCCACAAATTTATCTTGACTATGTTCGTGTATACAGCAGACTGAACGAACCTGACAGTGTGGAAAAATATGTTTATGCTTACAGTTCTCTGACTGATTCACTGTTTAGCGACAAAACCATTCAGGCGGTTGCTGATATCCAGGCAAAATATGATTCAGAGAAAAAAGAAAAGGAGATTGCCATTCTGAACCTGGAAAATGAAAGCATTGAGCATGAGCTTGAACAGCTTAACCAGAAAAACCAGATAAACCAATTAAATTACAGGCAGTCACTGATAGAAAATGAAAACTACAGACAAAGCCTGCTGCTAGCAGAAACAGAAAGAGAAAATCAACGAAGTGAGATTGAAGTTATGACCCTGAATGAAGAAATACACAAACAGTCAATGGAGCATGAAAAGAGAACCAAGCAATTGATGACATTGGGTTTTGTCATTGTTTTTCTTGCCCTGATTGTTACTACAATATTTATATTCCTCTGGTACACTAATAAAAAGAAAAAAGAGAAAGCCCTTTTGCAACAGAGGGCTGCCGAGTTAAGCAAGCAGCTTATGGAAATCAATATGAAGGCGCTCAACTTCCAGCTGAATCCCCACTTCATTTTCAATTGCGTGCAAACGGTGGAATTCCTGCTCAAAGAGTCAAAAACAGAAGAATCCATGGAAAGTCTGAGAAAGTTTTCCAACCTGACCCGGCTCATGCTGGAAAGCATGTCCAAAAAGGAAATACCCCTGGAGCAGGAACTGGAAATAATCCGGTTTTATATGGATTTGGAAAAAACACGCTACATCAACTCCTTCTCCTATTCCATAGAAGTGGATAGAGACCTTGATACGGAAGCCACCATGGTTCCCCCGTTGATTTTACAACCCTTTGTCGAGAATTCTATAAAACACGGCTTTGCTGGTAAGGAGAAGGGAAATGAAATAAAAATATCCATACGACCCATACAGAATAATCTTTTGTGCGAAATCACCGATAACGGATTGGGATTCTCGGCTACCCAACAGGCAAAGACACCGGTATCGGGTTATAAAAAAGAATCCCTGGGCCTGAAATTGACCCGGGAGCGGCTACAGGTGATCAACAAGATGAAAAATGCAAGTTCTTCTTTCACCATAGAGGATATACTGACAGAAGACAACAAAACCAAAGGCACCAGGGTTTCCTTATATTTACCTAATACATCAGCGGCATGATAAAAACGATTATTGTAGAAGATGACGTAATGCACGCCAGGTCTCTGACCGAGATGATTGAGGAACATTTTAAAAACATCCGGATCTTGTCTGTGTGCAATAATTTACCCGATGCGGTACAAAAGATTCAGGAACTGAAGCCGGACCTGGTTTTTCTTGACGTGGAGCTGGGCCCGTACAACGGATTTGATTTGCTGGCCATGTTCAACCGCAGGGATTTTGAGGTTATCTTTACCACTGCCTATCAGAAATATGCGGTCATGGCCCTTAAGATGTCTGCGCTCGATTACATTGAAAAACCCGTGCAAATTGACCAGTTAAGAGAGGCTCTGTCCCGCTATAAGTCCAGGTCGGGAGAAAAAAAGATGCAAAATCTTCTGCGCAATTTTCAAGCGAGCCAGGAGGAACAAAAGATTGCCCTCTTTGACCAGGGCAGTTTCCTTTTTATCATGGTAAAGGATATCATATGGCTAAGTTCAGAAAATGCATACACGAAGATACGTTTCCGGGATGGTGATGCAGTAAACAAAGTGCTCATGTCCAAGAGTATAGCATATTATCAGGATATGCTGGAGGGGAAAGGACTTTTTTTCCGGGTACATAACCAGCACCTGGTCAACATCAGATTCATCAAGCGCCTGGTGCTAGACAGCACCTGTGACATAATCATGGACGATAACGAACGGTCTGTTGTGCCGGTGGCACGTTCCCGCCGGGAACAGTTTATCGACTATCTGCACGATAACGGCGTCATGTTCTGAAATCCGTGCCTCAGTCCTTATTGGCAGCCCAGGGGTGGTAAGCCGCATCCCTTAGCTGGCGGACATTTTTGAAAGGTTTGGGCGGATTAAGGTACCTGGCCAGGAACTTATAGATATCCAGGCGGATGGCCGAGGCTTGTGGTGTGTCCATCCGGTCAAAGGAGTGCCCTCCGGGGTGGTTTTCAAAAATCTTGTATTCAAAGGATTTTCCGTGGGCCTTCAGTGCATTGATCAAATGTTCTACCTCCAGGGAGTTTACGTCCTCG
Organism: Bacteroidetes bacterium ADurb.Bin013; assembly: GCA_002071385.1. Classification (GTDB taxonomy): domain Bacteria; phylum Bacteroidota; class Bacteroidia; order Bacteroidales; family UBA932; genus DMER64. The sequence continues at coordinate 16,273 of MWFB01000028.1, forward strand.
TCGTTGGTGTTGGTGTGGATGAGCAACGGTGTCTGTAATCTGGCAGCCTGCCATACAGGGGAGCGGCGGCGGTATTCGGCAACATCTTCCTCGGGTGTTTTCCCAATGTGGTATGGGGCCGAGAATAAAGCCATATAGCCAGGCTTTTTGTAACCAAGGCGGGCTATCAGATCGCTGACGGGAACTCCTGCGAATCCGGCTTTGTAATCTTTGGGATGCTCAAAAAGATTCATCAGGGTGATCATCCCACCATGGCTCCAGCCCATGATGCCAACGCGAGAGGGGTCGACAATGTCATAATTTTCAACCATATAATTACGTCCGTACCATACGTCTTCGTTTTCCAGCCCTCCATAGTCTATGTCTTCATACAAGGTTTGTCCATAACCGGTACTGCCCCTGTACTCGGTTGCAATGATAATATATCCCTGGGCAATCAATTCCCGGACAATATGGGTATGGTAGGTGGTAAAATCTGCATGCACCCCGCCGTGTGGCAGGACAATGAGCGGGTATTTCCCGGAAGGATCAATATCCCTTGGGACAAAGACATAGGACCAGATCTTGAGCGGATTACCCGCACCCTGTCCCGCAGGGTTGTCTTCTTTCCAACGCGGTACCGTAGGAATGTACACTTTGTCTATGTAAGCCACATCGCCAACTTTGTAGTACCACATAAGGTCGTCAATCTGTTTTGACAGGCCAAGTGACTGGTGGTCCACTTCCTGCGCGGACAAAAACCACGCAGGAAGCAGCATCAGCACTAAAAATATCCAGTGTTTTTTCATGGTTACATTTTTCTGTCTGGGGGTGTTCCGGGCAGCGGCTCAAAGGATTTGAGTTCCTCCAGGAGGACTTCAATGGCTTTGTTCAGCTGTGCGTCGTTCCCCAGGTAATCTTCAAAAGGATTGATATCTACTTCAATATCGGGCTCCACCCCGTGTCCTTCTATGATCCACTCCCCGTCTGTTGAATACGAAGTGAAGAAAGGTGTGCGCACATCCTGCCCGTCCAGGTAGGGCTTGGATCCCGAGATGCCCACGATGCCTCCCCATGTCCTGGTCCCTATGAGTTTTCCAAGGCCCATCTTCCTGAAACCATATGGGAAAAGATCTCCGTCTGACATGGAATATTTATCTATCAGGCATACTTTGGGGCCGGAATGGCTTTCATTGGGAACCGGCAGGTTCACCCCGTGACGGTACATGCTCATTCGGTAGGCTTCGCGTGCAAGGCGCTCTAGGATCATGGGGGACACATTTCCACCTCCGTTCATGCGGTCATCAATGATGAGTGCCTTTTTGTCCAGCTGGGTGTAAAATAATTTGGTGAACATATCGAGTCCAGCTATACCCATGTCGGGAATGTGGATGTACCCGATCTGACCGTTGCTCGCCCTGTTGACCTTATTGATGTTTTCCTGTACCCATTCGTAATACATCAAAGAGGCTTCATCGGCAATGGGCCTGACATAAACAGTGCGTGCCCCTGTTCTGGAAGGTGAGCTGTTCACTGTCAGGGCAACTGTTTTGTCCACCTTCCCTATGAGGGCTTCATAGATCACTTTCATGGAAGAGCAGTCCACCCCGTCAACTTCCATGATATAATCTCCTTGGGCAATGTCCACCCCGCCTTCACGGAAGGGGGAACGAAGTGATTTGTCCCAGTTTTCTCCTTCATAGATCCTGATGACACGAAATGCCCCGGAAGCATCTTTCCCGAACCGGGCACCCAGCAAGCCCACCTTCACCCGTTCCGGTGCAGGTGTGTCCGAAGGCGAGGTTACGTAACAGTGGCCCACGTTCAATTCAGAGATCATTTCCCCGATCAAGTAAGTCAGGTCGTGGCGATGTTTCACGTATGGCAGAAGGACCTCGTATTTTTCACGAATTCCTTCCCAGTCCCTTCCGTGCATGGTGGGCAGGTAAAAATGGTCCCGGTAAACCCGCCAGGTTTCGTTGAATATTTGGTTCCACTCTGCAGGATAATCTGTAAAAACACGGACATCTTGCAGCATGACTTTTTTATCCTTCTTCCAGGAGGGAGCTCCTATGATGAAAAGATCCTCCCCGTCCCGGAGCAGCATTTTTTTGCCTTTCGGAGCGTAGGCCAGCGGCATTCCTGTGACAACCGGGCTTTCTTTCAGATCGCTGAGCGAAATTTTCTTGATGTCTCTTCTTGTGGAGAAATAGAGGTCCCCGTCCACTGCCGCCAGCAGCCAGTACATCCCCGGGTCCAGGGGCAGGGCCGAGGCTCTTTCCACAATACCGTCCAAGTCTACGGTAACGTTGACTTGTTTTTCGGCAGCGGGTTCGGCTTTGTCGTTTTTACGACCTTTTGGCGCGGCAGGAGGAGCAGGAGGCGTATCGCTCTTTTCCGAGGGTTTGTATTCCACGGCTTTCAGGGCGGTGGGATCGGGGGTGCCTTTGGCCAGCGGGAGCACAAATACATAAGAAGACACATTATAGGATGCATTCCATTCTACCCGGGAGTAACTGGCACTGAAGTCACGCGCCGATGTGAAGAACAGGTATTTGCCGTCATCGGAGAACACACCGGACTGGGCATCATACCAGGGGCTGGTTACCGGGTAGGAGATATTGTCATCCACACTGTACAGGTATACCACGTCCATACGGTTTTCTGCCTGTGTAGAGTATGTGATCCACTTGCCATCGGGGGAAATATCATAACTGCGGATGGCGCTGTAGGGAGTCTGCAACACGCAGCGGGCAGTGCCCGTAGCGGGAACGGCATGCCATAATTCCCTTTTTTCCGTAGTGAAGTACAATCCCCGGGAGTCGGGAGTCCAGTCAAGATTATCCGGGTAACCATCAGTGAAAGACGTGATTTGTCGGGCAGCCGAGGGATTGTCATAAGGCATTACATACAGCTGGTATTCTCCCGTCTGGTCAGAAAACCAGGCAATCTGGCTGCCATCCGGGGACCACATGGCCTCACGTTCGTGTATGCCGGGGGTACGCGTCATGTTGTAGGTGGCCCCTTCGGTTCCGGGAACGGAAAACACATCGCCCCGGGAAGTGACGAGCACCCGTTCGCCATTGGGTGACAGGGAGTAATTGGCAGCCTGGGCCGATACATCCATCAGCCGTGTTCTGGCATGGAGGTTTTCTTCATGCAGGGTGATCTCAACCTTATTGAGTTCCCTGTTTCTTGTATTGAACGAATAGATGTACCCACCGTTTTCAAAGACTATGTATTCCCCCCAGGCTGACGGGAATTTTATGTCGTACGTATCGAAACGGGTCATTTTTTCAGTCTTTTTTGTGCCCGTGTCGTACCGGAAAAGGTTCATGATCGAGTCGCGGTCAGAGATAAAATATATATCTGTGCCAATCCACATGGGAAAGATATCCTGGGCGTTGTCACCTTCGCCGGCCGTGATGTTTTCCAGCTGTGTAGTTCCCAGCTTGTTCACCCAGATGTCATCTGCCTGTCCTCCTTTGTAATACTTCCAGGTCCTGAACTCCCGGAACATGCGGTTCAGGGCCAGGTACTGACCATCTGGGGAATAAGAACAGAATCCGCCCTCGGAGGTTGGGATCTGGCTTAGTTCACCGCCTACGGCAGGAACCGTGAACAGGTGGGCGCGCATGCCGGAAAAGCTATACCAACGGGAACGAAACACCACGTTTTTTCCATCCGTGGTCCATCCCATGACAATGTTGTTGGGACCCATGCGGTCTCCTATATTGTCCCTGTCCAGGGTTGCCGTGTAGGTCAGACGTTTTGGTTCGCCTCCTTCTGCAGGAATGGTATAGACTTCCGTGTTTCCGTCGTATTGTGCGGTAAAGGCAATGGTACGGCCATCGGGTGAAAATTTGGGAAAAACTTCATATCCATTGTGTGATGTGATTCTTGAGGCATTTCCCCCTTCAAGCGGCACAGTATAAAGGTCTCCTGCATAAGAGAATGCTATGAGCCCGTTGCCTGTGGCAGGGAATCGGAGCAGGCGTCCTTCCGGGTCCCGAGCAGCAAGGGATGTCAGGGTAGTGAACAGTAATGCGGTTATAATAAGTCTACATTTCATAATATGTATTAATTAAAAAGTGTCTGTCCGTAAAGTTATAAAAGTTGTTTAAAGAGGCATAAATCTTTGTATATTTATTTGAATTTTAATAACACCATTATGTCAAAATTTCTTAAAGAATTCAAAGCATTTGCCGTCCGGGGCAATGTGGTGGATATGGCGGTAGGTATCATTATTGGTGCGGCTTTCGGGAAAATCGTATCTTCCCTGGTCTCGGATTTGCTCATGCCCCTGGTCGGGGCCCTTGTCGGAGGAGTTAATTTTACCGACTGGAAGTGGACAATAGTGGGGGAACGTGCCAGCATCCTGGATCCTAATGTCATGCTGCCTGCTGTAACCCTGAATTACGGGAACTTCATACAGGTGCTCATTGATTTCATCATCATTGCTTTCTGCGTGTTCCTGCTCATCAAGGGGCTAAACAAACTGACCTCGGCGAAAAAGAAAGAAGAAGCACCGGGAGCACCGGCTCCAGAGCCCGAACCCACCCGCGAAGAAGTCCTTTTGACAGAGATTCGCGACCTGCTTAAAAAGAAATAAGGTCGCTACATGTTGGTGAACCAACGGGCAATCTGCTCTGCATGCGTGCGGGAGACAGGTATATCCGGTATTTTTGGTGTGCCCAGGTCCAAAACGATTCCATTGGAAGTTCGTCTGGCAACCTTTACCTGGTCCAGGTTGACCAGGTAGGAACGGTGACAGCGCACGATCCTGGTTTGGGAAAAACGCAATTCCATTTCTTTAAGTGTATTCCTAACCAGGTAATTGCTGACTCCTGATTTTGACAAATACCAGACAGACACGTAATTATCGGCTGATTCAAGGTACAGCAGGGAGTCTTTTTTTATGGAAAGCTGCAACACACCCTTTTCATCCCGGAAATTGATGATCTCCGTTCTGGCAGGCACTCCTTCTTCCTGTCCCTTTACCTCGAGCTCCTTCAGGCGCATGGATTTCTCCCGCCAGGAAAGGAACAACAGGGATATGATGTAGGGAAGCAACAGGATCAGGCTGGTCTTGATTATAGAAGAACGGTAAACTTCGGTGAAATCTCGCGTTTCGTCCAGGGTATAGGAGTAAAGGGTGTAGAAGAGTGACATGAAAAAGATCTCGGCAATGACCCATATGAGATATTCCCAATAGGTGAGCGTTCTCTTTTTTGTATAATAATACATAATAATCCGGCTGATCACCACCACCAGGACACCGGTCAGGATAATGAGACTGGAATACAGGAAATATTCAAATTGTGTTATGGGATACCACTGAGGGGATTCGAAGGGTTTGTATATGTTGATGAACAACAGAGCAAAGAGGGCAGTAAAGGCCACCACGAGGGTAAGGTTTGACCTTTTATAGATAAACGGCGGGATTTTTCTTCGCATGAAGCTCATGTTGCAAAGTTAAAATTTTTTACCCCGGAAAAGGTGCGCTTCGCCCCAGGGGCAATCTGTTTATCCCACATTCCCGTCATCCATCCCATTTATTTGCTTTATGGAGCTTTATGGTTTTGTTTTGAACCATGGAACGAACAAAGCTTTTGGACTCATGCTTCTCTTTTGAGCGGGAGGTGACACTGCCGGGCAAGCCTGTGGTTACCCTTCCCTTTGAATTTACCCGGGAACTGGGACGGGAAGAAGTCTCACAACTGCAGAAAAGCATACAGAGTGCCCCGTTTTGCCCGGCTGCCGATTCCACCATAGGTGAGAATCAGCAATTCAAATATGTTATTTTTGCCCCGGCCGGCGCTGACCGTTTTGACAGGGCAATTATCCTGCTTCACGGATTGAATGAAAGGTCATGGAATAAATACCTAACCTGGGCAGAAGACCTGGTCATGACCTGCGGGGTCCCGGTCGTGTTGTTTCCTATTGCATTTCATATGAACAGAACGCCTGCTGCCTGGGTTACACCGCGTGGACTTGTGCCTTGGCTGAACCGGAGAAAACAGGAAATCAAAAATTTGTGCAATGCATCTTTTTTCAACCTAGCCCTGAGTTCGCGCCTGTCTGTGAGCCCACTCAGGTTTTACAGCTCGGGCCTGGAATCTGCCTTCAACCTGATCCAGCTTATTAACGACATGAAACAGGGCAGGCACCCGCTATTCACAGAATCGGTCCGGACAGATTTTTTTGCTTATTCCATTGGGGCACTCCTTGCCCAGGTGGTACTGATGGCCGATCCTTATGAAAACCTGCCGGACTCCAGGCTTTTCACATTTTGCGGGGGATCTGTCTTTGAAAGGATGAACGGGAATTCCCGCGATATCATGGACCAGGAAGCTTACCAGAAGATCAGGGAATACTACCTGGGCGAATTTCACAATTTTCAGCAGGGGCAGGATGGCCGCCAGGCCGGTGTTTCTGACAAACTTACCAATGCTTTCCGGTTGATGATACGTTCGGCCGATCCGGAAGACGGTCGCCGGATGTTCTTTGCCGGGGCAAAAGACAGGATCCTGATGATATCCCTGCGGCAGGACACTGTGATTCCCACGGTGGGTTTGCACGAGGCCACAGGGCAGGAGCTGGCCGGATATATGACCCGGGAATTGGATTTTCCTTATGAATACACCCATCAGTCGCCTTTTCCGGAAAACGGCAAAATCCACGAAACGGAGCTTATTACTTCTTTCCGGTCAGTTTTTGACCGGGCTGCAGGGTTTCTGGCCTGAACCCGGCTAGAGTCTGATAGCGAATTTTTTGAGCCTTGTGTCGAGCATATCCGCGGGAATGATCTGTTTAATGGTGTTGGCAACGGCATTCAACAACCTCTCACGGTAAAAATCTTTGTACACGGCAATGGAAATTTCACGTACCGGGGGCGGGTTGTTTACCGGGCGTACATGGGTGGACTGTATTTCATCCAGCATGGGCAGATGCAATTGCGGAATGAGGGTGTAACCGCCATTGGTGTCTATGATCCTGACCAGGTTATCTATACTTCCTGCTTCGTACACCTGCTTGTCTGCCGGGGTGTTATCCGTACAAAAATTGAATACCTGGTTGCGCAGGCAATGACCTTCCTGCAGAACCCACAAATGTTGCAGGGGCAGTTCAGTGGCCGAGAGTTCCTTTTTAGGGTAATTGGGATCGGAAGGAGCAATGTAGGCCAGGAATTTTTCATAATAAAGCGGAATTTCCAACAGGTCCGGATCAAGGAGAGGAGTGGCCAAAAGGCCCATGTCAATTTTTGCCTCTTTCAGATCACGGATGATTTCATCGGTCCGCATTTCCAGGATACTGACCCGGGTCAGGGGAAAATCCTTTTTGAACAAACCTATGAATTGAGGAACAATATAGGGAGCCACTGTTGGAATGACACCCAGGCTGAAACGGGTATCCAGGCTTTCTTTCCCGGCCTGTACCAGCTCCTGCACCTGCATGGCCTGTTTTAATACCAGTCGCGCCTGGTGAAGGATCTCTTCTCCCATGGGTGTTGGCTCTACGGGGTGTTTGGAACGGTCAAATATCCTGACATCCAGTTCTTCTTCAAGACGGGAAATCATGGCGCTCAGGGTGGGCTGGGAAATGCCACATTCACCGGCAGCTTTGACAAAATGCCTGTGACGGTCCAGGGCGACAATGTACTGGAGTTGTTGTAACGTCATAAAGCAAAGATATAGAAATTATCTATAATTATATAAATAAAATCTGTTTGATTAATATTATTGACCGCCTTACCTTTGCTTCAGTAAACAGAAATAAAAACAATAAATAACTCAAAAAACCATGGAAAACGTTAACAGTTCAACAAAATCATATCCTATCCCCAGAATCGGGGAACCTGCACCACAGTTCAAAGCCATTACAACGCAGGGAGACATTAACTTCCCGTCTGACTACAAAGGAAAATGGGTAATCCTGTTCAGCCACCCTGCAGACTTCACACCTGTATGTACGTCTGAGTTCATGACCTTTGCCTCCATGGAGGAAGAATTCAAAGCATTGAATACAGAACTGGTAGGATTATCCGTGGACGGCTTGTACAGCCACATTGCCTGGCTACGGACCATCAAGGAGAAAATCCAGTACAAGGGAATGAAGAACATTGAAGTGAAGTTCCCGCTCATTGAAGACATCACCATGGAGGTGGCCAACCTTTATGGCATGGTTCAACCGGGAGAGAGCAACACCAAAGCCGTTCGTGCCGTTTTCTTCATCGATCCCAAAGGCATTATTCGCACCATCATTTATTATCCTTTATCCCTTGGCCGTAATTTTGATGAGATCAAACGTGTACTCATAGGACTTCAGACGGTCGATGAGTTCAAAGTTGCCCTGCCCGCTGACTGGCGCCCGGGGGATGATGTAATTGTTCCCACAGCCGGCAGCTGCGGTCAGGCAAAAGACCGCCTGGAGATCCCCGAAGAGGGAGTAACATGTTATGATTGGTTCTTTTGCACAAAAAAGCTGGAGAAAGAAAAAATCGAGAAAGCTTAAAATCATCCGGGTAAACCCGGTTTACCGCGCAACGCCTTCTTTGCTATTTGTCAAAGTGCTGTTTTACAGCTTGATGAATTCTGCTAAAATGTCTGTTGCGCAGCAAACCGGGTTTACCCCAATCCCACACACTTTTCTTCTCCTCCGGAAAGTGCCGGGAGAATATCCCCTATCAAAATTTTAAACGGAGTAATCACATCGTACAGATCTATGCGATCACCGCTCATTTTGTATATCACAACACATAGTCCGGAATCCGCGATGTAGATATCGTCCTGGAAACTATTCAGACAATGCCATAAACAAATGGCATGGTTTGCCCGGACATCCATCCTTTCCGAGAGAGGGATTTTTGTCTTCACCGCCTGCTCAATAATTCGGCGCCCGGCACTTTCTTTGATATCCAGTTTCCTGAATTTATCAAAGGCTTCACCGGAGCACTTCGTCTTTATGGAATAAAGTGTGTCGTTGGTCAACCGAAAAGAAAACCTGGGATAGAAATCCATAACCGTTTCGTTTGGAAATAAAATAATCATGTAATTGTGCGGTTCGTATTCCTCAATTACCGTATGCATTAACCGGCCGGCCAGTCCCGACATTCTGCATTCGGGGCAGGTCATTACCGTCCCAATCTGAATGGCATTAATGTCTTTCCCGTCTATGATCAACTGCATCTTTGTGGCAGAAACATTGGAAATAACACGGCCGTTTTCCACAAAAGAATGACAAACATAAGAATGGTCATAAAAACCGTATTGATACCAAGTCTCGAAATCTATTCCGAAAGTTTGCTTCGCCAACAGGTTAAAACTTTCCCTGAGATGGTGATTCTCTTTGTAATCAGAGATATAATTAATCATTTAAGTTTCGCAAGCTTCTAAGCAGCAGCTTTTAGTTTATAAAAATCGACAAAATGATCTGATTTTTTCAAAGTTTTGTACCCAAATATCGTAAATAGTTGAAGATAAACTGAAAAACGCTTGTATGTATCAATATTAATAGGTACATATATACCCATTAATAGAGACATTATGGGAAAAGGCAGACCTTTCAGCGCATCCACGCAGTTTAAGATGATCATTCATACGAACGGGAATCACCG
>MWFB01000029.1 GCA_002071385.1 Bacteroidetes bacterium ADurb.Bin013
AGGTGGGTTCTAAAAATTCATTTTCCCCGTTTTTTGATTTGAAAAATCGAAGAACCCTTTACCGAAATTTTCAAATCAGTGTAAATGTGGGATATTTTTCTAAAATTCTACATCACTTTTTTGTTTTTTGCGACCAACCAACTAACTGACAGCGCAATACCATTTATGAAATGGTTAATCTCATTACCTGCTCATATCTGAATAAATTGTAAGTAAGGTTAATTAATCCTATGATGCCGGTTGCTCGTGTAATGCCCACCGATTTAACAACTAAGCCGTTCATGCTCTGCTCCATGAATCCAAATACATGTTCTACCCTCGCGCGCGTCCGCGATTTTTCTTTGTTGTTGGCTTTCTGTTCATCTGTTAACGGTTTATTTCGGTATCCTTTTTCATGGACTTTATTGTTCATGCCATATTTATTGATTGTTTTTTCCTGGTCTTCTCCCGTATAAGCACTGTCCGCGTAAATGTCCTGTCCTTTGTCTTCTTCTTCCAGTAAATCGTCCAAGGCTTGTGAATCGTGGACAGAAGCATCCGTAACTTTGTATTTATCAATGAATTTGCTTTTTGAGTCAACTTTTGCGTGGTTTTTATAACCATAAAATGTTTCGCCGTTTTTCTTCGTCCAGCGGGCATCTATGTCTTTGTGTTTCTTCTTATTAGGCTTGTCCTCCCACAATTCATTGCCAACACCTTCTTTTATCTTTTTGTTTTCTTCTTTTGTATTGCGTTGTCGAGGGGCTATGGTAAAACTGGCATCTATCATTTTCCCTTCGTTCATTATTAATCCTTGTGATTTGAGATGTGCATTGAATTGTGAAAAGAGTTTTTCTACCAAACCTTCATTGGTCAGCTTTTCCCGGAATGCCCATACCGTCTTTTCATCGGGTACTTTGTCGCCACTTTCAAGCCCAAGAAACTTCTTAAAACTCAGCCTGTCTATAATCTGGTATTCAAGCTGTGTGTCGCCCAGTCCATAATACCGTTGAAGTATCAATATCTTGAACATCATTACTACATCATATGGCTTTGCTCCCGCAGGACTCTTTTTATCTTTGGTCAAAACACCATCCTCCAATGTGTCCCTAAACATCTCAAAATCAATTACATTTTGGACCATCTCCAAAGGGTTGCCAATTGCTGATAGTTTCCTATGGTTTTCCTGTTCATCAAATAATCCCCTGTTTCCTGTTGATTTATATATCTTCATAAAACACTATATTTTATGCATTAAATATACAAATAATATCCAGAATATCATAGTGTTAATTTATAGAAGTCCCCATTAAAAAGAATAAGGTGCCACCTCCGGGTCTTGGTACCTCTTCTGAGTTAAACATAACGGAGTTCATTCCACAGTTTCCATAGTCCCATTCATTGTAAGTAAACTAAGGTATAACACGCTGAAGTCAACTCTTCTCAGAGAAAAGACAACTCATCCACATATAAGGCCGATTTTGTGGAGGAACCCGGGATTTTCTGCCTTTCATCCACATATAAGGCCATTTTTGTGGAGGAACCTTCGTTTTATGGCATCTTATCCACATAAAGGACTGTTTTTGTGGAGGAACCCGGGATTTTCTGCCTTTCATCCACATATAAGGCTGTTTCTGTGGACAAACCGGCGGATTATGTGCAATTCTGACCCACAGGGGCATAAAAAAACAAATTGGTGCTGCGAAGCAGCATTTTATACGCGCCAAACACGTTTGGCGCACCGCAAGCGAAGCTTTTTCTTAACTTTGTCTTATGCGAAAAGTCTGTTCACTGGTATTCGGGCTGGGTGTTTTTCTTTTTTTCTGGTTAGTGCTTCCGTACCATTTGCGGTTTCACGAACAGTTCCAGTTTTTCCGGTTTGGGATGGATTATTTCATGGACTCGGTCCTGCATCCGGAAGGCTTTTCCTTTTACCTGGGCGGTTTTTTTACCCAATTCTTCCGGTACCCGTGGGCCGGAGCTCTCATTATAGCCTTGTTGCTGATGCTTATGCAACGGTTGGTGGCAGCGATTGCATACAGGGCGCAGGGTATTGCATCCGGCAGATGGGAATCTGGCAGCATATCCGGCAGTAATACCGGCAATGCACCTGGCAGAGTACCCGGCAACCCTCTCTGGTATCCACTCACATATTTGCCCTCTGCTTTTGTCTGGCTGCTTTTGTGCAATGAAAATTACCTGATCTCGGCGGTGGTGGCCCTGTTGCTGGCCCTGTGGGCAGTGAATCTGTACCAGCGCGCTGGCGACGGAAAATCAAGGATCGCCGTATTTTATGTCCTGCAATTGGTATTGTTCTTTCTGGCCGGCGGAACGGTACTCATCTTTACGGCCTGTTTCCTCTACCTGGAGGCGTTTTGCACCGGGGAAGCAGTTCCCGGAAGGACCGGTCGCATGGAGACCGCTTGCCGAGGCACAGGCCGCTGGAAAACGTATGCCCTACAGGTGCTTCCGGCAGTGGCGCTTGTTTTCCTGTATCCTATGGCCGCGCGTATTTTCTGGCAGTATCCCTATGAAAAACTACTGGGAGGGCTCCATTTCTATAGATACTACTATTTTTCATACCCCCTGCAGTACGTGGCCTGGGCACTGGCAGCCGCCGTCCCCCTGTTGTGCCGGCTGATCCCCGCTCCAAAATCTTGTAGCATGAAACGCCGGATCCCCGCCGCGTGCCCTGATAGCGTGAAACAGCAGATCGCCGCGCCAAAACCTGGCCGTGGAAGCCGGATCATTTCTGCGGTGTTGTGTGTGCTGATCACTGCCGGGACCGTGTTTGGCCTGTTCCGTTTTGCCGGGTTGGATAAGGAAAGGCTCTTTGAATACGACATTCTTGTGTATGAAGAGCAATGGGACCAGGTCCTGCAGCGAGCGCAAAAAGATACCCCCGGTTCCTCCATTGAAATGGTGGCCGTCAACCTGGCCTTATGGCATACCGGCCGCCTGGAAACGGAGCTGTTCCACTACCCGCAACAGGGTCCCGAAGGCCTTATGCTTCCTTTTCGCCGGGATTTCGTGACCCCTTTGATGATGTCCCAGGTGTACCTTCACCTGGGCATGGTCAATTCTGCACAACGGAACGCCTACGACGCCATGGAGGCGATCCCCGATTTTCAAAAGAGTGCCCGGTCTTATAAACTCCTTGCCCAAACAAACATAATCAACGGTCATTACCGGGTAGCCCGCGGTTACCTGGAGCAGCTTTCAAAGACCCTCTTTTACCGGAAATGGGCGCAAGAGGCCATGCAATACCTTGGAAATGAGGAACACTTTGGAAATGAGGAGCGCCTTGGAAATGAGGAACACCTTGGAAATGAGGACCGACTTGGAGATGAAGAACGTATAGCAGCACATCCTGTCTATGGCCGCATCCGCAGGATCCGTTACCGGGACGAAATGCTCTTCAGCCCCCAGGGACTCAATGCCATGCTGGATATCCTGTACCGGAACAACCGGGAGAACAAGATGGCTTACGCCTACATGCTGGCCTATACCTTACTGGCCAAGGACCTGGAACGCTTTGCCGATTACATTACCCTGGAATATCCCTCCGGAAGTGATAAAACCCTTCCCGTTCCATACCAGGAAGCCCTGGCTTTGTACTGGGTACAGAACAACAGCTCGCTGGAAGGCATCCCCTGGAACATATCCGGAGACGTACGCAAAAGACTGGATGATTTTACAGCCATGTATCAACAGTTTGCAGGCGGAAGGCCTGAAAGGGAACTGAAAAAGGATTTTGGAAAAACGTATTGGTATTATGTCTTTTTTACCAAAATATAGCCTGGCATGCATGGCCCTGATGGCCATCGTTGCGTGCCATTATGCAGGCGGAGAAGTGGTTCCGGAGGATTCCCCTCCGGCCATATGGCCCGATTACAAGGAAGTAACGGTACCGGTCAATATCGCTCCCCTGAATTTTACCCTGGAAAAGACCACGTTGCTTAGCGATGAGGAGCCTGCATTCAGCCGCCTGGAAGCATGGGTGGAGGGGGCCGATGGAAGTTTTATCAAAGGGTCCGGAAAGCGGCACGTCCGTTTTTCCATGGGCGGTTGGGCCCGTTTGCTGGAAAAGAATGCGGGAGACAGTCTTCTGGTTACACTCAGGGGCTGGGATGGAAAGCAATGGCACAGTTACCGCCCCTTCACCATTTACGTAAACGCCCGGCCCATAGATCACGGAATGGTTTTTCGTTATATTGCCCCCGGGTACGAAGTGTACAGTAAAGTGGACATCTACCAGCGCGAACTGTCCTCGTTCCGCACCAGCGCCATTTATGAAAACACCCTGATCCCTCAAACCTGCGCGAATTGCCATTCCTTCAAACAGGGTGATCCCGAATATTTTTCCCTTCACGTAAGGGGAGAGAAGGGAGCCACAGTGCTGCAGAAAGAAGGAACATTCCGATACCTGGACAGCCGGACCGACTCCACCTCCTCGGCCTTTTCCTATCCTTCCTGGCATCCCGACGGACGCTACATTGCCTATTCGCTCAACAAAACCTACCAATCCTTCCACGTGACAGCAGAAGACCGGGTGGAAGTGTATGACCTGGTCTCGGACATTGTGATCTACGATACGCAGGAAAATTGCATACTGGCATCAGACCTGCTGACCACCGGGGCTTTTGAGACGTTTCCAAAATTTTCTTCCGACGGGCGTTCCCTGTATTTCTGCCTGGCCAGGGAACAGAACCTGCCCACAGAATACCGGGACCTGAGGTACGATCTGTGCCGGGTGGATTTTGATCCGCTCACCGGCGAAACCGGGCAAGAGATCCATACGGTCATCGACGCTGTTTCCATTGGAAAAAGCATTTCCCAGCCCGTTCCCTCACCCGACAGCCTGTACATCCTTTTTTCCCTGCTGGATTTCGGCACGTTCCCGGTGAATCACAGGGCCTCGGAACTGGCCCTATTGGACCTGGAAGACAACACATGGCGTTTGCTTGACGCCTGGAACAGCCCCGATGTGGAAAGCTATCACAGCTGGAGCAGCAATTCCAGGTGGGTGGTTTTTTCCAGCCGGCGGCAGGACGGATTGCTGGTGCTGCCTTACATCGGATATATCGATGAACAGGGCAATGCGGGCAAACCGTTCCTCTTGCCCCAGAAGGACCCGGAACACTTTTACGGGACCCTTACCCGTTCTTTCAATTGTCCCGAGTTGGTCACCGCTCCGGTGAAGCTGGAACTGCGCAAACTGGAACGCCGGGCCAACCGGATGGAGCGCGAAGCGGTGCAATTCCGGCGTATTGATTAATTGGTTCTTTTTTGTATTTTTGCCCAGCATTTGCGCGCCTTGACACATTGAGTTGTTAGCTCAGCTGGTTTAGAGCACTACCTTGACAGGGTAGGGGTCACTGGTTCGAATCCAGTACAACTCACTTTTTCCTATGATCCGTTTTGCCACCATTGGTTCCAATGTGATCGTGGATTCCTTTCTGAGGGGAGCCGCTCATGATCCCCGTTTTTTCTTACAAGCTGTTTATTCCCGGACACAGGAGCGTGCCAGCGAATTTGCCGCCATGCACGGAGCCGGGAAAACCTTTACATCGCTGGAAGCACTGGCTGCCGACAATCAGGTGGATGCCGTCTACATTGCCTCTCCCAATTGTTGCCATGCCCCGCAGGCTATCCTGATGATGGAGCACGGGAAACACGTGCTTTGTGAAAAACCGCTGGCACCGTCGCTGGCAGAAGGTAAGGCCATGGCAGAGGCGGCCCGCCGCAACGGGGTAGTGCTCATGGAGGCCATGAAGACCACCCTGATGCCCAATTTTGCCCGCGTGCGGGAAGCCTTGCCGCACATCGGTACGGTAAGAAGGTTTTTTGCACAGTTCTGCCAATATTCCTCGCGTTACGACAACTTCAAGAAAGGCGAGGTAAGCAATGCATTTCGGGCCGGAATGGGGACAGGAGCGCTGCGGGACCTGGGTGTTTACGGGCTGGCGCCGCTGGTGCATCTCTTTGGCATGCCGCAACAGCTGCAGGCCTCGGCAACACTCCTCTCCACCGGGGTGGACGGACAAGGCTCGGTGTTGATGACCTATCCCGGGATGGAGGCGGTGGTGGTGTTCTCCAAGATCTCGGATTCTTTCCTGCCATCCGAGATCCAGGGGGAAAACGGAAGGATCCTCATTGGCAAGCTTTCCACCATGAAAGACCCCGTGCTGGTCATGCGGGACGGAACCACAACAGACCTTTCGGTGCCGACCATTGCGGACGACATGTTTTATGAAGTGAAGGAATTCCTGGACGTTATTGCATCCGGCGCCAAAGAATCTGCCGTCAACACGCACCAAAGAAGCCTGGATGTACTGGAGCTGGTGGACAGGGCCGGGAAACTGTAACACCGGGGAGGGTGGAACTCGCAAACAGGTGGAACCGGACACAAGTGGAACCTCTTTTGGTCAATCCATGAATTCAGAAAGCAATTGGGGACTTTTGGCAGTTATCCCTGCTTTTAGTATACTCGCAAAAAATGATTGATGCTGCGAAGCAGCACCTCTATAAACGCCAAAAACGCCAAGAGCATTTGGCGCACCGCCTTGAATAGCACCGGGCGCTTGTTTGAGCAGGAATGCTGGTAGTGCGGGATGGGACCACAACAGAGCTTTTAGTGCCCACAATTGTGGATGACATGTATAGTGTCTCATCCGGTTATTTGGATTAAATTCAATTTTTTAATATATTTACTCAGTCGGTAAATATTCACCTGTTAACGTTCTGTCTTATTATATTCCGACATCCCTTTTTGAATCCAATTTTTGCATCCAATGATACTCGTGCCATCTATTTGACCTATACGACATTTATTAACAATTAAAATTTTTAAGATTATGCTACATCATTATTAACTTCTAAAAAATAACAATTAAAATGAAACGAACTATTTTGTTATTAGCTATCTGCCTAGTCTCTAATTCTTGCCAAATAAATTCTTCAGAAGAAAAGTCAGAATTAATTGAAAGACAACACGTTTTTAACGAATGTTTGTCTGCTGCACATCATCATAGTGGTTTAATACGTACTTTTCGTGAGCAAGCATCACCTGATCTTTTCAACCCAAATATTCTGGTAAATCATGATGGCATTGTTAAAGAGATTGATCGAATCAGTTTATCTTATTTAGACGCTAATGGTATTGAATATAATGAAAGTGAATTCCGGGCTCTTTCACATAAAATATTATTCGATAATATTAAAACCCGGAGTGATCAATCTGTTCAAATCTCAAATGAGTTTCTTAATGATTTAATGGGCGTCCTTGATTTCGATAATATTGATCAGATAGAAAACGATGTATCTCAAGTCCTTTTTTCAGAAAAATACGTTAGCACATCAGATGAACTTTTTAACATATGCGCTGTGACCGCTGCTGTTTTTGTTGATTCAGCTCTATATTGGGATGAAAACATCAATGAATGGATAGATTCGCAAACTGATGATGTCTCAACAAAATGCCTCGATTGGGATTATCTTTGGTCTTTAATCGAACCCATAATATATGCTGATGCAGAGGCCGCTGTCGCTGCTGCTTATATTGGTGCATGGTTAGGACCACTTGACGCGGTTGTTATTGCAGCAGCTGCTGCTATCGCTTCAATATTTGCTTGTATGACATCAGTGGCTCCATGAAAATATATTTCAGACTGGTTATGAAAAAAATAAAATACAATCTCGTTTTCTTTGCCTTTTATTCTTTTTTTCTCACATCGGATATACTTTTCTCCAATAGACCTGCTTGGCGAGATGTGATTTCTTCAGTCATAGTTTCACTTCTTATGGTCTTAGTGTTTTACTTATTTGATCGTCATAAAGAAAGAAAAGAGAAGAAAAAACAGGAGTAATATTCCTGGACGTTATTGCATCCGGCGCCAAAGAATCTGCCGTCAACACGCACCAAAGAAGCCTGGACGTACTGGAGCTGGTGGACAGGGCAGGGAAAATAATTCAATCCTGATCAGATCCGTTTTTCCGGGTGTCCAGGTACTCCTTTACCGCCTGGTATTCCTTGTCGGGAACGTTGACAACGATCTTGTTTTCCGAGGACATAGCTTCCAAGGGCAGTATGGAATTCATGCTGCTGTCAAAAACGACGGGATGAAATCCTTCGTTTTCCAGGTTCCCTTTTATGACATCGGCCTGGAAATGTGTATTGCACCGGGCTGCTGTTTTCATGATCAGACACGTTGATTTTACTTCCTAAAGATACGTAAAATCTTGCTATCTTAGACCGCGGAAAACAAACAGTCATGAGTGAAGTTTTTTTTACTGATTTCAAATCACGTTCCGGCATGAGTTTGACCAAAAAGCTGGAACTGCTTGTCAAGGCCGCCGGAATTGAGCGGCTTGATTGCAAGGATAAATTTACGGCCATCAAGATCCATTTTGGAGAACGCGGGAATTTGGCTTTTATACGTCACAATTATGCGTCCAGGATGGTGGAATTGCTGCGGAAGATGGGTGCCCGGACTTTTCTGACCGATACCAATACCCTGTACAGCGGTTGGCGTTCCAATGCCGTGGACCATTTGAACATAGCTTACCTGAACGGATTCAATCCCATAAGCGTTCCCGGGGCTCCGGTCATTATTGCCGATGGGCTCAGAGGAACAGACCAGGTGGTGATTCCCATTCCAAGAGGGGAGTATTGCAGGGAAGCCCTCATAGGCTCGGCCATTGCCAAAGCCGATGTGCTGGTGACCATGACGCATTTCAAAGGCCATGAAATGACGGGATTCGGAGGCGCCCTGAAAAATCTCGGGATGGGCTCGGCCAGTGTGGGAGGAAAACTGCAACTTCACTCGGATTCCAAACCGGTCATAGAACGGGCCAATTGCACGGGATGCCGCCAGTGCGTGATGAATTGCCGTCAAGGGGCTGTTTCCCTTGATAAAGAAAAGATTGCAGTCATCAACTACGAACTCTGTGTCGGTTGCGGACAGTGCATAGCCGTGTGCCAGTACGATACGGCCCAGGCAGTCAAATCTTCTACGGCACAGGGCCTGACGGCCAAGATCTCCGAATATGCCTGGGCGGTCCTGCAGGGGAAAGAGCATTTTCATGTGAGTTTCATCATGGATGTGTCGCCCCTGTGCGATTGCTGGGGCATGAACGATATCCCCATAATTCCGGATATAGGCATGCTGGCCTCGTTTGATCCGCTGGCCCTTGACCAGGCTTGTTTCGACCTGGCCAAAAAGTCCCCGGCTATGCCCGGAAGTGTGGCCGATCCGGACAGAACGGATGCCAGGGTGGGAGAAGATAAGTTCCTTTACGCAAATCCGCGTACAGACGGGGTATTCGGGCTTGCCCATGCCGAAAAGATGGGGATCGGATCACGCAGTTATACCCTGATAGAAATATGATAAGACGGTTTACCTGGTTTGTCCTGGCCGTATGTTTTCCGGCCATTCTTTCAGCAAGCGATCCTTACCAGGGGATTTGCGTGCCTTTTGGTGGTGTAAAGGTTGTGCCGCGCATTACAGAACGTCAGGAAGGAAAAGTGCTGACTCTTGAGCACTGGTTTTTTAATACGGCTTCAGGCCCTGCATACGGCAGCATGGGATTGGTTCCTTCTGCCGGGCCTTTATCCCTGCAGGAAGGAACCACACCCCAGACTCCGGGATCTTTGCACATAGTAACCAGGAACCCGGATATGGACCTTATGGTTACAGCCACGCCAAGAGGTGCAATGCACCGCTATGCCTTTTTTACCCCATCCGGTGAACCTCAAAAAGAAGGCAGGATCCTACTGGATCTTTCCGGCACCGGGGATAATCCCGGCTCAGGAGAAAGTCCAGGCACCGGGGATAATCCCGGCTCAGGAGAAAGTCCAGTCGCCGGGGATAATCCCGGCTCAGGGATCCTGTGGGCAGGGCTGAGGGTAGAAGATCCGAATACCGTTACCGGCAGTATCATAAACCGCGCCGACAAGGAAACCCGGCACACATACTTTGCCATTCGTTTCTCACGGCCCGTGAAGCGTTTTTTTGCAACCGACAGTACCATGGCACCGGAAAATTATCCCCTGATGGGCGGGCCCGGTCTGGATGTTGTATTCGTATTTGACCTGGTAAAGGGTGGACAGCAATTTGTGGGAGACGGGGTCCTGGAAATCCAGATCGCATTTTCCTCCATAGATGCCATGGGAGCCTTGAATAACCTGAAGGCAGAGCAGGACGGGAAGGGTTTTGAAACGCTTCTCTGGGAAGCCGGTCAGCTTTGGGAAAAAGAATTGGGAGTCATCACCATTGACGAGCCCCGGGGGAACGAAGTGCTGGAATCGCGCAGGAGCCTGTTTTACGAGTCCCTGTCCCGGACCATGATCCATCCTGCCTTATCACATGATGCAGATGGCAGGTTCCGTGGCAACGATAACAACATACATACCTCTGAGTATCATGTGAATTATGCCGCCCTCTATCAGGGCAGCATGGTCCGGGATGTCCTGATGACATTGATTAAACCCGAAAGAAGCCGTCAATTCGTCGCTTCAGGTTTGGCCCATTATGACAGGAGTGTGCCCAAATTATTGCCGGGAGAAGGCGTACTGGATAAAGCCATGTCGCAGCTGACAGATGCCTGTATAAAGGGTATCCTGCCGGCCTCCCTGACACCCCGCTTGCTGGAGGCCATGACCAATACAATGCAAACTCCCTTCCAGGGGCTGCTATCCACGGCCCGGGAAACGGGATTCGTGCCCGCAGGAGCTGAACCCGGGTCTGGATCTATCCGGCTGACCAAAGATTTTTCCTATGCAAACTGGTGTCTGATGGTAATGGCTTCCGGTGCAGGACAAACAGAAACCGTAAACCGGGTGCGTCCTTTTGTAACAGCTTATCAATGGCTTATAGAACCCGAAACGGGTTTTGCCCGGGAGCGGAACAGGGACCTCAGCTGGACGGCGCCGGCAGATCCCTCTGCAAGCAGTGAGCCGGCAAATCCCTCTGCCTGCAGTGAGCCGGCAGATTCCCTGGCCTGCCGGGATGCCTTACTGTTTGTTCCGCATAATATGGCCGATATCGTTGAAAGGACAGGCGGCAGGAAAGGCTTTGAGCGGCGGTTGGACAAGGCAGAGTCTTTCCAAGAACTTCCTTACTTATACACATGGACAGCATCTCCCTGGAAAGGACAGGAAAAGATCCGGAAAATGATGGACGCTTACAGCCTGGAGGATGAGACTCCGGCATGGTTCGTTTTTTCGGCCATGGGCCTGTATCCTTTGTGTCCCGGAACAGACCAGTATGTTTTGGGAGTGCCTTATTTTAAAAGAATGACCGTCCGCCTGGAAGGCGGCAAGGTGCTGACCATAGAAGCACCCCGTCTTACAGAAAAGAACATCTATGTAAAAGAAGTCAAATGGAACGGCAAGGTCCTGGACACATCTTACATTACCCACGGATTGCTACTTGAGGGGGGAACACTGGAATTCAGCATGACAGACCATCCGGTCCGGGGAAGGTCCTTCCGGAATGAAAAATTGCCGTATTCCTATCTAAAAAAGTAGTATATTTGTTGCGCCCTGAAATACAATAAAATGCCATCCAAAAACACTTTGATTGTCAATCTTTTTGGGGGTCCTGCCGCGGGCAAGACCACCTGTGCCTGGGAGATTGCAAGTAAATTAAAAAAGCAACGGCTTGTAACGGAATACGTTTCGGAATACGCGAAAGAGCTGGTATGGGATGAAAAATTAGACATTCTGGATGGCAGCGAGCCCCACCAGCACCACATATTTGAAGTACAGACGCACCGTGTGGAAAGGCTGGTTGGCAAAGTTGACGTTGTGGTAACAGATGCCACCCTGCTGAACAGCCTTGTTTTTGGAGTAAACGTATCGGATGCTTTCCGCAGCGAGATCATAGACAATTTCAACCGGTTCAATAATTTCAACCTGTTTATTCAAAGAACATCATATTTTGAACAGGAAGGCCGTATCCACAACCTGGCACAGTCCCTTGAACTGGATGAAAAGATCATTGATATCCTGGCAGGTAACAAGATCCCTTTTGAAACCTACAGTCACAGGACTCTGGACCTGGTTATAATGAAAATTTGTTTACTAGTTAAAAGTTGAAAAAATGATTCTGAAGTACAACGGACCCCTGCAACGGCAACTCAATGACATAGCCAGTGTTGCCGAATACATGTGGCAAAAAGGCTGGGCAGAAAGAAATGCCGGAAACATCACCGTTAACGTCACTGAATTCATAGGAGATGAAAACAAAAACCTGCCTTCCATCAACAAGATACCTCTATACCATACGATTCCGCAACTGTCAGGACAGTATTATTACCTGACCGGTGCAGGCTCCAGGATGCGTGATATTGCCAGGAATCCCATGGACCAGGGGATCATTACCCGGGTAGCCCAGGATGGTAAAAGCATTGATGTACTGGCAGACAAGAATTTGCCACCTACCATGGAGCTGCCTGCTCACATGCTCATGCACCAGGTTTTCGCACAGGAAGCCATACAGAACGGGATTCCCGTATCAGCTGGCAGAAGGGTGGTTTTCCATGCGCATCCCACTGAGCTGATAGCCCTTTCTCATGTCAAGGCATTACAAAGCACGCGTGCCATAACCGAGGCATTGTATGAAATGCATGCAGAAGTGAAAATCTGCGTGCCCAACGGATTGGCATGGGTTCCCTATGAAATGCCCGGATCCATGGAACTGGCAAAAGCCAGTATTAAAGACCTCAAGAATTTCCAAATAATGTTGTGGGAACGCCACGGGGTACTGGGAACAGGCAACAATATCCTGGAAGTGTTCGATGCCGTGGATACGCTCAATACGGCTGCAAGGATCTACCTGTACGTTAATTCGCTTCGCAGTTAAGTCAGCACCTATGACCTCTTTTTTTCTGAAAAATCGTTCTGAGGTACTGGTGGTACAGTCAGAAGGATCATTATCAGGTGCCCATCTGGAAACACTGACCTGGTTGTTCGGGGGAGCCCTCCCGACCGGTCCTGACGACCCTTTTCTCAAGGGCTGGTTCAAAGGTCCGCGCCGTGAAATGGTCACGCCCTGGAGCACGGTAGCCACCGAGATCTGTCTTTCCATGAACATCCCGGGAATAATCCGAATAGAGGAGTTTTTCCCGGTAGGGGAACACGACACTGTCGATGCCATGCTACAGGAAATGTACCATGGGCTGGACCAGGAAGTATTCCGCACGGGACGTATTCCGGAGCAGGTCAGGGAAATCCGGGACATTGCAGCATACAACCGCGAGGAAGGCCTTGCCCTGAATGAAGAGGAGATAGGTTATCTTCAGGATCTGTCCCGGCGCCTGAACCGCTCTCTGACAGACTCGGAAATATTCGGTTTCTCCCAGGTCAACTCCGAGCATTGCCGGCATAAGATATTCAACGGCACATTCATCATAGACGGGGAAAAGCAGCCTTCCACCCTGTTTGAAATGATCAAAAAAACAGCGGCTGTCAATCCAAACCGCATTGTGTCGGCCTACAGGGACAATTGTGCCTTTATCTCTGGTCCGTCGCAACACGTGTTTTTCATACCAGGATTTCCGGACCGTCCCGGTTTTTTCAAGACAGTCCCCTACAACATGGTGATCAGCCTGAAGGCCGAGACCCATAATTTCCCCACCACGGTAGAACCTTTCAACGGGGCAGCGACCGGCAGCGGGGGAGAGATCCGGGACAGGATGGCCGGCGGAAAAGCCTCTTTCCCCCTGGCCGGCACGGCCGTTTACATGACATCACTGCCCAGGCTTGAAGGCGGAGCAGAAAGACCGGAGGGTCGCCCCTGGATGTACCATTCTCCCGAAGACATCCTGACAAAAGCCTCCAATGGGGCCAGCGATTACGGGAACAAGTTCGGGCAGCCCCTCATATGCGGATCCCTCCTGTGTTTTGAACACACGGAAAATAACCGGCAATACGGGTATGACAAGGTGATCATGCAGGCCGGCGGTGTGGGTTTTGCCCGGATGGAGGATGCCATGAAGGAAAAGCCCGGCAAAGGAGACAAGATCGTTCTCCTGGGCGGGGACAATTACAGGATAGGCATGGGTGGCGGGGCAGTGTCGTCCGTGGCCACCGGTGAATACGGAAATGCGATAGAACTTAACGCTGTGCAGCGTTCCAACCCCGAGATGCAGAAACGTGTCTATAACACCATACGTTCCCTGGCCGAAAACACAGTGAATCCCATTGTCTCCATTCACGACCACGGGGCAGGAGGCCATTTGAACTGCCTTGCCGAGCTGGTGGAACATGAAGGCGGCAAAATTGACATGGAGCAATTGCCCCTGGGGGATCCCACCCTGAGTGCCAGGGAGATCATAGGCAATGAATCACAGGAACGCATGGGCCTGGTGATGCACCCGCAGGACCTGGAATTGCTCCGGAAAACAGCAGAACGGGAAAGGGCTCCCCTATATGTGATAGGAGAAATCACAGGAGACGGACGCTTCACGTTTGAGAACCAGGCAACAGGAGAAAAACCCATAGACCTGGAAATCAAAGACCTGTTCGGTTCCGTGCCGCGTACGGTCATGGAGGACCAGACATGCGTGATATCATTTGAACCGCTGGCTTACGGACAGGACAACAAGTCATTGATGGATTATGCCCGGCAGGTGATACAGCTTGAATCGGTCGCCTGCAAAGACTGGCTTACCAACAAGGTGGACCGCTCTGTCACGGGATGGATTGCGGGGCAGCAGTGTGCCGGACCATTGCAGCTGCCCCTGAATGACTACGGGCTGACAGCCATCGGCTTTGTGCCTTCCCCCAAAGGTTTTTCGGGCATTGCCACTTCGCTGGGACATGCACCTGTGGCCGGACTTATCGATGCGGCAGCAGGCAGCCGCTTATCCATTGCCGAGGCCCTGACCAACCTGGTATTTGTTGCCCCGGACAACGGATTGCGTGACGTTTCCCTGAGCGCCAACTGGATGTGGCCTTGCCGGAACAGGGGGGAAGACGCCCGTCTGTACAGCGCCGTGAAGGCCGCCAGTGATTTTGCCTGTCAACTGGGCATAAACATCCCGACAGGGAAGGATTCCCTTTCCATGACCCAGAAGTACCCCGACGGAAGCAAAGTGCTTTCTCCCGGCACTGTCATCATTTCTGCGGTGGCTCCGGTGAGCGATGTTCGCCGCAAGGTGCAGCCCGTGATGGATTGCAAGACCGCCTCGGCTTTTATTTATGTTGATTTCTCGGGAAGGACCGAAAACGCATGCCACCTGGGTGGCTCGGCACTTGCCCAGTGCCTGGGAAAAGTGGGCGCCTCTTGTCCCGATGTGGAAGATGCTGAGGCCTTTAAACGGGGATTTGAAACAGTCCGGGAACTAATAGCGCATGACATGGTCCTTGCAGGGCACGATATTTCAGCCGGAGGCCTGCTGACCTGCCTGCTGGAAATGTGTTTCGCCAATACCACAGGAGGAATCCGCCTCAGGGAACATGCACTGGAGGAAATAGCCGGAGCAGACAGAGCCGCCGCCCTTTTTGCCGAATATCCAGGAGTGGTCCTGCAGGTTCGGGCCGACAGGATACACCAGGCTCTGGGGATGTTGCTGGAGCATGACGTGAAAACCAGGCTGCTTGGCACTCCCTGTGAGGAACGTGCAATCAGGGTGGATGAAACCCTCTCGTTTGATATTGAAATGTTCAGGGATCTGTGGTTCAGGACCTCCTACCTGATGGATATCCGCCAGTGCGGCCCGGTGAAAGCCCGCGAACGGTTTGAGAATTACGCCGCAATACCTTTGCAATACGAGTTTCCGGCATGGTTTGACGGCACACTGGAAATGCCCGACCGCTCAGGGGGAAGCAAGCCTCTGCCAAAAGCAGCTATCATCAGAGAGAAGGGATCGCAATGTGACAGGGAAATGGCCTGGATGTTATACATGGCCGGATTTGAAGTACGCGATGTGCACACCACAGACCTGATCAGCGGACGCGAAACACTGGATGACATACGCCTGATAGTCTTTGTGGGCGGGTTTTCCAATGCAGACACCCTGGGTTCCGCCAAGGGATGGGCAGGTGCGTTCCTGTACAATCCCAAGGCAAAGGAAACACTGGACCGTTATTATGCACGGAAGGATACCCTCAGCCTGGGTGTATGCAACGGATGCCAGCTGATGGCTGAAATGGGGCTGATCACTCCTGCTGCCCGGGAAAAGTCACCCAAGATCAAACCCAATGAATCCGGTAAATTTGAGTGTAACTTTGTCAATGTCACCATTGAAGGAAGCAACTCAGTATTTCTGAAATCCCTGCAGGGAAGCAGGCTCGGGATTTGGGTCGCCCACGGCGAGGGAAGGTTCTCGTTGCCGCAGGAAGGAGATTACGCTGTGGCTGCCAGGTATTCCTACGACAAGTATCCGGCCAATCCCAACGGATCACCAGGGGCTGTGGCAGCTGTCACCAGTGCTTGTGGACGCCATCTGGCCATGATGCCGCACCCGGAACGTTCCATTTACCCGTGGAACTGGGCTTACTATCCTGCGGAAAGGGCTTCGGATGCTGTTTCTCCGTGGCTCAGGATGTTTATAGATGCCCGCCGTTTTTGTATGCAATAAGCATCACCCTGCCATCCATGGTGGAAACCACCAGCCTGGAATGTCCTGTGGGTTGCGCATAATTGACAAGTCCGTCGGAAAGGCGGACTTGCCATGCTTTTGAGCCGTCCTGCCGGTGGTAGGCATATAATGATCCGGTGGCCGACGGCACAAAGACCAGCCCGTCCTGCTCTGTTACAGGGGAAGGTCCTATCTCGTAGCCGAAACCTCCTGCCACCCGCCATTGGGACACGGCTGTCTGCGGGCCGGTCTGGAAGGCGTACAGGGAATCGAACATGGTCTTAACATAAACCTGCTGCCCGTCTTCTGAGAGCCCTATGCTTTCCCGCCCTCCCTGGGCTTCCCATACGGTTTTTCCCGTACGGGCATCAATGGCGTAGCATTTTCTTTCGGGGGTGGTAAAGAATATTTTTCCGTTTGTTTTCACCGGCCAGGTGGCTGCCGGAGAGTACCCACGTCCCCGGTGCCTGTTTTCCCATACCCACTGGATCGCTCCTGTACGGGGATGGAACGAGTAGAGCTCATTGCCCCAGGACCCGGCAACCACCTGGGAGGAGTCTGCATAGGGTCTTGATTCCATAAAACCGTTGATGTGCGGATACTCCCAGAGGAGCGACCCATTGGCCGCATCCAAGGCACGGAAGGTGCCGTCAGATCCGCCAATGTACACGATGCCGTCCATAACCGCAGGGGAGGCCACTATGGACTTTCCCACGGGGTAGGTCCAGATGATCTGGCCACTGTGCAGGTCCAGGCAGTAAATATTTTTGTCTGTCGATCCAATGAATACACGATCCTTACAAATGGCAGGGGTCGAGAATATCTTGCCTTGTGTGGGTGTGCTCCAGAGCGCCTTCCCGTCTTCCAGGGCTACCGCCTTGACAACTCCTTTGGTGTTCGCAAAAACAACGATCCCCGCTAGCGTATCGGCCATGGCCGCCGACCCAATATCGCTCTCATCCTGCCAGCTCCAGACAACTTCCACGTTTAGGCCTGCAATACCCGGCTCAGGTTGCTGCTCAGGTTCCTGATCCTGGTGCTGCCCTTGTTGCTCCTGCTGTTCCGGATCCTTTGCTTCTGCTGCGGTTAGTCTCTCTGCAGCGGCCTTTTTATCCACTGCCGCCAGGGTGTCTGCAATCCGGGATGGTCTTTTGGTGAAAGTCACCGAGTGCCAGGCAGGCAGGGTGTATGAACTGTCAGGTTCCTCCCGGGCAATACGCTCCCGGAATGTCACCTGTCCGTCCTGGATACTAACCACGTTATATCCCCTTCCTCCGGTCCTTCCCGGTAAAGCCGTCCGGTTTTTGACAGCAGGAATGCCCAGCGTGGTGAAGGCTTCGTTCGTATGATAGTGGCCGCACAAGGCCAGCTGGATGTTCCTGGTTGCCAGCAAATCAATGACCTTGCGGTAATTGCTCATGTCTTCGGTCAACGGGTAATGGTTCACATAGACAACAGGCATTCGTGCAGGGATGGTCCTGAGCACACTGTCAAGCCAGATAAGGCTTTCCCTTGGTACAAGTGCAGGGGCCATGCGCATGTTGGGCCCCGAGTTGGTGCCAATGTATGCAATATGGTTGTGGACAAAATAAAACTGCTCGTAGCCAAAGGTCTCCAGGAATGTGTTGCATCCGCTTTCAGACCATTTGGAATCATGGTTTCCGGACAGTATGTACCATGGTTTTTCCAGCGAGTCCAGCAATCCCCTGGCCAGTTCAATTTCCAGGTCGGACCCAAATTCGGTGATATCCCCGGCAATGATCACAAAATCAATGCTGTCCCGGGAGTTGATGTCCCGGATTATAGTCAATAGTCCTTCACTGTTGGTGGAAGAGTTGCTGTTGATGTGCGTGTCGGCTATCAAGGCAAAACAAGTCCCTTTGTCTGCATGGCATCCGCACATCAGGCAGCAGGTTGCCAGAATACTTAATATCCAGATTCTCATTTATTTAGTTATTTAACCGGTTTTTTTGGGGTAGTACAGGAATCCACGAGATAAACCAGGGACATATAAGGAATGCCCCCGTTGGTCATCAGTCCGATCTCGCAGGTACGGCTGTTGGAATAACCGGTGCGGATACCGGCTGCTTCCAGTTGCGGTCTTAACTTCCTCAGGGCATAGGCGTTTATCTCGGGCCGTGTAAAGCCTTTGTCCCCGGCAAAGCCGCAACAACCCACTTCTGCAGGAATAAAAACCTGCGTGGAACACCTTTCCGCCAGGCGGCGCATATCATTGTCAAGGTGCATCTTCTGGGTGGTGCAGGTGATGTGAAGCGCGACCGGTTCATCGGTGGAATGGAAATCCAGCCTCGGCACAAGGAACTTTTCAATGAATTCCACCGGCTCGTAAAGGTCCAGGTTTTTGATCTTTTCCCGCATGCGGTAAAGACAAGGACTCTGGTCGCAAAGCACGGGGTATTTCCCTGCATGGCTGGCAATCCAAAGGGCGCCGTTCAATTCCGCCGTTTTTTCATCAGCAATGTGCGGCATGCCCTTGCTTTCCCATATGGTGCCGCAGCAAAGCCTGTCCATGTGGTCCGGAAAAACAACACGGTATCCGGCTTTTTGCAGCAGGTTCACCATTTTATCGGTCAGGGGTGTATTGTCCGGTGCCCCACGGGCTACTCCCATGCTCTGATTGATACAGGAAGGGAAGTAGACAACTGTGTCGGCTTCGCTTTCCTGGTGGTGGGGCTTCACCCGGTGGGCACCGGGCATGGCCGGGGTCCAGAGCGGGAATCCCATTTTATTGGCCACTTTGCATATCCAGCTCATCAGGCGGGTTCCCAGAACTATGTGGGCAGTATGGGCAAGTCGCAGTACAATCCTCATGATATTTTTCAGCCCCTGGAAATGGTGGGCAGAGAGCATGCCAAGCACTTCATCGCGAGAACCCCTGGGATGTGCCTGTTCGCGCAGGTAATGCGTCAACTCTCCCGTATTTATCTCCATGGGGCAGGAGGTTGCGCAGAGTCCGTCCCCCGCGCAGGTAGCACGTCCGGGATAGAAATAATCCTTGTCCAGCTGTTTCAGCAATCCGGGATTCTCTCCTGTTTCTTTCAGACGCCGGATCTCACGTTGTACAATGATTCTTTGCCTGGAACTGAGGGTTTTGCCCCAAGTCAGGCAATGGACCTCACAAAAGCCGCATTCTATGCATTTGTCCACTACAGGATGCACCACCGGCAGGGGCTTGAAGTCTTTGATATGGCATAGCGGGTCATCATTGAAGATCACACCCGGGTTCAGGATATTCTTTGGATCAAACAGCTCTTTGATTTGCCTCATGACAGAGAAGGCTTCCTTGCCCCATTCCTTTTCCACAAAGGGCGCCATGTTCCTTCCTGTTCCGTGTTCTGCCTTGAGCGATCCATGGTACTTGTCGGTGACCATGGTGATAACATCCTGCATCAATGCCTGGTATCGTGCCACTTCCTGCGGTGTATCAAAAGACTGGTTCAGGATGAAGTGGAAGTTGCCTTCCAGGGCATGACCGTATATGGCACTGTCGTGGTATTCATGCCTGGTAAGGATTTCCTGCAGTTCGGCAACAGCCCGGGGCAGGTCTTCCAGGTGGAAGGCCACGTCTTCTATCAGACAGGTGGACCCGGGCGGCCTCATGCCTCCTATGGATGGGAAGATGCCGGAACGCATGTTCCATAATACAGAATACTCTTCCTTTTTGTCGGTAAAGTTCACGGGACGTAATTTTTCAAAACGTTCCAGGCCACGGGTTATGGTAAGGATCTTATTGTCAAGTTCCTTTTTATCATGGGCTGCCGTTTCTATCAGGAGTGCCGTGGTGCCGTCCGGGAAATCTTTAATGTAATCCGGGATCCCCCTGCGACCTTCAATAGAACGGAGGGCTTTCCTGTCCAGAAGCTCCGTGCCTATGACGGGAAGTTCTTTCAGGGCCTGGACGGCCCGGCAGGCTTCTTCTATGGAAGTGAAATACGTCATGGAACTGGCACGAACCGGCCAGAGGGGCTCGGTACTGACAGTAACCCGGGAGAAGAAAGCC
>MWFB01000030.1 GCA_002071385.1 Bacteroidetes bacterium ADurb.Bin013
TCCGTTTTTTTTTCTGTCTGCTGCGGTTCATGCTTTGCTGCCTGTTGCGGTTCATGCTTTGCTGCCTGTTGCGGTTCATGCTTTGCTGCCTGTTGCGGTCGCAGACACCACTTGGAACGGAAAGCTTGTTTGGTACGCCGAGGCTTCTTCTTTTCTGTCACAGCCTGGAGCGGTCGCTGGCAGCACCTGGAACGGAGCGCTTGTTTGGTACGCCGAGGCGCTCCGTTCCAGGTGCTGTCAGCGACCGCCCGCCAGACAAAGGAGGTGGAACCTCCCGCGCCATTTTTGACGCAAATAAACTGTAATCATCTAATATACTTTTGTTTATATAATTTTTGTCCCGAATTTGGCGCATGAGGTTCCACCTCCTTTGCTCCTGTCCCTGGATTTCGTTTACTGAACAAGACTTATCATAGAATTAAGCATACTGAACAGACTTATTCCTGGGTTAAGTTTACTTACTGGGCCTTTATCCTTTTTGGAGTTGGGATTGACAGGGAGGTGGTAAGTTGTGAGAAATTCACATTTGCTTCTAATGTGCACGTATACAGGTCGTTGTGTGCTTTTGTATCACAGTTGTTACTTACCACCTCCCTGCAAAACCGATGAAATCCAGGGAGGGTGGTAAGTAACCAAAAAGGCGGAGACTCTCGTAACATGCTATTTATTTGCGCATTACGGATTCTTATAATATAACAGCCACTTACTACCTCCCCCCAAAAACACCGAAAAACCGCAAAAACAGGGGGAGGTGGTAAGTGATGGAAAACGCGAACATGCCTCTAATGCACAGGTAAACAATACGTTATGCGTTTTTGTAACATGGTCGTTACTTACCACCTCCCTGCAAAACCGATGAAATCCAGGGAGGGTGGTAAGTAACCGGAAAGGCAGAAACGCTCGTAACATATAATAAAATAACGTCTTACGGGTTTTAATGATATAACAGCCACTTACTACCTCCCCCCAAAAACACCGAAAAACCGCAAAAACAGGGGGAGGTGGTAAGTGATGGAAAACGCGAACACGTCCTTAATGCGCACATATACTGACTGTTGTGTGTTTTTGTAACATGGTTGCTACTTACCACCTCCCACAAGCAGCCGGGAACAATGATAAGTGCTGCGGAGCAGCGCCTTAATATGCGCCAAAGGCCTTTGGCGCACCGCCTTGAAAGACCATTAGGCGGTCAATTCACGAATAGTTACTTCTCACTCCTTTTATCACAGTGAATAAGTTTAACCGTTTTATAAAAAAGGATCAATGTCAAAGCTGAATAAACAACAAAAATTAAACAACCAAGCCAGATTGGTGGATCAATCCGACGAAAGATCAGAATGAGTCCCAGTACAATAGCTACAGAAGTGGGAATACTGATAGAAGTATCTAATTTAATTTTACTTTTACAATTTGGGCATTCCCATTTTGTAAAGGACCACTCAGTTATAACATGATAGAATTTCTGTTTATGACTACATTCGGGACATAGAAATGTTTTTGTTTTCATGGCACCTGATGAAAAAATTAATCAATGGGGTCAATGGGAACAGAGATAATCTAACTTCCTTTTTTGTCGGATCCTTCACGTAATAGAATGCCTTGTTGTTTGAGATAAGCAATATCACGTTTTACAGTTTTGGAACTGACATGAATTTTACGAGCAAGGTCATCAGTCGTGACAGATGAATCTATCCGAATGAGATCTATGATGCTTGCCTGTCTTGATGAAATCTTTACAGGGACATTTACAGGGGCATCTTCAGCAGATGATAATTCATAATTGGCAATTCTTTCCTTTAGGTTGGAGATATGTTCCTCAAACATAAAGTTGCTGAAGATCTCAAGATTGCCGGATTCCCTTGTCTGGATGAGGGATTCAATATATTTGACTTTGTTTTCTTTCTTAATAATTGAAGGGATTAACCCTGCCTCGAACTGAAGCATATTCATCAGCAGGCGGGCCATACGGCCGTTTCCGTCAGCCCACGGATGAATGGTGACAAGTTTATAATGAGCATCGAAACTCATTTTATAGAGAGAGAGCGTGTCGGTATATGTTTTGCGGGCATCGTTCAGCCATTGGCAAAAATCATCCAGGGCAGCCGGTATTTTTGAATAATTCAAATACGACTTTCCTTCAAATCCTGCCGATACATTCAAAAGTCTGAGATCTCCTTTCGCAGAAGAAAAAGAGCCGAGAGATGTGTTATATTCACTCCCTGTATTACGCATAAGAATGCCCGCCAGTTTCTTCAGAATTTCTACCGAGATACCCCTATGCTCTTTAGCATACACGACCGCTTTCTCATAAGCTGCCTTTAAATCAAGATTCATCAACTGTTCATTCATACTCCTTCCGGAAGCACTGATTCCCTGGTCAAAGAGCAATTGATTCTCGATCTCTGTTACCGTGGAGCCTTCAATGGCAGTAGAATGGGTAATAATGGAGTACAGGTAGAATTTGTCATAATCTATCTGTTTGTCAATACCCAGATTCTTGTATTTGGTAATGAGCTCTATAAGTAACTTTTCATCCATATCACAAATATATAAATAAAAAATTATGTGCAGCACATTCTCTGGTGAATGTCAGACCTTTATTAGATTAACTGAAATAACTGTAATCGTTACAGTTATATAAATTTAGGCTGTCTTGCCGATGGTCTTGTTTCCACAGAAAGCCGGATCTGTTTTAAATACCATATGGAATGTCAAGGGTCAAATGCGGTCAGACGCTAACGCGCTGGTTGAAGCCTCGGCTTACAGAATATACTTTCCTTTCCTTGTGCGGCTGAAAGCACTTGTGACAAAAGGTTCTGCCTCTTTTATTATCTTTGCAACTTGTATCCAAAAATAACTCCTATGAAACAATCCATCCTTTTATTGACAGTTCTTATCACAGCTGCTTCTGCTACGGCTCAGGAGCCTGTACAGGTACAGAAAAAGCCGCTGGATCACAGTGTTTACGACGCCTGGAAAAGTGTTGGGGCCTTTTCCATGAGCGAGGACGGTAAATATGCCTCATACCTTGTCCAGGAACAGGAAGGTGACCGCTATGCAGAAGTGCTGGACCTGGTGACACTGAAGAAGCAGCGCATTGAAAGGGCCACTCAGCCAAAGCTGACTCCCGACGGCCGGTTCCTGGTTGCCTCCATCAATCCGTTTTTCAAGGAAACAAAAGAAGCAAAACTCAAGAAGGTCAAAAAAGAAGAGATGCCCAAGGATACACTCGGCATATATAACTGTGAGACCGGAGAGCTGAAAAAGATCCCCTTTCTGAAGTCGGTGAAAATCGGCAAACTGGGAAAAACCCATATCGCCTTCCAGTGCGACATGCCTGCGGATACTACCGGCGGGAAAAAGCCCGAAAAGATAGAAAAGGACCAGGGACAAGACCTGATGGTGTATCACCTGGCCACAGGATCCACAGACACGCTCCCGGCTGTTTCTGATTACAATTTCAGTACGGGTGGGGACACCCTGTTTTTTGTCAGAAGGCCCCACTCAAAGGATAGCCTGCTGGAAGCCGGATTGTTCATGTACACCCCGAAAGACAGACAGCTTACCGGTATATACACCTTTGACCTGAAGCAGAAGGTGAAACTTCCCGTGGTCAGCGAAGACAACCGCCACCTGGTTTTCTATGCCAGCCTGGATACGACGCAACAGGGAAAGAATAACGTCAGCATCATGTATTACAGCCAGGAACATGGCCAGGCAAAAATACTGATTGACAATAACCTGGAAGGACTGGCACAAGATTGGAAGATCAGTGAGAACCGGGCCCTGGTATTCAGCAAATCGGGGCACAGGCTGTTTTTTGGGATAGCCCCGGTCTTGCCCGAAAAGGACACGACCATCGTCGCCTCTGAAGTGGCACAGCTGGATATCTGGCATTACCTGGACGATTACATCCAGCCCCAACAGTTGCAGAATCTGAACAGGGACCTGAAAAAATCCTACCTGTGCGTGATGGACCTGGGAGGGCAGGAGTGCACCACTGACCGCCACGATCTTTCCTGGCGGCAGCTCTCCACAGACGAGCACCACATTGTGCAGGTTCCGCAGGAATATGATGCCGACTGGGGCTATTCGGTCAGCGATTACCCCTACCAGCTAGAATCCTCCTGGAGCTCAAATCCCCGCTCTGATCTCTACCTGATCAACATAACGGACGGCTCGGCCTCGGCCCTGCTCAAAGACGCCTATATTTCCGGGGTAAGCGCCTCGGAAGAAGGAAAATACCTGGTCTGGTTCAACAACCAGGACCAACACTGGTATTCCTGTGATGTGCAAAGCCGGCAGATCGTTTGCATGACCAAGGGTCTGGATGTTTCTTTTGCCAACGAGCTGCATGATACACCGGAAATGGCCTCTTCCTACGGGAACGAAGGCTGGCTGGAAGGAGACCAGGCAATTTTCATCAACGACCGATATGATATCTGGCAGATGGATCCTTCGGGTGAAATGGCCCCCGTGAACCTTACAGACGGGCTAGGCCGCAGGGAGAACCTTACCTTCCGTATCGTAAGGCTGGATGAGACGTTGTTGCCTGCCGGTACCCCGGGAGTGAAAAAAGAACCCTTCAAGCCGAAGGAAACCATTTACTTTTCTGTATTTGACAACAAGACCAAGGAAAGCGGATACTATTACAAAGAGATGGGCAAAAGGCGCCCGGTGATGACACGCTGGGTCCAGGAGCCTGTGACCTTTGCCTACCTGACCCGTTCAAAAGACGGCAAGGTAATGATCTACAGCAAACAGAACTTTGTAAACTCACCTGATGTGTGGTTTACAAAAGACAAATTCAAAACCCAGGTAAGGATCACCGACATCAACCCGCAACAAAAAGAATACAACTGGGGCACCGCAGGGCTGGTTCACTGGAAATCTGCCACAGGCCTGGACCTGGAGGGTATCCTGTACAAACCGGAAAACTTTGATCCCGCAAAGAAATACCCCATGATCGTGTATTTTTATGAAAGGACATCACAGACACTCCATACGTACAGGGCTCCGGCACCCAGCCGCTCAACCATAAACATACCCTTTTTTGTTAGCAATGAATACATCGTATTTGTTCCCGATATTGCTTACCAGACGGGGCATCCGGGCAAAAGCGCACTGGACTGTATCGTCCCCGGTGTGAAAAAACTGATTGAGGAGAATTCATGGATTGACGCAGACAACATTGCCATCCAGGGACAAAGCTGGGGAGGCTACCAGGTGGCTTACATGGTCACACAGCCCCAGGTTTTCAAATGGAAAGCAGCCGGCGCAGGAGCTCCCGTATCCAACATGACCAGTGCCTACGGCGGTATACGCTGGGGTTCGGGCATGGTCCGCCAGTTCCAATATGAGCACTCCCAGAGCCGCATCGGGCAAAATCTGTGGGACGGATTCGATCTTTACATAGAAAATTCCCCTTTGTTTTTTGCAGATAAGGTGGAAACCCCCTTGCTCATCATGCATAACGACAAAGACGAGGCCGTTCCGTGGTACCAGGGCATTGAACTCTTCACGGCCTTGCGCAGGTTGGGCAAACCCGTGTGGATGCTCCAGTACAACAGCGAATCCCACAACCTTGGCGAACGTGTGAATGCAAAGGACCTTAGCATACGCCTGGAACAGTTCTTCAATCATTTCCTGAAAGGAGCTCCCATGCCCGTTTGGATGAAGACAGGCGTTCCCGCCACTCACAAAGGCATAGACTGGGGACTGGAACTGACTACCCCGTAGAGAAATCTTGCATCATGAAACAGAGCATCTTGCTTTTTACTGCACTACTGGCGCTCACAGCAAACCGCGCCCATGCCTGCACCAATTTACTCATCACCAAAGGAGCCTCCGCCGACGGTTCCTGCATGGTCACCTACGCGGCCGATTCGCATACCCGGTATGGCTGCCTGGTGTTTTATCCGGCGGCCCTGCATCCTGCCGGCACCATGATGGATGTCCGCGAATGGGGCACCAACCGTTACCTCGGCAAGATCCCACAGGCCAGGGAAACGTATTCGGTGGTGGGAAACATGAATGAACACCAGGTGGTTGTGGGTGAAAGTACCTGGGGCGGATTGTCCTCGCACCATGACCCCCAGGGGATCATGGATTACGGCTCGCTCATGTACATTGCCCTGCAGCGTGCCCGGACCGCTCGGCAGGCCATTGAGATCTTTACCACCCTGGCCAACGAGTACGGCTACGCCTCTTCCGGAGAGTCCATATCCTTTGCCGATCCGCACGAGGTCTGGTTCATGGACGTGATTGGCAAAGCGCCCCGGATGGTGAACGGAGAGAACGTCAACAAAGGGATTGTATGGGTGGCCGTCCGCCTGCCCGACGGGACCATATCGGCACATGCCAACCAGGCCAGGATCCGTCGCTTTCCCCTGGATGACCCTCAGAATTGCCTGTATGCTCCAGACGTGATCGAACATGCACGGGAAACCGGCCTTTACAGCGGCCCCGACAGTCTTTTCAGCTTTGCCGAGGCATATGGTCCGGCGGACGGTGGCACCATCCGTGGCTGCGACGCACGGGTGTGGGCCTTTTTCAACAAACACGGGGCCGAGGATATGGATCCTTACCTTCCTTACGCGCTGGGACACGACCCTGACAATCCCCTTCCGTTGTATGTGAAAGCCAAAGAGAAACTTACTGTCAAACAGGTGGCCGACATGATGCGGGACCATTACGAAGGCACCCCCATGGACATGACCTGCGACATAGGGGCTGGAGGTCACGACCTTCCCTATCGCTGGCGCCCGATGGGCTTTGAAGTGGACGGGAAACAATACCTCAACGAAAGGGCTATAGCCACCCAGCAAACCGGTTTCTGGTTCGTTGGACAATGCCGCTCCCAGTGGCCCCATGAAATAGGAGGCATCTTCTGGTTTGGTGTGGACGATGCCGGAACTTCGCCCCTGACTCCCGTTTATACTTCCTCGTTGGAGGTGTCTCCGCATTATGCGCTGGGGCAGGGAGCCTCCATGCTGCAATACTCGCCCCTGTCCATGTTCTGGCTGTGCAACCGCATTGCCCAGTTTGCCTACCTGCGCTACAACCAGATCGGGGCAGAAGTCCGGCAGGCCGTGGATGATCACGAGAATGCCCGCCTTGCCGAAATCCCTCTGACCGATAAGCAGGCGTTGGAGTTGTGGGAACGCGACCCCTTGGAAGCCCGCCGCTTTCTGACAGATTACTCGCTGCGCACGGCATCGAACCTGTTCAGGCGCTGGCAAGAACTGGATGTTTACCTGTTGGTTAAATACATAGATGGCAACATCAAGCGCCAGAACCCCGACGGCAGCTTTGCCACCAACGGCCACTCCGACTCTATCCCTCCCGCTCCCATTTACGGCGGCTACAACCAGCGCTGGAAAGAAGCCGTTGTCAAAGACACCGGGGAACGGCTGCTGGCCCCATAGGTGCGTTGCACACATTGTTCTTTTAGCTGGCTTTCAAAGCATTATGCGTTTCATACCCCCGGGGGTATGAGTTGCATAAATAGCTGATTATGAGTCAAAAGAATCTGGTCTGCGGGGCACCCACTTCTGCGGCTGCCAGAATACAAAAAAAGAGACTGACCCATTAATCATGGTCAGTCTCTTAAATATGGGCATTCCGTTTAGAACGCCAGACCTACCTTCACTGTCAGGGTACTCCGTTTGTCGAAATAATCCTTGTAGGACGTCGGATTCACATAGTTGAATGATGCACCAACGTACACGCCCGTTCTTTGTTTACGGTCAATGTTGGATATCGTGTAGCTGGCATCCAGCGTGAAACCGTTGTAGGAACTGCTCAGGTAGTAGAAATCCATAAGGGCGAACTGCGTGTATGCCACGTTGTTTTCATAGTATCCGCCATAATTGTGTTCCGCATTGGTGTTCTTGTTCAGGAACCCTTCCAGCATAAGCATCAGGCTGCTGCGTTTGCCGGTAACAAAGTTCTTTTTCACGTACGCCTTAACCAGGAAATTATTCACTTCCTGCGTGCTTTCCGGCAGGTAGTAAACGTCTGATAACTTTTCTGCCTGTGCATTGACTCCGAACTTCCAGGAGAAATCACTGCGTCCGTCTTTCGAGATCATGTAATCCAGGCCGAAATTGTGGCTCACTGTTGAATAGTTCGACTTGATGTACTTCCCGTATACGATCCATTCCTGGGATTCATAGGCCGGATTGTAAATCTGGATGTATTCAATCCCGTCAATGCTGCGGTTATAATACTTATAATCTGCAAATAACGAATTCCTGTCGTTAAAGAGGAATTGTGCCCCTGCGGTGGCTGTCCACTCTTTCTTGTTGGTGGTCCCGATGCGTTTGGGCGTCGTATAGGAATTGGTGACATTTTCTGTTGTCTGACGGTATTTTCCAGCGGCTACCACTTTGAACTTCGGGCCTTCATACCCGTATTGCAACCCGCCGCCCAGTGCGTTGGCGTTGAAATTGCGCAAACCGGTAATACTTCCGAAGCTGCTGATCTCCCCTTCCATGAAATAGCCGGGGAACAGCATTTCCCAACCCATCTGGGGTACACGGTAGTTGGAGTTTGAAGCAGCCCCGTCTTCACGGTGCGAGAGATAAACAAAGTCAGCTCCTACAGCGTGCCTGCCTTTAGTCCAGACCAGGGCGGGATTCACACTCAGTTCCGATAACAGCACTTTGGGACGTGGGTCAACCTGCTTGGCGGCAATGCCGTTTTCATAGGTAGCTCCGACTCCCAGGACCAGCTGGTTCCATATAAGGGGCGAGGCCAGCTTCACCTGCATGGAATAATTCTGGTTGATCCATTTGCTGGGATTTGGATCAGCAATGATATAGGGCATGCCGCGCAACGGATCGGACAGCGAAGCATTGTATTTGGCGCCACGCAACACAGACCGGTCGTAATGGAATTCGCCCCAGGCATAGGCACCGCCCAGTGCTTCATAAATTCCGCCACCTTCTGTGTTGAACCGGAACGCATTGTTGTTGTTCCCGCTTTGTACCCGTTTGAATTCCCCTTTTTCTATCTGGTATTCAAAATCGGTGAGAGCATAGTGCCAGGGATTATCCAGGATCGCCCCGGCCACATTGTTGGTATGTCTGAGCCAAAGGCTTTCCATTTTAAGACGATCCACAGAAGCCGGAGTGACCGGGGTCTGAGCCTTGGCTGCAAAATAACTACTTGTCAGGAGTGCCAGGCATCCTATCCATTTGATCATATTCTTTCTCATAGCAGTAATCATTTAAAGGTTATAGATCATTGGCACGGCTCCAGGCGGGGATCTTCTGGCCGTCGCGACGGATGGCCGGCGAGTCGTTCACCTGGAAGTCGTTGGTAGAATTGTTGGTGTCCTGATAGATAGGCGAACCGTTGGCGCGTTGGCCAATAACCTTACGTGAAACCGATTTGCCGATATAGGTGGTTTCCACAGAAGTGCCTCCGGCATCTACAAAGCCGGGTATGCGTTTCATATTGAGCGCACTCATAGAGGTAAGCAGTTCAACCCCGTCCAGAACTGCGTCTGCAGGGATCTTGGCATACCTTGTTGAAGAGGGGCCTATCACCCTTTGCCAGTGTCCTTCCTGTTCCCAGTAAGCTTTATTCACTACTGCGTCGTCTATCCTGAAGAGGCAGAAAGCTGCACCGAATACCGAGGTCAGCCACTGCATGCTGTTGGGACTCCACCAGAAGATATAGGGCATATCGGGACAGTCGGGATTCCCACGAAGGGCATTCCCTGACCAGCATTCCCATTCGCTCATGGAATTGTCATACGAAGCCGGATTATTGACTTTGTGGTTGATAGCCTCCTGGGCTATGACCACCGATTCTCCCGGCTGGAGGGGGTATTGCTTCCCGGTGCCGGGGAATTGCCAGATAACAAGTCCGTATACGAAATTTTCACGACCGTCTTCTTCGGGCCACGAGGGCAGGTTGGTGGTGGCAATGTTCGGGTGAAGCTGTGCAAAGCAGAGACCGTCAAGGTAGAAGACTTCATCTCCATTATTGTAGATGGTGTAGGTTTGGTCCCGGAAATAATACGGAGCCACCCCGCAATAGTATATTTCGCTGAACATGACCGATCCCACTTTTGCCGGACGGATGTTAATGGTATATTGGGGATTGGAAGTTGCTTCCTGTGGGGTAATGTCTGTGGTGAATGGAACATTCAGTGAAGAACCGTTCAGCCGGTACGTACCCTTGGGATTGGTGACACTTCCCGAAACATTTACTGCGTATACACCGGGAGTGAGGGAGCAGGTGACAATATTGTTGTCCCCCACCACACTCTTGAAGGACGACCCTTCCTGGTAATTGATGAAATTCACTTCCAGGCCTTTGGTCTGGAAAGACGGATCGGGTTCCGCTTCTCCGCTGTAAGGGACAAAACCCGTCACGGCATTTACTTTATACGAAAC
Organism: Bacteroidetes bacterium ADurb.Bin013; assembly: GCA_002071385.1. Lineage (GTDB taxonomy): Bacteria > Bacteroidota > Bacteroidia > Bacteroidales > UBA932 > DMER64. The sequence continues at coordinate 10,410 of MWFB01000030.1, forward strand.
CGTTATCATATGGACTTTCTCGGCTTCATTGGCTTCCTGCATCATTTTGATACAGGAAGTGGCCAGACAAGAGAAAAGGCATACGACCGCGCTTAATAAAAATATCTTTTTCATATCGTAGTCTCCCTTTATTTAATTTTTGCCGTTAACTGCAATCCGAAGAAGAAGACGTTTGCATTCCTTCTCTTGTATGAACCGGGATGAATCTGGCTTTCATACAACGGTGTGCTGCGAAACATATTCTGTGCATAGAACGAAACATCCAAAAAGTCTCCAAACTGTTTGGTTACGTTAAAGTTGAAGCAGATGAGCGGTGGCAGTGTAGGCTCTATCAGCATGCGCATGTCGCTCACATCATTCCTGCGATCTATCCCGGCAAATTCAGCGGACTTTGCAGGATCGTCAAACCATGCAGGATCGAAATCATATAGTTTGCCATCCTGACGAGATATGTAAGCCACGGGAATGGTATCGTTCCCATATGTCTGCCAGGCTTTTTCACCCCATACCACATTGGCGGTCAAAGAAACGACGAACCCCAGTTCCGGGATGTTGTGGGTAATGATCAGGTTGGTGGAGAAGTTCCTGTAATGCGTGGTACCGTTCACATCACCATCAAATACCCCCATGTGCGGGTATTGGTCATAAGAGGTGGATTTGTTCTTGTTCCAGAAGGAATATCCATTGCGGTAATCTTCCGATTCATACCAGGCGCCGTTCAGGATGAACGAGGTGCGGATAGCGTCGATACGGCCGAAGTTGATGTCGAATTCAATCCCCTTCTGATGGTGCACGCCGTTATTTGAGGGCTGGGAATAGCTTATCAGGTATTGGTAGGTTGTGGGGACCTTAAGTGCCGGCAACGACCCGTCAGCCGGATAATCGGCTTGTTTCAGGGCCGGATATATGGTCAGGGGAACGCTCTTGAAAGTATTGATACCTTTACTGAAGGTATACCCGTTTTCACCGGCTTCCTTGTATGCGACTACGGAATAGGTCACCTGTCCTATCTTCCCGCTCAGGCCCAGTTCGATCTTTTGTGTTTTGGCCATTTTCAGTTCTTCGTTCTCTGTATCGAAGATACGTGTGGTAATGACCTGGAAGTGCTGGTCTGCTGTCCCGTAGGAAGATGTGGAGTTGTCAAAGTTCAGCAGGTCAAAGTATGCTTTGTCCGGATAAAGGTATGCCAGGGTGGGTGCTTTGCGGGTGATCCCGAAGGCTGCATTCAGCGTCAGTGCCTTGGGAAGGATATCAATGGATGCATTCACGCGGGGAGAGAAACCGCCGCCAAAATTCAGCACGTGGTCATAGCGGATACCTGCGGAAATTTGCAGGTGCCGGCTGGCAAATTCCCAGTCAAAATTCTCCTCAGCAAAAAGGCTGAATTGGTTCACAAACGGGATTTCCTTGTAGGAACGTTCACGCTGTGTGGCATCGGTGTAACTTACAGAGCGGTATGGCGGGTTGAGCGGGTCGAATATCTTCCCTTCCCCTATGTTGCCGTCACTCTTGAAATCGGCCCCGATCACCATGCGGTGGCTTGTCGGGCCCAGGTCTCCGGCGAAATTGGCTTTTACCTTGGCAAAGGTATTGAGCTCCCTTCCGTCAACAGTATAATCATACTTGTATTGAGAAGGCAGCGTCCAGGCAATGGAATATTCCTCACCGGCTGGCACGTTGGTTACCAGGTTGCCGTTCACGTCGTATATTTTGTTGCCATGGATACTGGAAAGAACAGCGCCGTCATGTTTGGACAACGAATAGGCTACCGTTGCATTGGTGGCCTCGTCATAGAAGTAGCTGTCGCGGTCTGTATAGGCAAACTGTATATTGTATTCCATGCTTTTGAAGAAGTTGCGGTTGAATGTGAAGGTTCCCCTTGTGTTGGCGCGGATACCCAGGTCGTTCTGACGCTGTATGGTCACGTCCTGCTCGTCATCGGGATTGGGTTCTCCTTTGTCCAGGGCCGAGAGGAAACTCACCGAGGTGTTGGTGTACCATTTGCCGATGGTGTTGGAATAGCCTATCCGGGCTGTAACACGGCGGAAAAAATCATATCCTTCCCTGGGGTCGGAGACGCTGTAGGAATAGTCGCCGCTATAGTTCAGGCTCCCCGCGTTTTTACCCAGGTTCACCCCGTGGGTGATGGTTCCCTGGTACAGGTTGGGATTGGTGTTGAACTTGATGGACAGCGGCTGGCGGCCTGTCTTTGAATTCACAATGATGGCCCCTGCCGTGATATCCCCATATTCTACGGAAGGCACTCCTCGGATAACCTCAATCGATTCAATGTTGTCTGTAGTGATGGTACGCAGGTCCACACCTATGGAAGGCGTGGTCCCGGAGGTGCTGGGTGTCGATCCGCCAATGGCCGATGAAAGAATCTGCATGTTGGCGTTGTTCGATATGGGCGCCCCGTCCATCAGGATGGCCGTTCCCAGGCTGCTGCCCCCGCGGATTGAAGCGGTGGTGACAGAGGTCAGATCGGACTTCACGGTGGCAGCACCGGGCAGTAACGACATGACATCGGCCAGTGAGGTCAGCTGCATGTGTTCCATGGCCGTTTTGTTGATCTTGGATGCCGTGGCGGCACCTGCCTTGTTGGACTCGGCGGTGACAACAATTTCTTCCAGCCTGAAGTTCGAGACCAGCAGTACGAAATCGAGCACCTGCTGTTTTGATAGGTCAACCTCTATGGTCCGTTCTTCCAGGCCCAGGAATCGGGCTGTGACCTGCAGATTACGCGCCGGTAGGTTGTTGATCACATAGTGCCCGTTTTCATCTGTAGTCACTGCTATGCTTAACGAAGCAATGCTCACAGAGGCATACGGCACAGGAAGCTTTTGGTCTTCATCCATTTCGTAGACATACCCTTCCAGGGTTACGCCCTGCCTCCTCTGTGCCTGCAGCGTGAAAGTGCCGGCCAACAGGAAAAGCAGCGTTACGAATGGAATCCACATCTTAAGTTTTTTCATTACTCTTGTTTTGTGCTTAGGTTATTGCAAAATATATATGTTGTTGGTTAATTGTTTTTCAGGCGTTTTATGGTTTTCACCATTTCGGCCCGCAGCGCTTCGGGCAGCCCTTTCTGCCTGAGTTGTTCCTCCAGCGCTCCGGCTATCTGCATTCTTTGTGCCGAGTTATTGAACCAGCCAAGCGCCTCGGCCATGACAACACGCAAATCGGCCGGTTGTGCAGCATCGGCAAGAAAACCGAGAAGTTCCGGGATCCTGAAATGCTGCGGATTGTTGCGCAGATAGCGGATTCCCGCTTCATCAAGGTTAGGATTTGCCAGTTCGGCACCACCTCCCACCAGGGCCGGGTCAAAGACCTCCAGTGCTGTTTGAGCCGCATACTGCACGCGTTGTGTTTCATAAGCCCCGGCCTGGAGTGATTTCAACGGTTCAATGAAATCGTTGCAACCCATTTTGCCTGCCATATTGCATGCCTGGCGGCGTATGTTTTCATACGGGTCGTGGAAACCGCGCATAATGATTCCTTTGGTATGTTCGTCCGCAAATTTTGCCGACAACACAAGTGCCTGCAGTCTGACAATGTAGGAGTCATCCCTGGTGAAAATCTCTTCCAGTCCGGCAGAGGTCATGCATCCCATTCCCGTCAATTGCTTGATTGCCATGGCCCGTTGCATGGGTTCGCCGGCCTGAAGGAATCCGCGCCAGTAGGCTTCAGGAGCTCCTGAAGCCAGTGCACGGTTCCATTCATCTGCCCTGTCACAGGCTGTGAAACGGTATGTGGGGTCGCCCAACATGTGCGATTCCAGCGTTACCACTTCCTTCTGCCAGAATCCCAGACGGATGCCCATACCCATGTAACCAATGAGCTGGTCTGCAAACTTGTCCTGCAGCACGTTCACCGTATTGCCCTGTGCTGTAACCGTTTGACTTCCGGGCACAAAAAGGTAAGAACCCGCTACATATCCCTCTTCGTGGAATGATCCGTTATAACAGGCATTCAACATGACCATCCTGGCTCCGGGTTTGAGTTTTTTCAGATCTTCCAGGACAATGTACCGGTCGGCTTCATCGCTGGAATCCTTCACGGCATAGGCCGTCAGCGTGTCCGGATGGAACATGATGGGATCCAGATGGTACATGTCGCAGTTCATCTTAATGAATTCCTGCTGGTCTTCCGGGTTTTTGCATCGTTTGTACTGCACGCGCAACAAGTGCTTGAGCCACCCAATATTTTCTTTGAAAGTTTGGGCCGGGTAATCCCCGTTGATGTACTGTGTGTCCGGGGCCCCGTGTTCATAAAAAGCCAGAAGGTCTGTGCCCGGCCGCTGGATCTGGTCATATAGCAAGTACTTTATCACAGGATCCTGCCGGAAATTGAGGAACGTATTCCCTGAAGCAGAGGCAAATGCCAGTGGGAAATATTCGCTAAAGACCAGCGCATACTGGCGCCATGCCGTCAGGCAGTCTGAATTGTACCCTTCACCTGCAAAATGTATGAGCCTGTCAAACGGGTTCGTTTCCTTATGGGCCGCCACTACCTTTTGCAGGTAGCCCCGCAGCAGTTCGAAACGTTGTGCATTGTCACCACCGCACAAGTCGTCGGGTACTTTTATCCGTGCCGAGTAAATGGCTGGCCGCAGCTGCTGCGTTCCTTCCTCCGAGAGCCAGTAGTAATGCCACGAAGGTTCAACACTATCTTGCTTTATGTAATTGAATTTCAAATCAAAGCAATCGTAGAACCGGTCCGAAGGAACGGAACATTCGTTCCATGGAAACCGGTTCTGGTTCATCTTGAAAGCCGTCGTGAAGTGCTGGCCTCCCAACACGCGTGCCACGGGGATTTCCCCTACCAGCACTATGCCTTCCAACCGTGGCTTGCGTTTGTACAGCTTAAGGATACCGGCTTTTACCTGGTCCGGCGTCTGCCAGTCCCCTGTCACAATGACGGCGGGTAACCCTTCTGCGTCAAGAACGGCCTTGTAGGCATCAACTTCTGCCTTGCATGCGTTATATGAAGCCTGGTCTATTATGATGGCGAACGAGCTAGCCGGACGTTTGTCCGGTACAGCTCCGGCAGTAAAACCAAGGGCAAGGAAACAAATAACCAATACAATTTTTTTCATACTACTTCATATAAGCGGATAAACGGTAAATGGTTTTCTGCAGTTCGTCCCGCAGTGCCGGATCGGTTGTGGTGCTGTCTGCCAGCAATTCATGGCATGCCTGCACTATGTCTGCCCGGCGGGGGGCCCTCACGTACCAGCCTAAGATTTCGGCAAGCTGAATACGGAACCCGGCATTGGTCTGCGTATCACATAAAGCCTTTATCAGAGCATCCACAAGCTGGGGGTAGGGATTGTTACGTAAAGAATTGGGATACCAAGACTTTTCCGCCCCGGGATCCAGGTAATTTACAATCTGTTTCCAGCAGGCTTGCTTCATGCTTTCTCCACTCTCTATCATCCTGTTCACCTGGTCCAGATAAGCTTGCTTGTCGTGCAGGTAACCGGCCTTGTCTACGGCTTCTGCAAATTCCTGTCGCAACAGTCCGGTGTCAAAATGACCCGCCACGAACGACACGTTATGAAGCACCCGGACAGACTGTACGTCATCCATATAAGTCTTGACTACATAGGGAATGAATTCGTCCAGCCCCACTTTTCCCATGTAGTAAATGGATTTGCGACGGATGAATTCATAAGGGTCCGTACTGCCCTTTTTCAGCAGTTGGGCATACAGTGGCGTATCGTAATGGGCCAGCAGGTGCATGCACTGCAGGCGCAGCATATAGGAAGGACTTTCACAGAATGTACTGTACAACAATTCAGGCATGCCGGGATAAGACAATTCATGCAGTTTGTAGAGCGCAAGTCCCTTCAGGTCATACTCGGGAACCGTCTGCAGTTTGTCCAGCCAATAGACTGGATCCGATGCGTAAAAATCAATATCCGGACTGTCTTCTCCGGCAAAGCGGAAGGTCGGGTCTCCAATGATGTGGGATTCAAGGATGTTCACATTCCTTGCCCACTCACCTATCCGGCAACCCGCTGCCAGCAGTCCCATAAGATCAGAGGAAGATTTGTCCTGCAGCACGTTCACCGAATTGCCGAAGCAGGCAATCGTGCCGCTTCCTTCTGTCAGGATATAGCGGGTGGCAATGCAGTCTTCTTCACGAAAATCGGCGTTGTAACAAGCATCGAATATCACCATCCGGGCCTGCGGCCCGATGTTGGTAACATCGTCCAGCATAATTCCCTGCGCAGCATCATACAGTGAATCCTGCTCTCTTATGGCCGGATCGAAATACGTGGCTGTCCAGGTGGAATCAAATCCGTACTCCTTTTCGATCCTGCGCATGTAGTCGGTCATTTCAGAGGAACCTTCCGCAAACTTGCGGAAGCGCACCTGTTGGGCCATCAGTGAGCGCATTGACCTCTGCCCATCGGCAAAGTAAGCTTCTTCATGTGTGGCAGGCGGATTGCCTGTGAGGTACTGGCGCTCGGGAACCCCGTGTTCATGGAAAAGGAACAGGTCCACCTCTTTGCGCTGCAGTTCGCCGGTCAGCACTTCTTTAATATTTTCTGGATACATGTAGAACATGTACAGTTTGGCGGTTTCTGCCGTGCGAAAAGCCTGCGGGAACTGTTCCTTCAGGGTGATCTGTTCATCTTTCCAGGCAGACAGTGAATTTGAAAAAGATCCTTCTCCCGTGTATGAAACCAGACAATCCGCCTTATTGGCCTGTGCCTTCTCAGCTACTACCTTTTGCAGGTAATGACGTATCTGGGCGTATCCTTCCTCACCGGGCAGCGACGGCTTGATGCGCCCTGAATAAATATCACAGGTTATTTCCTGCGGGCCACGGCCGCTCAGGTTGTAATAAAAGAACAGCGGCTGCAGGCTGTCCTGCTTCAGGAAATCAAACTGCAAGTCAAAATCGTCATAGAAGCGGTCAGAGGGCACCGATGATTCGCGCCATGAAATGGTCTGGTCCATCTTGAAAGCCGAGGTCATGTGTTGTGCCCTTCGCACCATGGGAATGGGAACCTGCCCCACAAAGACAGCCCCTTCCAGCGCTTTGTGCCGGTAATATTTCGCCAGTTGCGCCTTCACCTGCTCCGGTGACTGCCAGTCTCCTGCCAGTACATACCCGGTGAGTCCGTCATTTTCAACGGCCTGGCGATAAGCCTCGATCGCTGCCTTGCAGGCCTGGTACGTGGCATTGTCTACCACAATGGCAAAGCTTCTACGGACGGGCATTGGCGTCACTTCTATTGCTTTTCCGGTCAGCCGGCCAATGGTTTTGGCCAGTTCGTTCTTTACCGCCGGATCCTGTTCTGTGGCATAGATTTCCCGGCAGGCGGCCACAATATCGGCTTTACGGAAAGAGAACATATACCATCCCAGCGTTTCGGCGGTTGTAACACGTTGCTCCGGTTTGCGTGAGGTGTCGCGCAGGAAGGTGAGCAGCGCATCTACCATTAGCACGTTCTGCTTGTTGCGTTGCGAGGGAATTGCCCATCGTAGTTCTTTATCGGTGGCATCGGGTTTGGCTATGACGGCCAGGTCTTCATCGCGCGATTTCTGTGCATACTGCAGGCTGCCCAGCAATGCCTGGAAGCTTTCATCGGTTGGCCAGAGCGGATTATTTGCCCGGTAAGCCATCGCAGCTGCTTCAAAAGTTGCATAAGGCACCTGTTCAAACACTTCGCCCAAGTGGAAGTTCACCCGTACAGTAGTCGTAGGGTCAAAATATATCTCCATGACCGGCTCCAGCAGGTCTTCATCGCCCATCAGGTTGACTGTGAGCGCTCCCATACGCTGCAACAATTCATGGTCATCATGAAGGGCGGCCAGTACGGCTGGTTTCAGGTTGGCATCGGCAATTTTCTTGTTTAATGTAAAGGCTTCCAGCCGCACCATCGGACTGGGATCGGACTGCTGTATGGCCAGCAACTCGGCAGAAGAAATGGCATTATTTCGATACAGCATTCTTAAAGCCAGGGCTTTAAAGTCCCCTGTGGCAATGGACAACTGCTGGCGCCAGAAAACCGGGTTCTCTGCCTGCTGCCGGATTTCCTTATCCAGGCAGGATGTGCCGCTGGTATTGGCGAACGCATAGGTGGCATCGCCAAGCAAATGCAGTTCCAGGGTCATATTCATTTTAGCCCAGTTACCCACACAGACACCTCCCTGCAGCAGCCCTATCATTTCGTCGGGCCATATATCCTGAAGGCTGTTAACGGTATTGCCCCGTGCGACTATCGTATTGCCTTCCTGGAACAGGTATCGTCCGCCAATATAGTCGTGGTAATAGAAAGAACCGTTGTAACAGGCGTCAAACATTACGAATTTTGCCTGTGGTGTATAGCCCGCCATGTCTTCCACGCTCAGATTCATGCTGGCCGCATAGGCTGAATCCTGCCGGATGATTTCCGGGTCAAACGCACCCTGGAACCAGCTGTCTGTAATGCCGTATTCAGCCTTGTATTCCTCTTTGGTGGCGGTTGTGTCTTTGGAACGGCCCAACCTGCTACGTACAAAACGTTTCAGGTAGTCAAACGCAGATTGAATGCCGTTAATCCTGGAAGCCCCCAGGTATTGGGTGTCTTCCGATCCGTGGTGGTGCAGAATGGCCACATCCAGACCAGGGTCAGACATGGCTGCCTTTATGCGGGGCCTGACCACATTATCGAAATCGTAATTGATAAAATCAAAACGGTAACCGGGAATCGTTCCAAACCCCGCAAATTGCTGCCGCAGACTCCAGGCTTCGTCCAAACGGGCCAGCATGGAATCCGAATTGTACCCGTTCCCGGTAAACAGGAGCACCTGGTCAATGACCTCTTTTTGTGCCTTCATACGCACTACTTTTTCCAGGTAGGCCGTCAGCAGGGCATGCCGGTCGGCTCCGGGTATCTCCGGGACCACAATGCGTGAAGAATATATATCGCAGGAAATAGTGTGGGGGGAATCGGCCCTGAGGGTATAATAATGATAATTCGGCTTTTCCTCATCCGCCCTGATGTAGTCGAACCGCAAATCAAAATCATCATAGAAACGATCCGAAGCCACCGATGATTCTTTCCAATCCCTGTCCTGGTCCATCTTGAAGGCCGAGGTCAGGTGCTGCGCATCGCGCACCATGGCTATGGGCACGTCGCCAATCAATATGGCCCCTTCCAGGTTTTGGTCCAGGTACAGATCATACAGCCGGGCACGCAGGGAATCGGGATGGTGCCAGCGGTCCAGAAGCAGGACCGTCTGTTTGCCTCCCTGTTCAATGGATTGCCGGTACGCTTCTATGGCTGCACCCGATTCTTTGTAACTAAGAGAATCGGTGACAATAGCCACACAGGTAAGAGCAGTTAGTATAAAGTGCATAAAAGGAATTAATTGATAGTTATAAATTTTTTGCTTTAGTCTGCCAGGCAGATAAAAGGATTGTAAAAACTTAGCATGTATGGTTTCCCGGATCAGCACGCGGGAACCTAAAAGCGACTTTGAAACCCGTCAGGCTCCTTTAGAGGCGTAAATTGCAGAAGCGATACCAGGTGCATTGGAATAAACCCTGCTGGTTTATATAACGGTATAAATTTAATATACCTGCGCATTTGATAAGGTCGCTAATTCTGATAGAGTAATGCAGGGTGCGCATCTGAAGCCGATGGTTAATATCTTGCAAAGGTACTAAATATTGCAACGTCTCACTCAATTTCTGTCAATAACTTTGAACATAAATGCGACTTAAATAATTCACAATTACGTGAGTTTTTCATTATTTTGTACAATTAACTCTCCAGCTGAATTGAGTGCTGTTTTTTGGGTCGTCCCCGTTTC
>MWFB01000031.1 GCA_002071385.1 Bacteroidetes bacterium ADurb.Bin013
CATTGACATCTTCCTGGAATCACTCGCATGGCTGAACAGGGAAAGAGGACCCGAAGACAGGCAGATACTGGCCTTTATCATGGTGCCGGCCAATCATAACGGTCCCAGAAAAGAATATGATAATCCCTTTACCTCCCATTACCTGAATGATCCTGAATACGACCCGGTTATGAAAGTAATACGTGAACAGGGGCTGACCAACCTGAAGGAGAACAATGTGAGTGTTTTTTTCATTCCATGTTATCTGAACGGAGATGACGGACTGATCAATAAAACGTATTACGAACTGCTCATAGGCCTGGATCTCACCGTCTTTCCTTCTTACTACGAACCCTGGGGCTATACCCCGCTGGAAAGCCTCGCTTTTCATGTGCCCACTGTAACCACATCCCTGACCGGCTTCGGCCACTGGGTCAACACAAACTACAAGGAACCACATCCCGGGATAGAGATCGTATTCCGCAACGACAACAACCACGCCTCTGTGGTGAATGATGTGGCCGCGGTGATCCGCCGTATGAGCATGCTGTCAGCAGAAGAAGCGTTGCGCATGAAGGAGAATGCCCGCCTGGTATCAACAATTGCCTTGTGGGAGAACCAATTGAAGTACTACAAAAAAGCCTATGAGATCGCCCTCGAAAAGCTGATTGGGAACCTGGGAAAATTCCAGACGATCAAGGAAGAATCCACTATATGCCGCCCCGACCAGCTGAGGTCCGTACCAACCTGGTCTCCTGTGACCATCCAGAAACAGCTGCCGCAACGTCTGAACTTCCTGGAAGTATTATCCAGGAACCTCTGGTGGTCATGGAATCAGAAGGCAAGGAAACTTTTTTCAGGAATAGACCACAACCTGTGGAGGGATGTGGAAAAAAACCCTATCGTCCTGCTGGAGAAGATCCCTTACAAGAAATACAAGGCCCTGGAAAGAAGCAAGACATTCCTGGAACAACTGGACAAAATAGAGGCATCGTTCAACCAATACATGAAAATGCGCGAAAAGCTGACCGGTCCCAGGGTAGCCTATTTCAGCATGGAATACGGTCTGGACTGGACGCTGAAGATATATTCCGGAGGCCTGGGAATCCTTGCCGGGGACTACCTGAAAGAATCATCCGACAAGGGAGTTCCCATAACGGGAGTGGGACTGTTGTACCGCTACGGGTATTTCCGCCAGGTCCTGTCCGCACAGGGAGACCAGGTGAGTGAGAGGGAAATGGTCGATTTTCAGAAAATCCCTGCCGTTCCCGTACGTGACAGCCAAGACAACTGGACCACCATCAGCATAGCTTTCCCGGGACGCAACATCTATGCCCGCATCTGGAGGGTGGATGTGGGACGGACCCCGCTCTATCTGCTGGATACCGATTTTGAGGACAACCTGGCCGAGGACAGGAGCATCACCCACCAGCTATACGGCGGTGACTGGGAAAACAGGCTGAAACAGGAATTGTTGCTGGGTGTGGGCGGAATACGTGCCCTCCGTGCCCTGGGCATTCAGGCCGATGTTTACCACTGCAACGAAGGACATGCTGCCTTTACCGGAATGGAGCGGCTCAGGGAATATGTTGTGAACGATAACCTTTCCTTTGAACAGGCCAGGGAGGTGGTGCGCGCATCATCCCTGTTTACCACCCATACCCCGGTACCGGCAGGTCATGATGCCTTTACCGAGGAAATGCTCCGTCCCTATTTTTCGCATTACCCCGAAAGGCTTAAAACCTCATGGGAAACACTCATGGCCCTGGGCAAAACGGATGTCTGCAATCCCAATGAAAAATTCTCCATGAGCTTTCTGGCTGCCAATCTTTCGCAGGAGATCAATGGAGTAAGCAAATTGCACGGACAGATAAGCCGGGAGATACTCAATCCGCTATGGCCTGCATATTTACCCCAGGAATCGCATGTGGATTATGTGACCAACGGGGTGCATTACCATACCTGGACGGCTCCGGAATGGAAAGAAGTCCATGCACGCGTTTTCGGGCCGGATTTTGGGACGCATCATTACAACAAAGAATGTTTCACGGGAATCCTCAACGTGCCGGACGCCGAAATCTGGAATGTCCGCAATGCTTTGCGGAAAAAACTGACGGACAGGCTGGTCCTGACCCTTACCCAGACACGGAATGCTCCGGAATTTTATTCACCCAGGGAAGTGGTTGCCATCAGGGCAGCCTTGAACAAGGACATTCTGACCATTGGTTTTGCACGACGCTTTGCTACCTATAAAAGAGCTCACCTGCTTTTCACCAACCTGGACAGGCTGGATGCCCTTGTCAACAATCCCAGGCATCCTGTTCAGTTTTTGTTTTCAGGCAAAGCACATCCTCACGACAAAGCCGGCCAGGACCTGATAAGGCGGATCATTGAGATTTCACGTATGCCCCGTTTTCTGGGCAAGATCCTGTTCCTTCCCAATTACAACATGGAATTGGCAAAGCGCCTGATCCAGGGGGTGGATGTCTGGATGAATACGCCCACACGTCCCCTGGAGGCATCGGGGACCAGTGGAGAAAAGGCGGCCATGAACGGAGTGATGCATTTCAGCGTACTGGACGGATGGTGGGTGGAAGGGTACCGAAAGGGTGCCGGATGGGCATTGCCCGAAGAAAGGACCTACGAGAGCCAGGAGTACCAGGACGACCTGGATGCCGCAACCATATACAACATGCTGGAACACGAGATTGTTCCCATGTTCTACAAGAGAAACCAGGAAGGGATCCCTGTTGAATGGGTGCAGCATATCAAGAATACCATAGCCTTTGTAGCAGGGAATTTCACCACCAATCGCATGATGGAGGATTACGAAGAGAAATTCTACAGACCGCTGGCCAAACGTCATACGGACATGGTTGACGGCAATTATGCCCTGGCAAGGGAAATGGCTTACTGGAAAAGGAAGATGGAAAGAGAATGGAATTCCCTGGAAGTGATTTCCTATACACATCCCAACGACAGCAAGGATATCCTGGTACTGGGAAGTGAATGTGAATCACGGATAAAACTATACCTGGGCGCTCTTTCCAAGGATGATATCAGGGTGGAAATGGTGATTACCACCCAAAATAATGACGGGAAGGTTGTCATAGACGAAATTGTTCCGTACCGCCTTGAAAAAGCTTCCAATGGTGAGGCCACTTATGTGTGCAAACTGGTTCCACAGACAGCCGGATCGTATTACATTGCCTCCAGGATCTTCGCGTATAATTCAAACATGCCTCACAGGCAGGATTTCCCACTCGTAAAATGGTTATAGCAGCTACCGGATTTTTTGATGGTGTCCACCTTGGCCACCGCGCCGTACTGACATCCCTGGCGGATACAGCACGAAAGATGGGTGGAAAGAGCCTGGCGCTTACCTTCTGGCCCCATCCCAGGGCTGTCTTGCAACAGGATGCACAAAAATTCCGCCTGCTCACATCCCTTGATGAAAAGAAGAAAATGATGTACGACCTGGGTGTCGACGAGATACAGATCATACCATTTACCAGGGAATTTTCCATGGTCTCCTCACGGGATTTCTTCAGGGAATACCTTGACCGGAAATACAATGTCAAAGTCCTTGTGGCAGGCTACAACCACAGGCTGGGCTGTAATGGGGCATACGATCCTCAGCTCATGGACCGGGAAGCAGAGATGGCCGGCCTTACGATCATACGTGTACCGGAATATGTGTCCGATGCAGGTGAACATATCAGTTCCACCAAGATTCGTGCGGCCCTGACTGCCGGTTCCATGGAAACGGCCAACCGGTGGCTTGGTTATCCCTACAGCCTCCACGGGGTGGTGGTATTGGGAAACCGGATGGGAAGGACACTGGGTTTTCCTACGGCCAACATGCAATTATACGAACCGCTTAAACAGTTGCCTGCAGACGGTGTTTACAAGGTTGAGGCAGAGGTCAACGGAAGATGGTACCGAGGCATGATGAATATAGGAGTCCGTCCTACGATAGCCAATAATTTGGAACGTATCATTGAAACGCATATCTTTGATTTTGAAGATAATATTTACGGACTCGATATCCGGGTCCGAATACTGAAATTCCACAGGCAGGAAATTGCCTTTCCTTCCCTGGATTCGTTAAAAGAACAGTTGAATAAGGATAAGGAAGCCTTATTATGAAATCAGATACACTAATCACCATACTGTTGAGCATCCTGGCCATCGTATTCGGGATCATCAACGCACGCTCCAAGAAAAGGAGAACAGAGTCCCGCATCCCCAGGCATATCGACGAGGAATTGTACACCCTTCCTGAAGAAAGGCCCCAATTCCGGTTTTCCGTTCCTGAGACCCCCGCGGAAAATATCATGGAAGAGGCAATCAGGACGACCTCAGGCAATGAAGATGTCGGGTTGCCGGTCAGACCCGCGGAGCAAACAGTCAAAACCTCCCGGCAAGGTGAACGTAAATTTGGCTTCAACGCTAAGAAGGCCGTTATATTTTCCGAGATCCTGAAACCAAAATTCGACGAATTTGGTTGATTCATAAAGAAGTATTATATTTGTGCTGAGAAGAGTCCTGCCAGCGCAGGATTCTTCTTATTCTTTATTTATTCTTTAAGATTGTGATATGACCAAAATTCATTATATAACAGCCGAGGGTCTGGAGAAATTAAAAGAGGAACTGAACGTGCTGACCACGGTGGAACGGGTAGCGGCGGCACGTGCCATTGCCGAGGCCCGGGATAAGGGTGACCTGACTGAAAACTCCGAGTATGATGCTGCTAAAGATGCTCAAGCCATGCTGGAAATGAAGATAGCCAAGCTGCAATACATGATAGCCAATGCCAGGATAGTGGATGAATCCCGTCTCAACACCAATGTGGTACAGATCATGAACAAGGTCAAAATACAGAACCTGAAGAATAAATCCATCATGGAAGTCACCCTGGTGGGGGAAAGTGAGGCAAACCTGGAGCAAAGGAAACTGGCTATATCGTCTCCCATTGGAAAGGGGCTGCTGGGGAAGAAGAAAGGAGAAATAGCCCAGATAAGCACTCCCTCGGGTATTATTGAGTTTGAAATACTGGAAATAGCGCTTTGATATGGCTACAATATTCTCACGCATCATTTCAGGTGAAATCCCTTCCTACAAGGTAGCAGAGGACGACCGTTTCTACGCCTTTCTTGATATAAATCCCCGGAAGCCCGGCCACACACTGGTTGTCCCTAAACAGGAAACCGACTATATATTCGATCTGGACCCTGTCATGTTGGGTGATATGTTCCGCTTTGCCCAAAGGGTGGCAAGGGCCATTGAATCTGCTATCCCGTGCAAAAAGGTGGGTGTCGGGGTTTTGGGGCTGGAAGTCCCCCATGCGCATATTCATCTCATCCCTATGGACTCGGAAGGAGATATGAACCTTAGCCGGCCTGCATGCAAGATCCCGGAACAGGAGATGCAACGTATCTGCCGGATGATAGCCCAACAATTCGAATAATCCCATCATGAAAATCCACAGACTTTATCTTGTGGCAGCCCTACTGGGTACCACCTTATTTTTCTCATGCACCGGCAGCAACACCGTACGCATCAGCGGCACGGTACATCAGATTACCGAAAAAGAACCGCTGCTGTTCAAACGGCTGGACTTTACATCGGAAACCCTGCTTGACACGATTTCCGCCGATGAAAAGGGCAACTTCAGCTATGACCTGGACAAAGGAGTGGATCAACCCGGTTATTATTACCTGTATGCGGGGGAACGCAGGATTGCCTCGCTCATACTCAAGAAGGGAGACCGGGTGCATGTTGAGGTCGGGACAGATGGCAGTCCTGTCAGCATAGAGGGATCGGAAGAATCGCTGCTGCTGCAGCAGGTCAATGACCGTCTCTTTCAAACGGTAAGGCAGTTTGATTCCCTGTATGTGTTGTATGAAAAAGCAGCCACCGGGGAAAAAGACGATCTGAGCCTCAAGCTGGGTTCACTTTTTATTCGCTACAAGCAGGATGCGATCCGTTTCCTATACCAGCATCCCCGTGCCTTTGTCAATACTTCACTGGTATTCCATGAATTTCCCGGCCCGCTGTATGTCTTTGCCGACACAAAAGATGCTCCTTTGTTGCGCAGGGTATACGATTCGCTATATCTGGACTATCCTCTTTCCCCCTATGTGATGGCCATCAGGGACAGGTTTGAAAGCATGGAAAAGGCCCTGCGAATGGAGCAGGCTTTTGACCGTGCCGATGTAATAGGTTTTCCTGACATCTGTCTTCCCGGTATTGACGGAGCCCCGGTGTGCCTTTCATCCCTTAAGGGGAAAACCATAATCCTCTCTTTCTGGCATAGCGCCAACGTCGAGATGCGGCTGGACAACCGTGAATTGATGGAAATATATGATACCTATTCGCCGAAAGGGCTTGAAGTCTTCCAGGTGGCGATAGATACCGACAAGACAGCCTGGGCTTTGGCCGTAAGGGAACAGTCCCTGCCCTGGGTCAGCGTGTGTGACGGACTGGGGGGGTATTCTCCTGCCCTGGTAACCTATAATGTGGGGGAACTCCCGGCTTATTTCATCATTAACAGCGATGAGGAAATCCTTGCCAGGACAGCCAGTCTGGATGAGGTTGCCAGGATAGTCAAAAGTCTGCTTTAGGACGGATAGCCTGAAACTCTTTCAGATAGAAGGGCGTATAATTGGCCACATCTTCAAATTTCTTCTCCCGGAAGGCCTTCATGGCAGCCCTGGCCATACCGCTGGCATGGGATTCCAACGGGGCGATTACTGCGTTGGGATGTTGTATCACCTCCCTGCATTTTGAGGCACCGTTCCCGGTAAAGACAACAAGCCCCTGTTCAAGGTCTTCTGCAAACCGTCCCGCTATTATGGTTAGGGCCTCAACCGGGCCTTCCATGATCGCCACGCGGCCCTTGTCATCTATGGTTCCGGCAGAATAAGGAGCAGTATAAACATCCATCCTCCGGGCATCTATCATGGGGTAGATGCGCCGGGGATTTACAGAAGTGTTGTGATCAAGGTATGATTGGGCGATCAGCTCCAGTGAATTCACCTGTATCAGGGGCAGGGAAGCTCCAAAGCACAAGCCTTTGGCTGTGGATACTCCCACCCGTAATCCCGTGTATGAGCCTGGACCGCCACTTACTGCAACGGCATCACAATCCCGCACGCTCAGGCCGCATTCCTGCAGGATATCGCGAATGAAGACAGCAAGAAGTGATGCATGGGCTTTTGGCATGTCCGTCTGGCGACTGGCAGCGATCCGGCTACCTGCGGTCAGCGAGACAGAGCAAACCTGCGTGCTTGTTTCAATCAACAGTATGTGTGGTTGCACGTACCTGAGTGACTTTTGTTTCCTTTCCTTCAGCCTTTTCTTCAATGGGTTCTACCTTGGACCCGTTTTCAAGCGTTGTTGCAATGGCTGAATAGGGACCTGTCACCACCTTGTCCTGTGGTGTCAGCCCTTCAAGAATTTCTATATGGATATGGTCCTGCAATCCGGATCTGACCTGCACCGTTTGCACGGTATTGTCTTCGCGCAATACAAAAACCTGTTCTACCAGTTCATTGGGCCCGAGTTGCTCCCTCAGACTGTCTGACAGTAATTCGGGACGTGTTGTGATGCATTGGATGGGAATGGCGATGGCCTGGTATTTTGTTTCGGTCTGGATGGAAACCGAGGCCGACATGCCCGGCCTGAAGGGAGTGGACGATTCCGTAATGAGCAGGTCGCTGTAAGATTCCGGGAGGATAAAGACCCTGACTTCAAAATTGGTAACCTGTTCAAGGGAAGAACCGATATTCTTGGCCGAGTTGGCTATTTGCGTGACCACACCCGTGAACTTGCGGCCGCGGTAGGCATCCACTTCCACTATGGCCGTATCAAGCTGATTGATCCGGACAATGTCATTTTCATTCACATCCACCAACACCTCCATTTCCTCAAAATTGGCAATGCGCAGCATCTCGGTCCCAGCCATCTGGCTTGTTCCCACAACACGCTCCCCGCGCTCCACGCTCAGCTTGGAAACAATACCGTTCATGGGGGAAAAGATGGTGGTTTTGGCAAGGCTTTCCTCTGCTTCGGCAAGGCCTGCCTCGGCACTCTGGACATTGAAGCGGGCTCCATTCAATTGTTCACCGGCTATGGAATATTCAGAGGAAGAAGCTTCAAATTCGGCTTGTGATATGGCGCCCTGCTCATGCAGTGACAAGTTGCGCTTGTAGGAAAGCTCCACTTGTTTGAATTGGGCCTCCTGTTGCGCAAGTTGTGCCCTGGACTGGTTCAATGCGGCTATCATCCTGTCACGGGCAGACCTGTACTGGTCCTGCTTGATCTGTATCAACACCTGTCCGGCTTTCACGCGATCGCCCTCGGCAACGTTCAATACAACAATTTCACCCGATACATCGGGGCTGATCTTAACCTCGGTTACCGGCTGGATCTTTCCGTTGGCGGGAATGACCTCGGTAATATTCTTGACAAGAGGATTTGCAACGGTTACTTCTATGCCCTTACCGGAACGGTTCTTGCCCACGATGATCAGGATGACAATAAGCACGACCGCACTTATGATGATCCACAATACTGATTTTTTCATGTAAATGATAATTTTATAACGTAATGGGAATGCCTTTGTAAAAATCCAGGATCTTCAGTTTGAACACATGTTCGTATTTTGCCTGTATATAGCTGCTCTGGGCTTTGAACAAATTGGTTTTGGAAACTATATAGTCTGTACCATTGAGCATCCCGATATCAAATTTCTGTTGCATGTAACGGAACGATTCCTCCATGGCTGCCACATTCCGTTGTGCAGCCTGTGTCCTGAGGTAGGTAGAGGTGGCATCGTTGGCGGCCTGCTGCACTTCCTTAAGCAGAACCTGCCGGGCATTCTTTATTTCCAGTTCTGCCATATCCAGGCCCAGCCTGGCATTTTTCACATTGGTATTGACCTGCCACTTGCTAAAAATGGGGATGGTAAGCGAAAGGCCTATGGAGGGATTGTTGTTGTTTTTCATTTGTTCCCAGAAGCTGGCCGATGATCCGCCAAAAAGATCCCCCACCGTTCCGGAGCTGGTTTCATCAGTGTCGTCATCTTTTTTACGGTTTGCGTCCGAATAAAACGAGGAATACCCAAATGACAGGGAAAGCCTGGGATAGCGGCCACCCTGGGCAATGGCCAGTTCGTACTGCCGTTGCTCCTTTGTATGCTCTGTCTTTTTTATCTGCGGCAGGTCCAGTGACTTGTAATAAAGATCTTCAATGGAAACAGGCTCCATTTCACCGGGGTCTCCTATGGCAGGGGTAATGATCTCGAAAGATTCCTCCATGGGAAGGTCAAGCAATTGTTTCAGCGTCAGCAGATAAGTACGCAGGTTGTTTTGGGCGTCTACCACCTGGAGCTCTTCTGATGCCAGCTGGGATTCAACCTCCAGCAGGGCACTCAGGGGCTGACTTCCTGCATCAACCAGTTTGCGTGTACGGGAGCATTGTTCAGCCACGCTTTCCCGGCTTAGAACGGCAGCGTCCAGGATTTCACCGGTCAGCAGCACGTTCAGGTAACTGCGGGTTATCTCTATGGAAATATCATTCCGGAGTTTTTGCACTTCCTGTATGGCCACATTGACCTTGGACCGCTCCTGCTTTACCGTGTTGAGTTTCTGAAAACCTGTGAAAAGATCCATATCGGCATAGATCCCCACTCCTGTATTGCTGCTTCTGACGTGGTTCAGTATGGTCAGTGTTGACAGGTCAACCGACTGACCCCAGTTGACGTTTTCACTGACGCGGGCACTAAGGGAAGGGGTAAAATCCATTTTTGATTGAAAATGAATATTTTCCGATTGTTCCACCCCCAGTTCCTGCTGTTTGATGGTTAGGTTGTTTTCCCAGGCATAACGAATGCAATCCTCCAGCGACCATTTTTTTTGAGCCTGTAGGGAAAGGGGAAGCATGAAAACCAGGAACAGAATGAGACCTAAACTTTTTTTCATAGT
Source organism: Bacteroidetes bacterium ADurb.Bin013 (assembly GCA_002071385.1). Taxonomy (GTDB): domain Bacteria; phylum Bacteroidota; class Bacteroidia; order Bacteroidales; family UBA932; genus DMER64. The sequence continues at coordinate 9,969 of MWFB01000031.1, forward strand.
GCTAGTTAAGAATATCCGACAAATTTACTTTTTTTTATAGAATATGCAACAACGATGCCTAAAAGCGAAAGCATGCACAACAACACATTGAGCGCAGCGCGTGATGCTGAATATAACGCTGTTACATCAGGCAGCGAATACTGGAAAGTGTAGAGGATCATGTTGTAGACCCAATGTGTTGCCATACAAAGGGCGATATCCCTTTTTTTGAGATACAGGAAGCCGAAGCAGGTCCCAAGGACAAAGCGCTGCAACAACAATGAAAGGGATTCCGGTCTGTGACACAGGGAAAACATAACCGCCGGAAGTATAAGTATCACCCAGGCAGGTATCCTGGCCTCCTGCATCCTGGTGATGAGGAACTCCCTGAACAGCAATTCCTCGCAGCATGCAACCCAGAAAAACGACCATGTGCAGTTGATGAGCCAGGGTGTCAGTGGAATTTGTAAAAAAGCCTTTCCCGTAAGAACCGCGGTAAACGACACTACAGGAATCATCATGATCCCCGTCAACAGGAACATTCTTTTCCATGGCATCGCAGGCAAAGTTGTCATTTTCCTTCGCTTGCGCCGCATGTGCAACAGGGTTATTCCCATGGCCCCGACGGAATTGGCCGTCAACAGATCAATTCCCCCGGAATAGAGTATAGCGGATAACAGCAGGACAGGTAAGCCAAAGATAAGATATAGCCCTACGGGATAGGCTATGAATAAATACTTTCGCATCTTTTTTAGATCAAGAAAAGAGACCAGCCAAACTTAGTTGGCCAGTCTCATTTTCATCATGCCGGAACGCCTGATTTTTTCAATTTTCCAATCAGATTTTGTCCCAGATCGTAGAGAGCACGGAATGCCTGTCCCAGGATTTCACCCAGTTTGTATGCCAGTTCCTCATCCACTCCCGGTGAGGACACGCCTGCGATGACTGCGCAGCAGGCTTTGTCGCCCAACGACTCAAAGCCCTGTAAATAATCAGCACTTCTCATTTCTTCCAGCCGTCTCTGAATCCGTCAATGAAACTGTCAATGTTTTTGGCCAGCAATGCCACAAGGAATCCTGCCTTGCCCATTTTCGAGGCCAAACCGTTGAGGAGGTCCTGGAGTAATTCTCCAAACATACCGTACTCGGAATCTCCTCCTGTTATTACACACTGGACTGAAGCCTCCAGGGTAACAAACCCAAAATCCCGCATCTCAAAATCACTCATAATTTTCAGGTTTTTTAAATATTCTCTCACCGTTCAGGCGCGTGAGATTCCGCCTGCAATCGCGCGTTTGCCTTATATTCCCTGCTGCCTGCACCAGGCAGCATATTTTCCCTTCTTTTGTATCAAAACAGCATGTGATCCTTCTTCTGCGATTTTTCCTTCATGCAACAGCAGGATGTGCGAAGCGACAGAAAGGGTGGACATCCTGTGCCCTATGATAATGATACCGGTTCCCTGGTGGCTCCACCTGCGCAAGGCGTTGAGCACATACAACTCCGATGTGCTGTCCAGCGAAGAGGTGGCCTCGTCCAGGATTATCCAGGAGGGGTCCCTGTAAGCCGCCCTGGCCAGGGCAATCCGCTGGCGCTGCCCTCCTGATAGCTGGATGCCCTGTTCCCCCAAAGGTGTGAGGATCCCGCGCGGAAGGGAAGAGAGAAACGGTTCCAGTCCCAGTTCACTGCAAAGGGAAGCCACCCGCTCCAGATCGGGCGAGGTATCTCCCAGGGTGATATTCTCCAGGATATTGCCTTCGAACATATCGGCCTTTTGCGGCACGATACCCAGTTTCCTGCGCCAGGTATCCAGGGGGATGCTTCCGGCTTCGGTACCGTCCAGGAAGATGGTGCCCCCGTCCGGGTTGTACATGCGCATGAGCAAGGAGCCAAGGGTACTTTTACCCGACCCGCTCTCTCCTGCAATACCGGTGATACTGCCCGATGGAAACCTGCAGTTGAAATTTTCAAACAACATCATCCTGCCCGGGTAATGGAACGACAGGTCTTTCACGGCAAGGTCTCCACCCCTGCATCCAGAACCTTTACCATGCCCTGGACAAGCCGCATGGGCCTTGACCATACCGGCCTTCCCACCTTCCGCACCCGCCTTGTGCCGCACCGGATCTTCCTCGGTTTCCAGCTCCATGATCTCGAACAGGCGCTCGGTGGCAATACGTGCATCCCTGTATTTCTGGCTGAAAGAAATGATTTCGCTTACGGGGGAAGAAAAATATGCAGTAAGGGCATAAAACGTAAGCAATTCCCCGAAGCTCATAAGGTCCCGTGTCACGAAAACCGCCCCTGTCCACAGGATGGCCAGGCCCATACCACGGGTTATGGTATCCCCGCAGGTGGCAGCCCACAACTGATTCATTCCTCCCTTCCAGGCATGGCGGACATACGTTCCGAACCGGTCCTGTATTTTTCCTGTCATTTGTTCCTGTGCCGTGCTGTATTTTATCTGTGCAACGCTCCGCAGCGAATCTACCAGTCCTGTCTCAAGAGTTGCCTGGGCTATCATGATCCTGCGCTGTGTGTCTTTGTTCCTCAGGTCGAACAAGTAGTATATCGCTGCGTACAACGGCAACGCACCAATACAGATCCAGCTCAGTCCGGGATTGAATAGGAACATGACCACAAACGAAATAATCAGCGTGAATACGCTCAGTGCCAGGTTCAGCAAACCGGTGCTCAGGAATGTGCTTACCTTGAAGGCATCGTTGATGCGTGCCACCAGTTCTCCAGACTGCCTCTGGTCAAAGAAACGCTGGGGCAGGTATAATATATGGCGGTAGAAACCGTTCACCAGTCTGGAGGCCGTCCTGAATCCTGTTTTCAGCAGGAAATGGACCCTGAACATGTTCAGGGCCATGGCGCACAATGCAATATACACCATGGAAAATCCCAACAAGCGCAAAAAATCACCCGCACCCTGCGGGATGATACGGTCTGCAATCTGTTGCAGGAACAAAGCCGAGATGATCCCCGTGCATGTATACAGCAGGGAAGCTACAAGCGCGGCCAGGAACATTCGTTTTTCCCCCTTCATCAGTACGCCTGTCCTGTAAAGGAATCCCGGGATGTGATTGCCTTTCCTGAAATTTTCACCGGCAGACAATGTGACCACCACGCCGGTCCACTGTTGCATGATCTCTTCCGGTCTTCTGCGGTGCATCCTCCCGTCCTCAGGATCCATGATGCGGTATTTTCTTTTTTTCCCGGTAATGGTTCTGCATGGTCCGTAAAACACCACGAAATGGCTGTGCCCGTTCTCTTTATGCATATGAAATACAGCAGGGACGGGAAGGCTGTTCAGCAGATTATGGTCCACTGCCCCTGAACCACTGCAACGGCGGTATGCCATCGCCTCCAGGCCCAGTGCCTGTGCGCCCTCTTTGATCCCCTGTACCGAAATGCCGTGAGTCTGTGTTCCGCTCCATTGCCTTATCTGCTCCAGAGGAAAGCGCAATCCGAACCAGGCAGAGACAGACGCAAGGCAGGCCGCCCCGCAATCACTTATATGGTGTTGCCTGACACGTATCTTCTTCATATCCCTCTTCCATAATAAACGGAGCTGTCCTTTCTTTCTCTCTCCTGCTGTAACCGGGAAACAGAGCCCGCATATTCCCTTTTTCCGCGCTCACAGGTTCTCTCACAACAGACAGCTCCGTAGCAACAAACGATAAAAAGACAATCATGCCCGAAACAGTAGCCAGCACTATCGCGATGAAAAATACGCCAAACCCTATGCTCCCCTTATCGCGCAAGACATGATCACCAGCTGTGTCCCGGGACAAAACAGGATAGGAAGGTCTGCAGATTGTCTTCATACCACAAACCTAGACCCTAGACAGGGAAATTAACAGACAAATAGGATAAATGATTAAACAGCTGCCGCCAGACGCCGGCTCAATCCAGGAAGGGGAGGTAGGGAAGCAGTATGGAGGAAAATTTCTCTATCACCTGAAACAGCCGTGATGATTCAAAAGCCTCTTTCGGCAGGAATGGGATATAGGCATCAACAAGGCTCAATACGTAAACCAGGATTACCAGCAGGATATTCCATTTGATCCATCCGAATATTGCCCCTGTCAACCTGTTCAGCCATCCAAGCAGGACAATTTTCAGGAGCTTGTCCAGAAGATGCCCTAAAAGCAGGACAACAATCAGCACAACAATGAAAGTAACCACAAACGCCACTATGCGTAACCCTTCTCCGTTCCAGTTGAACCAATCCACTATCCAGTCCGCTGCGAACCCGCTGAAATGAAAGGAACAGTAAGCGGCCACGATCAGGGCAAGAATTCCAACCACCTGTTTGATGAGCCCTTTCATCAGACCCTCTGTTATGGCTATGAGCCATACCAATAAAAGTATGATATCAATGTAGTTAAAAGAAAATTTCTCCAACATGCTATCAAAGATAGGTAAGATTCGTATCTTTGCAAACTATTTTTATTGCCTTTTTTTATGAAGTTCCCTGAATATAAGAATCTTGACCTGCCAGCCATCCAGGAGGAAATCACCGGCAAATGGGACCAGGAGCAAACCTTCCGCCGGAGCGTCGAAGACCGTCCTGAAGCACCCGCATTCGTGTTTTTTGAAGGACCTCCTTCTGCAAATGGAATGCCAGGTATCCACCACGTGATTTCCAGGGCTATCAAGGATGTGGTCTGCCGGTACAAGACCCAGCGCGGCTTTAAAGTGGAAAGACGTGCCGGCTGGGATACACACGGACTTCCCGTGGAGCTGAATGTCGAGAAAATGCTGGGAATCACCAAGGAAGACATTGGGGTTACCCTGACAGTAGAAGAATACAACGCGGTATGCCGGAAAGAAGTCATGAAATATACCCGCGAATGGGAACTCCTTACCCGGAAGATGGCATACTGGGTGGATATGAGCCGGCCATACGTCACCTACCATAACTCGTATATAGAAACTGTCTGGTACCTGCTAAGTGAGATATACAGGAAAGGCCTGTTATACAAGGGATATTCAATACAACCCTATTCTCCTGCAGCCGGAACGGGGCTTAGCACCCATGAACTGAACCAGCCCGGTTGCTACAAAGACGTAAAGGACACCACGTGTACCGCCTTGTTCAGGATTACGAAGGATAACAATAGTGACTTTCTTTTTGAAAGGGAGGATGAACCGTTGTACTTTCTTTCCTGGACCACCACCCCCTGGACACTGCCCTCCAATACGGCCCTATGCGTAGGACCGGCTATCCAGTATATCAAACTGCGCACATTCAACCCGTACAGCGGGGGTCCCATATCGGTCATCATGGCCCGCGACCTCAGGGAAACCCTCTTCCCGGAAAAAAACGGGGAAATTCCCATGGACTCCTACAAACCCGGAGACAAAGCCACACCCTGGATACATACAGGTCCCGTCTTTACAGGAAAGCAACTGGAAGGCATACGTTACAGCCAGCTCATCCCCTGGGTGAATCCCGGAGAGGGGGCTTTCAGGGTGATAACCGGTGATTTTGTAACCACACAGGAAGGGACAGGTATAGTACACATAGCTCCAACCTTTGGAGACGATGACCACAAGGTGGCCAAAAAGCATGGCGTACCTGCCCTGATCCTTAAAGACAGCCTTGGCAACCTGTGCCCCATGGTAGACAAGACAGGCAAGTTTTACAGGTTGGAAGACCTGGATGCCCATTTTGTGGAAACCAGGATAGACAGTGGATCCTATGCACCTTTTGCGGGCCGTTATGTGAAAAACGCATACGATCCCCACAAGGATGGCCAGTCAGGAGAGGCAGCCGGAGCAGACTCCCTGGATGTGGAGATCTGCATGTGGCTCAAGAAAAACAATGGGGTGTTCCGTATTGAAAAGATGGTGCACAATTATCCCCATTGCTGGCGTACCGACAAACCGGTGCTGTATTATCCGCTTGACTCCTGGTTCATCCGCACCACAGCGGTCAGGGAACGCATGATGGAGCTGAACGACACTATAAGATGGAAACCGGAATCCACCGGGACGGGGCGTTTTGGCAAATGGCTGGAGAATCTTCAGGACTGGAACCTCTCCCGGAGCCGGTATTGGGGGACACCGCTGCCCATTTGGCGCACGGAAGACGGGAAGGAAGAACGCTGCATCGGCTCTTTGCAGGAATTGTACCATGCCCTGGATGACTCGGTTGCCCGTGGATTCATGAAGTCCAATCCCCTAAGGGACAAAGGTTTTGTTCCGGGGGATTACAGCAAGGAGAACTACGAAAGGATAGATTTGCACCGGCCTTTTGTGGATCAGTGGGTCCTTTCCTCGGCAAGTGGAAAGTCCATGCGGCGCGAGCCAGATTTGATTGACGTGTGGTTTGACTCGGGCTCAATGCCCTTTTCGCAGGAAGGCCTGGAAAAGCTGGGGACCCCCGCTTTCGGCCAGGTTGCCGATTTCATTGCCGAGGGAGTGGACCAGACCCGGGGCTGGTTTTTCACCCTGCATGCCATTGCCACCATGGTCAACGACCGCGTCTGTTTCCGGAACGTTCTCTCCAACGGACTCATCCTGGATAAGAACGGCAACAAAATGAGCAAACGCCTGGGCAATACCGTGGATCCCTTCAAAATGCTGGATCTGTACGGAGCCGATCCTTTGCGCTGGTACATGCTGACCAACGCACAACCCTGGGACAACCTGCGTTTTGACGAAACGGGCGTGGATGAAATCCGTCGCAAATTCTTCGGAACGTTGTACAACACCTATTCGTTCTTTGCGCTGTATGCCAACGTGGACGGCTTTACGGCAGATCTTGCCCGGGAAGACAATCCCGGATGGGTGCCTGTAAAGGAGCGATCCGAGATGGACCGCTGGATCATTTCTTTGCTCAACACACTCACAGCTAATGTTCTCGATGCCTACGAGAATTACGATATCACAACGGCAGGCCGTCTTATCCAGGACTTTACTGGGGACCACCTGAGCAACTGGTACGTACGTCTGAACCGTAAGCGTTTCTGGCGCGGTGAACTGGATGATGACAAACGCGCTGCCTACCAGACCCTGTATACCTGCCTGCGGACCATAGCCCTGCTGGGAGCACCCATTGCCCCCGTCTATATGGAACGTTTGTACATGGACCTGGGTGCCGGTGATTCCGTGCACCTGGAATTAATGCCCAAGGTACAGGACGAACTCATTGACAAAGCCCTTGAGGAACGCATGGACCTGGCACAGCGCTGCACTTCCATGGTGCTGGGCCTGCGCCGCAAAGTCAACATCAAGGTACGGCAGCCCCTGAGCAAGATCATGATTCCTGTGTTGGACAAATCCATGGGAAAAAAGCTCGCAAAGGTCAAATCCATCATCTTGAACGAAGTCAATGTCAAGGAACTCGAGTTCATTCACGACACGGCAGGATTAATCCTCAAGGGAATCAAGCCGAACTTCAAGGTGCTGGGCAAGAAGTGCGGTCCCCGGATGAAAGAGATCGCCTCGGCACTCAACGCTTTCAGCCAGGAAGAAATTGCCCTGGTGGAAAAAGCGATGGAAACGGGAAGCTACACCTTATCCCTGGATGGGGGAGAGGTGCTGCTGGAGCGGGAAGACGTAACCATTACCTCGCAGGATATGCCCGGATGGCTAATTGCCATTGAGGGACCACTGACCATCGCCCTGGATGTGACCATCACCGACGCGTTGCTGCGTGAGGGTACGGCCCGGGAACTGATCAACAGGATTCAGAACCTGAGAAAGGACACGGGACTGGAAGTGACGGACAAGATACGCCTGGTGATCGAAGAGCGGAAAGATGTGGCAGATGCGCTGCAGGATTTCAGGCAATTCATTGCCAGCCAGGTGCTTGCCACGGATATATCCATGGCTGCCACACCCACTGCAGCTCACGCTGTTGAATGGAAAGAAGGTACCCTGTCCATTCATATTGAGAAATCATAATTTAATATTAACTTTGTTTTTCCTAAAAAAAAGAACCATGACTACTAAAAAAAGCAAAACCGATGAAAAGGTTACAGAAGAGGTAAGGGAAAAGGTTCGCTATTCCGACCAGGAGCTCCAGGAATTCAAGACCCTGATCAACGAAAAACTGGCCCAGGCACGGGCAGATTATGAGGAACTTAAAGCAATAGTCACCCATAGTCTGAGCAACGACACGGAAGATACTTCCCCCACATTCAAAGTGTTGGAAGAAGGAGCCTCGGCACTTTCCAAAGAAGAGGCGGGACAATTGGCTTTGCGTCAACATAAATTCATCCAATCCCTGGAAATGGCCTTGATCAGGATCGAAAACAAGACCTACGGGATATGTCGTGAAACCGGCAAACTCATCCCCAAGGAGCGCCTTCGCCTGGTTCCACATGCCACCCTATCCGTTGAGGCGAAGAATAACCGTGAGTAGTACGGTCTTATGGGGAAAAGAAAGTTATCCAGGGGAAAGATACTGGCGATAATCATCACTTCAATCCTGGTTTTGGATCAGATATCCAAGATCTGGATAAAAACCCATTTCGCGCTGCACGAAAGCGTCAACGTATTGGGTAAATGGTTCCAGTTATATTTTGTGGAAAACGATGGCATGGCCTTTGGCATGGTCTTCGGAGGTGACAGCGGGAAACTGATCCTTAGCCTGTTCCGGGTGGTGCTGAGCATTGTCATCATGTGGTACATATGCAAATTGCTCAAAAAGCCGGATACTCCCATGGGCGTCCTGGTCGGGCTGTCCATGGTTTTTGTAGGGGCTATTGGAAATATCATTGACTGTGCTTTCTATGGACTGATCTTCAATGAATCGGGCGTGACCGAAGTAGCCACCCTCTTTCCTCCCGAAGGCGGTTATGGCACCTTCCTCCACGGCAAAGTCGTGGACATGCTTTACTTCCCGCTCATAGACACTGTCCTGCCCGAAAATTTCCCCATATGGGGAGGCCGCCGCTTTGTGTTTTTCCAGTTCATATTCAACTTGGCTGATTCTGCCATCACCTGCGGCGCACTCTATCTCTTGATTTTCAAGTACAAATTTTTCTCTAAAAAATAAAAAGATTCCCTACCTTTGCCAACCCTTACGGGAGGACTGCCGAACGGCGGGCGCTGCAAGATGCTGAAAGGCAGAGCTACTGAACGGCGGACGCGGCAAGATGCTGAAAGGCAGAGCTACTGAACGGCGGGCATTGCAAAAGCCCATAAGCGTAGCGCAGCAAACTGCCTGACACAAGCCTTCGGTTTAGCACCCGAAAATGAATGGAGAGATGCCGGAGTGGTCGAACGGGGCGGTCTCGAAAACCGTTGAACCCATCTGGGTTCCGGGGGTTCGAATCCCTCTCTCTCCGCCAGTTCCAAAAACGCAAAGACACGGACAATGTCCGTGTCTTTTTATGACAGCAGGTCCGAAAAACAAGCCAGCTTGTTTTTCGCGGCCTGCTGCCATAAAAAGCTGTGCCTTGCTGCTTTGCGTTTTTGGAACTGAAGCCTCCCCCAAGGGAACACCGAGCGCTGCAGGCGCGAAGGTAATCCCGAGGGCAGCCTTGCTGC
>MWFB01000032.1 GCA_002071385.1 Bacteroidetes bacterium ADurb.Bin013
TTAGGCCTTCGCCACCTATGGTGGCCACCACCACTTTCTGGTGAACATCAATGCCGCATCCCCTGGATACGACTTGATTGAAACTTATTTGAGGTTCCATCGTTCTTTTGTTTTATTCCTAACAAAGATACGATTACCTTTTTTTCATTCGCTCGGACGTCTTTTACGTCATGGTTGTTTCATAATATAATCAAAGGCTTTACGAGATCAAATCCCCGTAAGCCTGAGCGTCCAGCAGATCGGAGATTTCCCCGGGGTTTATCAACCTGATCTTGACCATCCAGCCTTTACCATAAGGATCCTCGTTAACTGTCTGTGGCGCATCCTCCAGGGATTCGTTCACTTCTTCTATGGTTCCCGAAACAGGCATGAAAGCATCTGCAACGGTTTTAACGGCTTCGATGGCGCCGAAAACCTCACCTCTTTCCAGGGTTTCGCCCAAGGTCTGTATGTCAACAAAAACAATGTCGCCCAGCTGGGATTGTGCAAAATCTGTAATGCCCACAATGGCCAGGTCGCCTTCAACTTTTAACCACTCATGCTCTTTGGAAAACTTGAGATTGGCTGGAATATTCATAACGATTAAGTTTAAGTTTAGAGAAGCAAAGATAGCTAAATATGCCAAATTACAAGAGCTTGAGGGCTTGCCGGATCAGATCTTCCAGGCCGAAGGAAGGATTTTCCTTTTGCAGACGGGAGATGACCTTTTCAACGGCAGATCGCTGGAAGCCCAGTTGCTGCAGCGCAGCAGAAGCCTCGACACCAGTTGCCGATACAGGCGGAGCCTGAGTGCCCTGGGCGTCGGGGTCCAGCCCGATTTTCATCATTTTATCCCTCAGGTCAATGATCATCCTTTCGGCTGTCTTTGTGCCGATTCCCTTGATGCTTTTTATCCGGACGACATCACCCGTGACAATGGCATTACGGAGTTCTGCATTGCTCATGGCCGAGAGGACCATGCGTGCAGTATTGGGCCCGACCCCGGTAACCCCTATCAACAACCGGAAGATCTCACGTTCATCGCGTGTGGCAAAACCGTAAAGCAGATGGGCGTCATCCCTTACCTGGAGATGTATCCACAGCAAGACATCTTTCCGTTCATGAATGGCCGAGTATGTTTGCAGGGATATGAGCAAATGATAGCCGATCCCGCCTGTTTCCACAACGGCCTGGGCGGGGTCGGCAGCGATAAGGGTTCCCTTGATGTATTCGTACATTTTTACAGTGTTTACTATACTGCAAATATACATTTATTATCTTTGAAGCATGAATCTGTCACAAATCAGGGAACAGTTTCCCGCCCTGTCACAAAAAGTATACGGGAAACCTCTCGTTTACCTGGACAATGGGGCTACATCCCAGAAACCCAGGCAGGTACTGGACGTCCTCCAGGAAATGCAAGGGGGATTGAACGGGAACATCCACCGGGCAGTCCATTACCTTAGCGTGCAGTCCACCGAACGGTATGACAGGGCACGTGCCACTATACGGGATTTCATCAATGCCGCCTCTGTCAACGAGGTGATTTTCACCAGCGGCACTACCGGCTCGCTCAACCTGCTGGCTTTTTCGTTCGGACAAACCTATATCCGCCCTGGAGACCGTATTGTGATCACCCGCGCCGAACACCATTCCAATATTGTTCCCTGGCAGATGATGTGCAAACGTACCGGGGCCAGTCTTGAAGTATGGGAGGTTGAGGAGTCGGGGGCAATGGATCCCAAAAAACTGGAACAAATTCTTGACAAACAGGGAAGGAAGCCTAAACTGCTTGCCATAGCACACATATCCAATGTTCTGGGACTGGTGAACCCGCTCAGGGAAATCATTCGTATAGCCCATTATTACGGAGTTCCTGTCGTCGTGGACGGGGCACAGGGTATTGTCCATAAAAAAGTCGACGTACAGGATATGGATGCCGATTTCTACGTTTTTTCAGGACACAAGCTATACGGGCCCACAGGAACGGGCGTACTGTACGGAAAGGAAAAATACCTGGAAGAAATGGTTCCCTGGCAGGGCGGGGGAGATATGATCACAAAGGTTTGCCTGCCCACAGGAACCACCTATGCCCCGCTTCCCCTCAAATTTGAAGCCGGTACGGCTAATTATATAGGGATTGCAGGCCTGGGTGCAGCCGTAGAGTTTATCAACAACCTGAATTCCTTTGACATTGAGGCACATGAAAAAGAGATAACCTCTAATGCCATGAAGGCCCTGCAGGAGATAGAAGGTTGCAAGATATACGGCATTCCCGGAACCTATTACGGACAGGTATATGAAAAAGCCCCCGTCTTTTCCATGTCCATAGAAGGAGTTCATCCTGCCGATATAGCCATCCTGCTTGATAAACTGGGCATCGCCGCCCGATCTGGCATGTTGTGTGCCGAACCCTTGCTGGAGCGTTACCAGTTGACGGCTGTCCTTCGGGCATCATTCGCCCTGTACAACACCCAGGAAGAACTGGACTTCTTTGTCGAATCACTCAGAAAGGTGTTGAAAATGCTCCGTTAATCCCGAATTGTCATGACCATTCAAGAGAAACAGAAACAAATAGTGGAGGAATTCTCTTTTCTGGAGGAGTGGATGGACAAATACGAGTACCTCATTGAACTGGGTAAAAAATTGCCACCGCTGGAAGACAGTCTGCGTCTTGAAAAAAACCTGATAAGGGGATGCCAGTCCAGGGTTTGGCTTGCCGTAAGCAGGGAAAACGGAAAACTTGTTTTCAAGGCCGACAGTGACGCCCTGATCACCAAAGGTATCATTTCTTTGCTAGTGCAGGTGTTTTCGGGCCACACACCCGGAGAAATCCTGGAATCAGACTTTTCTTTCATACAGAAGATCGGTCTGAAGGAACACCTCTCTCCAACGCGGGCCAACGGACTGCTGTCCATGATAGAACAGATAAGACTATATGCCTTGGCTGCCAATACAGAAAAGACCGCGGAAAATGGAAAGTGAACTTGAAAAAAGCATAAAACGTGCCCTCAGACAAATTTTTGACCCGGAAATCCCGGTCAACATAGTGGACCTTGGCCTTGTCTACGGCATTGAAATAGGGAAGGGGGACAAAGAGGGACATCCCGTGACCGTTATCATGACCCTTACGGCGCCCAATTGCCCTTTGGCTGACCAGGTGGTGGAAGAAGCCCGGTTTACAATAAGCCATGTGCCGGGAGTTTCGAGGGCAACCATAAAGCTCACATTTGACCCGCCCTGGGATCCTTCCCGCATGAGCGAAGAAGCGCTGCTGGAAACAGGTCTGTACGGAATGTTTTAATATTTCATGCCCATGCATACGACATATCTTCTGCTGGGGAGCAATCTGGGAGACCGTGACAGCCTTATGCAACAGGCATTGGAAGCATTATATGAGCTGGGAGACATCACCAGGATTTCCCAAAGAAAAGAAACCGTACCATGGGGTTTTACCGAAACCGTTCCGCCTTTCCTGAACCAGGCCATATGTCTGGAAACACGGCTGGAACCGGAACAACTGTTGGACCACTGCCTGGAAATAGAAAAGAAACTGGGAAGGGAAAGACCTGTTGCCGAATCTCCTGGCAAGGACAGGAAATCATATTTTTCCCGTCTGATAGACATTGATATCCTTCTGTATGATAATGTGAGAATGAATACCGGAAGGCTTATCCTGCCACATCCTCATATAAAGGACCGGGATTTCGCCAGGGAGCTGCTGGAAGAGATTCTTCCAAAAAGTCTATCTTTGAAGGATTTTTTACCAGACGATTTATGACACAGGAAGATTTATTCAAAAACATCATTGCCCACGCAAAGGAATACGGTTTCATATTTCCCTCCAGCGAGATTTACGACGGGTTGAGTGCCGTGTACGATTACGGGCAGAACGGGGTAGAGCTGAAGAACAACATAAGGAAATACTGGTGGGATTCGCTGGTCAGGATGCACGACAACATTGTAGGGCTGGACTCTGCGATCTTCATGCATCCGAAGATCTGGGAAGCCAGCGGGCATGTGGCCGCATTCAACGATCCGCTGATAGACAATAAGGATTCCCAAAAAAGATACCGCGCCGATGTATTGCTGGAAGATTACCTGGCCAAACTGGAGGAAAAGGTAAACAAAGAAGTGGCCAAAGGTAAGAAAAGGTTCGGGGAGCAATTTGATGAAGTTCAATTCCGCGCCACCAATCCCAACGTGCTCAGGGAACAGGCCAAGATTGACAGTTTGCAGGAAAAAATGATCAAGGCCCTGAACGGGAATGATCTGGTAGGATTGCGACAGCTTATCCTGGATTGTGGGATCGTCTGTCCGGTTTCGGGAACCAGGAACTGGACCGAGGTGCGCCAGTTTAACCTGATGTTCAGCACCCAGTTGGGAAGCAACGGCGAAGGGGCATCCCAGGTCTTTCTCAGGCCCGAGACGGCCCAGGGAATCTTTGTGAACTTTCTGAATGTGCAGAAAAGCGGCCGTATGAAAGTTCCCTTTGGCATAGCGCAAACCGGGAAGGCTTTCAGGAACGAAATCGTGGCCAGGCAATTCATTTTCAGAATGCGCGAATTTGAACAGATGGAAATGCAGTTCTTTGTCAAGCCGGGAGAAGAGATGAAGTGGTATGAGTACTGGAAGGACATGCGCCTGCGCTGGCATTTGTCACTGGGCCTGGGAAGGGATATGTACCGGTTCCACAATCACGACAAACTGGCCCACTATGCCAATGCCGCCTGTGACATTGAATTTCAGTTTCCTTTTGGTTTCAAGGAACTGGAAGGGATCCACTCCCGGACAGATTATGATCTCTCGCGCCACGAAGAATTCTCGGGCCGTAAATTGCGGTATTTTGACCCGGAAACAAATGAAAGCTATATCCCCTATGTGGTAGAAACTTCTATTGGCCTGGACCGTACGTTCCTGGCTGTATTGTCTGCCTCGTACCGGGAAGAGGAACTTGAAGACGGTGAAACACGGGTGGTGTTGCGTTTACCCCACATACTGGCCCCTGTTAAGCTGGGGATATTTCCCCTGGTCAAAAAGGACGGATTACCCGAGGTGGCGCAGCAGATACTCAAAACGCTCCGCCTGGAACATGCCTGCCTGTATGACGAGAAGGACAGCATAGGAAAACGCTATCGCAGGATGGATGCCATTGGCACGCCCCTTTGCATAACAGTGGACCATCAGACCCTGGAAGACAATACCGTAACCATCAGGGACAGGGATACCATGCTCCAGGAAAGGGTTCCGGTTGACAACCTGCCCGGAATACTGGATGAAAAATTAAACAGCAGAAATTGGCTCGGAAAACTGACATAAAAAAAGGATTTGGAAGGATTTTCATGATTTTTCTCCTGGTGGTTTACCTGGGAGGATGCACCTATTTTTTATTTGCAAAGGGAGATTCCCTGCCAGCATTCAAGAAGGCCGGGATGATCTTATGGCTGGCTTCCCTGCTGGATGTGTTGCCCGATAAGATCGTCCATTCGTTGCTGTTTATTCCCATTATTCCCCTTGCCTGGGGAGCCGTAAGGCCCCGCAGGATTATCACAAAGATTGTCATATTCTGGTCCGGACTGATTTTTGGGGTGATAACAGAAGTAATTCAGCACTACCTCCCGTACAGGACCGGGGATATTTCGGATGTGGCAGCAGATATTGTAGGAAGTGTTCTGGGCATTCCCTTTATGCTGCTATTTTTTTCAAGTGAAAAAAAGAAACGAAAATGAATGAGATTATTTTATCGGGACTGCTCAATCTCTTTGCCTTATTCGGGGCTTTGGCCGGGATAGACAAAGAGCGGGCAGCAAAACTCATTGCAGCCTATCTTGACCAGCACTTTGGCGTACGCCGCAGGGAAACTTACCTGGGTCTGTACCAGGATCTTACAGAGCTTTATGAGTTGTCTCCGGATCTGGACAAGGACAAGATCATAGAATCTGTATGCGAAGGATTGCGCAAAAACATTGAATCATCCGAACAGTCTTTGCTCCTGCTGCGTTTCATGGAGTTTTCCGCCATAAACAGGGAGGGCTTTTTAAAGCAGGAGGATCTTTTTCATAAAGTAGCCGCTCATTTTAATGTAACCGGTGAAGAGCTCATGCATTTCAAGGCTTTTGTACTGGACGGAGAGACTGACCGGGTGCGCAGTTTCAGGCCGGAAGGATGGGAAGGGATATTGCGACTGATAGACCTTCCGGGGAAGAATGTGATTGCTTTTACTTACCGGGGAAATGACCAGGTGATGATGAACGATGTCCCGGTATTGCAGGACACGTTCCAGCTGTGGCAGCAAAGTGCAGTCATGAAGGGAAAACACGGGAATCCACTGTATTACAGCAACGTACAATCTCTTTTTCAAACAGGGGAGACCGCCAGGATCCCTATTGAACTAACAGGTCAGGGTATTGAATTCCGCTTTCCACACAGCGAAAACGGGCTGCACAATTTCTCTTTTACGCTCAGATCGGGGCAGCTGGTAGCTATCATGGGAGGAAGCGGGGTGGGGAAATCCACATTGCTGGGCCTGCTCAACGGAAACATCAAACCGCAGGAAGGACAGATCCTGCTTAATAACCACTCCATAGAAGACCCGTTTGTGCAAAAGCTCATCGGCTTTGTGCCCCAGGATGATCTGCTGATTGAAGAACTGACGGTGTTTCAGAACCTCTGGTATACCGCCAGGCTTTGTTTTGACGGGATGTCCCCTGCATGGCTGGAAAATAAAGTGATGGAAGTGCTGACAGACCTGGGTCTTGCCGCTACCAGGGACCTAAAAGTGGGCTCGGCGCTGAACAAGACAATCAGCGGGGGACAACGCAAAAGGCTCAACATAGCGCTGGAGCTGATCAGGGAGCCGGCGGTGCTGTTCCTGGACGAACCCACCTCGGGCCTGAGCTCTTCGGACTCGGAAAAGGTTATTAATTTACTGAAAGAACAAACGTTCAGGGGCCGGCTCATTGTGGTCAACATCCACCAGCCGTCCTCGGATATTTATAAATTGTTTGACCGCCTGTGGCTGCTGGACAAGGGAGGGTACCCGGTTTTTGACGGGAATCCTATAGAGGCGGTTACGCATTTCAAGCAGGTGGCTCAACACGCCGACGCGCAAACGAGCATGTGTGCCACATGCGGGAATGTAAATCCCGAGATTATTCTCAACATACTGGAATCCAAATCTTTGGATGATACCGGGCGCCTTACCGAGAAACGCCGCATAAGCCCCCAGGAATGGCACAACAAATACCTGGAATCAAGGCAGGAGCAGGAAAAACCACAGATACAGGATGTGCCTGTGACAAAACAGAAAAAACCCTCCCCGTGGAAACAATTCCTGATATTCCTGGAACGTAATCTGCAGACAAAGAAAGCCAATACGCAGTATTTGCTCATTTCACTGCTGGAAGCTCCTTTGCTGGCAGCCATTGTGGCCATGCTCACACGGTATGCCCCAGAGACGGGGTACACCGTCATGGACAACAAGAACCTGGTCTCGTTCTTTTTCATGGCCGTCATAGTGGCCATATTCATGGGCATGAGCGTGAGCGCAGAGGAAATCTTTAAAGACCGTTCCCTGCTCAAACGGGAACGTTTTTTACGCCTGAGCCACAACGGATACATCTGGTCAAAAATTGTCTACCTGGCCGGTCTTTCACTCATCCAGACACTGTTGTTCATCTTGGTGGGGCATGCCATCATGGGGATACACAACATGTTGGCTATCTGGTGGATCATTCTGTTTGCAGCTTCCTTTGTGGCAAATCTCACAGGACTGGTGCTTTCACAGTCCTTAAGCTCCATTGTTGCCATCTATATCACCATTCCACTGCTGCTCATTCCCCAGATCCTGTTGTGCGGTCTGGTGGTCAAGTTTGATGACCTGACACCGGGCAGCAAGACAGGGAACGTGCCGGTGATAGGCGAGGTTATCCCTTCGCGCTGGGCCTTCGAAGCCCTGGCAGTGAGCTCTTATATGTACAATCCGTACATGAAGAATTTTTTTGAGGAGGAAAAGGAAAAATTCAGGGCGCAATATTACAGGCTTGGATTCCTGGAAGAACTGCAGAGCCAGATGGAAACAGCACAGGATGAATTCCTGAAGTCCGGGAATGCAGACCAGCAAAGGCTTCGTGTCATCGAAACCGGATTGCCCGGACTTGCAAGGATAACAGAGCTTGAGCCATTTGCGCATTGGACAAACACCTGGTCCGAAACGCTTTACCAGGACCTGGATTCCTATTTCATACAGGCCGATAAGGTCCTCTCCAGAAGGTCTTTAATGTATACCCAGGCGATTGACAAGATAAACAAGGAACTTCTGGATGAGCTGGGCAAGGAAGGATTGCTAACCTTGAAAAAAGACAACCACAACCTGTTCCTGCAGGACCTGGTTCTCAATACATCAGTAACAAACATGTACCGGCTGGTGGATGATGTGATCGTTCCCAAGGTCGGTTACATATACCTGGAACCATCAACCCGCAACGGCCGTGCTCCCTTTTACAGCCACGTGAAAATCCTGGGATCATTGAAAATTTCCACCCTCTGGTATAACCTGGCCGTTTTGGGATTGATGGCCGTGCTGACCTCGCTGGCCTTGTTTTTTGAGATTCCCGCGAGGTTTATGAGAAAGAAAAGCACATAATAAAGGGTTTTTTTTATATTTGTATGATTATTCCGGAAACATTATAAACATTCAAAAAAGCATAAACATGAGAAAAATCGCCATTGCTCTGTTGTTCGCCTCTGCACTGATAGTGGGTGCCTGCGGCAACACTGGCTCCAAAAAGAAAGATGCCGGCACAAAATCAGAAGTTTCCCTGCAGGAGCAATACCTTACACAGGATTTATTAATCAAGATCGACTCACTGATAGCAGGAATCCAGAAACTGGGTGTCATGCCCCATATGAAAGCCATAGATGAAGGGACCCTGGTTCTTACCGATCGTGAGAAAAGGATAAAACCCACTTTTCTGATGCCTCTGGAAAAAGTGAACGACCTGATCACACTGAACCAGAAAAGCAGGGCACTGGCCGTTTATGCAGTTGACAGGGAAATCGCCCAGCTGTACGAAATGCCTCTTGAAGAGTACGACAGGGTGATAGCCCAGCTCCTGGTGGATACCGACAATGTTTCGCTGATGGAAGGAGCCGAGGTCAAGGTGGAAGTGAACACCATGGACGTGGATTCCTGGATAGTGACCATGGGTGAAGACCAATTGGCAAAGGAACAAATGCATTTATTTTTTGAAACACTGGGGGCAGGCGTTCTGGAAAGCCTGTACATAACCAGCCTGGATATCCCGCGTTATATCACATACTTCAACGATCAAACAGCCTCCGAAGTCACCTACAGGCTATTGCTGGTGGTAGACGGCATAGAATCACTGATACCCTACCATCCTGAACTGGAGTCCATTCGCGGGATACTGGAACCGTTGAAAGTAATCAATGCCATTAACGTAAAACAACTGGAAGAACAACTGAACACACTGGCAGTAGATATTGCTGAAGGACGCAATAAGCTGCTTGATTGATACTTAAAACCTAATCGTGTGTAAGCCGCTTCTTTAATGGGCGGCTTTTTTATTTTATACTAAATTTACAAGAAAAATGATTTTAAAAATTGCATTATTCCTGTCTATGATCATTCAGCTGGCAACAGCCATTGTGGCCGTCAGCATGGTACGCAGAACCAGGTACAATGTGTCGTGGATTCTGATCTCAATAGCCTTTGTCCTGATGGCGCTCGAACGGCTGGTTGAGTTTTCATCATTTTTCTGGAAGACCAAAATTATCGCCAAAGAAGAGATTAACAGCTGGCTGGGTATCCTGATTTCCATCCTGATGCTCATAAGCCTCTATTATATCAGGCAAATTTTCAACCTACAGGACCAGTTGGATGCTATGCGCAAGACGAGTGAAAAACGCATGTTGATGGGAATTATCCAGGGCGAAGAGAATGCCCGTCGTACCATAGCCGGAGACTTGCACGATGGAATGGGCCCGTTGCTTTCTTCGGCAAAAATGATCATAAGTGCCGCCGATACCAAAAAAATGAATTCGGAAAACCGGAAGATCGTAGAACAGACGTGTACAGTGATTGACGAGGCAATAATTACGCTTCGGGAAATATCAAATCACCTGAGTCCGCATCTGCTGAAAAATTTTGGTTTAGTTAAGGCAATCGAAACCCTTACAAAACAACTGTTTGCCAATTCTCCCATAAAAGTGGTTTTACACTCCGGCATTTCTTCTAAAAGGTACGATTACGATGTAGAGATCAACGTTTACCGGATTGTGACTGAATTATTTAACAACAGTATGAAACACGCCGGGGCGGAAACCATAGAACTGGGGTTAAAGGAAGAGCTGAACCACCGGCTGATGGTAGATTACCGGGACGATGGGAAAGGAATAGAACCCGGATATTTTTTTAGGCAGGATCCTTCTTCTTCCGGGATGGGTCTGGATAACATCTATTCGCGCGTCACGTCACTGGATGGTTCTGTTTCGGTGGAATCGTCCCCGGGGAAAGGATTTTATGCTCATATTGAAATACCTGTGTGATGAAAAAAATCAATATATTTTTAGTGGATGACCATGCCTTGTTTCGGGAAGGCCTGCATTTTTTGCTTCTTAAAATGGATTTTGTAGACCAGATACTGGAAGCGGAAAACGGCCTCGATTTTCTGGAAAAAATAGTTGGGGTAAACAACTGTATTGTATTAATGGATATAGAGATGCCTTTAATGAACGGAATAGAAGCTACAAGAAAAGCACTTGAACGCTATCCGGATTTAAAAATACTTGCCTTGTCCATGTATTCAGAGGAAAGTTACCTTTCCAGCATGATAGAGGCGGGGGCGTCGGGTTTTTTATTGAAAAATTCTTCCTTTAGTGAGGTGAAAAGTGCTTTGCGGGATGTTATGGAAGGGAAGAATTATTTTTCTCCGGCCATAATACAATCCATTCTGGAAATTATGAACCAAAAGATCAACCATCCTGATAAGGATCTGGATGAGATAACCCAACGTGAAAAGGAAATTCTGTATTATATATGCAAAGGGTTCTCCAATGGCGAAATTGCACAACAACTGGGCATAAGTAAGCGTACGGTAGACAAACACCGGGAAAACCTACTCCAGAAAACACAGTCAAGAAACACGGCCGACCTGGTTACCTATGCTATCAAACACCATTATTTTGATATCTGAGATCACAATGATACGTGTTTTAACGTAGCTGCGGATACGTTTTTCATGGGTTTATAAAAATAGTAAAAGCTTTTACCTTTGTCTAAAATAAACGGCAATGATAAAAAGCATTACCATAATGCCCGGAAAAAACAAAGACGGGAATCCCGAATACTTTTCACAGATTGATATTTATCCGGGTGAAATCGTCGGGGTTGTAGGGCCTACCGGAAGCGGCAAAAGCGCTTTTATTGAAGATATTGAACAGCTGGCACAGGCCGATACTGCCACACACCGTCGTGTGCTTATAAACGGAAGCGTTCCTGATATTTCCATGCGGTTTGATCCCAAAAAGAAAATGATTGCCCAATTGTCTCAAAACATGAATTTTCTGGCAGATATGACGGTACGGGACTTTTTGATGCTTCACGCCAAATGCAGGGGAAAGAATCCGGATATGGTGGAACAGGTTATTAATCATGCCAACACATTGACTGGTGAGCCGATAACCGAAAACATGAATCTGACGGTCCTGAGCGGAGGACAAAGCCGTTCACTGATGGTGGCAGATGTTGCTTTTATCAGTGACTCACCCATAGTCCTGATAGATGAAATTGAAAACGCAGGCATTAAGAAACACCAGGCTATGAAATTATTGTCGGGCAAGGGTAAGATCATTTTGGTGGTGACCCATGATCCGTTGCTGGCCTTGCTGACCGGCCGGCGCATTGTAATGAAAAATGGCGGGGTAGAAAAGATTTTCAATACCACTACTCATGAGACGGATCTTTGCGTGGAATTAAACCGGATGGACCGGGAACTGTTCAGGATCCGCGAACGGGTGAGGCTAGGTGAAGAAATCTTTGCCTGACAAGAGAACCATGAAAGTAATTGTAGTAGCCGGTACGCCGGGAGCAGGCAAAACGTCCGTATTGCTCAATACCATTAAATTTCTGAAAGAACAGCAGGTAACGATTGCCGTGGCCAAGATTGACTGTTTGTATACCGAAGACCATATCCGTTTTAAAAAGACAGGAATTCCAACCCTGGTGGGTTTATCCAGGGATATGTGCCCCGATCATTACACCATTTACAACATGGGAGAAATGGTATCTTTTGCCAGTGAGCATACCGCCGATATGCTCATAGTAGAAACAGCCGGATTGTGTCACAGGTGCGCTCCCTATACCACCAATGGCCTTGGGGTTTGTGTGATAGATGCCACAACGGGGCCCAATACCCCGCTAAAAGTCGGTCCTTTTTTAAGCACGGCCAATGTAGTGGCCATAACTAAAGGCGATATGATCTCACAGGCAGAAAGGGAAATATTCAGGGAAAGAGTAATGGAAATGAATCCCGGATGCCGTATCATTGAAACAAACGGATTAACCGGAAAAGGGGCTTCCGAATTGGCGGGATGTTTTAAGGATGCCCCCGTGTTTAATTACAATGAGAACCGCTTGCGCCATAATGCGCCGTTTTCCATATGTACGTTATGCGTAGGGGAAATGCATATTGAAAAGAAATACCATAGGGGAGTACTGCGGCACATTAACGGGGTTCAGGAATATAAGGGAGAATAAGCCATGATCAAGGAGGAAACCCTGTTGATGTTGTTGCCGGGATTCAATTGCGGTGCCTGCGGGTATGTGAATTGCGCGACTTTCGCCTCGGCTTTGAAAGAAAAAAGAGCCACACCGGAACAATGCACTGTTTTCAGGCAGGAACGGTTCAAGGAGCAGTTCACAAAATTGACCGGGATGCTGAATCTGGCCGGCATTCAGGCGACAGAAACCTACACGGGCCTGATTGATAAAGCAAAAGCCGATTTCCTGTTACATCCGTTACCCGGAGAACCCTCCTGCCGTGAGACACTGGCCTGTTTCTCGGCCAAAAAGATATCCAAAGACGATGTGATCCGTTATCGTCCGCTGGGATGTCCCATTACCCATTTTGCGCGGGTTGTGGAGCTGGATAACGGATTATTGGATGTGTGGGTGACAGGGCCGGGGAAACTGTTGGGAAGGGAGGAGATGGTTATTGATGTTGGCATTTGTATGGTGCTTTCATTCCGGGGGGTAATTGAAGGGATGCGGCCGTATGTGGGGCAAACAGTGAAATTTCTGCCGGCTCATTGCATGATGGGAAAAGTGCATTCAGGAGTGATCGTATCTTTGGAAGACCAGACTACGCGAATAGACTGTATAGACCTCAAAATCTGGGAACACACAAAGGTTTAAGCGGAATCACCATTTTTTTGATTCCGGCTTTATTATCTTTGTTCCATGAAAAACACGTGTAAAGCCGCCCTGCCTATCCTGTTGCTTGTGTTTGCCGCAACAGGCTGTCACAGGGCGGAACCTGTTATTACCAGCCTTTCCATGCTGGAAAAAGGAAAAACCTTTGCCGTTCCTGCGGGAACAGCGGCTGATCAGATGGTCCTGGACCGCATTCCCGATGCCCGGATCATTTATTTCAACAACGTGCTCCATTGTGCTTTGGCCGTAAAAGAAGGGAAAGCACACGCCACGGCGTATGACCTGCCGGTACTGTCCAATTTACAGGCAAAAATTGAGGGACTGACCGTTCTGGATGAGTTCATCATGGACGACCAGTACGGCTTTGCGGTCCGCAAAGAGGACAACAGGCTGAAAGAAGCCATGGACCGGGTATTGTCAAAGATCCAGGAGGACGGGACTTATGCCCGGATGCTTGACCGCTGGTTCCCCAAACAGGGGGATCCCGGTCCGATGCCGCAAATTCCTTCAAGCGGAGAAAACGGTATCCTGAACTTCGGGACGGCTGCAGTTACCGAACCGATGACATATGTATATGCAAATGAGGGAGTTATTGGTTTTGATATCGAATATGCGGCATACATAGCCCAGGACCTGGGCATGCAGCTCAATATTGTTGATATGGAATTCGGGGCAATGCTCCCGGCTCTTATCTCGGGAAAAGTGGATATGATAGGAGCCGGATTGTCCATAACAGAAGAAAGGGCCAAGAGCGTCCTGTTTTCCGAGCCCTACTATAAAGGTGGGCTGGCCGTCATGGTCCGGGAAAAACCTCAGCAAGCGAAACAGGCAAAACGGGCCAAAACACTTGGTGTACTATTGGGATCCACCCATGAGCAATACGCCCTGACCCACTACCCCAATGACCGCATACTGCAATTCCAGAATGTACCCGACCTGCTGGTGTCGCTACGTCAGGGAAAATCAGATGCAGCCATGTATGTCCGCGAAATGCTGGCTCCCGTGTTGAAAGATAATCCGGACCTGGGCATATTGGCCGATACTATTTTTTATGAACCCATAGGGGCTGTTTTCAATAAGGAAAATGACTCCCTGCGTTTGCAGTTCAATGCTTTTATTCAGCAGATCCGGGGGAACGGTATTTATGACCAGATGGTGGAACGATGGGTGACCAAACAAGGGGAACAGATGCCGGAGATTGAAAAACACGTGGAAAACGGGGAATTGCGGGTTGCCATGGTAACCAGCATGGGGCTTCCTTTTATCGGCGTCAGTCAGGGGAGCCTGGTAGGTTATGATGTGGAGATCATGATGCGCTTTGCCTCATACCTGGGGAAAAAGTTCGTCCCAATAGATATGCCTTTCAATAGTTTGTTACTTGCCGTGGCTATGGGAAAAGCGGACATGGCGGTCTCCTGTATCACGATTACTGAGGAAAGGGCAAAAACAGTGGCTTTTTCTGATAAGTATTACGAGTGCAGTGTAAGCATCATTGCCGATATGAGCCGCATGACCCGCGATAGTGCCGAAGAATTCATGCCGTCGGAAACCACCCGGTCAGAAAAAAAGGGTTTTTTCAAAAAAATAAGTGAGAGCTTTCACAACAACCTGGTTCAGGAAGACCGTTATAAGCTGGTTCTGGACGGCTTGGCTGTGACGGTCATCATTTCCATCCTGGCAGCCATCCTGGGCACCCTCCTGGCAGGGGTGGTCTGCTCCATGCGCATGTCGGCCTCGCGTTTTGCTGCCACTTTTGCCAAGGGCTACATCTCTTTCTTTCGTGGCACGCCGGTCCTGGTCTTGCTGATGATCATCTTCTATGTGGTGTTTGCCTCGGTCCAGATCAACCCGGTGCTGGTGGCGGTCATTGCCTTCGGATTGAATTTTGCCGCGTATGTTGCCGAGATTTTCCGCACGTCCATCAACAGCATCGGCAAGGGGCAAAAAGAGGCTGGGATAGCTGCCGGTTTCACCCGCACACAGACCATGACCCACATCATCCTGCCACAGGCGCTGCGGCACGCTCTGCCGGTGTACAAGGGTGAATTCATTTCCATGGTCAAGGCCACCTCGGTCGTGGGATACATTGCCGTACAGGACGTCACCAGGGTGAGCGACATCATCCGCAGCCGCACCTTCGATGCCTTTTTCCCGTTGCTGGTAGCCACGGTCATATACCTGGCCCTGTCCTGGCTGCTGACCTGGTTGCTGGATAAGGTAGAGATTTCTGTGGATCCCAAAAGAAAACGCGTGCGTAAAATGAAGGAGGAAACGGTATGATACAGGTAGAACATTTGTCCAAGAAATATGGGGACCTGGAAGTTCTGAAAGATGTGAGTGTTCACATAAAAAAAGGCGAAATCATTTCTGTAATCGGGCCGTCGGGAACTGGTAAGAGCACCTTCCTGCGCTGCCTGAATTTACTGGAAACGCCTAGCGGAGGAAAGATTGTCATTGACGGGGAATCCTTGCTGGATAAAGGCACGGATGTGCCGCGGATCCGCCGGAAAATGGGTATGGTCTTCCAGTCTTTCAACCTCTATTCCCACCTGACCGTCCTGGATAACCTGACGATCGGTCCTGTGACTCTTTTGAAAAAGAAGCAGGCCGAGGCTGACCGCAAGGCTATGGAGCTGCTCAAAATGGTCGGTCTGGCAGAGAAAGCCTACAATTTTCCCGATGAATTGTCCGGCGGGCAGCAGCAGCGCATTGCCATTGCCCGCTGCCTGGCCATGGATCCGGGGATCCTGCTTTTTGACGAGCCCACCTCGGCCCTGGATCCTACCATGGTAAGTGAGGTGCTGGCTGTGATCCGGCGTCTGGCCCGGGATGGCATGACCATGATCATCGTCACGCACGAAATGGAATTCGCGCGCAATATTTCCACCCGTGTTTTCTATATGGACGAAGGGGTGATCTATGAGGAAGGTACCCCGGAACAGATATTTGACCATCCACGCCGGGAAAAGACCAGGGCTTTCATCCAGCGGGTAAGGAGCCTGCAGTATGCGATCAACAGCCCGCTGTATGACCTGTACCGGCTGCAGGGCGAAATAGTTCTCTTCTGTGAAAAGCATGTGATCTCCCCGAAAATATCCAATCGGCTACAAATCATTGCTGAAGAGACACTTCAGTTACAGTCCGATTTCACAGACATACTCCTGCAGCTTTCTTACTCGGAAAAAGAAGACTCTCTGCTGATGCAGTGTACGGCAGCAGGAACACCCGTAAATCCGCTGGAACAGGAAGACAACGAAATCCGCGTCACCATGCTGAAGGCGCTCTGCGAAAGCGTGGAATACAGTTATAACGAAGGCAAAAACCTGCTGCTGCTGCGGGTCAGGAGGTAAAAACAACTATTTCAGGCGCCACTTCCTTTCCCCTGACCCCTAAATTGTTAAACCGGTATTCACCCATGGTCTGCTTTATCAGAAATGAGCCCAATCCTTCCATATCCTGTTCAAGGATATTGGCAGCAGGGTCATACCCTTGTATCAATGAAGGGTCATAGGGTAATCCCATATCGCGAATATGAATCTCTATCCCATCAAGCCTGCCTTTAAACTCCACCTGGTAATCGGCTATTTCATCAGGGTGAAAAGATGTTTTCATCACATTAATACAGGTTTCTTCGACGGCCAGCTGGATTTTGTAACAGTCGCGTGACGAAAATCCGGCTATTTTGGCAATTTCAGCAGTGTATGATTACAGGGCAGGCAGCAGACTTTCTTCGTTAGGCATGCTCAGCTGACCCAATTTTTTTTTGCTTTTATTGGGATTTTGAAATGATTTAAATAAATATATAACAATATTTTTTTCCACAATGCTGTAGGTGAGGAAGTAAGATGGCCGCAGCACTGTAAAGAACAGCGCGCTTTTTTAATACGCCGAGGCGCGCTGTTCTTTACAGTGCTGCGACTGCCCATTAGTGCAGCTGAAGCCTTGGCATAAACAAATAAAAAAACCGGTTAAAATTGCTTATAACCGGTTTCCTGTCGGGGTGGTCCGACTCGAACGGACGACCCCCTGCTCCCAAAGCAGGAACGCTAACCAACTGCGCTACACCCCGAAACTTCAGGGCTGCGAAGATAGGGAATTTTTTTTATTTTATTCCTTTAAGCGCTTTCTCGTATTTTTTTTTCCACTTCTTTCCAGTTGATCACATTCCGGAAGACTTCCCTGTAATCTGCCCGTTCAGGAGGTGTCAAAAATTATATTATCTTTAAATGATATTTTGTGTCGGGTTCTTTCTAAAAATTACCACGATGAAAGATATTATTCTTCACTTAATAACGACCATGCTCGTTTTCATATATCCCCGTCTTGCGTCGTTAAATCTTGAACTCAATAGTGTTTCCATAGAAAGTGACAGTCTGATGATTGGCTATGGAGCTGCATATATGCTAAATATACAGGTAGATCCGGAATCGTCTTATAACATGGTGGATCTGACCTGGAAAAGCAGTGATGGACAGATTGTTGCCGTGAATGAGGATGGTTTCCTGTCGGCCGTGGGTCATGGCAGTGCAACCATTACGGTGGCAGCGTCTACGGCAGACACAACCTGTACCGATTCTTGTTATGTGCTTGTGTATCCTGTCCCGGTAAGGATCCCGGATACCGGCTTCAGATCATATTGTCTGTCTTTTGCCGACATCAATGCAGATTTCATGCTTACGTCAGATGAACTGGCAGTTGTTGAAAGGATCAGCATTTCTGACAGGGGGGTCAAATCACTGGAAGGACTGAAGTATTTCACGGGCCTCGAAACCCTCGTCTGTTACAATAATTCGTTGACAAGCCTTGATGTGAGCGGAAATCCTGCACTAAAAATGATCCTGTGTGCGAACAACGAGATTGCGACATTGGACCTGAGCCATAACTCATCCCTGGAGTACATAGATTGCGGCAACAATAAACTGGAAAAGCTGAACCTGGAAGGGAACAGCAACTTGGCCCTGGTCATATGCGCCAGCAATGAACTGGCAAACCTGGATGTCAGCCATAACAGGTTGCTTGAGTATCTGGACTGCAGCAAAAACCACTTGAAGATACTGGATATGACAGGAAACAGGGCTTTGACCATTCTCAACTGCAGTGACAATGAGCTGGAGGAATTGGATCTCAGGAACAATAGTAAGCTGCTCATGCTGGGGTGTGGATTCAACAGGCTCACTGCACTGGATGTAAGCGCTAATCTTTTGCTGGAAAACCTGAATTGCCTGAGCAACATGCTGGCATCGCTAGATGTGTCGCGCAACACCGCTCTATTGCGTCTTAACTGTGCCAATAATCAGTTGGTTGAATTGGACCTGAGTGCTCACAAGGCGTTGCAGTGCCAGTACCTGGACTGCAGGAATAATCCCTGGCTGTTTGAGTTGTGGCTGAGGAGCAAACAGGATATCTCGCTATATTCCATGGATGAGCATACTGAGGTGAGGTACAGGTAGAGGGGGGATTACCTCGCTTCGCTCCGTGATCCCTATTAGGGGAGGCTTCAAAACTTAACAGTTTTTCAGCAATCAAGGGGATTGCCTCCCGTTGGTCGGCGTTCCCCTTGATTGGATCCTCAAAGAAAAAACAAGCCAAACTGTCGCAGACAGTTTAAAAGCAAAAAAAACAGACCGTCTTTGAGCAAGCTCAGACGGTCCTTATTTTTTTGCTTTTTCCCTTTGGGGGTTTGGCTTGTTTTTTCTTTGGCGGTGAGGGGGGGATTCGAACCCCCGGTACCCTTGCGAGTACGTCAGTTTAGCAAACTGATGGTTTCAGCCACT
>MWFB01000033.1 GCA_002071385.1 Bacteroidetes bacterium ADurb.Bin013
GGGGGATATATATACTTTTGTCATGCCTTCATAACTGGAGAATTTTTTATAAAAACGGCTCTGACCAAACGCAGAAATGGTCAGCAAACATGTTAAGGCGACTATAATTAACTTTTTCATAGAATTATTTGATTTTGATATATTTATTAACTGTATTTATTGTAGAGATGTTTTTATGCGTCTCAGAAACTTTGTTAACTCCTTTATTCATCAGGGAGGATACATATTGCAGGACCTCTTCTGTTTCCTGGTAGGCATCCTCGACATTGGTAAAGGTGTCTGCTATGTAAACAGGCCTGTCATGTAAGGGGAGCGATACGGAGAGTGTAATGATTATGGCTACCGATGCCGCAACAGCCAGCGCTTTCCATAGGGGGATCCTGCGTACAGGTCTTTCCGCTACTACCTGGGACTCTTCAGCTGCCAGCCTGTCTATGGTTGCCGATAATCTTGCTTCCAGGTCAACGGGAACTTCTATTTCCTGATATTGTTTGTCCATGATCTTTTTTATCCTATCTGTTTCCATGGCAGTTGATTCTTTCGTATTGTTCCTTCACTTTTTTTTGTGCCCTTGACAGTTGAACCCTTATGTTTACCGGACTCAGTCCCGTCAGTTGCCTTATCTCTTCCAGTGATAATTCGTTGAAATGCCTCATTCTGAAAATCTCCCTTTGTTTTTGTGGCAACTGGTCCACCAGAACCAGTACCATTTTTAGTTCGTCCTGCTGATCTATTTGTTCCACGGCATCTATCCACTCGTATCTCAAAGATTCAGCAGCAGAGTTATCTGAATTTCTGTAAACAGAGGAGCGCATCCTGTCAAGGCACAAATTGCGGGTCATTGTGGTGGCATAAGCCTGGAGGTTTTTGATCCCGGAAAGGTTTTCCCTCATATTCCAAAGCTTCACAAAGACGTCCTGAACCGTATCTTCTGCATCTGCCTGACAGTTGAGCAGCCGGTAAGCCGTGCGGTACAAATGGCCATGCCAGGGCAGGAAAGTATCCTTGAAGGTTTGTGCATCAAACATTTTTAATACCTATGACCAGTTCTTGTAAGGATTCTGCAGTTGCTTGTTCGCTTACAAATTTAGTACTTATCTGGTTATTGGATTTCCATGTGAAAGCCATTACCAGCAGGGCTATGGTCAGAACCACAATCACCACCATGGGATAAAGTCCTTCTCTAGTAGTTTCAATTGTTTTCATTTTTATATGTTTTGTGATATCATTTTTTCCATACAGGAAAGGTCAATACTGCCGTTGATCTGGATCAGGCAGGGTTCTTCTCCCACGTTGATTACAATAAACCTATGAATTTTGTCATTACGGACTTCTGCCAGTATGCGGAGCTGATCGCTCTCATCACTAACTTCTGCAATCAATTCCAGTCCTTTTTCAGATAATCTTTGAGCTTGTTGTCTGAATGCCTCTTTAATGTTTATGTCACAGCATTCAAGCGAAAGTATGCTCACAGATCTGATGCCACTGATAAACTGTGCGTCATCCTTATCGGCAAATATTTCTGCCAGTCTCATGGCAAAACTTCCGACATGAATATGTTCTGCGGCGGGCTGGCAGGAAAATTGCTGCACCAAATCTTCATAATCTTTTTGCGCATAAGATACCAGAACGGTCCCGGCCAGGAGTAAACATGTGATAAAAATCTTTTTCATTTGTGTTTTTATTTATTGTTAGTTTTCGATCTCACTATAAAGACGTAAAACCCGGGAAGATGTTACAGCTGTCGTGAGAATCTTTAACTTTGTATCATGAAAGTTCTAGTTTTGGGGTCCGGCGGCCGGGAACATGCCCTTGCCTGGAAATTGGCCCAATCCCCTTTGGTAAGTGACCTTTTTGTGGGACCGGGTAATCCGGGGACCTCTTCCCTCACTTTAACAAACGGGAAACAGGTACAGAATGTTGCATTAGTAACTAATGATTTTCAGTCTGTTGAAAACGTTTTACTCCAATACGCGATAGACATGTTGGTGGTGGGACCTGAAGAACCCCTGGTTATGGGAATCACCGATTTTTGCAAAAACAGGGAAGGACTTGAAAATTTGCTGGTCATAGGACCCGACAGCCGGGGAGCCAGCCTGGAAGGAAGCAAGGATCATGCTAAGGCGTTCATGACGGCCTGCCGCATTCCAACAGCCCTTTACCGCACCTTTACCTGCGGGCAATATGCCGAAGCCTGTCTTTATCTGGATTCGCTGGAACCTCCTTATGTATTGAAAGCCGATGGACTGGCAGCCGGAAAGGGAGTTCTGATAGAACCTGACCTGGTCAAAGCCCGCGCAGGCCTGAAAGAGATGATGGAAGGAAAATTCGGGGCAGCAGGCAATAAAGTTGTGGTGGAGCAATTCCTGCGGGGAACCGAGGTCTCCGTCTTTATACTTACTGACGGCACCCATTATAAGATATTGCCCGAGGCAAAGGATTACAAGAGAATAGGGGAGCGTGACCAGGGTCCCAACACGGGAGGGATGGGCGCTGTTTCCCCGGTTCCCTTTGCCGACAGGAGCTTCATGAAAAAAGTGGAAGAACGTATCATCAGGCCTACCCTGGAAGGCCTGGCCAGAAAAGGATGCGATTACAGGGGATTCCTTTTCTTCGGGCTGATCAATTGTAATGGAGATCCCTATGTGATCGAATACAATGTCCGGATGGGTGACCCGGAAACAGAATCTGTGATGATGCGGTTACAGGGTGACCTGGCCGCCGCCTGCTACTCCCTGAAAACTAAAACACTGGACAAAATGTCCCTATCTGCTGCGGAAAACCACTGCGTTACGGTGGTTGCAGTTTCAGGCGGGTATCCCGGAACTTATCAAAAGGGGTATGCCATAAAGGGCCTCGACCAGGTGAAGGAAGCCAACGTTTTCCACATGGGAACATCAACAACACCCCAGATCGTGACAAAGGGAGGACGTGTCCTGGCAGTATCCGCCACCGGCCCGACCTTGCTATCCGCCCGGGAGCTGGCGTACCGGGAATTGTCACTCATTGCTTACACAGATATGGTTTACAGGAATGATATCGGGGAAGACCTGATGGATATGAAATATTCATGAAATGATCCAGTTCATAAAGCGCAGTGTATGGGGAGCAGTCTTGGTATCGCTACTGATAATGACTGTTTTCCGTGTGTTTTATCACTTTAGCCAGGAGGTTGCTCTTCCCTGGTATTTGCATCTGTTATCGGCTGCCATGATCTTGGTAACAGGAATGTTACTGTCATACCTGAACGATCGTTACGACCTCTTGCCGGAAAGGACACAATGGATCACTGTAGCTTATGTATGGTTTGTTTCCTGCTGTCCACAAACTTATGACAACCTGTGGGCCCAGGGAGCCGCCCTGCTTATTGCTGCCGCTACATACAAGCTGGTATACTCTGCATACGTTCCTGTGACCCGTTCCGGTCCTTTTATGTCTGCCTTTTTCATATCCTGTGCAGGATTATTGTTCTTCCCGGCTTTTTTCCTGTATATCCCATTATTGATAAGCTTCATCCGGATGGCAAAAGTATCCGGAAAGGATTTGCTGGCCTTTGCAGGCGGGATGCTTTCACCTCTTTTCCTAACCTCGGCATTGCTCTGGTTCATGAAACATGACGTGGCACTGTTCTGGGGACACAGGCTGGAAAATTTTAAACAAATTTACCCTGCAAAAACCCTTGAAGCATTCTCCATTTCAGGGACTGTGATGGTTGCCCTGATAGCCTTACTTGTCATGCTGTCTTTATTCATAAGACTGGTCCGGCGCGATACTACCACAACAGTGAATGTGTCCCGTTTTTACAGCTCCATGTTCTGGTTTGTCTTATTCTCATGCCTGGTTATGCTCACTTATACAGGTTTTGCATACGGATATATTCCAATCATGATGATACCTGTATCGCTGCTGATCACATCACTTTTTACTGGAAAACGTTTCTTTGGATCTGTTTTGATGATCTCACTGCTGATCATTGCGTCACTGGTCTATTATGTCTGCCGGGTCTTTCTATTCCCCTATTGATCCTGTCAGGAGTTTGCCTTCAAAGGTTCCTGTGAGGGTTCTCAGAAAAGACACAACCTCTCTTATCTCTTTTAGGGTCAAAGTCTTGTCTCTCTGATAGAATGCCATGGTTTTAACCGCTGTTTCTAGATCAGGAGCAGACGAGTTATGGAAATATGGATAGGTCAAAGCCACGTTCCTCAGTCCCGGTACCTTGAATTTGTAAATATCTTCCTGCAGGCCGGTTACCCTGTAGCGCCCCAGGTCGGGGAGCTGCACCTTGTCTCTTGACGGGAAAAATTTATTGGACAAGCCCATGTATTCCAAAGAGTTGCCACCTATTGCCACGCCATTATGACAACTTGCACAACCAATTTTCTTAAACAGGTCATAACCTTTTTTGGCATCGGGGCTTATTGCCTCCCCATCCCCTTTCAGGAATTGGTCAAATGGAGCATCCGGAGTTATCAATACTTTGTGGTACTCAGCCAGGGCATCGGTGATGTTTTCGGCAGAAAATCCTTCCGTGTACGTTGCTGTAAATAATGAAGTGAAGTCAGGATCGGCTTCCAGCCTGTCTGTTATCTCTTCAAATGACTCGTTTCCCATGATGACAGGATCAGTCAGCATTAATGCCGATTGAAGAGCCAATGAAGAAACGCGTCCGTCCCAAAAGAAAAACTGTTGAAAAGCCGCATTGAAAATTGTTGTTGTAGAATACCTCCCGGGCTGTGCGAAAGCACCCAGGGAAAAATTCATGTTGTCAGCACCTCCTTGGTCCAGCTTGTGGCATGTTGCACAGGATACCGTGCTGTCAGCAGACAAACGCGGATCGTTGAACAGTATCCTTCCCAGGTTCACTTTGGAAAGGTTTGCCGGCAGGGAATCAGGTACCGGTATTATCGGCTCAAAAGTACGTTCTTTGGTGGGTACGGGCCAGTCGTGCTCTGTTGATAAATGGTCGTATAGCCAATGCAGCAAGATTTTCTGTTTATCCTTTATTATGGCCGATTTCCAGTGAATGATACTATAGCTCAACGGAGGCATGCTGCGCTCAGATATCACTTTCTGCATTTTTATGAGTATGGATTCATCTACGGCCTCATCATTATTTAAATGCATAAGGACTGAAAAGGCATTGGCATAGCGTACTCCCTTTTCAGCTTTCTTTTCAATCATGTGACCAAATACCGGCACATTGATATTGGGATAGAAGTCGGGGCCGCCATGACAAACAAAACACCCTCCTTCTTCTACAATCGTGACGACCTGTTCTTGCACTGAAAGTTTATTTGAAGGAGCAACATTGATTACCCGGGCAATAAAAAATCCCAGGCCGATCAGGATAATAAGGGTGCCTGTAATTTTCCATAGTATTGAAAGAAAATGCTTCACCTTAAGAAACCTTTATTTCGTAATTATGCAGGCTTCCGCGCGCCTGTGGCAGGTATTGCAGCCCATACCAGCAGATCTGCAGGGAGATGAAAGCCAATATCAAAGATACAAAAATCATTCTTTTTGCATTGGGGCGTATTTCTTTTATATGAAAGTACAGGGCATATAATAGCCAGGTAATGGCCGCCCACGTCTCTTTGGGGTCCCATGTCCAGTAATCTCCCCAAGCCTGTTTTGCCCATAAGGCACCCAGCAACATGCCTATGGTAAAGAAAGAAAGTCCGGCCTTGCACAAAGTATCGATTGCCGGCAGCACATCATTGGACGGTTTCAACAGGCCTGCAATGGCCATCAGGAATGTGCAGGCTAGCAGGGCATAGGAGAACATATATACAGTCACGTGCGGGACGAACCAGATGCTCTGCAGGACAGGCATCAGAACACGGTCATGTATGCCGGGACGAAGAACATTCACTGCAACAAAAACCAGGGACATTACTGTGGTGAGCGACAGGATCCATTTATACCGCCACCTTATGTATGTTATAAGCCCGGCAAGGGAAAGAAACAGAGAATACCAGAGGCGTGTCTCACCCATGGTTACCAGTGGCGGCCGGTGCAGTGATATCCAAAGACCGGTGATATAGGCGGCGTATATGACGACACCGGTGGTGTATGCTATTATGGTCCATACATACCTTTTACTGAACTTCGCGATGGCCAGCAACGATCCTGCAATCCAGAAGACAGCGGCGACAGCAGCGAAGATCAGATGATGCTCCCAGGTCATAGAATAAAGGTTTTAAATGCGCCTCCCAGCATTATCAGAATACCTGCTAATACAAGCCATCGCCAGGGTTGCCTGGTTACCATGACTATACAGTAATCGCTTTCGCTTCCTTTCGAGGTATCGTAATCCATAAGGTATAACTGGTGCCCCCGGAAGTGAACAGGGTGGTTTACCCTCAGTGTTTTGGATTGCTCCCTGTTTGCGTCGCGCAGTATGATCTGTGCCCTGTATTCCATGGGTTCTCCCGTTTGGTAGCGGTCAACCTGGAATTCGTCCATACGCATCCCAAAGGGAAGCAGGGTCTGTGTGAATTCCTCCCTGGGAACAACCACTCTTGTCACCGTAGCGTCTGCACTGCCCAGCATGCCGGACCACAAGGCAATCCACAATCCCAGACCTGCCCATGAAAATTTTCGGAAAAGGCGCGAGGCCAGAACAGTCAAAAACCAGGTTAAAACAATTACAAAAGGCCAGGAACGGGTAAAAGATGCCTGAGCGGGCATGAAACCCTGTACCAGGGCGGCAGCGATCATCAGCAACAGGGCAATTGTCATGTGCCTGTCCGAGGAGAGGCATTTGAACTTCCAGGCAGCTAAGACCATGGATAAACCAATGATAAGGTTTACGGGGAAAGCAAAAAGCGCGGTATTAATAGTCATCTTGCAGCATTAATGTTCACCTTGCGGATCGCCTTATTTGTACACAAATATAGTATCTTTGCTCCAATGGGAAAATTAAATATTGTAGTTGGAAAGAGCAAGGACGAAACTTTGACAGAAGAATTGAAAAGGTCCGGTTTACCGGTCGTGCTTTATGGCATAGGATTGATTGCAGACACTACCCGGATCTTTTTGCAGGAAAAAGGAATCCGTGTTTCATGCCGTGTTGTCGACGACAAATACCTGGACCCGGCTGCACACCATGCGGATTCCGACCATATCTTGTCCATTTCTCAGTTACAGAAGGAGTTCAGTGCCTATAACCTGCTGCTGTGCTTTTTCGGAGGATATAAGAATGACCTGCAACCATACCGCCAGCTATTTCCAGGAGCAAGGATGATAGACTTTCTCTCTTCCATATATGAAGGGGGTGCACTCCAGTCAATGGAATCATCTTATGTCCTGGCCCATAAACCGGCATTTGACAGTGTTTATGAACTGTTGGAGGACTCCCTGTCCCAGGACAGCATGGAAGCTTACATCAACGCCAAAATCAACAAAGACGCCAGTTACCTTTTTCCCTTTGTCCGAAGACCACAGTATTTTTCTGAAATCGACCAGGTGCCGGCACTCAAACTACATCAAAATGAAGTCTTTGTCAATTGTGGGGCATTTACCGGAGACACCATCAAAGATTTTCTGGAAGTAACTTCCTGCCATTTCGACAAAATTTATGCCTGCGAACCGGACAGCGCCAACCTGCAAAAACTCACCCGGTTTATCCAGTCTGCCGGGATAGCGGAGCGGACAGAGATTGTTCCCAAATGTATCTCGGACAAAGCCGGAACAGTCAATTTCCTGAACCAGGGCAGCATGCTTTCCCACAAGACAGAGGCACCCGGTCCGGGCGTTGTGGCCATGCAGGCCGATACCATTGACAACATCCTGAATTCCAGGCCGGCAAGCCTGATTGTGATGGATGTGGAGGGCAACGAGCTCAAAGCCCTGGAGGGAGCCCGTAAAACCATCCTGGCGCATCAACCCCTGCTGGCCCTGGCCGCTTACCATAAAAAAGATGACCTCCCGGTTCTCACCTCTTTCCTTAAAAACCTGCTCCCCGCATACCGTTTCTACTTCAGGGTGCATAAACCCATGGCCATTGATGCCGTGCTCTATGCCAGCACAAGGAATGAACCGGTTCCCGCATAAAAAAACCGGCCCAAAGCCGGTTTGTTTGAGGTACCCAGCGGAATCGAACCGCTGTACTCGGTTTTGCAGACCGATGCCTAACCACTCGGCCAGGGTACCATTTACAAAAGGATTGCAAAGTTAGTAATTATTTTTAAAAAGACCTGTGAGTTCTTCCAGATACTGCCTGTCCATCTGGTCAAAAGTGTTGATTTTTTCTGAATCAATGTCCAGAACCGCCCTAACGTTTCTTTCCCTGTCAAATACAGGCACCACTATCTCAGAACGGGAACGCGAACTGCAGGCTATATGTCCTGGAAATTTTTCCACATCGGGGACTATGATTGTCTTACGCTGTTGCCAGCAGGTGCCGCATACACCCCGTCCAAAGGGAATTCGGGTGCAGGCTGCAGGTCCCTGGAAAGGGCCCAGTATCAATTCCTTAGCTTTGCTGTCCACCCGGTAGAACCCTACCCACCAGAAGTTGAACTTTTCTTTGATCAGGGCGCTTACGTTGGCCATATTGGCTACATGATCAGACTCATCCCGGAGCAACGAATCGGCAGAAACCAGGATTTCTTCGTACATCCGCTGTCGGGGCGTTTTCTTTTCATTGCTGTGTGCAATAAGCTTATTGTAAATACAATAGCATACGTAAGCATCAGTTGCAGCATAGATGGCCTGGGCGTTGGACAGGGGGTAGGCTTCCCAATTGGTAATTTGCTGGGATTTGCTGATACGTTTTCCCAGGATGATGGCAGACATTTTCTTGACGCTCTTTTCCACTATGCCATACTCCCGGACCATATCCTGGAGGTCTGTGAAACCTGCCGGTTCAAAAGAGGCATAGCGTTGAAGCCCTGCTATGTCGTCCTTGATCGCGGCACCTGCCTTGATGATAGCAGGGTTGCTCAGAATGGCCTGGATCTCTGGCGGCAGCCCGGTTTTTTTTAGGTGGATCAGGAATGCACGGTTTCCGTCCGAGAGCTGCAACAGGGCAGGCATGTACATCCTGCCCGAAGAAAAACGTGGCCTTGTTTCTGTATCGAATCCCAGGACAGGTTGATCGGAAAGGTACTGTACAGCAAACAGAACCTGGCTTTTTGTCGTCACTGTTGTTATCTGTCCTCTGAATTCCACGTGGGGAAGCAATTCCAGGACATTGTTCTCAATTGTTGATGCAAACATTTAGCAGCGGGTATTTTGTCAGATCGGGTTTTTCAATTTCATAGACCCTCACACAGGAAGGCGTGGTACGGAAGGCAGCCAGTCGTTCTTCCCTCATGGCCCTGTATAGTTGTATTCCGGCTTCTTTCTGCGGTTCAATCAGGATCATGTCGGAATCTAAAAGATCCCTGTACACATAGCGGTCATCCTTGCGGTAATTTCTCAGGAAAGTAAGTAATTCCGGGATCAACTCACGGTGCTGCAGCAGCGGGTGAGCTCCCAGGACAATATATTTCATACGGGCCTGGTTGTTAACCGGCAGCTTGTCTGCCAGTGAGGTCATGGCAAAACGGATGGCTTTTTCTGTGGAATTTGTCTCCTTATCTTCATATGCCTGGAAAACAACCTGGGTGACATCTGCCAGGCAATCGTAGGCATTTATGGAAAAAGCGCCGTCTGTTGCAATAACACCCACCGTCAGACGTTTGTCCCTGCCAGCGTTGTTCTTGTGGACATATTCCAGTGCCTTGTCGTTGCCGGCTTGTATGACACTTACCGTTATAATCCCCAGGTTACCCATTCCAATCAGGTCTTTCAGGTCATCATAAACTTCAGGGGGTACAAGGTCACCTGCCACTACCAGCGCTTTTACAGGAGGCCTTTGGTCTTGTTGGCGGAACAACCGGACAATCTGCCTTATCATGTCTTCCCGGGAAAGGGTCTCAAAAGAAGGAAGGCAGAGAAATTCAAAATGTTCGCCGGCAAAATCCCTGATTCCATCGGAACCGGGCTTTCCGGTAATGTTGTCAAACTCATCAAGACCCAGCAGTGTCTCCACCACCTGCAGATCATCGGCTGAATTTCCGATGACCCCAATGGGAAGCATTTTCATACTTTGGGAATAGCCAAGGGGGTCTATGTAATAAGCCGAGGCGGTATCTTCCAGCATCTCCTGGATGACCGGCAACGGAGGTGCGACTTCCTGTTTGCCATCACCGCAGCTTCCGGCCAGGAGACCTGTGCCCATGAGCAACAGCAACACCATATTTCTGAAAAGATCAGTCATTCTTGTCATATGTAAATGTCCCAGCGGGACTTTCAACACTCACCCTGCGCCCCGTCCAGCCCTCAACCCTTCCAATGACCCGCGCCTCCAGGTCAAATGCTGCTGCCATGGAACACAGTGCAGGAGCGACCACAGGAGGAACATACAATTCCATCCTATGTCCCATATTGAAAACAGTGTACATTTCTTTCCAAGGAGTTCCGCCAATTTCCCGGATCCTGCTGAACAGGGCAGGTACCGGAAAGAGATTGTCTTTGATGACGTGCAGGTTGTCAATGAAATGAAGCACTTTGGTCTGTCCGCCTCCCGTGCAATGTACCATGCCATGTACCTGGTTGCGGTATTTACCCAGTATGGCTTTGATGACCGGGGCATAGGTGCGGGTAGGGGATAGCACCAGCTTGCCATAAGTCATACCTGTTTCGGGCTCGATATCAGTCAGGTCCATGGTGCCTGAATAAGTCATCTCGTCGGGTATGCCCGTATCATAACTCTCCGGGAACATGCGGGCCACTGCTTTGCTGAAAACGTCGTGACGGGCACCTGTCAATCCGTTGCTGCCCATCCCGCTGTTGTATGCATCCTCATACGTTGTCTGCCCAAAGGAAGACAGTCCCACCACAACGTCTCCTGCTGTGATACGGGCATTGTCTATCACCTGGTCACGGCGGATGCGTGCACAAACGGTACTGTCAACGATCACCGTACGGACAAGGTCACCCACATCGGCTGTTTCCCCTCCTGTGAGTTCAAGCCGTATCCCATACAACTGCATTTTGTCGCAAAAATGCCTGCTGCCCTGTATGATGGCCCTTATGACTTCCCCGGGTACCAGTCGTTTGTTCCTGCCAATAGTAGAGCTTAGGAGCAAATCGTTAGTCACCCCCGCGCAGAGCAGATCGTCCAGGTTCATGACAATGGCATCCTGTGCAATCCCTTCCCAGACGCTCAAATCGCCGGTCTTCTTCCAGTAGCAGTAGGCCAGTGACGATTTGGTGCCGGCACCGTCTGCGTGCATCAACAGGCAATGTTCCCCGTCTCCTGTCAGGATATCGGGTATGATCTTGCAAAAAGCTTTTGGATACAATCCGCGGGACAATCCTTCCAGGGCATCGTGCACTTCGCTCTTGGAAGAAGACACCCCGCGCTTGCTGTATTTTCCGGCTTCAAGGTCGTTCATGATGTGCTTGTCAAGGTTCATCGCAGGAACAGCAGTTCCCTGTATTTAGGCAGTGGCCACAATTCATCATCCACGATCATCTCAAGATGATCGGCACAATCCCGGATGCGATCCATTACGGGCAAAACGGCAGCAGCATACTCCCGGGCCCTGTCATGCAACAATTCCACATTATTGGCTTTCTTGCGCGCTTCGATCAAAAGATGAACCAGCCCCCGCATCTCGTTCACATAGCCGGCGATGATCCTTATGGCTTTCAACTGGGTAGAAACAAGTTCCTGGTACTCTTCAGGCGGGAACAAGTCACGGAGACCTTTCACATTTTCCAGCAACATGTTCTCATGACGGATGGCAGCAGGCACAAAATGGTTTATGGTCAGGTCTCCCAGCACCCGGGCTTCTATCTGCAGTTTTTTGACATACATCTGGTTCCTAACCTCGTACCTGGCTTCTAGTTCACGACGGGTCATCACGCACATTTCCTCCATCAGGGCTATGCTTTGTTCCTCCAGCAAGGCATCGTAAGAAGCCGGCACATCCGTTATCCCCCGCAATCCGCGCTCTGCTGCTTCCTTGTGCCATTCATCACTGTATCCGTTTCCTTCAAAGCGGATATCCCTTGATTCCCTGATGAATTTGCGAATGATTTTCATCAGCGCATCCTCCAGTTTTTCTCCTTTTTCTATTTCCTTGTCAACCAGGACCTTGAATGATTTCAACTGCTGAGCCACCGCGGTATTCAAAAAGAGCATGGCCGAGCCCGCATTTGCCGAAGAGCCTATGGCCCTGAATTCGAAACGGTCACCAGTAAAGGCGAAAGGTGAGGTACGGTTCCTGTCTGTATTGTCAGGGAAGATCTCGGGCACCATGCTAACCACGTCCATGCGCGTCCTTTCACTGCTCCTGCCCCGGCCCGGGCCCCCCTTGTCAATCACGTCCAGCAAATCGGCAAGGGTGCTCCCCATGAATGCGGAAAGCACCGCCGGAGGTGCCTCGGTCCCTCCAAGGCGGTATGAATTGCTGAGGGTTGCCACCGCGGACATTATCAGGAAATGGTGTTGGTG
The DNA here is from genome assembly GCA_002071385.1 of Bacteroidetes bacterium ADurb.Bin013. Lineage (GTDB taxonomy): Bacteria > Bacteroidota > Bacteroidia > Bacteroidales > UBA932 > DMER64. The sequence goes on from MWFB01000033.1 coordinate 12,512, forward strand.
AACGGCTTTCAGGGTACAGGCAATGAAGCTCAGGAATTGCAGGTTGTCCTGGGGTGTTTTCCCAGGGGACAAAACGTTTATTCCATTGTTGGTGAACAGGCTCCAGTTGCAGTGTTTGCCGGAACCGTTTATGCCTGCGTAAGGTTTTTCATGGAATATGACTTTCAGGTTGTGCTTTTTGGCAAGTTTTCTCATGACCAGCATGATCATCTGGTTATGGTCAACGGCCAGATTTGCTTCCTCGAAGTAGGGAGCAAACTCAAACTGATTGGGAGCCACCTCGTTGTGGCGGGTTTTTATGTATACGCCCAGTTTATAGGCTTCTGTCTCGAAATCTTTCATGAAAGCCATCACCCGGGAAGGAATATTCCCGAAATAATGATCTTCCAGTTGCTGGTCCTTGGCAGCGGTGTGTCCCTGTAACGTTCTGTCGCATAGCATCAAATCAGGACGGGCACGGTACAGCGCCAGATCTACCACAAAATATTCCTGTTCCAGTCCATAGATCACATTCACGCTTTCCGTTTCGGGATCGAAATACCGGACAACAGCAGTGGCAGCCTGGTCAAGGGCACGGAGGGATTTCAGGTGCGGGGTCTTGACATCCAGGGCATCACCAGTATAGGAAACAAAGATGGTCGGAATGCAGAGCGTCTGGTCCAGGATGAAAGCAGGCGAGCCGGGATCCCATGCCGTGTATCCGCGGGCTTCAAAGGTATTGCGCAATCCGCCGCTGGGAAAACTCGATGCGTCGGGCTCCTGCTGGATGAGCGCATCACCCACGAATTGCTCAATGGCGCAACCGTTTGCATACGGACGGATGAAGGCTTCGTGCTTTTCTGCCGTTGTCTCATTCAGGGGGTGAAACCAGTGCGTGTAATGGGTGGCGCCGCGCTCCATGGCCCAGGAACGCATGCCTTCAGCCACATGCGTAGCTACGCTCCTGTCAATCTTGCACTTCTTTTCAATGGCTTTGACCACAGCTTCATACGCTTCCTCGGGAAGGTAATTTTTCATTTTTTTCAAATCAAACACATGTTGTCCGAAGAAAGAAGATACAGGTTTGTTCTCCACACAGAAACGTTCTGCCTTATGTGATGAAAATTCCAAAAGTGCTTTCTGCCTGAATGTTGACATCTTTGATAAAACAAGTGATCAGCAAAAATAGGAAAATATTATTGTCTTTTGTTTTAATAAAGACTTATCTTTGTGGATTAAATTTCAAAAATTAATTCTCACTATGTTAGGTATATCTGAATTGTCAAGAAAAATGCCGGCATCTCCCATCAGAAAGCTGGTTCCTTATGCCGAAGCGGCAAAAAAACGCGGAATCAAAGTGTATCATCTCAATATCGGCCAACCCGATATCGATTCCCCCAAAGAAGCCCTGGAGCCGATACGCAATATTGACCTCAAGCTTGTCTCTTACCCGCATTCAGCCGGTATTGAATCATACCGCAGGGGGCTTGCAAAATATTACCAGGATGTGAACATCAATCTCACATACGAACAGATCATCGTCACCATTGGCGGTTCGGAAGCCCTGCAGATCGGCCTGAAGGTATGTTGTGACCCTGGAGATGAAGTCATAGTTTTTGAACCTTTCTATACCAATTATAACACCTTTGGCCTAATGGCAGGTGTCAGATTCGTACCCGTTACGACCACCATTGAAAACGGCTTTGCCCTGCCTCCCATGTCGGAAGTTGAAAAATATATTACGCCAAGGACTAAAGCCATCCTGATAAACAGTCCCGGTAATCCCACCGGAACCCTTTACTCAAAGGAAGACATACTGCAACTGGGTGAGATTGTCAAGAAACACAACCTGTTCCTGCTTTCAGACGAAGTGTACAGGGAATTCTGTTATTCGGACGAGCCTCATTTTTCATGCATGAACATACCCGGAGCCGAGCAGAATGTTATCCTGATAGACTCTGTTTCAAAACGTTACAGCCTTTGTGGCGTACGTATCGGATGCATCGCTTCCCACAATAAGGATGTGATGAGCGCCGTATTGCGTTTTGCCCAGGCCCGCCTGTGTGCTCCCGCCCTGGGACAGATTGCCTCTGAAGGTGCCCTGGCCACCCCCCGGGAATATTTTGAAGCTGTAAAACAGGAATATATCGACAGACGCGACCTGATGATAGAACGATTGAACAAGATCCCCGGGGTGTATTCCCCCATGCCCATGGGAGCTTTCTATACGACTGCCCGCCTGCCCATAGATGACGCGGACAAATTTGCTCAATGGTTGCTGGAAAGCTTCAATTACAAAGGTCAAACCGTCATGGTGGCTCCTGCTGCCGGATTTTATGCCACCCCCGGAAAAGGCCTTGATGAAGTCCGTATTGCATACGTCCTTAAGAAGGAAGACATAGCCAATGCTATGGATTGCCTGGAAGAAGCATTGAAACAATATCCGGGACGCCGCTGAGCGGTGCAATGAAAACACTATACACCGTTTTATTGCTGGTGCTGTCCAACATATTCATGACCATTGCATGGTACGGGCACCTGAAGTTTGCATCGCTGAAGTGGTTTCAGTCGTTACCCCTGATTGCGATAATCGTGATCAGCTGGGGCATCGCTTTTGTGGAGTACTGTTTCCAGGTTCCCGCCAACCGCATAGGTTACCTGGGAAACGGAGGACCGTTATCTCTCATTCAGCTGAAAGTTATCCAGGAAGTGATCTCACTCAGTGTATTCACAATTTTTGCACTGGTAGTATTCAGAACAGAACAATTCAGATGGAATCACATCCTGGCTTTTTTTCTGCTTGTTGCTGCAGTATATCTGGTGTTTAGAGTACCCGACAACCCCGGGACATAATAAAACCGCATTGTTAAATGCGGTTAAGCGTAAGGTAAGGCATCCCTGGGGGTGCCTTATTCCTTATTCAGGTCATCAAAACTTACGTCGGTGAATTCAGAGGGTCTGGACTCTGTGACAGGGATCCTGTCTTTTATGTATGTTACGACTTCTTCCAGTCCTTCGGCAAATTTTTCGAAATCCTCCTTGTATAGGAAAATCTTATGCTTTTCGTATGAGAACCTGCCTTCCTTATCAACACGGCGTTTGCTTTCTGTTATGGTCAGGTAGTAATCGTTTCCCTTGGTTGATTTTACGTCAAAAAAATACGTTCTTTTACCGGCGCGTACGGGTTTGGAAAAAACATCTTCTCCCCTGTGTTCCGTCTTGGAGGAACTATCGTAATCTTCAAAATACATAGGTGTTATTTATTTAAACAACGCAAATATAAAATATATTTACTTTAAAACTGTATATTTGCAGAGTTTCTTTTTGATTTGTAAAGATATGCTTAGCAGGCGGTTTATTCGTGTCAAAGTTTTCAAGATTCTATTCAGCAGCGTTCATTCACAAAATTTTGACCAGGCCGTCGCTGAAAAAGAACTCCTTGCCAGCTTTGAAAAAACAAGACAATTGTATTATCTGCTGCTATCCCTTCCGGTTGAACTGGCTAACTATGCACAGTCACGCATTTATATCGGATTGAATAAGTACCAGCCTACGGATGAAGAGATCAATCCCAACCTTCGGTTTGTCAACAACAAGGCCATAACCATTCTCGAAAAGGACAAGGCACTTGTAAAGGCACGTGAACACGGGCTCAACTGGGCTTTGCACAAGGGGTACATAAAGAAATTATATGAGCAATTCAGGAAGGAACCATATTTTATTGAATATATGAACGCACCACAGGAGCCCGGTTTTGCCGAAGACCTGAAATTACTGCAGGATTTTTTCAGCGATCAGCCGGAAGACGACCCGGACCTCTATACGTTGCTGGAAGACCAGAGCCTGTACTGGGCAGATGATATTGCATACGTATGCAACATCATCCTGGCACAACTGGCCGGGATGAAAGAAGGGAAGGATATGCCTGCCCACCCGTCACTGTTCAACAACCAGGAGGATAAAGATTTTGCGACAGAATTGCTGGCCCATTCCCTTGCCCATTACAAGGAATTTGTTGGATACATAGAAAAATTTGCCCAGAACTGGGATCTGGAGCGTATTGCTGCCACCGATACCATACTTATTGTCATGGGAGTGGCCGAGTCAGTTGCTTTTCCCCAGATACCCGTAAAAGTTACCCTCAACGAAATAGTTGAGATATCAAAATACTACAGCACAGATAATTCCAAAATGTTTGTCAACGGCATTCTCGATAAGATCATCAAACATCTGGTACAGGAGGGCATAATAGCAAAACGTGGCAGGGGACTTGTAGAAAAGTAAGCACAGCATAGAACAACAAAATTTTAAATAACATTTATCAACAATGAACACATTTGTAATTCTTCAGCAAACAGCAACATCTGGTGCTACTGGTGGCAACTGGACATTTCTCATCATGATGGCAGCCATTTTTGTGGTGATGTATTTTTTAATGATCCGCCCCCAAAAAAAACGCCAGAAAGAATTGAAAGAATATCGTGACAACCTGAAAAAAGGAGATAAAGTGATCACTGCAGGAGGCATTTATGGCACCATAGCCGAGGTGAAGGAAAATTACGTGTTACTGGAAGTGGACACCAACGTAAAGATCAGGGTGGATAAATCAACCTTGGTAAAGGATTCTTCCGATATTCAGCAAGGAAGCTGACCTGATAACGCGTCCCCAAAGTATGGTCTATGAAACGCTCCAGATGGGTATTGATCCTGTGTATAGTCGCAGCCTTCTTCCTGTGGGTGGTGTACACATTGTCCAATGAGTACACCGCTTATTTCCGTTTTCCACTGGAAGTTGAAACCAACCTGTACGGGCGCTCCAACCTGTCCCAGGCCGACAATACCGTGTTCCTCAGGGGAAAAACCAGGGGCTTTTACATAATCCACTACACTTGGAGGAAAAAGATACCTACGCTAAGGATTTTTGCAGACCAGGCCCTGATACATAAGTATCCGGACAGAAAGGATAAATTTTACCTGCTGGCAGGAGAAATCAACAACCTGGTGAACGATGCCCTTGGCACCGATTTTCAACTGGAAACCATTTTAAGTGACACAATACGGCTGGAATACAGGGAAGTCCATTACAGGAAGGTCCCGGTACATTTTGTATCGGATGTATCGTATGCTCCGCAGTATATGTCTTTTGAACCTGTGCGCATTTTTCCGGACAGCGTGCTTGTCTATGCAGAAGAACCTTACTTTGACCTTATCGGGGAAGTCAGGACCAGAAAAGTTTCTTTATCCGACCTGAACCGTACTGTAGAAGGCATAGCCCATCTTGAGACTCCTGCAAATGCAAGACTTTCGCATAATGAGATCAACTACGAAGTCATGGTTACCCGCTATGTGGAACTATCCACGGAAGTGCCGGTGACCACAAGGAATGTGCCTTACCGCACCGAATTGTTGCTCCTGCCGGAAAAGGTCATTCTGCAATACCGATGCCCTTTTGAAGATGCAGGGAATATCACTGACGAGGATTTCAGCCTGGTAGTGGATTATAATGATTTCATAGAGAAAAAGGGAGGAAAGATAACTCCGTCACTGGAAAGGGCTCCCGTTGTGATTAGCCATGTGCAACTGACACCGCAGTACGTAGACGGCATCATCCAGAATCGTTACTAATACCATGAAACAACCATGACGTAAAAGACGTCCGAGCGAATGAAAAAGAGGTAATCGTATCTTTGTTAGGAATAAAACAAAAGAACGATGGAACCTCAAATAAGTTTCAATCAAGTCGTATCCAGGGGATGCGGCATTGATGTCCACCAGAAAGTGGTGGTGGCCACCATAGGTGGCGAAGGCCTAAAGAAGGCAACCCGGGAATTCGGGACCTTCACGCGCTCTTTGACAGAACTGAAAGACTGGTTATTGGAAAACGGAGTTACACACGTGGCCATGGAAAGCACGGGTGTTTATTGGAAGCCTGTTTATCATGTACTAGAACCGACAACATTAAAAGTTTGGATAGTCAATGCCCGCCACATCAAATATGTACCGGGACACAAGACCGACAAACAAGACAGTGCATGGATATGCAAGTTGCTATTAGCCGGATTATTGAAGCCCAGTTACATTCCGGCCAAAGAACAACGAGAGTTACGGGATTTAACGCGTTTTCGCACGAAGATGAT
>MWFB01000034.1 GCA_002071385.1 Bacteroidetes bacterium ADurb.Bin013
CCATAAAAACCGGAAAGGTAAAATCATCATACTTATTTTTGAAACTTCAAATTGCCACTTTTTAAAGGGGACTCAGTGATTAATTCTTTAATATGGCTCTAAAAGGTCCTGTCCGTAACGCGTCCCGCACCGCCTCTTCTGTGGTGAGAAAGGACATGTTAAACCGGGACAGGGCTTTCTGGTTTGTATAAAAATTGTTGATACACAAGATTTTCATATTGTTGCTGCAAAGCGGTATCTCTGCCCCCAGGCGCCTCAGGAAATTCCCGGCGAGACCCAAGATCAACAGCAACGGGCGTGGGAGCCGGATCATCAGCGGACGACTGCCGGTAAGCCGGGAAATGATCTGAAAAAAATCCCGGTATGAAAGGTTTTCGTTGGCCATCAGGTAATTATCTCCCGCTACACCTTTTTCAAGAGCATTGACAACACCCCTGGCCACATCGGCAGCGTGGACGAAATTCTTTCCTCCGGGGGGATAAAATACGACTTTTTTGTTCAGCGCCATATTGATTATACGTCCCGAGGACGGTTTGTAATCATACGGGCCGATCATGAATGTGGGGCTTATGGTCACGATATCCATACCTTCTGATACAGCAGTGTCTATGAGTTCCCCGGCTTTTATCTTGCTAAGGGCATAAAGACAGCCGGTGAACGGGGGCGCCGGGGGAGACTGCTCATCTCCCGGGTTTTCCCTTGATCCAAAACCGCATGTGTTGGCCGTCCCGATGTAAACCAGGCGTCTGATCCCTTCTTGCCGGCACAGGTCCAGGATATTTTTCGTGCCCTCAAGATTCACCGCATCGTAATCCGTCACCTTCAGATGTTTTTGGGAAGTATCTGCCGCTGTATGTACTACAAAGTCACATCCCCGGGCAGCAGCCTGCAATGAAGTCTTATCCCTGATGTCGCCAATGACCAGTTCCAGCAAGGGATGGGAATAATCCATGAACCGTCGGCGGGACCGTACAAGTCCTTTCACAGCATACCCGCGGCTGAGCAATTCAAGAACCACATTTGTTCCCAAAAGTCCGTTAGCACCCGTGACCAGAACAGTTCTCATTTAGACAATATTAATCTCATTTTTCATGGCGCGGCTCAATAAGGGCAGGCGTATGTATATGGGAACAAGTTTGAGAGCCAGCCATTCCAGCCCATTGACTAAACTCAGCATGATCAGAGTGTCCTGTTTAAAAAGCTGTCGGATGGAAATAGCGGCCACTTTTTCAGGTGACATCACGCCCCAGTGACTGAAGAAGCCCTGCTTTTCTATCCTTCTGGTAACATCCGGGTTTGTTTTCATGGGGCCCGGATTCACCACACTTACAAACAGGTTTGTGTGCTTGTATTCCTGGTAAAGACTCCTGGAAAAATAATGAACAAAAACCTTCGAAGCCGGATATATGGTTTTGTAACCCATGGGTGAAAAAGCGGCCATGCTTGAAACGTTCAGAATATAGGCTTTCTTTTGTGCCAGCAGGTTGGGGATCAGTTGCCTGGTAAGCAGCGTGGTAGCCATGACATTTAGCTGAATGATCCTGTCCAGATAATCGGTATCGGCTTCTTCGAATCTGACACTTCCTCCCGTGCCCACGTTGTTGATGAGCATGAATACGGGGAATTGCCTGTTGATGCTTGTCCCAAGGTCAAGGACCTGTTCTTTTTTGGTCAGGTCACACTCGATACAATGAGACAATACGTTGTATTTCTCATGAATGTGTGAGCACAGTTCCTTAAGCCCATTGCCGGGAAGGTCTACCAGCAGGGTGTTCAGATGTCTGCCGGCCAGTTCCAATGCGAAAGCCCTCCCAAGACCGTGTGCAGCCCCGGTTACTAAGCAATAACCGTTGGTGGGAACAGGATTCATCATCAGGCGAAATATACGAAAAAATTATGTTCAGCCGACAAACAGAACGAGTAATATCCCGTCAGGGGTGCAATAAAATCATTATAAAGCATGTTTTTTTGTATCTTTAGCACACAGATAACTTAAAAAGATGAAAACATACAGACAGGAATTTTACGTAGAAACCCCCACACGCCGGGCTTTTGTGAACATCACGTCCCGGGTTCAGGAATGCCTTGAAGAAAGCGGGATACAGGAAGGGCTGCTGCTGTGCAATTCCATGCACATCACTTCAAGCGTTTTTATAAACGATGATGAATCGGGGCTCCACCACGACTTTGAAAAGTGGCTGGAACGTCTTGCTCCCGAATTACCTCATTCACAATATCGACATAATGGCCTGGAAAACAATGCCGATGCACACCTTAAACGTCAGATCATGGGGCGGGAGGTGGTGATTGCCGTAACCAACGGACGTCTTGATTTCGGGACATGGGAACAGATCTTTTATGGTGAATTTGACGGAAAACGAAAAAAACGCATCCTGGTCAAGATCATAGGCGAATAAGAGCCGATGGATGTCTACCGCATCTTTTCTGATTATTTCAACCAGTTTCAGCCTGGATTGGGAATTTTGGCCGGTGCTTTGCTGAAAAGGCTGGACGAGGGTCATATGTGCCTTGATTTGAAGACCTTGGACGATGACCATCCGGAAGAAGCACTTCCTGCAGGTATACTGCTTCCCGGTCCCTATGTGTCGCATGACCCCTCCGCTCTCAAGCCCTTTATTGTCTACCTGGGCAACCTGTATTTTCAACGTTATTTTCTCTATGAAACGAACATAGAGCAAAAAATCCGTCAACTCATAGCGGAAGGAAGCAAACTCCGGAACCAACGGATCAGGGAACTGGAGCCACTGCAGCCGCTTATCAAGGAACTTTTCAAGGAAAATGCCGAAGCATTCCGTCCGGCACTGCTGGGGAACTTCTGCATAATCACCGGAGGGCCCGGAGCAGGAAAGACCACCCTGGCCAGGGAGGTGCTCCGTGTGCTGTATGCCCGGCAACCTGACCTGAAGGTTGCCCTGGCTGCCCCCACAGGAAAAGCCGCAGCCAGGATCAATGAGTCCATGACCGTACTGAGGCAGCAAATTCCCGGGCTGCCCATGGCATCTACCATCCACCGGCTCCTGGGATCTGTAAATGGCAGCATTTTCTTCAGGCACGATGAAGAAAATCCCATGAACCACGATATCACCATAGTTGACGAGGCTTCTATGATAGACGGGGCCCTTATGGCCAAACTGCTGAATGCCACGAGTCCCGAAAAACGACTCATACTGCTGGGAGATAAGGACCAGCTGGCCTCCATTGAAGCCGGGAGCGTTTTTGGAGATCTCTGCAAGACAGAAGGGACAGGGTCTGTGCTGGATGGACACGTGATCCGTTTGACAAAGAGCCATCGGTTCGATGCCGACAAAGGCATAGGGCTTTTCAGCCGTTCCGTGCTGGCCGGCGATTCCGACTGCATTGTGCGTACCATGGATCATCCGGATGATGCCCTATCCATTGACACCACGTATGACGATAAGCTTTTCCATGAATTTGCCGTAATGTACAGGGATTATATAACTGAACCGGACATTGCGACAGCGCTGGAAAAAATCGGGAAAATTCGCGTACTATGCGCCATCAGGGAAGGAGAGCATGGTGTGTATCAGACCAACCGGCGCATTGCCGGTTATTTGTGCTCATTGAAACTTCCCATAGAACCGTCTGCCGGTTTTTACCACAACCAGCCGGTGATGGTAACTTCCAATATGTATGCGCTAAAAGTGTTTAACGGGGATGTGGGCATCATAAGGCGCGATCCGCTGGATCCCGGCAACCGGCTCTATGCATGGTTTCCCGGGCCCGATGGCAATTTGATGCGCATCCTGCCCGGGTACCTGACCCATTGGGAGACTGTCTTTGCCATGACAATAAACAAAAGCCAGGGGTCGGAATTTGAAAATGTGCTGGTGCTTTTGCCCGATAACAAGGATGTAAGGATCCTTACCCGGGAATTACTTTATACAGCCGTAACCAGGGGACAAAAGCGGGTCCTGGTCCAGGCTCCGCAGGATGTGCTGGAAGAAACCGTGCGCAAAAGGATATCCCGCGTATCCGGCCTGGCTAACCGTTTAAAAGCATGAGTTTTATGGCAGCTGTGATCTATGTATCTGACCAATTGGAAATCCTTTGCGGGAAACTGGCACAGCAGATCGACCGCATGGATTATCCTTCGGCGGATGCAGACACCATATTCCTGCCTGAAGTTCTCATAACCCAGACTGCCGGCATGGAAAGCTGGCTGTCCACCGAGCTGACCCGGAGGAACGGCGTATTTGCCAATTTCCGCTTCATGAAACAGGACCAGCTGCTGGAAGAGGCATATGCAGGACTTTACGGGAAGAAGCGTTATACGACCAACATACGCCCTGCTATCTATGAGCTCCTGGGCAGCGAATCTTTCATAACCCGTTTCCCGGACATTGCAGCATATTACTCACAGGATAAACAAAACAATGAGCTCAGGCGCATGCAGCTTGCCGGGAAAACATCCGACCTATTTGACCAGTACCAGGTATACCGCCCCGACATGATGTCGGCCTGGGAATCTGCACCGGACAGACGTTCTTATCCACCGGACGGGGATCAGGAAAGCAGCCCGGGCGACCCTCAGGACTCGGACCATGAAGCATGGCAGCGGTGGTTGTGGAATTCCGTCAGGGAAAAATATCCCTGGTTCTGTCCAAAACATCGCATGCAGGCCCGTTTGCTTGAACTGCTGGATGAACCGCAGAATTGGCCCAAAATCCGCCAGATGCTGCCACGTCTCTCGCTCTTCGGGTTATCCATTTTCACAACCTTCCACAACCGGGTTTTAGAAAAACTGGCCCGCATCATTGACGTGGCGTATTACCTGGTTCTCCCCTCGGAACATTTCTTTGAAAAAGGGAATTTTTCCAACCCGCTGAGCGCTTCGTTGGGAAGAAAGTATGCCGAGATGGCGGCCATGCTGCCCCGGGAATGTGAAGTGGTGCCCCTGTGGGGACAGCACTCCGGTGAAACGCTTTTGGGCAAGTTCAGGAACACCCTGCGCAGGGACCTTGTCCCGCAGCCGGGTACATTGACGGAAAAAGACACAGGGGATGGAACACTGGTGATCAATGCCTGTTACACACCGGTTCGTGAAGTGGAGGTGTTTTACAATTATCTGCTCTCCCTCATGCATGCCGGTGCGGGGCTTAAGCCCGAAGATGTGCTGGTGCTCCTGCCCGATGTGGACACCTATGCCCCTTATGTGAAAGCAGTTTTTGGCAATGGTCCATATCCCATTCCTTTCTTTATTGCCGGTGAATCCCAAGACCAGCAGGATTCCATTGCCGGGGCATTGATGGCTTTGATGGATTTTGACGCGCTGGATGGTTTTACTGCCGAAGAGGTGGTAAGCCTGCTGGAAACCAAACGCATCTGCCAGAAATACGGGATCACGGACATGCAGTACCTGCGCGATGCCATAGAGGCGCTCAATATCCGGTTCGGCCTGGAAAACAGGGTAGAGGATGACACCCGTTTTGTAAGCTGGCAATATGGTTTTGAAAAAATCATGATGGGATTCGCCATCTTAACAGAACAATCCATTCCTTCGTCTCAAGGCAGTTATACCTTATTTCCCTGGCGCGAAGCCGAGACCTCTGTTGCTTATGACCTGCTCAGGCTGAAAGCTTTTCTGGACGATCTGACCATCTATGCGCGAACAAAAACAGAGCATCGCTCCCTGGCAGACTGGAAAACCTTTCTCCTGGAAGAGATGCTCGAACGTTCAGTAGCCTATTCAGGGCAGGACGATATGGAATTGGACCACATATACCGCCGCATGGAAATCCTGGAACGCAGTTACGAAACAACGCCCCTGTCTTTTAAGGTCTTCCGGCACCTGGTCGCCGACACCCTGCTCACAGACACCCGCTCGGGCATGTATATTACCGGAAACGTAAATTTCCTGCCTGTCATCCCGGGCCGGGGGATCCCCAAACGTGTCATTGCCATACTGGGCTTGAACGGCAACGTTTTTCCGCGTAAAGACTCTTCCCTGGGATTTGACCTGCTCCAAAAGGAACCCCGCCTGGGTGACAGGAGCAAAAAAGACAACGACAAACTTATTTTCCTGGAAAGCCTGGTCGCTTCCAGGGATTATCTGTATATCAGTTATATTGGCAGAGACATACAAGATAATACTGTCCTGCCCCCATCAATTGTCCTTGACGAGCTGACGGATTACCTGGAATCACTCGTTCCGGAAGAAAGCCGGGAGCTGGTCCGGTGCGGGGTATCACAGGTTCATCCCCTGCATGGCTTCAGCTCCCGGTACGACGGAAAAGATGAGCGCCTGTTCACCTACCTGTTTTCCGATTTGCCGGACCAATCCGGGGGAGGCAAAGCCTTGCAACCAGACATAGCCGGGGACACGATCCCGGGAACGGTGCAACTGGAGGATTTGGCGCAATTCTTCACACATCCGCTGGAGTGGTATTACCAGAAAATATTGGGCATCCGCTATGACGAGCCCAAACAACCCCTGCCGGAAAGCGAGATCTTTGACCTGGATAATTTGCAGTACTGGGAATTGAAAAGGTTTTTGGTGCAGACTGACCCTGTTGGAGAACAGGAATTGGTAGCTGCGTGGACAGACAAGACCATGAAAGAAGGCAATATGCCACTGGCCCGCATAAAAGAAATGAAAGTCAGTGAGGCTCAGCTGGAGATCGGGGACTTGCAGGCATCATGGCAGGAGCTTACAGCAGGCAAGACAGGAAAAAGTTGCCAGGTGGAGATCACAGTGGGGGGAATAGTTGTCAGGGGAGCTGTAACAAACCTTTTTGACAACTCCTTATACGACTTCACCGTATCAAAAGACGCGCTCAAACACCAGGTCAAAACAAGGATCAGACACCTGGTCCTGTGTGCTTGCGGTTTCTCCGGTCAGGCCGTGTTCCTTGACCTGCATGGCAAAAAATTCCACATTCCCGCCATTGCTCAACACCAGGCTATGGAACAACTGTCCCGGTTAACGGCATTATTCAGGCAGGGTTGTGAAAAACGGCTTCCCATCACCCTGAAAGCTGCCAATGCATTCTTCTTGTCGGGGGGGGATTCAGGGGAGCCATTGAATGAGGCCCTGCGGGAAATCAAAAAAGAAGCGGAAGGTACGCGTACTACCGAACCGGACCCTTACGTTGCCCTGGCCTGGGAAGAGGGTGTGTTTGCCGACGACCGGCAAGAAGCCTTGGAGCAGCTAATGAACGAATATGCAGCATTAATCCTTACACCATGGGAAACATGAAGCAATTCGACGCGCTACAGGTTCCCATGGAGGGCAGCAACCTGATTGAAGCCAGTGCAGGCACAGGTAAAACGTATTCCATTGCGGTACTTGCACTTAGGATGATCATTGAAAAGGGTCTTACAGTGAAGCAGATACTTATGGTTACCTTTACAAATGCTGCAGTGGCTGAACTGGAATTGCGCATCCGCTTATTTGTAAGGCAGGCATACGGTTATGCCTGTCATAGGGATGACCGGGTTGATGTAAGTATAAAAAAAGTGGTTGATGGAACCGGGCAAACAGACAGGCCGGATAAAGAAACAGTCAGGGAACGTCTGGCCACCGCAGTCCGAGATCTGGACGATACGCAGATCATGACAATACATGGTTTTTGCCAGCAGACACTGCTGGAATTTGCCTTCGAAACCGAGCAGGCTTTTGATGCGGAGGTGCTTTCAGATCAGACGCTGCTTAACGAACGTGTATGCAACCGGTTCTGGAGGGAGGAAGTCTCGGTCCTTGACCCGGTGCTCCTGAAATTGCTGTTGTATAAAAAAGGAAAATTCCCATTCAAGAAAAGCATATTGACCCTGTTCGTGGACAAAGTCCTGTCCGGGAAGAAGCTCATCACCGCTCCGCTCGAAGGGCCAGGAGATTTCTCGACAGTGGTCCTGGAGGACAAACATGCTATGCCCGGAAAAATGTTAGGAATGGAGGTCACCGGGAAGGAGCTTTCTGATCCGGAAGTGTTGGAGGAAATCAGGCTTTCACTGAAGAAAACAGAGGAAGCTTACCGCCTGTTCTGTCAGAAAGCGGAATCGCAGTTTCCCGGTATGAGGACGCAGGACCAAACGAATGCACATGCCAGGAAGCTGCTGGAGCAATCAGCAACGGCACAGGATTTCATTGACCTGTTTGAAGCCAGGTGGGTCAAGAAATACCTGGTTGCCTGTTTTCCGGATATTGCTGAGTTGTATGAACCATACTACAAACAACAACAGGAAATGTTGCGTTTCAGGACTTCCCTGGTCGAGCATCTGCTTATGAAATTGCAGGCAGTGGCTGAAGAACGCATGAGGGAGGTAAAAGGCAGAAAAAACGTTGTTGGTTTCGATGACTTGATTAACAGCCTTAGCAAGGCTGTGGAAAAGGAAAGTGTCTGCCGGTTGTTGCGCGATAAATATGCAGCTGTATTCATAGACGAGTTTCAGGATACGGACAGGGAGCAATACAAGATTTTCCATGACGTTTTTTCCTCTCCCGCGGTGCAGGAAATGCATGATCATGTTGTTTTCTACATAGGCGATCCCAAACAATCCATTTTCGGCTGGAGGAAAGCCGACCTGAACACCTACAAGACAGCCCGCGGACAGGTGAAAAGCATCTATACCATGAACAGCAATTTCAGGTCAACTTCCAGACTGATTGATGCACTCAACAGCTTTTTTTCCCTGGAAAATGCTTTTCTGGATCCGGAAATCCTGTATTTTCCAGTTAGAGCCGGAACAAAGCGGGCCGAAATGACAGAAAAGGGAACACAGTCTGTACCCATAAGCATTTGTAATTACGATATCGTGGAAAACATCCCGGATATGGTTTGCAGTAAAGTGGTGGAAATTCTTTCCTCTGATAGTTATGCACTCCCGTCGCGGGACGGAGGCAGGGAACAGATCAGGCCATCGGATATAGGAATCATTGTCAGGACTAACAAGCAGGCAAAGATCATAAGAAATGAACTGGCTCACAGAAATGTGCCGGCTGTAACCCTGGACGATACCCGGGTATTGTCTTCGCCCCAGGCAAGGCAACTGCATAATGTTTTACTGGCCATCCGCAATTCCGGCAGAGTGAGCCTGGGAAGAGCCCTGCTGAATCCCTATTTCGGCTTTGACACAGAGGCGGTCATTAGCATGGATGAGGAAAAAGAGCTGGAGCGCTTCCGTGAGATGCATGCGATATGGAGTGAATGGGGCATATACAATGCTTTATCTGCCTTTTTGAAAATATACCGGGTACGCGATCATTGCACCGCCGAAGGCAACCTACAGGGACAGCGGGCCATTACCAATTACCTGCATATCATGGAACTTCTGCACAAGGCAGAAATCCGTTCCTCCCTTTCTCCGGATGAGCTGATTTCCTGGCTTTCCAGGCAGATAACAGGAGACAATAAGGTGGAAGATGAATACCAGCAGCGGATTGAAAGTGATGAAAACGCAGTGCAGATCACAACCATACACAAATGCAAGGGTTTGACCTACAAAATTGTATTTGCGCCGTATCTGAACACGATCTGGAAAGAACGTGAATTTATTGATTTTCAGCTTCCATATCCAAGACAAGAGTATGTAATGGCCGTAAACAAGACAGATGAATTCGTGCAAATGGCCAAGAATCAGTTTGTACAGGAACACAGACGCCTGATCTATGTGACTCTTACCAGGGCTGTATATAAATGCTACGTTTATACAAAGGACACATCCTGTTCGCTGCAACCTTTCATGGTCGCTCTTGGAGGAGGGATAAAAGGCTTGATTGAACCTCTTGGGCATTCAGATGAGAAAATCCCGCATACATGGGCAGGCGGCCGCAAGAAAAGTGTCGTAGAAAAGCCGGTCAGCCGTGAACCCAATGATGTACCGCCCATGGAGGGGGCTTGGGGTGTCCGCAGTTTCAGTTCCCTGGTCGGCGAAATGCCTTTTGTCCTCCCGGTTCAGGAACCTGTATCTCCCGGTTTGCTGCAGGCAGGCAGTACAGATGTTCGTAGCGCTTATGATGATTTCATTTTTGACCGGCTTCCCCGTGGCGCCAAAACAGGGGTATTTATTCACCACTTGTTTCAGCATATTGTTTTTGACGATTCCACCGGATGGCCGGATGCCGTTGACAGGGCAA
Organism: Bacteroidetes bacterium ADurb.Bin013; assembly: GCA_002071385.1. Lineage (GTDB taxonomy): Bacteria > Bacteroidota > Bacteroidia > Bacteroidales > UBA932 > DMER64. Next base: position 10,115 of record MWFB01000034.1, read on the forward strand.
TGAGGATGTTTCCCCATTGCTGTGCGGTGGAAGACAGGGAACACTTATTGACCATGATAAACCATGTGCTTCATGTCAGGATAGGTGAAGACCTGGTGCTGGCACAGGTCAATGATCGGGAAAAAGCCGGGGAAATGGCTTTCTTTTACAACCTGCAGGCAGAAGGACTCATGATGGGTTTCATGGATCTTTTTTTCCGGTTCAGGGACAAGTACTACATCCTTGATTGGAAATCCAACTACATGGGAAGCACACCGGAAGATTACAACCAAACAGCGGTTGACAACGTGGTAAGGGAAAGCCGCTATGACCTTCAGTACAATATTTACACCATGGCTGCATTACGCTACCTGAGTTCCAAAATCAGTGGATTCGATGCTTCCCGTGACTTTGGAGGGGTGGTATACCTGTTTGTACGGGGCATAAGGGAGGGATTTTCCCATGGGGTGTACCTGAAGAAGGGAGCACAAGTGCTGGGACAGCCCTTTTTTTCTGAAGATTTCCCTTCAAATTTAATGCGGCCATAACTATCAGTATGTCAGCAACGCATTGATAATAATTTCATAGTGCCGCTGATACCACAAGAACGTGAAGCTTTATCTTTTAGGCCGAGGCTTCCCTTTTCTTGTGGTATCAGCAGCTAGGTATAAGTGCCCCGCAAATTTGATTCATTCGACTCAAAATCAGCCACTTACGCGTTTCACACTCCTGGGGGTATGAATGATATAATGCTCTGATTGTCAGATAAAAGGACAATGTGTGCGTTGCGCACCACCTGAAAGACAACTATGCGGTTATTGACCAGCAATGCTGCTCAACGGCAAGGTTCCTGCACTGCAAAGAACTGAGCGCCTCGGCGTACCAAAAAAGTGTTCAGTTCTTTGCAATACAGGGGCTGCCCGAAGCAAGTAACGCGAAGAGGTTCCACCTCAAAAGCTTCATATCAACGGCTTTTTTCTTTATCTTGTGATTTTTAAGCAACAAGATGTTTTACAAGGTAGGGGAAAACCGTTGGAGAACCATGGCGGGAACAACCGTGAAGTGCTTGCTTTGTCCTCATGAATGCCTCATAAGGGATGGAGAAACGGGAGTGTGCCACACAAGAACGAACAAGGAAGGGACCTTGTATTCCGTTGCTTATGGCAATCCCTGTTCGGTGGCCGTTGATCCTGTGGAAAAAAAACCATTATATCATTTTTTACCCGGGACCGAAATACTTTCAATTGCCACTGCCGGTTGCAATTTCCACTGTCTTAATTGTCAAAACTCTTCCATATCGCAGGTTTCTCCTTTGTCGTATGATAGTTATGACATGCTCCCGGACCAGGTGGCGGAAATGGCCGTGAATTGCCACGTGCCTTCCATTGCTTTTACCTACACAGAGCCTACCGTTTTTTACGAATACATGTATGATAGCGCTGTTGTGGCAAGGGAAAAAGGCCTGAAGACCGTGGCGGTGTCCAACGGGTATATCAATCCGGAGCCGCTGGCCACCCTGATACCTTACCTGGATGCGGCGAATATTGACCTCAAATGCTTTGATGACAAGACTTACCGCCGCCTAACCGGCGGAAGACTGCAACCCGTGCTGGATACATTGCTGACTTTAAAGAAAGCCGGTGTGTGGATTGAGATCACACACCTGGTCATTCCGGGGCTTACCGATGATCCGGCAAAATTCAAATCCATGTGCCGGTGGCTGGCGGGCAACGGTTTTGAAACAGTTCCGCTCCATATCAGCCGCTTCTTCCCCGCTTACAAGCTTAAGGACGTGGCGCACACCCCCATAGAGTCTGTTATCCATGCCAGGAATATAGCCTTGGAAAGCGGTTTGAAATTCGTGTATCCGGGAAACGTTGCCACAGGAAAAGACAGCCATACCCGGTGTCCCGGTTGCGGCAGGGTGGTGGCAGAACGGGATCAGTACACGCTGGTATCACTCCGTCTTGACAAGGGATCCTGCAATTACTGCGGGACTTATGTGCCGGGTGTGTGGTGAGTAATGATGGTCCCTGTAAAAATGAAAATACGCGCTGTTTTCCAGCCTTCCCATCCCAGACCGGCTTTATCACGGGAGCAGTGACCCAGGAACTCTTCCTTGGTCCACCCGGTCTCTGTTGCCACCTGGGGCAGGAATACCCCTGAGCGGCCCCGGCCTTGTATCAGTATCCCGTGTTTGCCAGGCACAATCCGGTGGATATCCTGAATTTCTTCCAGCGGAGACAATACCGTGATTTCCACGGTGATTTCCTCCAGGTCCTTTTTTGTGACCGGCGGAAAACGGTCGTCATAAAGGCCTGCGGCAACAGCCATTTCACTGACAAGGAGGTACAGGGGGATATCGGACTGTATCCGCCCGATGCATCCGCGAAGGCGTTCACGCTGGTGGAGCGTTACAAACGCACCGCAATGGCGTTGCAGGGCATCTGAATACTTCCCCGGTGAATTCAACTTGGCTGTTTTTCCTGAAGTGACAGCCCCTTTCAGAGCTTCCAGGGCAATCTCCAGCAACCGGGCCTCTTCTGTCCGGGTGAATTTCATTTCATTGTCACAAACAGCCATTCCCCAATAACCCACAACCTGTTCTTTTTCTCCATATTCAGGTGCATCTCCGGAATTTTTATAGTCGATGGCAACATATTGCATCATGTCATTCCCAGTGGTCATGTAGAGGAGGGTCAAAACCGAGGTCCACCCGCACAGGCAGGTGGCCAACCCTGGAATGTTCTCACTTTCATTTTTTTGCATTACACTTATCAGGGTGTCGGGATTGTTGCTCAGGATAGCGTCTTTTGTGCAGGCGTCAACGTCTACAGCCCTGTCATAGGGGGGGTAATGAGAAAAGTCAGTGCTCACCACAAAAAGATTATCTTCATTCAGAAAGGGGGACAAGACATCTGCTATCCTTTTGCATACAACCGTACTGGAAGTGCCTATGATTATTGGAACGATCAAAAGTTCATCGCCCAGAATGTGTTGCAGGAACGGCAATTGCACCTCAATGCTATGTTCATCCCGGTGTGCCCGGGTGTCGGCCAGGAACAGGCCTGGATGATCAGTTTCCAGCTGGCGGCAAAACTCCGTGTCTACCCTGACAACGCCCAGCGGCGTGAGAAAGTCACCGCTGGTGTAAACGGCGGCACCCTGCAGGCGTACATGATGTGAGGATCCGATCACAAAGATCCTCTTGTATTTTTTTTGGGGGTCAACCTGGTTAAAAGCCGAGGCTGCAACCCCTCCGGAAAAAACGTATCCTGCATGCGGACTGATGACCGCCCTGACGTTGTTGCATTCCTTTTTCCTGGCCTGCTTGAATAACCGCACCAGTTCCTCCTGTAATCTTCCCGGTGTGGCAGGATAAAACCTGCCGGCAACGGCCGGGTTCCGTGGTGTTGTTTTCATGGATCAAAGGTAGGAAAAAGCATTAGGATAAAAAGAATATCAATACCAGCTGGACACTTAACGGTATGAACAGGTTATCCCAGCCTTTTCCGGCAAACAATTCTGTTACGGTTGCTGTAACGCTGACAGCAAGTGCAAGCCAGAATGTTTTGAAATTGAAAACACCCATATAGATATACAAGGCAATGACAGAGATAAGAAAACTACAGATCAGGAAGGAAAGGGTTCCCAATACAGTCTTTTTCATGGTGTGGCCAAAAATGCGTATATGCCTGTTATTTCGTTTCAGGTTCATACCCAGTATACTGGCCATGGGATCACAGATGCCAAGGATGAGTATGGGCAGGATATAAAAGAACTTTTCCCGCAGCAGCCAGGATACCAGGAATGTAACGTAAATGGCGACAGGAAGGATAAAGCTTCCCACCGATTTGCGTTCAATCTTATGGATTGAATTCAGTTTTGAACCGTGTCGGCTGAAGAACAAGATTAAAAAAAAGAAAACGGCCAGCACCAGGACAGACCAGTGGCTGGTGAAGATGAATGGAAAAAGAATGGTGGACAGGGTAGAGGTAAAATGCGCGAACTTCCGGGTGATCTCGGTTGGCAACTCCAGGCGCCTGTATGAAAGCTCGGTAAATACCAGGACCAGGACAATGGCTACCAGGATGATGGCAATTAGAATTACTTGATTGATCATGCTGTAAAGTTTATTAACATTCCCAACAGGGCCATCCAGGCACCGGCAGCAATCATGCTGTCAAAACGGTCCAGAACGCCTCCGTGTCCGGGAATAAGGCGTGAATAATCCTTGACATTGTAATGACGTTTATAAAAGGAAGCAGCCATGTCTCCCAGAAATGCCCAGATAACCACTCCGGCTGCCAGCAGGATGACTGTGACCAGGCCGGATCCTATGAGATCTCTGATTATTACAGCTGTCAGCAGACACATCAGGGTGCCTCCTGCCGCCCCTTCCAACGTTTTGTTGGGACTCGTTTTTGTGGCAATTTTCCGTTTTCCAAAAAGTTGCCCCGCAATCTGGCTGAAGCTGTCGAAGACCGACAGGATGACAAATGTAAAAAGGACCCAGTCCTTTGCCATGTGGCTGAAATAGATGAATCCAATAGACAAGATGGCATACACAACAAGGGACAGGAAAAAAAATCCTTTTTTCTGCCAGCCGGATCTTGAAAACAAGGTTAGCAATTCATACAATCCCACAACTGTAATGATCCCGGCAATAACCCTGAACACAAGAGGATTGATGGCTATGCTCAGAAACACACCGTTGATGATGATGAAATAGGAAATGAACTTGATCCGGTCGTGGCGTGCTTCTTCCTTTGATTTCTTTCTGCTGATGTAATAAATGGCTATGCCTCCCAGCAGGAAATAGGCAACAATGATTATGTATATGGTCCGGATCATGGCCAAACAATCATTAATATGCCAAATACCACCATGCCCAGGGCATACCAGAAGCGGACCTGGCCTTCTGCCTTTTCTATCTTAATACCGGCCAGGTAACGTGGTCCCAGTATAGCGCCGATAACGGAACCTGAACACAGAAAAGCCACTATGGTCATATCAATTTCGCCGACAAGGAAATGGGCGCCCAGCGCCGAGCAGGTATTGAAAAAAACAACCAGCAGAGAAGTGCCCAGGACCAATTTCAGGGGCATGCGGATACTCATGAGTCCGGCCAGGATGGGTGCGGTGCCGCTGGTTCCGAACGTGGCGGTAATCACTCCTGAAAGGAATCCGTAAAGGGTACTTCTTGCATTTTTTCCGGCTTTTGTCAAGACTTTCCGTGCTTCCCCACTGGCAAGGGTCTTCTTGTCGTTTCTCTGTCCCAGGTACATGACAGTGGCAATCAGGATGGAATAGACGCCAAATGTGATGCGGAGAACACGAGCCGTCATGAAACCGGTGACACGTGCTCCCAGCAGGGCTCCGATGATGCCGGCCCCGGCAAATATCAAACCAAGACGCAGGTCAAGGTTCTTTTTTTTATAATGACCGTAAACTCCTACAAGACATATGGGCAATGTAGCCGCCAGAGAACTGGATATGGCTACCTGTGGCTGGATACCGAACAGGATGGTCAGCATGGGAATGAAAATAAACCCGCCTCCCCCACCAGTGAAGGAACCCAGAAATCCCACGATGAATCCTATGAAAGGGAACCACAGGTATGCATAGTCAAAGGCAGAAAATGAAATCATAATATCCTTTTTTCTTTCAATATCCAATACAATCCCTTCACGTTGGAACGCATGCCGGGGATGATCAGCTGAATGATCATGTGCTCAATAGCCGCCATAATAGCCCAGGAAATCATGAAGTAATAAAAGGCCGGAATGAATCCCAGGGTAAACAGGCACATAAAAAAGGCAGCCTGGATATAGCCGCTGATCTTGGTGGAATATAAATGGAAACTGGGAGTTGTCTTGAATTTTACCAGGGACATGACCACCGATCCTACAAGAAAAGCCATGAAAATCAAAAAACTGACCATGTGAGGTTGAAAATCCTGCCACTTGAATACCAGGAGACCTGTAAAGGCCAGCACATAGGTCAGGTTGTCCCCGAAGGAATCAAGCCGGGCCCCCAGCTCTGTTTCCTGTTTGAATACCCGCGCTATAATACCATCCAGAAAATCGGTTACCAGGTTTATTATCAAAAAAACGGCAAAAAGGCGCTCCTTATCTGCAATAACAAACCAAAGGATAACGGGAAAAGCCAGGATTCTGTAAAAGCTCAAAGCATTCGGAATCGTGAAGATTTGTTTTCTGTCCATGTCTTGTAGCCAAAAGTAAGAAAAAAAATTAACATTATCTGGTCAGAATAAACCTATAACATTAATCATCATGAAACATCCATGACGTAATAGACGTCCAAGCGAATGAAAAAGAGGTAATCGTATCTTTGTTAGGAATAAAACAAAAGAACGATGGAACCTCAAATAAGTTTCAATCAAGTCGTATCCAGGGGATGCGGCATTGATGTTCACCAGAAAGTGGTGGTGGCCACCATAGGTGGCGAAGGCCTAAAGAAGGCAACCCGGGAATTCGGGACCTTCACGCGCTCTTTGACAGAACTGAAAGACTGGTTATTGGAAAACGGAGTTACACACGTGGCCATGGAAAGCACGGGTGTTTATTGGAAGCCTGTTTATCATGTACTAGAACCGACAACATTAAAAGTTTGGATAGTCAATGCCCGCCACATCAAATATGTACCGGGACACAAGACCGACAAACAAGACAGTGCATGGATATGCAAGTTGCTATTAGCCGGATTATTGAAGCCCAGTTACATTCCGGCCAAAGAACAACGAGAGTTACGGGATTTAACGCGTTTTCGCACGAAGATGAT
>MWFB01000035.1 GCA_002071385.1 Bacteroidetes bacterium ADurb.Bin013
GCAATGTCCAAGCGGGTACCCCTGTCCAAGCGGGGGTGGGAATGAGGCTTAACTCATTGATAACTATGATGAGAGGCCAAAATGTCCAAGCGCTTGACCGCATTTTTCAGGATTTCAGACTGAAATGTCCAAGTGGGTCGCAGTTTTTGAAGGACTTGGACATGGACATGAAAGTCGATTTGATCTGGTTACCCATCGATAGGGTGGCCTTACTGCTGAACAAGAACCTGAAGACAATCAGAAGGATGGTCGATGCCGGGAAGCTGACTGCGCTCAAGCATCAGATACCCACCAAGAACGGGGCTACGATCAAGACCTTTGTACTTGCAACCGAAGACATCATCCAAGCTGAGTATGATCGGTTCAGAGACAGCCTGCGTAAACCTGAGCTCTATTTTGAGGAAGTGATCGAATTGGGAGTCCACAGCTATCACAGTGTCTTCCTGGTCTATTACGAGAATGGTAACGATCTGGTTGCTAAGGCAAGCGATAAATCAGGAGGTTCAGATGTTTCCCTATAGTGGCAGACCGACTGAGGAGTTCCTTAGAGAATATCGCAGCAAGCTGAACGAACTGCAAGAGCTGATGGAAAGTCAGGGACTGAAGCTGCAGATCAAGGATGGGGGCAGATGCATAGTGCTCCCGGAGGTTAAGTCTGGAATGGGTAAGGTTAGTGGGAAAAGTAAAGATGATGGTGATGGGATTAGCAATAGTACAAACACTGCATCTGAAACCGACAATAGCTTCATGCTCTCCTACAGCCAGCAGTATAATGCCAAAGCCGGTACTTCAGAAGACAATTTGGAGTCCGAGACGGTCTATGAGACCTATGATGACTATATGGAGTTCGAACGCAAGCTCGCTCTGATCCATGAAGCCAGAGATAATGGGGTAGTGATCGACTTCTCCAGTGACTTTCTCGATCTGGCTCCGGTGGAAGAGGAAAGGCTGTTATACAAGGATGAGGCTCAACTCTATGGCAGGTTCTGCCAGGAAGTGATCCGCAGACTGTATGGAGCAGAATCCAAGATCCTGGCCTGGAAACGAATCACCAGTGACTATAACTGCAAGCGACTGGTTCCTGAACTGTATAACCTCAAAGGGCCCAGAAAAGAGAGAGCGCTACGGGAATGGCTACGGGTCTACCATGAGACGAATCTGGATATGTATGCTTTGATCCACAAGAGCAAGGGTAAGTACAAAGAACGCAAGATCAGCTATCAGGAACAGCAATACCTACTGCACCTGCTGCTCAATCCCAATCGCATCAAGGTCGGCTCTGCCATCACCAACCTCAAGCAGATGAGCAGAAACGGAGTCATTGAATCCCAGACAAATGAACGAACTCTGAGACGCTGGTGCGAGGAATGGGCTGCCCGGCATCCGGCAGAGTGGCATCAAGCCAGAGATGGCAGCAAGTTTGTCTCTGAGAATGTCATCAAGAGCATTATGAGAGATGATAGCACTCTGCAAGTAGGACAGGTCTGGGTGGCGGATGGACATACCCTCTCCTTCGATATCCTCAATCCTCAGACCGGAAGAGCCCAACGTATGACCATGATCATGGTGAAGGACTGGGCAAGCAGATATCCGGTGGGAGCCTCACTAGCCTTTACTGAAGATAGCCAGCATATCCTCACAGCCTTCCGTAACGGCTTCATCAACTGCGCTCAGATCGCAGATAACAACAGTGGCACCATGGCAGTGCTGCCCAAGTATGTTTATCTGGATAACGGCAAGGCTTTCCGAGCCAAGCTATTTCATGATAGGTGGGAAGAGCATGATTTGAACAAGGAACTGGGCGGTATCTTTCCCCGGCTCAATATCGGCGTCAGGTTCGCGGAGAGTTACAATGCCAAAGCCAAGATCATCGAACGCTTCTTCAAGACCTTCCAGGAGCAGTTTGAGCGGTTCATCACCACCTTCAGAGGAGCCTCGATTGACGATAAGCCCTCAGTCCTGCACAGAAACGAGGTCTGGGCAAAGAAGCTATATGCCGGGAAACCACCTACCATTGAAGAGACGATGCAAATGATCGCTTTCTATGTACGCTTCTGCTATGGTGAGACACCACATACCTCACTCAATAGACGGACTCCTTACGAGGTATTCAGTGCAGCCAGGATAGTCGAGAGCCGGCAGATTGAGATCTCCAGGCTGAACTTCCTGATGATGGCGATGGAGCGCAAGAACATCAGAGCTGAAGGCATCAGGTTGGATAAGAAGGTCTACTGGCATCGGGAACTGGTGAATCATGTGGGACAGCCCTGCATCATCAGGTTCGATTACAGCGATGCAAGGTGGATAGTGGTCTATGACAAGAACGACGTGTTCATCTGCCAGGCAGCACTCCGAAAGACCCAGCATCCGTTTATCGAGGTCTCGATGGATCAGGCAGTCTCGCATAAGGAACTGAATAAAGAATACAAAGAGATCAAGGGCCTCAGACGAGAGAAAGAGCGTAGCGCCAAGAAGTGGGTGGTGAACTCACAGAGAGCAGTTGATGCCCTGCTTAAGAACTCCCATGCCAAGCAGGAGAAGCTTGAGGATGAAGGAGCCAGAGCGCTGTTCAGTAGTCCTCCCATGTTGGAAGCACCTCCCAAGGATGGCGATGAGATAATTGAGGAGCTGACTAGAAAGATGATGATGAGACTGCCGCAGCATCCCGATATGCTGAGTCCGGAAGAGCGGGAACAGCTTGATCCCAAGGAGAAAGAGAGACTGGCAGAGCAGGAGAGGGATAGGATAATCCTAAAGGAAATTAAAGCACAATTCGACCGCATCGGACTCGAATACAAGCCCGGTAATGATAAACCATCCTTGGAGTTTGCGATAGGCTTCAGTCAAACGGCTAGAGAGTACTGCAAAGCTCAACAACAAGCCCAAAACGAACAAGAAGCATCAGATGAAGATGAAGCTACCACTGCCACAGCAACAACTTATGTTCCAGGCAAGGAAGCAGGAGATCACGATCCAGCGCAAACGATCATCAACCCAGCAGAATTGCCTGATGATGAGCAAGCTCAGGATGAGGCCAAGAACGGGCAGTCACCTTTCGCACACCTCTCAAGAGCAGAACTCCTCAAACGCATCGGGATAAACTAATAGGAGGATATCATGAAACAGGGAAAACTGGTCAGGACGCAGAACGTTATAGCTGCAGACAAATGCATCGAATACCTGCTAACCCGACCCAAGCTGGAGATGGTCGGACTTGGGCTCCTATATGGCAGACCAGGACTTGGCAAGACCACCTATGCCAGCCGGATAGCCTTCAGTCAGGGTTATCTCTATCTCAGGCTGGAGGCAACCACCACCCCCAAGGCCTTTGCATCCAAGCTGCTATTAGCCCTATACAAGAGATTTGGCATGGGAGAGTACATTCCTTACGGAACAGCAAATGACCTCTTCATGATGTGTATAACGGTTCTGGAGGATCACAAGGATACGATCATCGTGGTGGATGAGATAGACTATGCCTTCCGGCATCCCCAACTCTTGGGAGCGATCAGGGATATAGTGGATGTGACCACAGCGATAGTGATCCTGGTCGGTATGCAGAATGCCAAGGACCGACTAAATCAGATCAATGAGTATTACTTCGACAGATGCAACTTCTTCTATGAGTTCCTGGACCTGCCAAAGAAGGACATCGCCCAGATATGCAGTGAGGTCTTGGAGATCAAGTTCCAGCCGGATATTGTGGACTATGTGTACTTCCACTCCTGCGGTAATGTCAGAAAAGCCATGAAGCTGATCCGTTCAGTTGAAGAGATAGGCAGATACAAGAACCTCGAAGTAGTCTCGCAAGCCGACCTTGATGATTGAGGTCAGAATGACGGACAAAGAACTCATCCTCAACTTCATCAATCAGTATGATCTCCTGTTCAATGCAGAACTTATAGCCAAGCTGACCAGTGTAAGCAGAGAAGCAATAGAAAAGCTACTACCCGATCTGCTCCAAAGCCAGGCGATCAAGCAGATAGAAGATAGTCCACCCATCTACGTGCGAGTCAACCGCTACCAAGCCAGGATCGGCTATCAGCACTACAAGGGCTGGACTTTTAGCATAGCGGACGCCCACAAGCTTCTGGACATCCTGGAACAAGGTAGATACAAATCCATCCGAGACATCGCTCAAGCCATCGGCAAGTCCAGGCAGTGGGTCTACATCTATCTGGAAGCACTGGCATCGATTGAGGTTGTTGATCTAAGGCAGCACATTTATGTGGTCATATCCCGCCAAAACGTTCCCAAAATCGGTAGAAAAGTCCAGAAAGGTATATTGGGTCAACTGCGGAGTCTGAATAGGGCTGGGTGTTATCGATTAATAGAATGAAAAGTCCGTAATTGCGGCTATGTTATTAGAACGATATCAGGGGCGTGAATCTCTATGTTTTCCCTTGTGTTCACCACATAGTTATAAGTATTTCCCATGATAAATCAGACATGGCTAGGATGATTCTTCAATCCTATGCAAATCTTACTAATTGATTCCAAGTCAATACGATAAATATCATCTCAAACAGCAGCATAATGACCAGATCGAAAATTCTCATTGACATTTATTCTGCTCTCTTAAAATGAGCATATGCTCTTTTGAGTATAGTTGTTTTCAAGGCATTAAGTGCTGATAAGCATACTCTTGCCATAGTTTATAAGCGGTCCAAAAGTCAGCTTTTATAAGTATTTATTTAGTTAGAGTCCAGTGACTCAAATATAAGGAGAAAGTAATGGATAAGAAAATCGCCATACCAACAACCAACAAAGTACTGAGTGCTCATTTTGGGCATTGTGAGAAATTCGTTATCTATAACGTTGTAGATAGTAAAATTGTTAATGACGAATGGATTACACCTCCACCCCACGAACCCGGTTCACACCCTAAGTTTCTGAGAGAAATGGGTTGTGAAACTATTATTGCCGGAGGTATGGGCGAAAGAGCACAGACCCTTTTTGCTGAAAACAATATAGAAGTATTTATTGGAGTTCCTGATATCCCTTTGACTGAGCTTGTGCAGATGTACATCAAGTCAGAACTAAAATCAGGAGCCAATAGCTGTGACCATTAAGGTGTTCTCAAAATGAAATTGACCATTGCCAGTGGAAAGGGTGGAACAGGTAAGACGACCTTTTCCACAAATCTCGCCATGTATCTGGCAGAGCAGTATAAAGTCGTGCTTACTGACCTGGATGTGGAAGAACCTAATTCGGGATTGTTCGTTCATGGACGGCAAACCCATCAGCAGGATATGTTTAAAATGATTCCTGAATGGGATAAAAACGTATGTACGCTATGTGGAAATTGTCAGCAGCTCTGCTCTTATCATGCTGTAATGAAATTGGGCAGCCAGGTAATGGTTTTTCCTGAGTTATGCCATGGTTGCTATGCCTGCAGTGAACTATGCCCGGCACATGCCTTACCGATGCACCAGATAAAAATGGGTGAACTCAGACAATACAGAGCAGGCAATCTCGACTTTATAGATAGCCGGCTTGACGTTGGTCAAGAACAGGCAGTACCGTTGATAGCACAGACGTTGGATTATGTGGAACGGAATTTTGATACTGCTTACCTCAAACTATATGATGCGCCTCCGGGAACAACGTGTCCGGTCATCAAAGCAACTCAGGATGCAGATTTAGTGATACTCATCACAGAACCGACCCCCTTTGGACTCCACGACCTCAAATTGGCAATTGAAACCATGAGAGAGTTGGAGAAAGACTTTGTAGTAGTAGTCAATCGCTTTGGCATCGGCAATGATGATGTCCTCCGGTACTGTGAAAAAGAAGGCATCATAGTGCTGGCAAAGCTTCCCAATGACAGACATATAGCAGAGCTATATTCTCGCGGTGAACTTGTTTACCCTCATATTCCGGAATTCGCAGAACAACTGCGATTAATAGGTGATTTCATTATGAGCCAACAAGGGATGCAATCATGAAAGAGATTGTAGTAATTTCAGGTAAAGGCGGAACAGGTAAAACTTCCATTACAGCATCTTTTGCCATGTTGGGTGGCAAGGATATCGTAGTGGCAGATTGTGATGTCGATGCTGCCGATATGCATTTATTGATGAAACCAAACGTTAAAACAGAAGAAGACTTTTATAGCGGAAATGCGGCTGTGATTGACAGAGCAAAATGCCTAAATTGCGGCAAATGCGCTTCTGTATGTCGTTTTGATGCTATCAATTTGATTGAATATCTCTATTCAGTTTCTGCTCTCAACTGCGAAGGATGTGGGTACTGTGCCCGTGTTTGCCCGGTTAAGGTAATCTCTATGGTCGAACAAAATGTAGGCAAACTGTATATTTCTGCCACCAAAGCAGACAATATGATGGTGCATGCCAGGTTGCTGAGCGGAGCAGATAACTCCGGGAAACTGGTCGCCCGAGTTAAAAAAGAAGCTAAGCAGATAGCTCAGGAAACAGGAAAAGGATTTGTGATTGTGGATGGTTCTCCGGGAATCGGCTGTCCGGTGATTTCATCCTTATCCGGAGCAGACTTTGTGGTTTTGGTCACTGAGCCTACCGTCTCTGGCTTGCATGATTTGAAGCGTGTTTATGAACTCGTGAATCGCTTCCAGATATCTGCCGGTTGCATAATCAACAAAGCAGATATTAACCAGGATGTCGTCAATCACATCGAAATCTATCTAAGAGAGAACAACATCGTCCACTTAACCGATTTACCGTATGATGAGTCTTTTACATCAGCTATGACTATAGGACAAACCATAGTGGAATATGACCATGATAAGCTTGCAGATCTGCTGACAGTAAGCTGGAATAAGATTAAACAGATATTATCAAAGGAGCAACAATGAAAATAGCATTTACAGCTAAAGGCACAGGATGGGATTCTCCGATAGACCCTCGCCTGGGCAGAACAGAATACATCCTGCTTTACGATGAAGATAAAGATGAACTTTCTGTCACAGATAATAGAGAAATTGAAGGAGTAGCGCATGGTGCTGGTCCTAAGACTGCACAGTTACTGTTTGATATAAATCCGGATGTCCTAATAACGGGGAATGGACCCGGTGATAATGCAGCAGTTGTATTGAAGCAAATCCCGATGAAAATATACGTTGGGGCAGGCGAATTGACTGTCAAAACCGCACTTGAAGCTTACAAAAATAACGAGCTGAAGGAATTCTAAAGTGGTCAGTTTTGATGTCATCATTATTGGAGGAGGACCTTCTGCTATCATAACCGGGCTTACTGGTAAAAAACAGAATCCGGATATGAGTTTTCTTATGATTAAAGAGGAAGAGAAGGGATTGGTCCCTTGTGGAATTCCTTATATCTTCCATGATTTGGGGGATGTTTCCAAAAACATGATGGGTCCAGCCCCATTTGTAGCAGCAGGTGGTGAGGTTCTGATTGACACAGTGACAGAAGTTAGCTTTAAGGCAAAGACACTGCAAACTAAATCAGGGTTAACATTTGCCTATGATAAACTGGTCTTTGCCACAGGTTCGGTTCCGATAGTTCCCACCTTTATCAAAGGTTATGATTTGGAGGGTGTAGAGTACATCCGGAAAAGCTATGAGTACATTAAAGCCCTCAAACAAAAGACTGATTTGGCAAAGAATATCGTGATTATCGGGGGTGGCTTCATTGGTGTGGAGGTAGCAGAGCAGCTTGCCAAATTCACAGACAAAAAAGTTTCCCTTATAGAAATGCAGGAATACTGCTTGATCAATGCATTTTCTCCCAGACTGACAAAACTGGCTGATACTGCCGTTCGGGAGCAGGGAGTCAATCTTTATACTTCCGCCAAGGTGACTGAAATAATCGGTCAAGCTGGTCATGTGGCTGGCGTTAAACTCGCTGATGGCACAGAAATCCCGGCAGAACTGGTTATTCAAACTATCGGATATACTCCCAATACAATGCTTGCAGGTCAATCAGGATTAGAAATGAACTCAAAATTGGCTATTCTGCGTGACAACTACATGAGAACTGCTGTGAAGGATGTATTTGCTGTAGGAGATTGCTCAGAATCTATCGGCTTTGTCACAGGTAGGCCGGATAATGTGATGCTGGCTTCCACAGCCACAGCCGAGGCTCGCATATTGGGCTACAATCTGTTTAAAATAGGTTTGATACGCACTTTTTCAGGCACACTTTCCGTATTTTCTACTCAAATCGGAAGCAAGGTATTTGCTTCCTGCGGTGCAATTGAACAAACTGCTGAAGCTGCAGGGATTGAATATATCAGCGGAGAATTTGAGGATTGGGACAGACATCCAGAGAGTCTATCAGATGCTTCAAAGTTATGGATAAGTTTGGTTGTATCTCCCAAAACAGGGGTTATAATCGGTGGGGAGATTTATGGTGGAAAATCAGCAGGTGAAATCATAAACATCATCAGTCTGGCAATTCAGAAAGGAGTGACTGTTTACGAGCTGGTATCTTATCAAATAGGCACACACCCGCTTCTAACAACTGCACCCACTAAGTACGTACTCATCAAAGCTGCGGAATTTGCTATGAGCAAAATCAAACTTTTTGGTAATTAGCCCAATAACCTGAGGAGTATTATGCCACGCGTAAAATTACTTCGTATGCTGGATGATTTGCCTATCATCAAAGGCTTTCGTCCTATCTGGATGAAAGCCAATTTACGTCAGGCTGTCATCATGAATCTGGAAGAGTATGAAGCATTGCGTCTCATCGATTATGAAAAACAGATACATGAACAAGCTGCCAGCACTATGAATATATCCCGACCTACTTTTACACGTATATATGAAACTGCCAGGCAGAAATTGACCACAGCATTGGTAGAAGGACGCAGTTTACTAATTGAAGGTGGAAATGTTACCATCCAAGAGTCGCATTGGTATTGTGAGAGCTGTTTTCACAAGTTTTCCACTGCCATCGCTTCTGAGGCAGATGAAATGGCCTGTCCCAAATGTAATTCCAAACAATTATTAAACTTGAACGACTGCTTTCTAAGCGGTTGTCGCAGATGCCGCAGATGCAGATAATAGAAAACGGCTTAAACAACAAACCATAAAAAAACCTTATAGGAGGCTAAAATGCCACGGCATGACGGAACAGGACCTGCCGGTGATGGCCGTCCCGGAAGAGGGATGGGGCCATGCCAAAGGTTTGGAAGCAATGTAAACAATAACAGAAGCACAGGATATACTGCTGTTAACATCTTAATAGACATGATAAAATCATTTCTAGCAAAAAAACCAATACGACAAGGAGGTAAAAATGCCGTATCATGATGGAACAGGACCCTTCGGCGATGGCAGGCCCGGAAGAGGATTAGGACCATGCGGAAGGTTTGGAGCCCCGGTAGGGGGAGGATTTGGCAGAGGTTATGGCCGCAGATTGGGACGCGGTTTTGGCGGAGGTTATGGGCGCGGATTCGGTTTTCGCAATTATGGATATTACAGGGATATTCCGGGTTATTACAATCCTGAAGCCAAACAGGACATATATCCCTATACCCGTGAGGACCTAGAGGCTCAAAAGGATGAACTGGAAAAGCAGATTAAGTGGGTTAACGAGAGAATAGCTGAAACAGAAAAGTAGAATCAGCTTTTTCAGATAAAACCCGCTATAGAAAATTAGCTAATCTACTTTCAAACCTTGCAGGGGATTATTATGCCAAATCGTGACGGAACAGGAATTGCTGGTTCGGGTCGTCCCGGAAGAGGAATGGGACCTTGCAATCGCGCAGTCAGTGATAAAAAGGTTTGGGAAAAAGCACTTCGTAAAGGAACTAAAAAAAGATAATGTAGAAGATGTTCCTACAAAGAAGACACCAACACAAAAGGAAAAGAGTTGATTAGTTCAACATTAGAACATAGCGTCTCGTCAATCCTCAACAGTCTTAGTAATCTTTTTTTGAATTTTAAGTAAAGAAAAGTTACAGGATTTTGTCAAGTTTGACGGGACACTATCAATTACAATGATATCTGAAAAAGAAAGGGAATCAAAGGCATATTGAATGGAAGATAACGAAAAAAAAGAGCAAAGTCTAAAAGCGAATCTGCAGAAAATCAAACATCGTATCGTGGTCATGAGTGGCAAAGGTGGAGTCGGTAAAAGCTTCATCGCTGTCAACTTGGCTTATGGCTTAGCCTTGCAGGGTAAAAAAGTTGGTCTGCTGGATGTGGATATCCACGGACCTTCCCTTGCCAAGCTGATGAATATTGAAGGAATTCCCTTCCCCATCAACCAAGCCGGAGATATGCCGATGCCGGTAAAAGTACTATCTAATCTAAGTGTTCTGACCGTAGCTACTATGCTGCAGGCAGAGGACAATGCCCTCATCTGGCGCGGACCGCTCAAGATGGCTTTGATAAAACAGTTCTTCACTGATTTTGAGTGGGAAGAGCTGGATTATCTTATTGTAGATTGTCCTCCCGGTACCGGCGATGAACCACTTTCGGTAATCCAGACTTTAGAGCATGTGGATGGCACAGTAATGGTTACAACTCCTCAGGATGTCGCATTAATTGATGTGAAAAAAAGTGTCTCCTTTTCTGAGAAAATGAACGTCCCTATTCTCGGAATAATAGAGAATATGAAGTATTTTGTCTGCCCGCATTGCCAGAAACCGACCAATATTTTTGCTGGCAACAAGATAGACGAACTTATCTTTGAGAAGAGCATAGATCTTCTTGCTGAATTAGAGCTAGACCCAAATATCGGGATAGCAAGTGACAAGGGCAGACCATATATCTATGATTATAATAAACTTTCCAATGCTGAAAAGCTCATGGAAGCTGTGCTTAAAATCATCGCTAAGGTTGAAATAGCCTAAGTGGAATATTTGTTTGGTCCTGTCCCCTCACGCAGATTGGGAGTTTCTCTCGGTGTGGACATTGTCCCTCATAAAGTCTGCAGCTTAAACTGCGTTTATTGTGAAGTGGACAGGACAACAAACCTTACCATAAAAAGAGAGGAATATGTTCCGATAGACGCTGTCATCAAAGAACTTGAAGGTTACCTTTCCCAAAAACCAGAACTGGACTTTGTCACTTTCTCCGGTCAGGGAGAACCAACCCTCAATAGTGGATTAGGCAAGGTGATAGATTTCATTAAGGACAATTTCTCTCTGTATAAAGTTGCGGTTATCACTAATGGGACTCTTTTCTGGGACAAAGATGTAAGAGATGGGGTCAATAAAGCCGATGTTCTATTGCCATCTTTGGATGCAGTTTCACCGATAACTTTTTTGAAGCTCAACCGTCCAAGTAATGAGTTGCACATAGATCGAATTATTGAAGGACTTATCAAGTTAAGACAGGAGTTCAGGGGGAAAATTTATCTGGAGGTTTTCTTAGTTCCGGGCTTGAATGACACAGAATCAGAGCTAGTTCTACTAAAGAATGCCATAAAAAAGATCAAACCGGATTTAGTTCAGTTAAACACTTTAGACAGACCTGGAACTGAGCTATGGGTAACACCTCTTTCTCAAAAGAAGCTAAGGGATATATTGGTATTTCTCAAACCGCTGCATGTAGAAATCATCTCCAAACCCCAAACCAGAAAGCAGATACAAAGTTTCAATGAGAATATCTCAGACGGAATTCTGGAAACCATAAAAAGAAGACCAGCTACAGATAAAGATCTGTGCAAAATCCTGAATCTGAACCTAAATGAACTGAATAAGTACTTGAGCGACTTACTCGAAAGTGGAGAAATCGAAACAGAAGAGATGAACAGAGGTGTGTTTTTCAAAATAAAACCTCGCAATAAGTAAATGAAACTTCTAATATTATATGTAATGAACAGTACTTAAATAACCGAAGGAGAAAAAATGGAACAAACAAGCATCAATTAAGGGATCCCATTATTGGGAGACAAATTCCCGGACATGAAAGTCCAGACCACCCGGGGCGAGATAACTCTGCCCGGCGATATGAAAGGAAAATGGTTCGTCCTATTTAGCCATCCCGCCGATTTTACACCGGTATGCACGACTGAATTTGTAGCCTTCCAAAAGCGTTATGAAAAATTCCGAGAGCTCAACTGTGAACTTATCGGATTGAGTGTTGACCAAGTCTTTGCCCATATCAAATGGGAAGAATGGATCAATGAAAACTTGGATGTCGAAATCGAATTTCCCATCATCGCTGATACGGGTGCAGTCGCCAACAAACTCGGGCTTATTCATCCCGGGAAAGGCACCAACACAGTCAGGGCAGTATTTATTATGGATGCAGAGGGTATTATCCGTATTATGCTATATTACCCCCAAGAATTGGGTAGGAACATGGATGAAATACTGCGAGCAGTAAAAGCGATGCAGATTGCTGATAAATATGGGGTTGCCATGCCTGCTAACTGGCCGAACAATGAAATCATGAATGACCATGTAATCATTCCCCCCGCAAAGGATATCAAAACCGCCAAAGAACGCATGGAGAAAGCCAAAACTGGTGAATATGAATGTTATGACTGGTGGCTTTGCCATAAAAAACTGTAAAATGCATAATAAAAGACCGTTGAATAATCTATAACATCGGATTCATCCTGTCGGAGTGCCGGATTTATCCGGCACTCCGCAGGTCGGACTATACATCATAAATAATAACCATGCATGCAAATAGTCATTAGTCAAGCACCGACTGAAGTCAGTGCAGCGACCGGTTGAAACCGGTGATACCGCTATGCGCAACGGTCTTAATAAAGGTATTCTAAATTAGAATTAAGAGGTTATAAAATGACAGATAAAAAAGTAACCGTATTCAGTACTCCGACCTGTTCTTGGTGTGTAAGGGTCAAAGATTACTTGAAGAAAAATGGCGTCTCGTTCAGTGATTTAGATGTTTCAAAAGATTACAAAGCAGCCCAGGATATGATTCGTAAAACCGGGCAGCAGGGTGTCCCCCAGATTTGGGTGGGAAGTTCAGCTGTAGTAGGTTTTGATAAAACAAAACTAGATAGCATACTGGAACTAAATTAAACGGGAGCCTCTATCGTTCGCTTGTAAGTCAAACGGCTATCTCCACCTTGCTAAGCGAATGCAGAACCCATAACAACTCAAAACAAAGCAGGGAAAGTAAATGCAATATTCTCAAAAGGTCATAGACCACTTTATGCACCCACATAACGTAGGAAAGATGGAAAATCCGGATGCTACCGCAACCGAAGGTAGTCCCGCATGCGGAGATCAGGTGACCATGTACCTAAAAATTGAGCCGGATAAACATACGATCGAAGATATAAGCTTCCTTTCTTACGGTTGCGCATCAAACATTGCCACTGCTTCGATTATCACAGACCTAGCCAAGGGCAAGACTTTGCAAGAAGCTAAAAAAATCACTTGGCATGATGCTGTGGAAGCCTTGGATGGGCTGCCTCCCGAGAAAACTCACTGTTCAGTTCTGGCTTCTGATACCCTCCAGGCTGCAATCTCAAACTACGAGATCACTCATGGATTTAAGGAAGTTGTTAATTTTAATAAGGACACTATACTTGAGGAATTGGAAAAGGTTATCTATCCGCAGGTCGGAGAGGACACGTTTCCCTCAAGCTGGTGAAAAACATTGATTTCATCGATGGAGAAGTGCTGATTGATCTTGATATTTTAAACTTCGATCAATGGCACGAGAACATCTTGCAGGAGATTCGAGAACATCTTGAGAAGTATCCTGAAGTCAAGAATATCCAGATAAAAAATCCTTCATTACGGCTTTGAGGCTACCGCACAGAGACCCTAATAATCATAACTTCTAAATAATAAAAAGTAAAGAGGTATCTAAATGAAGAAAGACGCTAAATTCAACACCAAACTCATCCACGCCGGTCACAAACCGGAACCCTATCATTCAGTTATTACTCCCATTTATCAAACATCCACTTTTTCCTTTGAATCCGCAGAGCAGGGAGAAGATTGCTTTGCCGGAGATAGTGACGGTTATATTTATACCAGGCTGGGCAATCCTACCACCCGTGCTTTAGAGGATGCAGTTGCCAGTCTGGAAGGCGGAGTAGGTGGTATTGCGGTTGCCAGTGGTATGGCGGCGGTTACAACAATCTATATGGCTTATCTGGGTGCTGGCAGCCATATCGTCTCTTCTGCGGCTGTCTATGGACCTTCCAGAGTAGTTTTAGAGAAGCATTTTTCCCGCTTTGGAGTAGAATCCACTTTTGTAGATACTTCTCTAATAGACTTGGTCGCTGCTGCAATCAAACCCAATACCAAACTGATCTACATCGAGACACCCGCCAACCCGACCATTGCCATCACAGATATAGTTTCTTGTGCCGAACTTGCCCACAAACATGGTATTTTATTAATTGTAGACAACACTTTCTGTTCGCCATATTTACAGCGTCCATTGGAACTGGGAGCAGATGTTGTGCTGCACTCCACTACTAAGTTCATCAATGGTCATGCTGATGTAGTGGGTGGTGTAATTGTAGCTAAAACACCGGAAGCTCATAAGTTCCTGTATAGCGTCATGACCAACATGGGCGGTAATATGGACCCGCATCAGGCATTTCTGGTCAGCAGAGGTTTAAAGACTTTGTCCATCCGTATGGAAAGAGCACAGGAAAACGCTATGAAGCTGGCAGTTTATCTGGAACAGCATCCCAAAGTAGCATGGGTGTTGTATCCTGGTTTGACTTCCCATCCTCAATATGAACTTGCTAAAAAACAGCAAGACGGTCCAGGTGCAATGATATCTTTTGGATTAAAAGGTGGGCTGGAAGCAGGCAGAACTTTGATGAATAACGTTAAATTGGCTGCGCTCGCAGTATCCTTGGGCGGAGTGGAATCTTTGATCCAACACCCGGCTTCAATGACCCATGCGAAAATGTCTTATGTAGACAAGCAGAAAGCCGGTATCACAGATGATCTGGTTCGCTTTTCTGTTGGGATTGAGGATTATGAAGATATTGTCGAAGATATCCAGCAGGCTTTTACTTATGTTTGAATGAATTAATAGACATACTCACTCTCAGAGGATTGGCTTTATCTGATATGGCTGATCCTCTTTTTTGTATGTTGTATGCGATCCAGGTACCAATTGCATTTGGTTCAAGTATATTTCATCAGTTTATGATACCATTTCCCAAACCTGTTTTTTGCTCAATTGGAGGCCAGCAAACATGGATATGATCAAGACCTGCTTTCTAACATCAAAATATTGATTTCTAGTGCATACTGCGCATTGTAAGCAATCATCCAAATTGGCACTTGCAGATATCATGTCAGAAATTGCAATTTTCGGTGATCGAAATTGCAGAAAACCTGTCAGATAATACCTAAATTGGCTTTGTTAAGGATGAGCAAGGATGCGCTACGATGCTACAGTTTGTAGATTTCGCTGCACAATTTGCAGATTTCGTTGTCACGTTGCACACATTCTCATAGGACCTTAAACCGAAAGTAAGGAGAGTAAATTTTGCTTGACAAAACTTTAGCTATAGATAAAGTGGAATTAGATAACTTGGAAAAGACAGTATG
>MWFB01000036.1 GCA_002071385.1 Bacteroidetes bacterium ADurb.Bin013
CTGGTAAACTATCATAGCTCAATAATTCTCATAGTTCGGTATACTTTTTTGCGGTTCCATGGGCTTTTTCACGGGGGTATTTTTGCCCGTTCTTAATCATCTTTTCCTCTACAATCCGGAAAATGTCCAGGTTGTATTTATGCGCCAGGAAAAAGGAATAGGTTAGCACATCGGCCAGTTCTTCCTTGATGCGCTCAATGTCTATATCATCAATTTCCTGGTCTTTCTTCCATAAAAACAGCTCGTTCAATTCGGCTGCTTCCAGCATCAGAGCCAGTGCCAGGTTTTTTGCGTCGTGAAACTGTTCCCAGTCCCTTTCGTCCCTGAATGTAACGATTTTGTTAATGATATCTTCGTAACGGGTCATAATTTTATCCGGTTATATGTTGATATGTTGGCTTTTAATGCGTTGTAGTCTTTGATAAGTTTCTGATCATAATTTCATCCGGTCATATGTTGATATGTTGGCTTTTAATGCGTTGTAGTCTTTGATAAGTTTCTGATCATAATTTCATCCGGTCATATGTTTGCTGATAAACAAATGTGGTTTTCCATTTGTTGGATGGAGAAGCATAACAGATATAAGGGCGTACTAAAGCTTTCTCACCTACAGCAGTGTAAAGTTAATGACTTTCTTTTAAGATTGAACTGATAGGCAGAACAATGTGGATAATTGTCCAGATGAACCGACGCGTGCTTTTTATATGTAGCAGCACCAACTTGAATTGCACCTGCTGTGTCTCTTTTAGCGCCAATTGCTCAAACAACCGCCCAGTGGTCTTCAATGCGGTGCGCCAAACTTGTTTGGCGCTTATTATATGCTGCGAAGCAGCACCACTTTGATATGCAGCGGTTTTGAAGCTGACCAGGGGCAAAAACCCCGCAAAACTGCCCATGGTGGGGGTGTTTTAGGGTCCACCAGGGGCAAAAACCCCGCAAAAGTGCCCGTGGTCATGATTTGCAAAAGTTGTGAAATTTGCTAAAAGCCTCATCCAGTGTGACATGCAAAATATGTGCTGGATCTGCCAGAAGCACCAGGGGCAAAAACCCGGCAAAAGTGCCCGTGGTGGGGGTGTTTTAGGGCCCACCAGGGGCAAAAACCCGGGAAAAGTGCCCGTGGTCTTACTTGTCAATGACGCAGATTACATCTCACGCCACATATATTACATCTCACGCCACATATATTACATCTCACGCCACATATATTACATCTCACGCCACATATATTACATCTAACGCCACATATATTACATCTCACGCCACATATATTACATCTAACGCCACATATAACATATAACACATATATTACATATGACGCCTTATATTAAAGGGATATTGGAGTTTAAACAGCCCGGGGAGGATTGTTTTTAGACCGAATCCTTTGCGCAATCAAAGATATGGAAACGCCAATGGCCATGCCCAGTGCGATGATGATCCAGAACCCGGCCTGTGAAGGTTTGCAGGTAATGTTGGAATACATTACAATGTAGGCACTGAGCGGCCCAAGAAGAATGAGCAAAACAGCGAGCGGTAGTTTTTTCATTTACGCTTCTATTAATTAATACGGCAGAAATTTACTACTTTTTTCTGTGTGGAAGATGTAAGCAGTGAAAACGTAACCAATCTTAGCCACACTCATTTTATAGGTTTTTGACTTTTTCTAAAACGCCATAGCTCAGAATCTGGGATATTCCGTATTTTTGTCCTATGCATAGTACCTTGCGTGCGGAATTGTGGGACAAGCTGCATTTCATTCTGGGTAGTTCAACCGACAGGATGATCCGAGTTTCATTATGGTACGATGGTTTGATCCAACTTGATATCTTGAAGAAAGCCATGGATCATGTAACGGGCAAAAACCCTATCCTGCACTGCTCGTTCCGTAACCATCCGCTAAGACCCTACTGGGAAATAAGCTCCTATTCCATAGACGATATACTTTTAACATCGGTAACCAACGATCCGGAACAGGCAAAACATCAGTTCTTCAGGCAGGTAATTCCGGTAGAAAGTAATGTCCAATACAGAATCGCATTGATCAACCATGATGGGAAATCGCTGCTTTGCCTGATGATCAACCACATGTGCATGGATGGAGTAGGAGTGCAAATTTTTCTAAACCAACTTTCCACTACTTATAACAGAATTAGAGAAGAACGGCCCTTGCCAGAAATACTAAACGGAAGCCGCGCTCATTCAAAGATATATGCCGGACTTACTTTTTGGAACAGGTTGGCAGCCGGGTTTCTGCTAAGTAATATTTCAAGGGTAAAAGAGAAACGAATTTTTGCCTACACCCCAAAAGATCCGTCAGATGATCTGGTTATGGTGTCGGCCAAATGGAACATGGAATGGGTCCTGAAAATTCGCGAAGCCGCCAAAAAGAATGGGGCCACCGTAAACGATCTGCTGCTTTCATTTTTCACGCAGGCACTATACCAAACCTGTGAATATCCAAGAGATAGACCATTGACCATAACCTGCATGGTTGATAACAGAAGACACATTCCTGACAAAGAAAGTACAGGCCTTACCAATCATGTAGGGCTAATGCAGGTCAGAACTGAACGGTGCGGAATAACCATAGGGGATACCTTAAAGCAAATGATAAAAATCACAACCCGGGAAAAGAAAAAACGATTCTTTGGCCTTGCCGGGATACCCCTGATCCGTTTGGGTTATTATTTGCCCTTTTTCCTGGTCAAGCCCGGAACTTTACTTTGGTTTCTGAACCCTGTTCTGGGTTTCAGCAATATGGGGGTTATTAATGGTGAGCTATTTAAGATGGGCAACCTGAATATTGTGGAGGGATTGTTCTTTGGATCGGAACAGTATAAGCCTTACTTTTCCGTTTGTATACAACAGGTCTCTAACTCGCTCAATTTCGCAACTGCTGTTCGGGGTAGTGAGCAGGACCGTGAAAAGATCCATCAGCTGTTTGATACCATG
The DNA here is from genome assembly GCA_002071385.1 of Bacteroidetes bacterium ADurb.Bin013. GTDB lineage: Bacteria > Bacteroidota > Bacteroidia > Bacteroidales > UBA932 > DMER64. The sequence goes on from MWFB01000036.1 coordinate 2,950, forward strand.
GAGAGATTTATGCAGGAATTTGTGAGCAACCAACATCCCGCAGCAGAAAACTAAAACCAGAAGCCACAAAGCAACAGAAACAGAAAGCCGGTGCATAACCGCAGCAGCAACCTGACCGCAATGCCAGAAAGCCAAAACCAGAAGCCACAAAGCAACAGAAAACAGAAAGCCGAAGCATAACAGAAAGCAGAAGCATAGCAGCAGCAGACACATGAAAGGCATTATTGATATACTCAAAGACAGGGTCACAGAATCTCCGGATAGGATCATTTACAACTTCCTGGATTATTCTGCAGGGCAGTCTACTCCACAACCTGCAGACCGGCCTGCCGGGCAGGAGATTACCCTGAAAATGATTTTCGACAATGCCAAAGCCCTTGCAGCGGAATTGTTGGCAAAAGGGGCCAAAAGGGGAGACCGGGTAGTCATACTTTCGATGCAGGATCCGGGAACTCTGTATGCAGCATACGGGGCCATGATGGCCGGCACCGTGTTCACAGTAATTCCTCCGCCAATAGATGAGGGGAAAGTCCAGCGCTTCATCTCTGTGGTTAAATCCTGTAAACCTAAGTTTGTCATTTCCAATTACACGCTTGAACAGGAACAGCACACACACGTTCATACCCAACAAGCACAAGTTGATGTAAAAAAGCGATTGATCAGGGATGCCTTGTTACCGGCCCTCAGACTCAAACGTATTTATACAGACCGCCTGCCGGCAGTAACCAGGGATATTCCCATATATTCAGCCGCCTGGGACCAGGTCGTCTATCTGCAGTACACATCGGGCTCTACCAGTGACCCAAAAGGCGTCATGGTCACACTTGAAAACCTGATGACCAATATCTCCCAGGTCATGGATGTGTATGACTTTTCTACGGGAAACAGTCTTGCCATGTGGGTCCCGTTTTTCCACAACCTGGGTTTGCTTTTTGGATTTTTTTTGCCTCTCATGGCCCTGGAAGGGACGACATATTTTCTGCCAACCCTGCAATTCCTGCAAAAACCAACGCTTTGGCTCAGGGTTCTTGCCGAGTTCAACGTCAACATCACCGCCGGGCCCAACAGCGCGTATGCCGTATTTGAGCATATCCTCGGCCCTCAGGAAGCCGCAGCTTATGATCTCTCGCACGTCACCCATTTCATTAACGGGTCCGAGTTTGTGGATCCGGCCACCATCAGGAATTTTACCAGGTTGTTTTCCGTGTCTCCCAATGCGTTCACTCCGGGGTACGGTCTTGCAGAGAATGTCTGCCTGGCCACAGAAGCCAGCCGTAACTACCAGACCCTGTGGGTAGATGCAGAAGCTTTGCGCCGGAACCGCTTTGTTCCCTGTGCCCAGGGAGAGGGAAAAGAGATGGTAAGCCTCGGCAAACCCGTTAAAGGCCTGACCATGGTCGCTGTGGATCCGGAAAGCGGGAAACCGTGCGAAGATGGGCAGATAGGCGAGATATACATCCAGGGGGACAGTGTTTGCAAAGGTTACTGGGAAAATACCAAAGACAACGAAAACTTCAGGGCGCGGGTGGAAGGCCTCGGCGGGTATTTCTATAAAACCGGAGACCTGGGGATTATTTACCGGGGGAATTTCTATATGACCGGGCGGATCAAGGAAGTGATCATAGTCAACGGACACAATGTCTATCCGGCAGACATCAGGACTGTGTTGCAAAAACACATACCTGCATTGTCCATGGATTCGGTTGTCTTTTTCCCGGTAGAGGCCAACAAGCAGGAAGCGGTGGCCATTTGCCTGGAAACCGATAAGGTCAGCCTGGATTTTGCCTCGCTGGCATCGCAGATCAATCATGTAACGGCAAAGTATTTTGAATTCTCGTTTTACGATGTGGTGATAGTCACAAAGAACAGCCTTCCCAGAACGGACAACAGGAAGATACGCACACACAAGGTCAGGGAGCTGTACCTGCAGGGGTTGCCACAGGTTTTATTCAGCACCAGGGAGAATGCCTCGGCCCGTAAAAAAACAACGGCTCCTGTAAATGCCACGGATGGTATTCATGCAAAAGTCAAGGCTGTGTTCGACACCCTTTTGGAAACAGATACGTACGACCACAATACCGGGTTTCTGGAGCTGGGAGGCGATTCGCTCAAATTGGTGGAATGTGCCTGCCAGCTGGAGGAAATATTTCATATTGGTCTGGATATCACGGAAATCGGGATGAATGCCTCTGTCAACGGAATTGCCGGATACATTCAGGACAAAATTTTGCAGGGAAACGCAAACGTTAAAAGAACGAATTTGCAGGAAGAACTTTACCTGGACAGCTCTATTGCACCGGCTGCCGGCCTGCCAGCTTTTGCTGAGAGCCCTGCTGCTACCGGCGCGCTTTCACCGCAAGCCGATGCTCCGGCTGCCGGCGCGGCTTATACCCATTCTGTAAGTGAATGCCGCCGTTTGTTCCTTACCGGGAGTACCGGATTCCTGGGAGCGTTCCTGATCCGGTCGCTCATTGAACAAAACGACGGGAAAGACATCCTGATCTACTGTCACGTGCGGGCGGGCGATGAAGCAGCGGGACTGGAACGTGTCATAAGTAACATGAAACACTTCCATTGCTGGAAAGACGGGTATGCCAGGCACATACAGGCTGTTACAGGATCACTGGATAAACCCCGAATGGGGATCAAAGAAGATGTGTATGAGCGTCTTAGCAAGGAAGTGGATGCGGTTTACCACAACGGAGCAATACTGAACTTTCTTTTCCCGTACGGGTATCTGAAAGCAACCAACGTGGACGGAACGCGGGAATGCCTGCGTTTTGCCTTCGCCGGGAAGGTTAAATATTTCCACTACATTTCTTCCTACAGTGTATACGATAATCCCTCGCATTTCGGGAAAAAAGTGTTCGAATCAGATCCCCTGACTTCCGGGGAGGGCTATTTGCTGGGGTACTCAGAAACCAAGTGGGTATCGGAGAAGCTGGTCCAAATGGCCCGGGAGCGGGGCCTGAAAACTTGTATCTACAGGCCCGGAGACATAACCGGGGATACCGTAAACGGTATATGGGAGATGAAAGATTTGTTGAGTCGTCTTATAGTAGGATGCGTCCACATGCAAAAGGCTCCAAAAATCAAGACCCGGCTTTATGCGGTGCCGGTGGATTATGTGAGTGACGCCATAGCCCATATCTCACGGCAGGAAGGAGCCTGCGGCCTGGCATTCAATATCCTGAATCCGAAATCTTTCACCATAAAAATGATGGTAAAAGCTATCCGCCGCATGGGCTACAGAATCCGGATCATACCCTACGAAAACTGGATTAATGATCTGCATCAAACCAACATCAGGGAAAATCCCCTGAGGATCCTGGCATCGTTGTTCCCGAAAGATTCCACGGCTGCCCAAGATCCCCGGGCTGTCAATGCTAACTGCACAGCCGGTAAGCCTAACCAGGGAGAAAGCCCCAAATGCCAGCCGGGTGATGAGCTCCTGGTAAACCGCTTTGGAGTGCTGCAACCCCGTTACGACATGACCAATACAAACAATTTCCTTAAAAACACAGATATACAAAAACGATTTCTTAACAAACACCTGCTGCCAGTCTATCTGAAATATTTTATGGAGCAGAAATATATATGAATATGAAAACTTTATTCCTCTTACTTGCTATGGCACTCATTTCCTGTACACCGCGCCAGGACTACACTAAGAAAGTTTGGGCCTGGATGTCTGGCAAAACAACCATGACCGGTGGTCAATTGGACTATTATTTTCAAAAAGCAGCAGAAGCGGGAATCGATGCTATTTTGCTGGAGTGTCACGGTGGCTACCCCGAGGAGCTACAGGACCCGGCTTCTTCCCCTGATTTTCGAGACCATGCGGCCATCCAAATCATTCAGAATGCGCTACCGTTTGCCAAAAAATACGGGATTGAGCTCCACGCCTGGATCTGGGCCGTCAACCGGACAGAACACAGTTTGCGCAACGCCCATCCCGATTGGTACCAGATGAACGCCCTGGGCCAATCCTGTCTTGACATAAAACTTTATAACAGAGAACATTACCGCTGGCTATGCCCTTCCCGTCCCGAAACCGTACAGTACCTCAAGGAGCGGGTTGCCGAGCTGGCGCAGATCAAAGGCCTGGCCGGGGTCCACCTGGATTTCATCCGTTACCCCGACGCTATCCTGCCTTATGGCCTGCATGAATCCCGCAATGTGGTGCAGGACCGCGTTTATCCGCAGTGGGACTTTTGTTATTGTGATACCTGCCGCTCCTGCTTCAAAGCCCTGACAGGGGTGGATCCGCTTGATCTGGAGGATCCCACAGCCGATGAGCGGTGGATGCAATACCGCTGGGATGCCCTCTCGGCGTTGACCAGTGAGGTATGTGCCGAGATTAAAAAACACGGTAAAGTGGCTTCGGTGGCCGTTTTTGCCAACCCCGAAGAATCCCGCAAGCTGGTGCGTCAGGACTGGCCCCGCTTTAGGAACGTAGACATTTTCTTTCCCATGATCTACCATAAATTCTATAATTGGGACGATTACCAGGTCCTAACGGCAACCCGGGAAGGGGTGCAGGAACTGAAGGAGGCCGGCAACGACGGAATCCTTTGTTCCGGCCTGTTCGTGGGACACGTCCCGCCAGAGAGGATCATGGAATTCATGCTCTACACACGAACCGGAGGCTCTGCCGGCATTTGCTTTTTTTCGGTGGGAGGCATAGACCGCACCTACGGCTACTGGGCACGCCTGAAATCCGACATCGCCCAATTCAAGGAAGACGGCGAATAAAAGCTGCAGGCAAAGTAACAGGCAAAGTTACAGCTAAGTAACAGGCAAAGTTGCAGGTAAAGTTCAAATAAAGTAACAGGCAAAGTTGCAGCTAAGTAACAGGCAAAGTTGCAGGTAAAGTTCAAATAAAGCAGCAGGCAAAGTAACAGCTAAGTAACAGGCAAAGTTGCAGGTAAAGTTCAAATAAAGCAGCAGGCAAAGTAACAACCAAACAGTTGATTAGCCGGGAATTATTAAAAAAGAGGCTCAAATGACAGCAGAACACATAAAAAAAGAACTGAAGGCCCATGCCTCGGCAGAACGCAAAAAAACGGTGGAATGGTATTTCAAAACCGGTAAAGGACAGTACGGAGAGGGGGATATTTTTATGGGTGTGGCTACCCCCGATATTCGCAGAATATCGCTCAAATACCGTGGCCTTCCCTTCGAGGAACTGCAGAAACTTATTGCCTCTCCCATACACGAAGAACGCAGCTGCGCCCTTGCAATTCTGGTATATCAATACGAGAAGGGTAGGGATCTGGCAACATCCTCTGCCACAACCGCTGGGGATGAGCCGGCAGGTAGGGACCGGCAGGGGGTTTTGGACTTTTACCTGCGCAACAGGCAATACGTGAACAACTGGGACCTGGTGGATTGTTCGGTCCCCAGGATACTGGGTCGTGCCATATACGATGGGCTCCAGGACGCCGATATCCTGTACAGGTTGGTGGTTTCGGACATTTTATGGGAACGCCGGATTGCCATCATTTCCACCCTGTATTTTATTCAGAAAGGGCAGCTGGATCATACCTTCCGGCTTTCTGAAAAGCTTTTGGGTGACCGCCAGGACCTGATGCATAAAGCCGTAGGCTGGATGCTGCGCGAAGCCTGGAAAAGGGACCCGGCTGCTGTGGAAGCCTTCCTGATCAGGCACTACCCGCAGGTTCCCCGCACCGCACTCCGCTATGCCATAGAAAGATTGGAAGAGGGTAAACGTCAAAGGTTTCTGAAAGGCAACTTTTAGCTATTGGCCATCATTGAGTACTGCAGACAATCTTGCGGCCGTTTCTTCACTTTCCAGCCCGTTGATCATGGCCCTGCCCTCACGGATTTCAGCCATGACCTTTGGCATAATATAGACCAGGTCATCAATGGTGATGGCAATCGTTTTCCCGATGTTGTTCCTTGTCATTTCTGCCCATTTCTTTGAACCTTCCATAGTGAAAGAAATCTTCACAGCGTCTTTGTCGGGCTTAGTGGTTTTCAGGTCACTGTTGGTCATGGTTGGGTGTCTCCTGACCGCAACAATGCCATAATATTGTTTTTCAGGATCTACCGGGTAAGCGGTGCGTAAAAACTTTATCTCTTGTTCCACAGGAGCATCAATGGTAAAAGTCGAGTCAACGTGCACGTAGGCAACGATTGCGGAAAAAGAATCGGTATTGGGAATCAGGTTGTTGGGTCCTGGTTGCCCGGCAATCGCCGAGCCCGGCAAGTCCTGAACCATTACCGTCTCATAGATACCGAAGGACACTGTTGGCTCATTCCCTTTGGGATTGTTGTTGCAGGCAAATGCTGTCAGCAACAATGAAAGCATGACAACTGTGATTTTTTTCATGATTATTTTTTTGTTTGGTTAAAACATTCCTATATGGCAGACGCAAACTTCTGGTACACATCTATCCCTTTTTCAGGCGGGACAACTAAAAGGCTGGATCACAATAATGTGCGACAACTTACAGGTGGGTATAATCGTTCACAACCACATACACCTCCTGATCTGCTCTTCGTTCACGGTTTTCTGTTTTAGGTTTCTGATCATAAGTTTTCTTTCATCAGTATCCAGAAAGTGGAAACTCTTTCGGCCACACTGAGCAGAGAAGTCATCAATGATTCCGCATACCTCAATGTCACTGAATCCTGCAACCCTGATGTCAAGATTATCGGCCATTATGATCTCCTTTCTGGCATCTGTATGATTTTTATTAATGTCGAACATGAATGACTTTACATTATTACCCCAGAAAGCACGGACCCTTGTGATATTAATATATGAGGAGGGTAGGATCATGTTGTCATCCAATATTATCCAGTTGTCAGGAACTTTATCAACTCCTGCTATGTGTCTCTTTTGACGATAATTTAATTCGCAAAACTTTGATGTTCTCGCATTTAAAGCTTCTATAAATACAGGAGGCACAAGCTGGTCCATAAATACATAGGAAACGCTAGAATAGGGATATGCCAAAGGATATGTGGCTACGTAATGATGGACTTGATTCTTCATTACGTATTTTAATTCGTTCATAACAGATTCTCTGCCTGAAACTTCAATTTTGGATACTTTGAAAGAATCTCCTATGGAAAAGCCATACTTTGCAGAATAGTAAAGTGAGTATGCTTTACGGAGCTTTAATATGGAATCATCAACCGCCTTCTCGTCTGCACTTTCCACAATAGAGTGAAAATGTGTGGACATTGTAGTTTCTGCAAGAACTTGCAGTTGGTACGCGAACGTTGAAGAAGCGAACTTGTTATTGAAGAAAATGTAGTCACCATTCTCCCTGAACAGCACATTTTCTCCCTCACTGAATACATGATACATTTTGTTCATAACATAATAATTTTACCGGGTGTACTAATAAAGTTAAACGAGAGTCAAGCTTAAGAAAAACATCACTCGTACGTTATAAAAAAAGTTGACCACGGGCAAAAACCCCGGGAAACTGCCCGTGGTCATAAATTGCTAGAGTAACGAAATTTGCTAAAAGCCTCATCCAGTGTGACATACAAAATATGTGCTGGATCTGCCAGAAGCACCTGGGGCAAAAACCCCGCAAAACTGCCCGTGGTGGGGGTGTTTTAGGGCCCACCAGGGGCAAAAACCCCTCAAAACTGCCCGTGGTCATAAATTTCAAAGAACGTAAAATAAGTTAAACATCACAATATGAGCGTTTTATAAAATTATCTATTTGTTAGGCAGTTGCACCACGGGCAAAAACCCCACAAAACTGCCCGTGGTGGGTATGTTTTAGGGCCTACCAGGGGCAAAAACCCCACAAAACTGCCCGTGGTCATAAATTTCAAACCTGAACTGGGATAAGAAACCCGAAACCCTGCCAAAGCTGCAGCAGCGAAGCGGCAACAACGGCAGTGTCATTGAAAAAGTGGTGCTGCGAAGCAGCATTATTATATGCGCCAAAAGTTTTGGCGCACCGCCTTGAAAAACCACCGGTAGACTGTTTCAGCATTAGGTGCTTTCGAGGGCAGAGTCGCTGCATATCAAAGTGGTGCTGCGAAGCAGCATTATTATATGCGCCAAAAGTTTTGGCGCACCGCCTTGAAAAACCAGCAGTGCACTTATCATGGTAGACATGTTTTTGGTATGACCACGGGCAAAAACCCCACAAAACTGCCCGTGGTGGGTATGTTTTAGGGCCCACCAGGGGCAAAAACCCCGCAAAACTGCCCATGGTGGGTATGTTTTAGGGCCTACCAAGGGCAAAAACCCCACAAAAGTGCCCCATGTGGTCCATAGCTTTTCAAATTTAGTAAGAAAATTGGAAAGGTTATATGCAAAAAATAAATTATTAGCTACATCTTGCAAAATGTTCCAGGCACTATTCGATGATCTGCATGAGCCCGGGGAAATTTGAATTCCTCGCCCCGGTAATTTGAGATTGAACCTTCACCTTCATAAATTGAACCCTCACTTCTGAGAGCAGACTTTCACCTTCATAAATTGAACCCTCCCTCAAATTTGCTGTATGGGTATTACTTTCCTATGCAGAAACGCTCAAAGTCAGCACTGTGATCGCATATACGATCATCATTGTCCTGTATGGGTATTACTTTCCGATGCAGTCTATAAATCTAATTGATAATCAATTAGTTAAGTCGTTCGTGGTTCAAATATGGTTCAGAAAAAACGGGTATCACTTGTCACTAAACCGGACTGAATTTGAGAGCGAATCGACCAACGCAAATATCGGAAAAAATCTTCAGACGGGCAAGGAGTGTGGCCAGGCTCTGAGCGAATGGTAAGCATCAACAAAAGACTCGATTGAGGACAAACGCATGGCGCGGATCGTTCCGGGCAGGTTCCTCCCTTGTCCGTTTGTTTCGGGTTGTTTACTTCTTGTTTTGGTTTAGGTAAATATGTGTAATTAGTTGATTGTTAATTAGAAAATAGTTTTGTATATTTGTGCAAGAGTTGAATGAGAATCGACTTTTGATATTAGATATACTTAAACTATGATTGCACTTCCTTCCATCGCTTTCGGGGGATTCTCTGGGTCGGCAAAGGGTGTTACGGCTCGCCAGGTAGGCGGCCGTAGCATCCTTTCCTTGAAGTGCTTTCCGACCGGAGTAGCGACTTCCGCCCAAGTTGCCCGCCGTGCGTCGATGTCTAAGATAACGAAGTCCTGGAAGACCCTGACCGAAGCCCAGATGCTCGGGTGGGACCACCTCGCTGAACACACCTCCGGACAGTCGGTGTTCGGGCAGGCCGCCCAGATAAGCGGACTCAATCTTTACATCCGCCTCAACGTGAGCAGGACGATGGCAGGGGAGTCTATCCTTCACGATGCGCCCGAGCAGCTCGTATGCCTTCCCAACGTGGTGTATGACAAACTCTGGGTGACTACGAAGAACATCGTCATCAAGGGAATCACGCACGAGGCTGGATACAAACTGGTCATCAAGATGTCCGCCGGTCAGTCTGCCGGTGTATCGAACGCCTGGAGCAAGACCGTCATCCTCTCTCCGGGTATGGAGGATGATTGGGGCGATGCCGACATGACCTATCTCTATTTCAAGACCATCGGTGTGAAACCGGCAGTGGGCGAGAAGGTCTTCCTCGAAATGTACTGGCTTGATCCTGAGACCGGGTTCACGGGCCAGACCACCTACGACAGCAAGGTCTGCGAGACTGAAGCTGAAGCCGAGGCTGAGGGTTACGTCAAGCGCAACAAGATAACGATGGCCGACCTTAAGCCTGAAAGCCACGTATCCGAATGTGACGTGGACTTCTCCACCGGCGCTCCGGTCATCTCCTTCGATACAGTTTGCCTTGGCCATAGCAATGTCGCTTCGTCCGAAGCATACCTCGAAGATGAACTTCCTTCGGATTGCATCGGCACCAGTATGGCTCTTGCCCGCGGCATGGGAGAGGGCAATGCCGGCCTTGCCGCACAGTCTTACATCATCTGGCTGCGCAACTCCAGCTGGGATGGCACCTCTATCACCTTTGCCCACCGTGGCGGCTACTATGTGAAACCTACCGAGGTCTTCGGCCCGGGCATCCTCTATTGATACGGCCATGTTCAACAGTACAGGAAATAACTTCGGAGCAGGCTCCATCCAGTTCAAGGACTACCAGGCGGAGAACTACGTTGTTCTCAACGCCAAGTTTTCCTACGACCCCACGAATGCAGCTTATCAAGGCGTGGATACACTTGAGATATATGTCCCGGACCTCAGCATCAACAGGAGTGCCGTTGCGGGCGCCATATTGACGTTCCAAGACCGCTACGTGTATTCTTCCTATACCTGGAACAATGACGGTGGTACGGCCATTAAAACGTGGATTAAAGACAAGAATACGATCTGTCTGGAGAAGTTCACCAATTTCGACGATAAGGGCGAGATTACCATCTTCATCCAGGCACTCTATCCGACGCTCAATCAGCCGGGTAATCCCATCAAGGGAACCAGGACACGCATCAATATGACCCAAGAGACACGCTACCTTTATTGGAGTTCCGACACCTTCTGCGTCATATTCGAACACTGGGTGTTTCTCCATATGCAGTTCTCGAGCTGCTCCTACTCTTACCGGAACCAGCCGTGGGAAGCGCAGATGGGGGATTTCCCTACGGATGTGAACGCGGATGTTCCTTTCCTCGGAGGCTCCAACCAGTACAATCCTTCTGTCAACGGATTCTCGCTGGCCCACGTGGAGAACGGAATGTTCACCTGCCCGGAGAGAATGAGCGGTTTCGAAAGCACCGGATATGATCCATTCATCTTCGCCTTCCTCGTGAGGGATGGCGAATAACGGGGAGAAATAGATTATGAACATCATAAATACTTATTACTTAACCTATTAAAAACTTTTTTAGCTATGAAGTACATTCCTTCCATCGCCTTTGAGGAGATGAGCGGCAGCGCCAAGGGCGTGACCGCTGCGAAAGTGAAGAACCGCAAGTACATCCGCAACCGCGGATACGGCGGCAGTGTCCGTACCTCTGACCAGGCACAGGTCAAGGCTGTGTTCAAGAGGCTCACCACCATGTGGCGCAGTCTGACGAACGAGCAGATCCTGGCTTGGAACAAACTCGCCCTGAGCCAGGAGGCCAAGTCCGTCCTCGGTACCAAGGGCAAGATTTCGGGCGCGAATCTCTTCACTCGCCTGAACTACTGGATCGTCGCTTGCGGCGGTTCCGCTCTCACCACTCCGCCCACCCTCGTGGGTGTCGAGACTCCGGGTGCCTGCACCATCGTCTGCACCGGCAGCGCTTTCACCTTCAAGCTGGACGCCGTTCCCGCTGACGTGACCAACCTCAAACTGGTCATCGAGGCTACCGAAGGCCAGTCCAACGGTGTCAGCCGTGCCTACAGCAAGGCCGCGCAGATCAAGATGGTCTCCAGCCCTTCCACCTCCGCCGTGGACATCAAGTCCGATTACGAAGCCAAGAACGGTGTCCTGGGTGCCGGCGCTCCCAAGGTGTTCTTCCGTTACTACTTCGTGAACAGCGCCACAGGCGAGAAGTCCGGCATCATGCTGGCTTCCGTCACCTGGACCGCAGGTGAGTAGTTCTCACGGGCCAAAAGCCTGAACCAGTCAGCCCCGACAGTCTTCACGGATTGCCGGGGCTTTCGTATGGCCATCTCGCAGAAAATGCGTAAATTGCGTTCGCTAAATCGAAATTTGTATGGCAAATACTACAGATAAATTTTGGGTACGCACAAAGCAATTCTTTGATTCAAAGACATGGCGTATTATCAAAGATATTCTCGAATTGGCACTCTTCATCTACTTGTTGATAAACGCTATTGGCCGATTCTCAAGCACAAAAGGATATGTAGGTGCATGCTTCTGGGTCTTGGGAATTCTCATGGCCGTGGCTGACTTGATAGGTGTCTTGCGCGGAAAGCAGGGTAATTAATTCGAATTTTATGGTAACTTGTTTTGATGTATGTGAGATTCTTGAAATGCTGTCTGAAGCATCTGTAAAGGTATTTTTGGACGGCGGTTGGGGTGTCGATGCACTTATAGGCAGAGAAACAAGAATACATAACGACATCGATCTGTTCGTAG
>MWFB01000037.1 GCA_002071385.1 Bacteroidetes bacterium ADurb.Bin013
TTCTTCTGCTTCTTTTGCTGCTTCTTTTGCTGCTTCTTTTGCTGCTTTTTCTACCTCAGTTGTATCTGCGGCTGCCTCTTCTGAACGGGTTTCGTCTGTAACTTTTTCGTCCTGACCCTTGACTTCGCTGCTGGTGTCACTTTCACCCTCTTCTTTTTTCGCTTTTTTCGCCTCCTCTTCTTTTTTCGCTTTTTTCTCATCCTCTTCTTCCTTACCGGGGGGATTGGCTTTTTCATCGGCAGCGGCCAGGGAGAATGTCAGGACGGGGTATGCCGAAGCAGTGAGTCCGGCAACCTGCTTCTGTGTGGAAACCTGCTTCTGTGAATTCAGGGCGCCATCTGGCCAGCTGATGTGCCATGCAGGGGCCAGTGTGTCACGTTGGCAGGTATTGCATCTGGTGGTGTCGCAAGCCGTAGAGTCGCAGGCAGTGGTGTCACATGTAGCAGCGTCGGAAGAAGTGGAATCACAGGCAGCAGAGTCGCAGGCAGTGGTGTCACATGCAGTTGCGCCGGATTCGGTGGTGTTCCAGCCCAGGGTGATGGAGCGGGTGTCGGCATCGCCCCATGCCAGGGGCAGGGCCTGCTCCCTCCAGATGCTCAGATCTGTGGCGGTGATCTCGCTCCCGGGCAGGGTGCCTGTTGTCAGGTCCAGGTCCTCGGCAAAGGTGCCTATGTAATTGACTCCGGGCTCACGGAATTGGCTTAGGTAAACGGTTTCGGGCATCCAGTGCCGTGCGTATCTGTGATCCCTGAACATGTTTTTCAGATCTTTCAGCTCCGCACTGTTGTACTGGCCTTTCTGATCTTTCAGGTTCGTCAAATCCACTTGATTAACCTGGTTGCTCTGCCCCTCCCGATCTGCCGGACACGGCTGGTCCCTGAGTGTAACCTCCAGGAATGCACTGATGTAGGTTTTGGCAATGGTCATCTGGTCTTCCGCACTCAGAAGCTGACCCAGGTTATAAAAATTGATGTGTGGGGAGGAGTAATCGGTCTTGCCCCATTTTGTGTTGAACTGACCGTGATTTGCAGCCCATATGTAAATCCCGGCCACGAATCCGTCAAAACCTTCCGAAAAATGTACCCGGTTGAACTGGCGCATGCCCTGGTAGGACGACACATCGGCATCGTGCGAGCCCTGGATGGTCAGGTAATTCACGTCGGTGAGGGGGGTGCGCATGCGTCCGGGCTGGTATTGTCCGTCACAAGGGGCGATTGCAATGATCGAACGGATGTTGAAATTGAAATCAAACACCTCGTTGGCATTGTCGGGATAGTAAGGCAGCCTGTTGAACAGCGCGGCATGGCCCACGGCTTCCCCACCCCGAGAATGGCCTATGAGGGCTATGCGCTCCATGTCCACTTTCCCGTAGAAAGGATTGCCCTCCTCCAGGTTCCACTTCTTCCATACCTGCAAGTGTTTGAGCAGCACCCAGCCACGCGCATTGTTCTCTCCTTGGAGTCCCTTGAAAATATTAGTAAGGGAACCGTTCAGAAAATTTTCATCCACCGAGGCCAGGATATATCCCCTGGAAGCCAGCAACCTGCCGAGGTATTCGTACCCCGGATCGGAAAAGTCCTGCGCCTGGTGGTTACCGTGTACAATGAGCACCAGCGGGAATGGTCCTTCACCTTGCGGATACCAGACCTGCGCGTTAAGTGGCAATTCTTTTTTGTCAAATCCAAAATACCAGGTGCGCAATTTTCCGCTCAAGCCCTTCCATGAATCCAGAAAAGTGGAGCCGTCCACCGGCTCTGTGATCAGGTCGGCGTCAGCTCCGAAAACCTCCCGGTGCTTGTCTTTTCCGCTCCCGTAGGACAGAGTGCATACCTCCAGGTGCCCCGTTTCGCCGGGATTTTCCATTTCCAGGACCGGAGGCAGGTTTTCTGCTGAGAGGGCCGCGTTCTGCGGCATATCAACGGGCTTCCCCGGATAAAGGATCCACACAAGGCCACCGGCCAGGGCGCAGATGCCAACCACCAGGCTCACAACGGACAGGATCCGCTGCGCTCTTTTCACCTCGGCCCGTTCCCTTCTCAACAGCTGCACCCCTATCCCTATCAGGGCACAGGGTATGGCAATGGCTGCAAATACCATCAGGGCAGCGGGCACGCCGTTATTGAAAAACAGGAACGCAACAGCCAGGCCGAATCCCAGGGCGATCAAAAGCCAGCGATCAATGCGGGAGATCAATTTGAAAAGGCCAACCGCACCCGAGGCCGCAGAAAACAACAGCAAGAGCATGGCCAGTGCGATAAGAAAGGCGGGAAGCCATCCCCAGGAAATTGTCTCGGCCACGCCGGAGACCAGCACGGTAATGGCAAAGCCAATAATAAGTGCCCATACGACACCTGTCAGGATTTTTTTATTCATTTTGTAATAATGTATTAATTATACAGTGCTATTCAAGTTTATCGTATTTAAAATTCCTGAATCGGACCAATCCGTCCCCCATGGATACCAGTCCAATCCTCAAGCTTAAAAATTCGCTCAGCACATTGTGATGGTAAGCAGAAACATCGGCCGAGTTTTCAATCTTGACCCATTGCTCGCCGTCTGTGCTATAATACATGTTCACGACATCATCCAGGTTATCAAGGCGTAAAAACACCCGGCGGCGTATCACATCCACCTGTGTAGGGAATTGCCATCCGCGCAAATTGGCCAGGATATCACTCTTATCTGCCAGGATGCCTGAAAAGATCTTTTGGCTGTAAAACAGCATCAGTCCGCCAATGGCATCGCCTTCAATCTCCATTTCCACCCGGGCCGAGTAGGAATTGTGAGCGGGGATGCAGAGCAGCGGCGAGCTTTCTGCCACTGAATGACCTTTGCCCTTGATGATAAGACCGGCGCCTGTGTGTGTTTCGGTACAGGACTGTATATCGGTGCAGGGCTCATTTTGTTGGCACTGGTGGCTTTCAGAGCCCGGGAGACTAAAGCGGGCGGGATCGTACTGGCCGAAAAATTTCCACTGGGTTTTCAGCCGGCTCTCTTCAAAAGTATCGTCCAGGCAGTATTCCACCGGGCCGGCTGAGGGCAGCGGCCGTTTTATGGGTTGTTCCAAATCAACACTTTCCGGGATACGGTACCATCCGTCGGCGGTCCATTCCACCGGAGCCATCAACGTCTGGCGACCCCGGTTGTAGTGCCCGTTCTCGTACCCGTGAAAAACCATCCACCAGTTTTCGGGGGATGCCTCAAAAATTGTGGCATGACCTACCGAGCACCATTTCTCCTGGTTTGTTTCTGCACGGATGATGGGATTGTAAGGTGAGTTTTCCCATGGTCCCAGGGGCGATCTTGAACGGGCCGAGATGACCATGTGCCCTGTTGCCGGTCCTGCGGTTCCACCCTGGGCAACCGTAAGGTAATAATAATCACCTCTTTTAAACAGCTTGGGCGATTCCATGCAGAAACATTCAATGACCCATTCGGGGGGAATGGGCCAGCCGTCATACACATGCTGCAACGGGCCGGTTACCGACAAACCATCCTGTGCCAAAGGCACATAGCCTCCGCTGCTGAAATACAGGTACCGGTTCCCCATCCCGTCTTCCACGTGCCCCGGATCTATATGACTGATCTTTAATTCCACCGGATCACTCCAGGGACCTTCAATGGAAGGGGCCACTATTACATAATTGGTGTTGCTGGCCGGAAAATAGATATAGTACTTTCCGTCAGATTTGACCAGGTCCGGAGCCCAGACAGAGCCCACGTATTTTGTAAGGGCACTGGTGACCGGGGTCCAATTGGCCAGGTCCCGTGAATGCCAGATGGTCAGCCCCGGATAATATTCAAATGAAGAATGCACCATATAAAAATCCTCCCCGTCTACCAGGATGGATGGATCGGGATAATCACCCGGGAACAGCGGGTTGGTAAAATGCTCCTGCGCTGCAAGCGTCAGAGACAGCAGGAAAAGGATCAGGGAAGTAAGAAGTTGTCTCATATTTACAAACATTTGATTTGAACATTATGTGTCCTCAGGGGAGCCGTTATGGAAACGGGATTTGATTCCCGTATGGATAAGTAGTGGATTTCTTCTGCTGAGAGTGTAACGGGAGAAAGCTTTTGGGAGTAGATCTTCCATTCCTCAAGCGGGGTTATGCTGAAGTGGAGTTCACTTTCAAACCCGTTGTAATATTTGATCACCAGTTGATTATTTCCTTTCTGCAATGGCAGGAGCACCATTTCCGTCTGGTAGCTTACCCTTTCAGGCGAAAAATGTGCCGTAAGGTATTCCCCGTTCAAAAGCATGTATACGGCATTCCCGCTCCCGATTTCCACAGCCACTGTCTGCTCCCGGTCAGATAAAATCTCCTGCATGAAGACCACGCTTTTCCGCTGCCCTAGTGGGATCAAATGCTTTTTGCCATACGCAAAACCTGCGACCTGCTCCCAACCCTGCCCGGGATCAATGAGCCCGGCAGCAGCTCCTGTGCCGGCTTCGGCTACTGAACCAGCTTCTGCTCCGGTTTCAGCTGAGGCCGCTGCTCCCGCAACGGCAAGTGCCCCGGCCGTTTCCTCTTCAAGAAATCCGAAGACGCCCCGGCCGGGTTTCCGGTAGAGGTTGCCCCAGGTCACACTGCTTGTTTCCTGGGTTACTTTGTTGGCCGCTGGGATTGCCGAGTTAGTTTCAGTAATTACCGTGTTAATCCCTGACGTTTCTGTCCGACAAAGCGGAGAATCTAATGTAATCTCCTGCGTGGTACCGTCAATCTCTATGCAGAGAGTTTTTCCTTTTTCATTTTCCGTAAAAAGGATTTCCGGGTTGATCTCTCTTTTTTCCGAGGTGAAAGCCCAGTGATAAGCGATCAGGCTCTTGTAACCCGCATAGTAGTTCAGGCTGGAGTACCCGTAGCGGGGCATGGCGTTGCGGGTCGTCAATATGTTATCTCTCACTACTCGAAAAGGTATAACCTTAAAACCGTTTCTGAATGTAACTCTTAGTACCTCGTGGCAGGAAGAAAACTGTTCGGGCATATTGATGCTTAAACCCCGGTTCCCTTTGCCCGCCGACCGCTTCTCTTTATCCCAGGCAGGCTGTATCTTCTCTTCATTCCCCGCCGACCGCTTCTCCTCTTCATGCCCTGCAGGCCAAAAACTTACTTCCTGCCCAGATGCAAGCACATTCACGTTTGATACAACACCCTCCACTAAAGGCAGTTCAATCTGCCGCCCGGCGTAATCACGCTTCACAAAAAGATACAACGTGTCCTCCCTTGCCGTAACCTCGCCCCAGGAAAAAATCTGCCCGAAAGGATTGGCCCGGGTGCCATAAATAGCCTCGGCGTTAACTTTCACCCAGTCGCCCACCCCTTCCAGCAACGCCTGCTCAAACTCCACAAGGCTTCCATCGCCCCGGGGCCCGATATTAAGCAGGTAATTTCCTCCCCGCCCGATCACCTGCACCAGGCTCCCGATCTTCTCCTCCACTTTGGGTTGCAGCGCTCCCCGCTCCTGCCATGACCGGTAACCCCATGTCTCCCTGAAAGCCGAGGCCGCTGTCTGCCACGGCACAGCCAGTTGGTAACCGGGACAGTCATTGTCGGCCATCACGCAAAAATCACCCGCATCGTTCCCGAGCCTTCCGCTGACCATACAACCGGGCTGCAGCCTGTTCACCAACGCGTACAATCCCCGGCTCTGCTCCGGGGTCAGCGACCCCATGTCAAACCATATCTCTGAAATGGTTCCATACCGCGTCATCAGCTCCTCCACCTGGGCCAGGTTGAACCGGTAGTGCTCCGGGGTGAGGGGATCGGCGTTGTGGCCCGATATGGGATAAGCCTGGGGAAAGTGCCAGTCGATGAGCGAGAAATACACCCCAAAGCCGAGACCACCCCTTTCGCATGCCTCGGCAAGTTCCTTCAAAAGATCCCTGCCGTAAGGCGTCGCATCCACTATGTTGAAGCCGGTATGGAGGGAATGGTACAGGCAAAAGCCGTCGTGATGCTTGGCCGTAAAGACAATGGACCTCATCCCTGCCCTTTTGGCCAGCGCCACTACTGCATCGGGGTCCCAGTTCACGGGATTGAAACGGGTTGCGGTTTCCGAGTACCAGTCGCTGGAAATGCCGGCAAAAGACTGGATCTGTTCACTGTAACCGCTTGTAACAGGTTTGCCGTCATACACTCCCCCGTATACCGAATACAGTCCAAAATGAATGAACATGGAATACTTCTGGTCAAGCCATTGCTGTGAAGGCTTGCTCTGCTGCTGCTGTTCCTGCTGAGAAGGCTTGCTCTGCTGCTGCTGTTCCTGCTGAGAAGGCTTGCTCTGCTGCTGCTGCCCCTGCAGTGAAGGCTTTCCCTGAGCTGAAAGCCCTGTGAAACAGGCGCTGCCAGCCAGGAACAAGACAACCAGGATCAGGATTTTGCCCCGATGGCCAAGGACCCGGAGTCTGATCCCGTCAATGTGTCCTTTTTGGCTCATTATTAATGCCTGGTTACCAGTTCTTTGCTCCGGTAGCAAATATTCAGTAGCATATTCGTCAACTGGTAAGAGACACTGGCCATGCCGTCATTCAAGTTCCATGCATTAGTATATACCACTATTGTGAAATCCGTCAGGGGGTCATAAACCATAAAAGTAAGGTATCCCTGATGTACACCGTTGTGACCATAACCCAGGTTATTGGCATATTCCAGGCCGCATCCGTAACCTCCGGCTGTAGTGTTATCGTTGGGCAGGCAATTCATCATCAGGCTGTTCACGGTATAATAATTCAGGACACCCTTACCTGACAAAAGTTTTTGAATGAACCGGGCCAGATCGTCGGGAGTAGTCACAATATTTCCTTCTGCAACCTGGGCTGACACGTTGTCTTCTTTCAACTCTAACGAGTCGCCTTTGAAGAAAAGATAACCGTTTACACTGGGAGAGGTCATAATCCTGTCCGTACCAAGGACAGGCATATAGGAATTATCCATCCCCATTGGTTTCAATACCTTTTCTTCCAGAAATTCCTTGTACGACATTCCAGTGACCCTTTCAATGATCCAGCCCAGGATAGCATAGCCTGTGTTGGAATAATGGTAGCCGCTTCCAGGTGCGAAATAACTCAGACGGGTGTGGGCCAACACCCCAACCAGCTCGTCAAAATGAAAAGTATGGTCCGGCTCTGTTGCCAGTACGTAAGATACATAGTTTATCCCTTTGTAGGGGACGTCAACACATACCGTGTCCGGGACATTGTCATTGCCCAAATCAAAAATTCCTGCCCGGTGCCTGAGCAGGTCCAGGATGGTTATTTGGCTTTTATGGGGAATGGAACACCCGGGGATATCGGGCAGGTAGGTTTGATCGGTCCCGGGAATGGTATCTGTAATGAAGTCGCTGATCCTTAGTTTCCCCTGCTGGTGAAGCAGCAATATGGCTGTTGCCGTAAATGTTTTAGTGCAACTGGCAGCCCTGAAGCGTGTCTGTTCCGTGACGTCCTTCCCCTCCATGCCGGCAGTAACAAAATATTCTTTTCCGTCAGCTATCACTTTCATTACCAAACCACCAGGATAACCAGGCACCTGTTCCAGATAGTTTTCATACTCAGATTGTAACATCTGTTCAAGTGCCTGTTTATTATGGTAATATGTGTTGCCAAACTGGTCAAATTTACAACACCCCACTAATAATATCAGAGAAAGCAACATCAAAAAGCAATATTTAGTCTTCATCTCAGGAGGTTTATAGAAATATAGGTATGTAAAAGTAGGAAAAAATGGACAGAAGCACTAATGTCCGGGGGAGGTGGTAAGTTACAAAAAACGCGACCGTGCTTCTTACGCGCTTATATACTGGGCGTTATGCGTTTTTGTAACATAGTTGTTACTTACTACCTCCCTGCAAAACCGATGAAATCGGGGGGAGGTGGTAAGTAGTCAAAATTGTGTTCATGCTTATAAAACGCACAATAATAGCGGGTTATGTGTTTTTGCATCAAAACCATCACTTACCACCTCCCACAAAGCAGCCGGAAACAATGATTGGTGCTGCGAAGCAGCGCCTTAATATGCGCCAAAAGTCTTTGGCGTACCGCCTTGAAGATCAGCCTTGAAAGACCACTGGACGGAAAATGGGGCAGCAATATACACAACAGCAGAGTCGCTTGACTGCTAAGAACGGAGCGCCTCGGCTTAAAGGAAAAAGCGCTCCGTTCTTAGCAGTCAAGCGACCGCCTGCAGGGAAGGATTGAAGCCTCGGCTTAAAGAAAAAGCTACCCGGCCTTGTGGTGGAAGCAGCAAAGGCATGTGATGCCTTCAGATTTTACCTTTGATGCGGCCGATGCGGTTCTCGCGCTCAAAAGAATAGGTGCGATCGGTGTTTCTGCAATACACCAGGATCAATAGTGCTTTTCTTGGCTCCCCAAGCCTTTCCAGGAGCCTAGCCAGTTCCTCGAGGTTTGGTATATTGAAATCCTGTCTTTCCTTCAAATATTGGATAGCCTGGGTATCATTCATTTGAATAAATCCAGGGAGATCAAAATCCACTTCCTCCAACAATTCCCGCTTTATCTCGTCAACCTGTTTCTCTTCCGGAACAGCATTAATCGCATTCCCTCCAAAAATTTTGGTAAGGATGGCCCTCAACACAACGCCCATTTTGTCGATTTCTCTTAATATGTAGTCCTTTTGCTCCATCTTTCCAACGTCTACAGCACATACGTGGCCACTTCGCCGGCCGCAAGCTCCGTGGTGAAGGCAGTGCCTCCACACTTCACATTGAAGGTCTGCTTTTTGTCCATGTTGTTCAATACCAGGATCACTACCCTGTTATCGGGGGTAAGGAAGGCCACATTGGGCAGATCGTCCGGATTGCCTGAATAGCCGGACTCTACGCGCACGGAACCCGGACGCACGTATTTGGCGGCATGGGCAATAATGTAATAAGCCGGGTTAAAGGTGACCTTGTTGCCATCTATGGTAATGGCACCCAGGCAATTGGTGCAACCTCCGGAAGTATGGATACTGCATGTGGGATCAGAGGCCAGGTTCCATTCCAGGGCGATCCTGCTCCAGTTGCGCATGGACCCGATGATTACCTCGCGTATGTGCCACTTCACATCCCCGGCAAAATTGGCCGGAGCCCCTATCCATTGCTCGGTGAAATAAAGCGACTTATCCGGGTGGGCATCGTGAACGGTTGACAGGGCACTGATATCGCCGCCGTACAGATGAAAAGCAGTGCCGTCTATGAAACCATAGGCTTCGGGGTCTGCCAGAACTGCCAGCGGGTACTCGGAGCGGTCGCAGTTGTGGTCATAGATCACAATTTTTGTTTTAATATTATTTGCCGCAAAAGCAGGCCCCAGGTGATTCTTTATAAAGTCTGCCTGTTCGGCAGGACTCATTTCCATGCTGGGATTGTTCCCGCCGTGAAGCGGTTCGTTCTGCACCGTAACGGCATCAATCACGATGCCCTCTGCCTTCATTTGCTGTATGTACTTTACAAAATACAGCGCATAAGCCTTGTAGCACTCCTCTTTTAACCGGCCTCCAACGGTTGCATTGTTGGTTTTCATCCATGCCGGCGCAGACCAGGGCGATGCCATCAGCCGGATGTCCGGATTGATACCCAGGATGAGCTTCAGTACGGGAATAAGATACTTGCGGTCGTAACCCAGATCGAAATGTTCCATATCAACATCACCAGGTGTCTGGTTGTACGAAAAAGTGTATTCATCCAGGTCCGACGAGCCCAGGCTCAGCCTCAGGTAACTCGTGCCAATGTTGTTTTCTCCCACTCCAAACAATTTTTCAAGGATCTCGGCCCGGGCATCGGCCTTCATGGCCCATAAGAGTTTCGCGCTCCCCCCGGTCAGGGTAAAGCCAAAACCATCCACCGGCTGAAATTTTTGCTCCTTATCCACCTCTATCGTGGGCAAGTAAGGATTGGTCTCCGTTTTTACCAGCCCCTCCTGTTTTTTAAATTTTGCCGAGGCATCCGGCCTGGTGAGATAAACAACAGACTCAATCCCGGATGCGGGCGGGTTGTCCTCCGGAGGCGTATTGGGTCCGTTCCCCCGTGAATCGCAGCTTCCGGACGCAACTACCGCAAACATCCCGCTCAGTATACTTATTAGAATTTTCCGCATAATACACAAAGGTAAGAAAAAGCAGAGGTGTGTATTAGCCAAAAGAACAATGTGTGCAACGCACAAAGCCTTTTTTTCGTACGTTTGGCGAAAATTTTTGAATATGTACCGTTTTTCCGTTATCAGTTCATTCCTAGCCCTATCCTGTTTCTTATCTCTTGCTTCCTATGAATTGCCAGATCATTCAAACGGGGAACCCACCACCGATTATTCAATAAATGAATACTGGCTGTCTCTCCCTTCCGGTTTTTCCAAGGATGTGGATGTTTTTTACGTTTATCCTACTTCCTGGTATAAACTGGATCCGGCCGAGCCCGATTTTTGTGCTATCGATCACCCCACCATGTTAAGCCGCTCAAAAGTAGTTTTTGACATACAGGCAACAGCTTTTGAAACGGTGGGGAATCTTTACGCTCCTTATTACAGGCAGGCAGATGCCGCTTATACATTATCCCTGCCTGCCGATAAGCGCTGGGCAGTTGTTGACAGCATCCCTGCAAAAGATGTGATTGCTGCATTCGACTATTATATCAAACATTACAACAAGGGAAAACCCTACATCCTGGTGGGACATTCCCAGGGTGCCCAGGTATTAATGCTTTTGCTCAAAAATTATATGCCAGAACATACCGGGACCTATGCACGCATGGTTTGTGCCTATGTTATCGGATACCCGGTAACTGCTGAATTCATGAGCTCAAACAAGCACCTGAAATTTGCGGAAAGTGCAGAGGACACTGGGGTGATCGTTTCATACAACACGCAATCCCCTTCCGTGGCTCCGGGGGCAAATATTGTACTGGGCGACGAGATTGGACTGGTTATCAATCCAATAAATTGGAAAAGAGACGAAACTCCGGCCACAGCAGAGGAAAGCCTCGGCTCGTATATGCCCATCGACGCACAGGGAAACCCCGGGCTGATACCCCATTTTGCCGATGCCCGCATCAACATGACAAAAGGGGTGATTGAGTGCAGCAGCGTAAATGAAACTGACATGTTCAATCTTTCCGGAAAAATGGGTCCGGAGGTTTACCACAGTTTTGATATCCCATTCTATTACTATAACTTGCGTGAAAACGCACAAGTCAGGGTCAACCGGTTCCTTGCAAAATAACGGCATTAAATGAATTTTCTTAAATTATATTTTATTACATATAATTTATTATATTTGTATGTTTTTATATTTAAAAGCATATAATGAAACAACTGGCAGCATTTGTTAAAGAGCGCAGGAAAGAAGTAAATCTTACCCAGAAAGAATTCGCAGATCGCGCGGGCATTGCACTGACTGTGATTCGCAAAATTGAACAGGGCAAAACAAATCTGAATATGGATAAGGTTAACCTGGTTCTCCGCATGTTTGGACATGAATTGGCTCCTGTTGACAGTAAAGTCCTTGATAAATGAGAAAAGGAAAAGTTTTTTATAAGGATTATCTTGCGGGTATCATAACAGAAACGGATGAGGGTGAATATGTATTTCAGTACGATCATCAATTCGTAAAAGAGCACGCCAATGAATTCATAACGTTCACCATGCCGGTTACCGATAAACCCTATACAGATAAGCGACTCTTTCCATTTTTTGAAGGATTGATCCCTGAAGGTTGGTTGTTGGATATTGCTTCCGAAAACTGGAGGATCAATAAGAATGACCGTATGGGATTACTCCTTGCCTGTTGCAAGAATTGCATCGGGGCAGTAAGTGTGGAACCAATACATGAGAAAGATGGGTAATAGATGCCTGTATTGTTACCAGCCAATCAATAAAGGTCAGGACTTTCATGAAAAATGTTCCATGGATTTCTTTGGTGTAAATGTGCCACCAAAAATTGAATACTCCCTGGATCAAATGGATGAGCTTGCCAGGCACATGGTAGAACGAAGCATTGCTGTCCCCGGAGTCCAGCCAAAACTATCACTTTCCCTGATCAAAAAAACGAAGGAAAATCCAGAAACAAGACTCACTGTTATTGGAGCACTTGGTGACCAATATATCTTCAAACCCCCATCGGAAAGATTTCCCGAAATGCCCGGGAATGAGCATGTAACAATGCGAATCGCAGAGAATTTTGGGATCCGGACTGCGCCGTCATCTTTAATAAGGCTGGCATCCGGCGAATTGTCCTACCTAACAAAACGAGTTGACCGGACAAAAAAGGGAGAAAAGATCCATATGATCGATATGTTTCAGATTACAGAAGCCCATGACAAATATAAAAGTTCCATGGAAAAAGTTGGAAAGGCATTGGATGACTATTCCGGGAACACCTTACTGGATAAAATCTTTTACTTTGACTTAGCCCTTTTTTCATTTCTAACCGGTAATAATGATATGCATCTGAAGAACTTTTCAATGATTGAAAGTACTTCCGGCTGGGTATTATCTCCCGCCTATGATTTATTAAATGTATCCATTGTGCTCCCGGACGATACAGAAGAACTCGCTTTGACATTGGGCGGAAAGAAAAGGAAAATCAAACGGGAACATTTCGAAATATTTGGCGAAGGATTGGGATTGACACCCCGGCAAATCAAAGGAGCCTTCAACAGGATGGTCAGCAATAAACCGGTTGCAACCAGATGGATAGATCATTCATTCCTGTCCAACACCATGAAAGCTGCTTATAATGAGGTTATTAAACAGAGGTATGAACAATTAAAACTATAAAAAACCAGGAAACAATGAATAAGAGAATTATCAGCAATGGTTTCATCGGCCTTATCGCAGGCTGTTTATTTCTTTCCTGTAACCAGGGCGGATCGGCCGATACAACCTGGCTGCGGGGTGCAAACTTTACTCCAAGTACGGCCATCAATCAATTGGAATTCTGGCAGGAAGAAACCTTTGACCCAGAGACCATTGACCGGGAATTGGGCTGGGCCGAAGAGATTGGGTTCAATTGCATGAGGGTATACCTGCATCATCTTGCCTGGGAAGTGGACAAAGAGGGATTCAAGGACAGGATGGGTCAATACCTGGCCATTGCCGATAAGCACAACATAAGGACCATTTTTGTATTTTTTGACGATTGCTGGAACCCCACCTATAGTGCCGGCAAACAACCCGATCCAAAACCCGGGGTCCATAATTCGGGATGGGTAAGGGATCCCGGAGATTTACTTTTCACTTCACCGGAGTTGGTTGATGTACTCGAGGCCTACGTGAAAGACATCCTGGAAACATTTAAAGATGATAAAAGGATCGTTTTGTGGGATTTATACAACGAGCCCGGCAATTCCGGATACCAAAACAAATCGATGCCCCTGTTGCAAAGCGTGTTTAAGTGGGCCAGGGAGGTTAAACCATCCCAGCCGGTATCCTCTGCAGTCTGGCACAACGGATTGACAGACCTCAACAAATTCCAGCTAGAAAATTCCGATATCATCACCTACCACAATTATAGTGATGAAATCAATCATCAACAGGCCATAGATACCCTGAAGAAGTACAACAAGCCCATGATATGCTCAGAATACATGGCCCGCAGGAATAACAGCCTGTTCACTAACATCATGCCCATCCTGAAAGAACAAGGCATTGGGGCCATCAACTGGGGACTTGTTGAAGGGAAAACCAACACCAAATATGCGTGGAATGAACCCATTCCTGATGGCTCGGAACCGGAACCCTGGTTTCATGAAGTCTTCCGTAAAGACGGCACTCCCTACAAACAGGAAGAAGTTGACCTCATCAAATCATTGACTCTCCTTTAGTCCTGTTTGCTATACTGACCAACGTCAACATTACAGGGACCTCTACCAGGACCCCTACCACTGTAACCAATGTAGCACCCGAATCCATTCCAAATATTACAATGGCAACGGCTACTGCAAGTTCGAAAAAATTACTGGCACCTATCATGGCCGCCGGAGCTGCTATATCGTGACTCACTTTCCATTTTTTTGCCCAGCCGTAAGCAATAAAAAATATCAGGTACGTCTGGATGATTAACGGGACAGCTATCAAAACTATGTTAAGTGGATTGTCAAGAATCCGGTCTCCCTGGAATGAAAAAATTATTATTAACGTCAACAAGAGACCAATTATAGTGGTCCCCTTGAATTTATCCAGAAACACGTTTTCAAAGTATTCCTTTCCTTTTTTGCGCATGACGGAGCGACGGACG
Organism: Bacteroidetes bacterium ADurb.Bin013; assembly: GCA_002071385.1. Classification (GTDB taxonomy): domain Bacteria; phylum Bacteroidota; class Bacteroidia; order Bacteroidales; family UBA932; genus DMER64. The sequence goes on from MWFB01000037.1 coordinate 14,229, forward strand.
ATCGCAGCAGTAACCAGCGGAATCACAATAAAAAGCACTACAGAAAGTATAAGGGTATTCCATGGGATTACCACACCGGTAATACCCAGCAGAAAGGAAACTATTGGGATGAAAGCGACTAATATGATCAAATCGTTTATGGCTACCTGAACCAGTGTATAGGCAGGATTCCCGTTGGTCAGATGACTCCAGACAAAAACCATAGCCGTACAGGGGGCTGCTCCCAGCAATACCGCTCCGGCCACATACTCATCTGCCACCTGGGGAGTGATAAAAGATTTAAAAATCAAGTGAAAAAAGAGCCAGGCCAAGCCAAACATGGTAAACGGTTTTATCAGCCAATTAACGACCAGAGTAATGGTAACGTGATTTTTTCAATAAATTGTACAACTAATTAAGCAAGCTTGCTTCAGGAGCCAGATAATTAACAGAATAA
>MWFB01000038.1 GCA_002071385.1 Bacteroidetes bacterium ADurb.Bin013
AAGGAATATTGGCATCATGGCCCACATAGATGCCGGTAAGACCACCACATCGGAACGTATTCTCTATTATACGGGTAAGACCCATAAAATGGGGGAAGTTCATGAGGGGGCTGCCACTATGGACTGGATGGTTCAGGAGCAGGAACGGGGCATCACCATCACCTCGGCTGCTACCACAGCGTTTTGGAACACCTGTGGGAACAAATACCAGATCAACATCATAGACACCCCCGGCCATGTGGATTTTACCGTTGAAGTGGAACGTTCCCTGCGTGTGCTTGACGGCGCCGTGGCAACGTTCTGTGCAGTGGGACGTGTGCAGCCCCAGACAGAGACAGTCTGGCGGCAGGCAGACAAATACCGGATCCCCCGCCTGGCTTATGTCAACAAAATGGACCGGGTGGGAGCCGATTTCCTTGCTGTTGTGGACGAGATACATCACAAACTGGGTGCGAACGCCATTCCTATAAGCCTTCCCATTGGGACAGAAGAAACATACAAGGGCATTGTTGACCTGATCTCCCTCAAAGCTTATATTTACAATAGCGATAGCAAAGAGCTGATCAATTACAGGGAAATCGAAATTCCTTCATCCATGAGGGAGGAGGTTGAGTACTGGAGGGGGAAACTCATAGAAGCCGCTGCGGAATTTGATGATTCCCTGATGGAAAAATTCTTTGACAATCCCGGATCCATAGAAAAGGAAGAAGTCAGAAGCGCCCTGCGCAAGGCTACCCTGGCCATGAAAATTGTTCCTGTCACCAGTGGTTCTTCACTCAAGAACAAAGGGATACAATTCCTGCTGGATGCCATCTGTCAATACCTTCCCTCTCCCATGGATATAGACGATGTTACGGGCGTCAATCCCTACACCCAAAAGACCGAGAAAAGAGCGCCTTCTTCCGAAGAGCCTTTCTGCGGGCTGGTATTCAAGATTGCGACCGATCCCTATGTAGGCAGGCTGGCTTATGTAAGAGCCTATTCCGGAATACTGGAATCCGGGAAGACAGTGCTTAACGTTCGTACCGGGAAACGTGAGCGCGTAACCCGTCTGTACCAGATGCACTCCAACAAACAGAACCCCATAGAGGTCCTTGAGGCAGGGGATATTGGCAGCGCTATCGGATTCAGGGATTTACGCACCGGAGACACCATTTGTACCGACAAGAATCCCATTATGCTGGAAGCCATTACCTTTCCGGATCCAGTCATTGGACTGGCTGTGGAACCAAAAACGCAGAAAGACCTGGATAAACTGGGCATAGCCCTTTCCAAACTTGCCGAGGAGGATCCCACTTTTACCGTCCGTACCGATGTCGAAACCGGCCAGACCATCATCAGCGGGATGGGCGAACTGCACCTGGAGATCATTGTTGACCGGCTCAAACGGGAATTCGGCGTGGAGATCAACCAGGGTGCCCCACAGGTCAACTACCGGGAAACCATCCTGGGAACCGTCTCGCACCGGGAAGTTTTCAAAAAACAAACCGGCGGACGCGGAAAATTTGCCGATATCGCCTTTACCCTGGAACCGGCCGATCCCGGTGTTACAGGACTGCAATTCGTTGATCAGGTCAAGGGCGGGAACATACCCAGGGAATTCATTCCTGCCGTGGAGAAAGGATTCAAAGCTGCCATGGAAAACGGCGTGCTGGCCGGATATCCGGTCACGGCAATGAAAGTGACCCTAACAGACGGTTCTTACCACACTGTGGACTCAGATACCCTGTCCTTCGAGATCTGTGCCCGCCAGGCCTTCCGCAAAGCGGCCCCCAAGGCACAACCTGCCCTGCTTGAACCCATCATGTCACTGGAAGTCGTTACACCCGAGGAATACATGGGAGACATCATAGGCGACATAAACAAACGCCGCGGTCAGGTCAACGATATGGACACCAAAGGAAACGCCCGGATCATCAAGGCAAAGGTTCCTTTGGCAGAACAATTCGGTTATATCACTACCTTGCGGACGCTTTCCTCGGGCCGTGCCACCAGCTCCATGGAATTTTTCCAGTTCGAGGAATTGCCTGCAAACCTGGCCAGGGAGGTCATGGAAAAGACCGGATGGGCAAAAGGATTTCATGCATCTAGTGTTGAATTTTAATATACTTGGTTAATAATTATTACAATGAGCCAAAAGATCAGAATCAAATTAAAATCTTACGATCACATGCTGGTAGACAAGTCTGCCGATAAGATCGTAAAAACAGTCAAAGCAACCGGCGCTGTAGTGAGCGGTCCCATTCCCCTGCCCACCAACAAGAAGATCTTCACGGTCAACCGCGCCACTTTTGTGAACAAAAAAGCCCGGGAGCAATTTGAATTGAACTCTTTCCGCCGTCTGCTGGATATTTACAGCTCCACACCCAAGACGGTAGACGCCCTCATGAAACTGGAACTGCCCAGTGGCGTTGAGGTTGAAATCAAGGTCTGACGCGTTACGTTCTTTGATCGGGATTTTACATTAACATACCTTTCGTGTATATTTGTACACGAAAAGGGGGCCCATAGCTCAGTCGGTTAGTAGCACCTGACTCATAATCAGGGGGTCGCTGGTTCAAGTCCAGCTGGGCCCACGGACTGAAAGGCACTTGCGCATTGCGCAGGTGCCTTTTTTTGCGCAGCGGGCGTGCGCAGCGGGCGTGCGCAGGCAAACCCGGTTTGCCGCGCAAGAAGATTTTTGAGATTTTCAAATGTCTGATATTCTGCTATTTATTTTTTGCAAATTTGGCGTTGCGCAGTAAACCGGGTTTGCCTGAAAAGCCCACTGCGAGAATTAAGAGCCCAACGGAAACCATCACGTGCTAGCCCAGAGAGCCTATCATTACACCGCTCCGGTCATACAGGGAATGATTCATGGCCCATGCCATCTGGCAGTACATCAGGGGATAGTGAGTGATGTAAAGCGGGAAAGAGATGTCACCAAAAAACCTGCAGACCTTTGGGCCGATCTTTCCGGTTATTGTGCTGCCGGCCCACATGGCCACGATCAGTGGAAACAGTACCAGTATGGCAAGCGCGTTATACCATCCGTTCAGGCTTCCGGGCGTTCCCTTGATTCCGCCGGGGATATAGGGCATGGCGAGGATGGCCGCCACAAGAACAGCGCACCACCAGAAGCCACCTTTTACCTTTATGTGAGCATGGAACCGGGAAAGGAGAAGCCCGCAGAAGAACGGGAAAAGGAGTCTGGTCAGGCCGATGTATGCCTGCTGCGGTTGATAAACGTTCCAGCCTCCGATTACGGTATTGGCGTTCTCGCCCCAGCCACGCACGTCAAACCAGCCGCCGCCGGCAACGGGTAGGAGTGTCATGCCGATAACCGCAACCAAAATGGCTTTCCACCACGGCGTTTGGGCAATAGCCGGAAACATGACGCTATCCTGCAAAAAGAACAGCAGCAACCCGAACAGCCCCTGACAAGTAGTTTACAGAGTTTGATTTTGCCCAATTAGCTGGGAGCAGATCTTCCATGTTGCCTTTTCCGGTACTGTACAAGTAGATTTTGGAAAGAACATCTTCCAGCCACTGTTCGGGGTTCACACCGGCTGCTTTACAGGAGCCCAGAAGCGAGTAGACCATGGAAGCCCTTACGGCTGCATCGCCGTTTCCACAGAACAGATATTTTTTCCTTCCCAAAACCAACGGACGAATGGCGTTTTCAATCAGATTATCCAAAAGTTTGTATAATCTGATGGAAAGCAACTAACGACAGTGTTACCAACTCAAGTAGTTTTACAGGCCTTCCAGGTGGGTTCCGTAACAGTGGGGGGCATAAGTACCTATAATACCGAAGATGGTTATTGGTGGAGTTCTACCCTGTACAGTTCAAAAGCCTGCTACCGGGGCCTGTTTTATACTCACGCCAAAGTGCACGGAAACTACGGCTCAAAAGCCTTTGGTTTTTACGTACGTTGCTTTAAGGATTAATTGTGCCCCAGGCTCCATTTGCCGGCTACACCCATAACGACGGCCAGTATCAGGAACAGGCCTATGTTGCCGGCAAGAAAGGCGTAGTCATTCAAGGTGAGCAATACGTAAATGAAAGCGTAGAGCAACAAAAGCAGGCTAAAAACCAGCCAGGGTGTTTTTGTGTCTTTGATAACCAATGCGGTGAAAACAGAGATCAAAACAATGGTGGCTCCGGAGGCTATTAAGTAAGCGGCGTTGAAGCCCAGTTGTTCACTTAAGGCGGTTAACAGGGAGAAGAAGAGGACCAGGGCCAGTGATACCAATACGTAGTGAATGACAGGGATGGTTTTTTTGCCTCGGATCTCTATGAAAAGAAACACCAGGAAGGTAAGGACAATAAAAAGTATCCCGTACCGGGCACTTCTCCAGGACTTCTGGTAATGATCCACCGGTTGTACCAGGTTCACCCCAAAGGCGCTTTCTTCCGGTTGAAATGCGTTGCCGATCCAATCCTGGGGAAAGTTCCGGTTCAGGTGGGTGACCTCCCAGTCTGCGGTGAACCCGCTTCTGTCCACAACCCGGGTAACAGGGAGGAAACTCCCGCAAAATCCAGGCGAGTTCCACACGGAACGTAAACTGACATTGGTGTTTTTCCCGAGAGGTGTCAGCTTCAGGGTATTTGACCCGGCCAGGTCGATGTTCAGGTCAAAGGCCACCGTGCTGCCCGGCTTAAGCTCCAACCCGGCAAAAGAAATACCCGAAGTAAAGACATCCTGATCTTTTACTCCCGGCTCTGCACTAAGGGTTCGTGTCCCGGCTTGCATCGCGATTTCTCCTTTCAACCCCCTGTTGTCAGAAATGCCGACTGTGAAATATGCCTGGTTCCAGAGCACCTCGGCACCCGGTGAAGCGGATTCGGCGGGAACCGTAAAAGCTCCCTTGATTTTTAGATTGGCGTCGTATACTACAGACTGGTAAATACTCCGGTACCTGATCCCGGGAAGGATTTCCCCTTCAATAATCATTTCTGCCGGCAGAATGTGCCAGATCTGCGTGATGGTTTTAGCCTGGTCCTCGGGAGAAACCGAACGAACCGGAATATTAAGCACAGGCCCCGTAAAACATTGGCTGTTAGCCCATTCATTGGATATTTCTTCCTGCACTTTTTCTGCATTGGCTTTCCTTTCCTCTATGATATCCTTGATCATTTGCAAAGGAATGAGTAAGAACAATGACAAAACGGCCAGCAGGGCAATTTTTAAAGTAAGGGAATTAACCCATTTTCCCTGGTTGGTGATTTCAATTTTCATGATTTATTATATTTAAAGTTCTTTGCGTCACAAAGTATAAGGGTAAAAATTTTTAGGGTTCCCGGATTAGATTTTCCAAAGCCGAGAGGTGCTCACTGAAAGCGGTGCGTCCTTTTTCCGTCACCGAATAGCTTGTATTGGGCTTACGGTCAATGAATTGTTTTTCCACTACGATCATGCCTTCCTTTTCCAAAGCCTTCAGGTGACTGGCCAGATTTCCGTCTGTCAGATCCAGCGTCTCTTTCAGGCTGTTAAAATCATACGTTTCATTAACCGTCAAAACCGACATGATCCCCAGTCTGACCCGGCTTTCAAAAATTTTATTCAGGTTTGCTATAAGGTCTTTCATTTTCCGTATTTCCCGTACATAACCAATCCATATACTATGTGCAACAAACCAAATCCTACGGACCATCCAATAAGCCACAGATTCGGAAATATTGTAACAATAAGCCCTGTCACGATTTCAAATAAGCCCAGGAAAAAGATTTCTCCCAGGGTGAATTTAGAGGCATTGACCAGTGCCAGGCCATAAAAGATCAGGAATACAGGCATCACCATTTGCAGGTTTCCCTGCAGGAGGAATATTAGTGCCAGCACACCGCCTGTTACCAGGGGAATGAACAGGTTCAACAACATTTTCCGGGAGACAGGCGTCCAGAAATGCTTTTTGTCTCGCCTGGCTTTTTTAAGGGATAAAAAATAGGCAGACGATAGTGAAATCACAAGCACTATGAGGGCAACACCGGCCAGAGACCATGTTTGATCAATGAACAACCAGGCCAGAAGAGCTCCGGCAAGGGCAGTGACCCCGGCTATTACCCCGGACAAGCCGCTAAGCGATAGAAACCGTGTAGATTCTTCCATCAGCTTTCTGATGGCTTTTATATCCTCGTGTGTATTGGGTTCGTTTTTCATAATAAAAAAGTACTTTGTAGTGCAAAGTTAATAAAAGTTTTCAATTATGGTGCAGGTGACCAAAAAATCATTCTCTTTTTTTAAGCCGAGGCTGCAGCCCTTCCTTGCTGGCGGTCGCTTGACTGCTAAGAACGAAGCGCTTTTTTCTTAAGCCGAGGCTTAAACTGTTTGTCACAAGCAGCCGCTTCCACCACAAGATAGGGAAGCCTGTTTCTTTTTGCCGAGGCTTCCCAACCCTTGTGATGGCAGCGATTTTTCCGTTATGCATATTGCTGCCCCATTTGCCGTCCAGTGGTCTTTTAAGGCGGATTATTCAAGGCGGTGCGCCAAAGGCCTTTGGCGCTTATAATATGCTGCTCCGCAGCACCAATCATTGTTCCCGGTTGCTTTGAGGGAGGTGGTAAGTAACAATTATGTTACAAAAACGCATAACAGACAGTATGTGTGCGTGTTATAAGCGTGTTCGCGTTTTTTCACAACTTACTACCTCCCTGGATTTCAGCGCTATTGTTGGGAGGTGGTAAGTAACAATTATGTTACAAAAACGCATAACGCGTTGTTTACGTGTGCATTAGGTGCATGTCTGCGTTTTTCATCATTTACCACCTCCCCCTGTTTTTGCGGTTTTTCGGTGTTTTTGGGGAGAGGTGGTAAGTAGTTATTATATCATAAAAACCCGTATATCGCTATTATGTTGTATGTTACGAGCGTTTCCGCCTTTTCGGTTACTTACTACCCTCCCTGGATTTCATCGGTTTTGCAGGTAGGTGGTAAGTAACAACTGTGTTACAAAAGCACATAACGGCCTGTATACGTGTGCATTAAAGGCAAACGTGAATTTCTCACAACTTACCACCTCCCTGTCAACCCAAACTCCAAAAAGGATTAAGATCTGGTTGGTAAACAAAATCCAGGGATAACCTGACTTAAGTCAACAATTTTCAGGAATGAGACATTCCGTACATAAAAAGGGGCGTTTTTGTGGATGGAATTCAGCAGGGGACCAAAGGAGGTTCCACCTCCTTTGTCTGGCGGGTGCTGTTGCTACGAGCTAATGTGTGCGAGGCACTTATCTCTGTCTCTGACACCACCTGGAACGGCGAGCCTCGGTGTACCCCAAAAGCTCGCCGTTCCAGGTGGTGTCAGAGACAATAGGCAGCATAACAGGGGCAATCTCGGCACTAAAAGGGTTCCCGGTACGTTGTGATGGCAGCGACCTAATACTGGAGCAGGAGGTTGTATTTGTTCTGAAAATCCTAAGAGGTTGTCTTTCAGAGTGGTGCGCTAAAAGCTATTGACGCCAATAATAGGCTGCGTAGCAGCACTTTCCTGATTTGCTGCAAGTCTGCCATTGAGTAGCATTATTGCACATATGACTGTCCGGTGGTCTTCAAGGTAGTGCGACAAACGCATTTGATGCATAATAGTGGAGGCAACTACTTTTTATTCACCACCATTTAACTAAATTTGTTACAATGATTTCATTGGATATACAGAGGGAAGATCAGCAGGATCAAGGGGTATTGCTTCACTGTTCTGGGCGGCTGGATGCTACCAGTACCGATCATCTGACAGATTACGTGGAGCGGTTGGTGCGGGAAGGAAAATACCAGGTAGCACTGGATCTGTCCAGGATTGAATACATGAGTTCTGCAGGAATCCGGGCATTGGTCGTCCAGCATAAGAACCTGCAGTCGCTGAATGGTCATTTCTATATCATAAGATCTTCTGACAATGTGGCCCAGGTGCTGGCAATGGTGGGCATGAGCGACATGTTTAGCCCGCCGGACCAGAAGGCCGCCCCGGCAAAGGAAGAAATACAGGATTACATAACCGAAGAAGACGGATACGTTTTCCGGATGCAGGAGCTTGACAAACAAGCATCCACAAAGGTGACCTGCAGCGGGGAGCCTCAAAGGATCGCGGACGGGGATTATAGGCAAGAGGATACAAGGATCATTGCCTCGGCCCGGGGTAAATTTGCGCTGGGGCTGGGAGCCATCGGGGAATCGTTCCCGGAGTGCAGCGGGCGGTTTGGAGAATACCTGCTCCTGAATGGGATGGCGGCTTACCTGCCTGCGGACGGGTCCAAAAAGCCGGACTACATGATAAGCCATGGAAAGCTTGTTGCGCGGCTTACCGAGGTGTACGGCCTTCATTTTTCGGGGCCTTTTTCATACCGGGTGGTGTTTGAGCCGGGGCAGGAAGCACGCGGCCTGGAGCTTTCCCCCCTGGCACGTCTTATTTCCCGCCTGACCGGCTACCACGCCTGGGCCTTCGTGATGATTGCCGAGAGTGCCGGACTGATAGGCACTTCGCTCAATCTTTCACCGGTTGGAGGAAGGTCATTGTTTTCTTATCCCGGGGTGAAGGATGCTGTGCGTTTTACCACGGAACCTGCCCACCTTAGGATGCAGACCGTCTCTGCAGGGATCGTATCCGGGGCGGCTGAAGGAGATCCTGGATCTGCCGGTGCTCCCGGGGCTGAAGGAGTTCCGGGACTTCCAGTGTTCACGGGACTTCCAGTGTTCCCGGGCCTGAAGGAGCTCCCGGACCTGAAAATGCTCCCGGACCTGAAAATGCTCCCGGATCTGCCGGTGTTCCCGGTGATTCCGGAGCGGCGTGCAGGGATTTTCTACGGCCCATGAAGGACAACACGTTGCGGGCGCACATCCATACGGCGGTATTCTCGTATATTCCCTTGAAGAAAAATGATCCTTCACCGGATGATACCATAAGCCATTTGCTGGAGCACGCCAGGCTGACAGACATCCTGCATTTGCTCTGCGATGACCGTCCCCTTTCGGGTCTGGGAGAAAGTGCTTTCCTGCAGGGGGTGTGCTGGGTCGTTCCCGTGGAAAAGTTTGTCAATGACCAATAAATAGATATGTCCATTCTGATTACATCCATGATCTTTGGCCTGATACTGTCTTTCCTGGCATTGGGGGTCTTTATCAGTTTCCGTGTGTTCGACTTTCCCGATATTACGGTTGAAGGGTCTTTTACCACAGGGGCAGCCCTGGCGGCACTGCTTATTGTGAGTGGATGCGATCCAATGTTGTCCTGCCTGGTCTCTTTTGCTGCGGGAATGGTATCCGGTGCGCTCACCGGACTCATACACACCCGTTTCAGGATCAATCCGCTGCTTTCGGGAATATTGGTTATGACGGCACTCTACTCTGTGAATCTTCATGTTATGGGAAGAAGCAATTTGCCCATGCCCGGGGCAGTGACCCTGTTCAGCGGATTGGAAAAGATTTCGCAACAGCTCTTCGGGCAGGGGAGCAAGGTTCTCCTGCTGGGCTGGAGTGTAGACATTAAAGATGTAGTCATCCTGGTTACCTTACTAGTTGCTGTATCGCTGACCGGTTTTGTTTTACGCTGGTTTTTGAGGACCAACCTGGGGACCGCTATGCGGGCCACCGGGGACAATGATCAGATGATCAGGGCATTGGGTGTAAACACCAAATGGATGATCGTGTTTGGGATTGCCCTTGCCAATGGTTTTGTAGCCCTGTCGGGCGCGCTGATGGCGCAATTCCAAGGATTTGCCGATGTCCAGATGGGCATTGGCATGATGGTCTGGGGACTGGCCAGTGTGATCATCGGCGAGGTTGTGGTTGGCCGGACAAGCGTGGGGTATGTGATTTTCGGGGCGGTTCTGGGGTCTGTCCTGTTCCGGCTGCTGGTGGCCATAGCCCTGCGTCTTGGCATGAATCCCAACGATCTTAAGATCATTACGGCGGCATTCGTCTTTATTGCGCTCATTTTGCCCGGGCTCATGAAACGCAGGAAAAGTTTGTGGGGGAGAAAGAAATATGCTTGAGCTCTATAATATAAAAAAAACCTTCCATTCCGGAACGGTACATGAGGTCAGGGCGCTGAATGGGGTTTCCCTGACGCTGGAGAAAGGGAGTTTTGTCTGTGTGCTGGGGAGCAACGGATCGGGGAAATCGACCCTGCTGAACGCGATAGCCGGTACTTTTCCGGTAGACGAAGGGACTATTCGCCTGGATGGTACAGACATCACTGCCTGGCCAGAGCACAAAAGGGCACGTCACATGGGACGTGTTTTCCAGAATCCGCTGAGCGGGACAGCCCCCAACATGACCATAAGCGAAAATATTTCGCTGGCTCTCAGGCGTGGAAAGCCCCGGGGTCTTGGCCCGGGCATCTCGCACGGAAAGAAAGAGGAGTACAGGCAGATGGTCCGGCCGTTGAACATGGATCTGGAAGAACGGCTGGACAATCCCATAGGGAAGCTTTCCGGAGGCCAGCGACAGGCACTCACGCTTTTGATAGCCTCGGCGTTACAGCCAAAACTGCTACTGCTGGATGAACATACTGCGGCCCTGGATCCCAAAACGGCTGCTCGGGTGACGGAAATCACCCAAATGATCATCACCAGGGACTCGCTGACTACCCTTATGGTGACTCATTCCATGCATCAGGCCGTACACATGGGAGACCGCCTTATCATGATGCATCAGGGGCGTGTGGCCTATGATTTCAAAGGGGAGGACAAGAAAAGGCTCAAGGTCAATGACCTGCTGGCCCTGTTTGACGACCTGCGCCGCAAGGATGCCATTGACCCGGGAGTGGCTGCTTTATTGAGTAACAATTACGTATAATGAAAAGCATAAGTAAAAGCCTGTTCATCCTGTTCCTGGTTGCCGGGGTTTTGTTGTTGCTGGATTTGGGAAACCGGGAAAAAGGCAAAAAGGATGCATTGAAGATCGCGGTTTTCAAAATGACCACGCGTCCCTCGCTTGATGACACAGAGGATGGGGTTTTCGAGGCTTTGTCCCAAAGAGGATACATAGACGGCCAGGGCTGCACCATACAACGTTTTTCGGCCGACGGGGATATGGTAACTGCCAATGCTATTGCGCAAAACATAGTGAGCAGCCGGTTTGACATGGTTGTGACCATCAGTACGCCGGCACTGCAGGTAATGGCCAATGCCAACAAAAAAGGGGACGTGTTGCATGTTTTCTGCACGGTCACCGATCCGTATGTTTCCGGAGTAGGGATAACAGGCACTCAACCGGACCAGCACCCGCCGCACCTTGTGGGGATAGGCACATTCCAGCCGGTGGAAGAGACCTTTACCCTGATGAAGCAGATAAAACCCGATCTGAAAAAGGTGGGAACCGTCTGGTGTACCAGCGAAACCTGTTCCGAGGCCTGCGTACGCCTGGCCCGCAAGAAATGCGCCGAACTGGGCATTGAACTTCTGGAGATGAGCGTAGAGAATACCACGCAGATCCTGGAGGCGGCCATGTCCCTCACCTCACGCGGCGTTGAAGCCTTATGGGTGGGAGGCGACAACGTGGTAGAAGCGGCCATAGACCAGATGATCAATGCGGCTGCGAAAGCCAGGATCCCTCTGATCATCAACAATACCAACAGCGTTTACGGCAATACATTGTTCGGGCTTGGGGCAAAATATACCGAGGTAGGCTACCTGGCCGGGCAGATGGCTGCCGATGTGCTGGAGGGCAAGCCGACCTCTGAAATAGGCATCAGGAACATGGTCCCGCTCCATCTGCTGGTGAATCCCGATGCCCTCAATAACATTCACGACAAATGGAAACTCCCGGAGGAATTATGAAAGTCATTTTACATAACTCAATGAGCCTGGACGGTTCTTTCATAGGCATTGCAGCCAACATGGAATTGCACTACCAGGCGGTCAATTCTTTTGGTGCGCAGGTCTACATGGTGGGCTCCAATACCACGTCACGGGAAAGTATTGAACAATACGGGGAAACTGTTCCACCGGAAACAGCATCAGATTTTCAGAAGCCCGTGCGCGATCCGGCCCTTTCCTATTGGGTAATTCCCGACACCAAAGGGACCCTGCAGGGAATACTGCATTATCACCGGCGGTTTGAGTATTGCCGGGATGTGATATTACTGATTTCGGATGCAACCCCCGCCGGGTATATCGAGTACCTGGAGCAAAGGAATTACGGTTATATTAAAACCGGCAGTGTGCACGTGAATTACCGGGAAGCCTTCAAGCAACTTGCCCAACGGTACGGTGTGGACACCATTCTTGTGGATACGGGCAGCCGCCTGGGGAATGTACTGCTCAACGAGGGCCTGGTAGATGAGATAAGCCTGGTTGTCACCCCGGAAATCCTGGCAAAAAACAACAGACATTTATTTGAAGGCGTGGAGCATCACATCAGGTTGCGCAGCAAGAAATGCGAGACAATGCCTGACGGCTATATCTGGATCGTATTCGAGATCATTGGTCACTAAGCCAGACCACTTTTTGCCCGAAAAGGATCCAGTATCATGGATACAGCCAAATCAAAAAGCCGTTAAGCATGACTGCTCGAACGGCTTAAATATTCATTATGTGCCGCAAAGGTAAGTCAGGTATTTCAACATAACAAATAAATCGAAAAAAACTTTATCAACAAAGTTTTAACTATTCCAGTGTTTTCTGCATCCAGACTATATCCAGGGGTTTTCCCTTTTTGGTAATGATCTTCTGGAAACGGCCACATTCCACGAACCCGTTTTTCTTGTGGAAATCAATACTCCGGGTGTTTATGGAGGAAATGTTGGCCAGAATGGTCTTGATGCCTACTTTCAGGGCATCCTCCTCAAGTCTTTTCAGCGCCATGGATCCAATCCCTTTTCCTGTATGGTGGTGGTCAATGAAATAGGATACTTCCGCACATTCCTTGAAGGTGGGGAAAGGATTATAGGCGCGTAGCATGCAAAAACCGACAATCTTGCTGTTTTCCTTGATTACGTAGGCAGGGTAGCACTTTGTCATATCCAGGAATTTTTCATAGTACTCATAAGGCAGTACATCATCAGGATACGTTGCCAGGCTGTTGCTCACGTAATAATTAAAAATGTCCATCACAGCATCCCTGTGCTCAAAAGACATGATTTCAAAGTTGATTTTCATAGTCATATGTTTTACTTGCCCGCAGGGCCGTTATATTCTGTTTTGCCAAAACCCAGGATGGGGAAAAAGATGAACGGGAGCAGCAACAATCCGATGGTGAAATCCACCCCTTTGCCAAAGCTTTTTGAGAGGAGGTTATAGCCCCAAATCAAAAAGATCAGATTTACAAATGGGATAAACAGCAGTATTACCCACCACCAGGGTTTCCCTATGATCTTCAGGGCAACCAGGTAATCATAAATGGGTATTAGACATGCCCATCCAGGTTTTCCGGCTTTGGTGAACACATGCCAGATGGCAACGACCTGTAGTGCCTGGATATACATACCGAAGACCATACACATGATAATGAACGGTAAAAATGGAAGAAAGCCGCCGTTGGAGAAATCACAAGTTTTCAGATTTTCAAAAAAACATTCCATAGTTTAGCTTTTTAAGTGATGAGTCCACTTTAAAAAGTCGGTGACATTCATTTTGTTGTTTTACATTCGTTTTTGTTGATAAAACGCGCTTAAA
>MWFB01000039.1 GCA_002071385.1 Bacteroidetes bacterium ADurb.Bin013
ATCTCGGCCCGGGCACACTGTATTTTCCACCAGGTTGAAGGATTGTATATAGATGAAAATGTGTCTTTCGCAGATCTGAAACAATCCATCCTTGTTTTTGCGAATGAAATGTTCGGCACTTCCGCCAGGATCCGTCTGAGGCCATCGTATTTTCCCTTTACCGAGCCGTCTGCGGAAGTTGATGTGAACTGCAATATTTGCTGCGGAAAAGGCTGCAATATCTGTAAAAATACGGGATGGCTGGAGATCATGGGGGCCGGGATGGTGGATCCCAATGTGTTGAAAGCTTCGGGAATAGATCCGGGAAAATATACAGGTTTTGCGTTTGGCATGGGAGTGGAACGCATAGCCATGCTTAAGTGGCAGGTCAGGGACCTGCGCCTGTATTTCGAGAATGATGTAAGATTCCTGGAACAGTTCCAGAACGGATTGCTGTAAAGAGTCGTTATTTTTTTGTCAGGAGAAAAAAAAAGCTAACTTTGCAATCCAATTTGCTAGTAACGCGGAAATAGCTCAGTTGGTAGAGCATAACCTTGCCAAGGTTAGGGTCGCGAGTTCGAATCTCGTTTTCCGCTCAGAACCTCTCCCGGTGAGAGGTTTTTTTAAAAGGTACCGATTGATACAGGCAGCTCGGGTGGTGGAATAGGTAGACACGCAGGACTTAAAATCCTGTGGACAGTAATGTCCGTACGGGTTCGATTCCCGTCCCGAGCACAAAAAGGCTCCCCATTAAAATCTCAAAAAGCCCGCCTCATGAAAAAAGCGATCTCCCGCTATCTTGCCTTAGCGTTTCTCTCTGTATTTTTTACCGCCTGTTCTTCTAGTGACCAGGTTGACATTGACGATCAGCCCGATTACCAGGCATATGGCGTTTATAACAAAACCACCACCCTGTTCTCATACACGCAGTATGAAGACCAGTGGAGTGTACTAACCTATGAAACAAGTTACAGTTTCAGGATCCAGAATTACGATCAGAAACAGGTGCTGACCATTTCTTCCATTCCGCGCACTGTCCAAAAAGGGGCAACATACACCATTGATGTCGCCGTGTACGGCATTGACAATATCACCCCGGGTGTAAAAACCGTAACAGCCGTCCGCAAAAAAGACAACCATTTGCTGATGTATGACGAGGAAAATGAGATCAGTTATTATGTTTACCATTAATGTGTTATGAAGAATATTCTTGCCTTGATAATACTGCTTCCGGGTCTGCTTGCGGGATTCTCCCAGCGCGCCTATGCCGTGAAAGCTTATCCATATTCCATAAAGATCACGCAACCAGACGGTTCGGTCATCACCATCCAGAAACACGGCGATGAATTCCTGAACTGGACCACCAGTGGCGGACGCCTGGTAACGCAGGGCGTTGATGGTTTTTATTACCAGGCCCAATTCTCTTCCCGGGGAGTTGTCCAGGCCACTGCAACCCGTGTGCGGCCGGCAGCCGCCCCGCAAGGTGTTTCCACCATAACCCCGCCTGCAGCGGCTATTGAACGTGCCAGGGCAAGAAGGGAGGATTTTGCCAGGACATTTTCCGGCAGGAGCCATTTGTCCCGATTGAATGGGGTGGCTTCAGCCACACCGGCTTCCCTGCGGTCCATTTCTTCCGGGAACAGGAAGTTCCTGACCATCCTGGTGCAGTTCAGCGATAAGTCCTTTACCTCGGCAAGCCCCCAGGGTGACTTTTTCAATTTGCTGAACCAGGACGGCTATGCCGTGAACGGGGCGACAGGTTCTGCCTGGAATTATTTCTGGGAAAATTCTTCCGATACTTTTGACCCTCAGTTTGACGTGGTCGGACCCGTTACCTTGTCTCATGACATGGCTTATTATGGGGCAAATGTCACAGATGAAGATGATAATGAAGATGATATCCGGCCCAGGGAAATGGTGGTCGAGGCAGTTGACCTGGCAGACCAACTGGGGGTGGATTTTTCGCAATACGACAACGACGGTGACGGATACATAGATAATATTTTCATCTATTATGCGGGATACAACGAAGCTGAAGGTGGTCCGGATGATTCCGTCTGGCCCCATGCCTGGAGCATATACAATCAAAGAACCGTAGACGGGGTCAAAACCGGGAGTTATGCCTGTTCATCGGAATTAAGAGGAAATTCCGGAAGCACCATGGCCGGTATTGGGACCTTTTGTCATGAATTCGGGCACGTTATAGGATTGCCCGATTTTTATGACACTGACTATGAAGATAATGGAGAAGCAAGGGGCCTGGGATCCTTTGCCCTGATGTCCCATGGCAATTATAATAATGAAGGCAGAACGCCGCCTTACCTGAACTCCATGGAACGGGACCTGCTGGGCTGGTTTGACAATGATCCGGGGGTGATTGACGAGGAAGGGGATTATTCATTAGGGCCGGTGACGGGAAACGTTTGTTACGTGAGTGAAACCGCCAATGAAGGAGAGATTTTTCTTTATGAATACAGGAAACAAACAGGATGGGATGCTTATATACCTTCAGGGCTGCTCATTTATCACATAGACAGGTCTGATAACATGGTGGACGGGAAAACGGCAGCCGCCCGGTGGAACGACTGGGATGGCATCAATGCTTATGCCTCTCACCAGTGTTTCGACCTGGTTGAAGCCGTATATCCCGAATCTGCCGTACAAAACAACGCCCAGGTTCCATTCCCGGGCAGTACGAACAATACTTCTTTCACAGGGGCCTCCTCCCCGGCAGCCGTGGATTATGCCGGGAACCGTACCGGGACAGACCTGACTGACATTGCCAATACAGGAAACGGGGCCATATTTACTGTGATTAAAAGTAATCAATTGGTAATCAATGGCGTGGTCGCCGATCCTGAAGGAAATCCTGTGGCGGGTGCCACAGTGACCCTTTCATATCAGGCACCGGACGATATTTCCAGGGCGGCTGCAACGGGTTGGAACACACCAGACAGGGGCAATATCAAAGCCTCGCCAAAACGGTCTATGGAGCAGGTGAGCGAAGTGACAACCAATGCCCAGGGGGCGTATACTTTCACAACCGGGACCGCTGAGGGCGTGTATATCATCACGGTCAGCAAACAGGATTATCATACGGCAGAAAAGGAAATCAGCGGAATAAACCCGGGAACCGCTCAGCTGAATTTCACCCTGTATCCGATAGTACAGATCACAGGAGATGTCCTTAGAAAGCACAATGCCTGGGAAGGCCGTAGCGCAGGTTTCGGAGATCCGGGGGGAACCATTTACGGGGCTGTAGGGTTTTCGGCAGAAGAACTGGTACTATGCCAGGGGAAAAGGATAAAGACCGTATCTTTCCAGCTGAGCGGCACCACGGCAGCAGAAGCGGGTATTTTTGTTACCATGGGTTCGGATGTGGTGCTTAACTGCAAGGTGGACAATCCTGACTTTGGGAACATGATGACGGTTGATGTGAGTGCAGATGAGCTGATTATTCCGGAGGGGCAACTGGTGAAGATAGGATGTTATGTCAAAGATAGCGATAGTGGTTTTCCCATTGCCATAGATGAAGGTCCCATGCTTCCGATGGGCGGATATGCCGCTAATGCCATTGCATCCCTGACTGAACCCTGGTCACTTGATTACAACATCCTGGTATCGGCCACGCTGGAAGAAGTTATCATCCCGGAAGCAACGCTTACCGGAAGCGTGACAGATGATGAGGGTGTGGCCATTGCCGGGGTAACCGTGTCCCTGTATTACGACAACGCAACTTCGACTGCTCCGGTCAATGCGCCGAGACTGTCAAAGGAGCCCGGACAGCTGAGAAAATCGCCTCTCAGGGCCGGTACATTGATCACTACAGCGGTGACAGACCAGGAGGGAGCATATACCTTTACCACGGAGACCAGGAAGACAGGATCCTTTATCTTGCAGACTTCTAAAACAGGGTATTATCAGGCAATGCGGCAGGTTCCGGCCAGCCAGTCAGGAGATATCACAGTTGATTTCACGCTAATTCCTGTGGTGGATGCCGGCAACGGGATACTGAAAAAGCACGGGCTTTGGAGCACGAATATCGGATCGGGCACACCCGGAGGAACCATTTATGGAGCGGTGGGTTTCACAGCACAGGAAATAGCCCCCTATGAGGGTTTTGTGGTCAACACCATATCATGCCTGGTAAACGGGACATCGGCCGGGGAAGTGGGTGTTTTTGCCTACTTAGACCAGGAATGTGTTTTGACCCAGGTAGTCAGCAACCCGTCTTTCGGGACAATGATGCAAGTGGATGTAAGTGCGCACGAGCTGGTCATTCCGGCCGGGAAACCGGTTTATTTCGGTTATTATGTCAAAGAGAGTGACGCCGGATATCCTCTGACGGCCGATGACGGGCCCATGGTATCCATGGGCGGACATGCACGCTTTACCATGGGAGCATTTTCCACCGACTGGAAAGAACAGTACGACCTGGACCACAACATCCTGGTTTCAGCAACAGTGGGACCCAGGGATAACGAGCTCTTTTCACAGGGATATTTCATGATCAAACACCCCGCTAAAACATATAGGGAAGGAGATCTCTTCAGGTTTGAACTGAACGAGTCCACCCTAGTGGAAGGGGTGACAAGGCCCTCTGCCGTACAGTGGTATTTCGATGGCACGGCTTACAGTGCTACAGATGTCATTACCCTGACCGCAGGCAGTCATAGTATCATGGTGGTCCTTACCTTTGCAGGCTACTCACAGACGATTGTAAAGGAAATCCTTATAGGCGAATAACCGTCACCCGCTGTTCCTGCATCCCCCGGAATTTTGTATTTTTGGGAAAAACCGGTGTGATATGAAAACAGATATTGAAATTTCCCATGAATACCAGTTGCTGGATATCAGAGATGTGGCGGCCAATGCCGGGATTGCCTGTGAGAATCTGATCCTCTACGGAAATCATATGGCCAAGGTTCCTGCCGGCCAAATTGATGAAGACAAGGTAAAAGAGAGCAATCTGATCCTGGTGACAGCCATTACACCAACCAGGGCAGGCGTTGGAAAGACAACCGTTTCCATTGGCTTGTCCATGGGGCTGAACCATATCGGCAAAAAGGCAATGGTTGCGCTGCGCGAACCTTCCCTGGGACCCTGTTTCGGGATGAAGGGCGGGGCGGCCGGAGGCGGTTATGCACAGGTTGTTCCCATGGAAGACATCAACCTGCACTTTACTGGGGATTTCCACGCGGTAACAGCGGCCAACAATATGATCTCGGCTTTGCTTGAAAATCATTTGTACAATAACCAGAACAACGGTACATGCCTGAGGGAGATTGTCTGGAAAAGAGTGCTGGATGTGAATGACCGTACCCTGCGGGCGATCATCTCTGGGGTTGGGGGCAAGGCCAATGGGATCACCCGGGCTACGGGCTTTGACATAACGCCCGCTTCTGAGATCATGGCCATCCTCTGCCTTTCCAAAGACATTGACGATCTGAAGCACAGGATAGGGCAGATCATCCTTGGCTATGGCCACGACGGATCCCCATTCTATGTGAACGATATGGGTGTCGCAGGGGCCATAACCATCTTGCTAAAAGACGCCATCCACCCCAACCTGGTGCAAACGCTCGCGGGTACCCCGGCTTTCGTGCACGGAGGTCCCTTCGCCAATATTGCCCATGGCTGTAATTCACTGGTAGCAACCAAGATGGCCATGTCACACGCCGATTATGTGGTGACCGAGGCCGGTTTTGGAGCCGATCTGGGTGCCGAGAAATTTTTCAACATCAAATGCCGGAAAGGGGGCCTGCAACCCAAACTGACCGTTTTGGTGGCCACATTGCAGGGACTGAAAATGCACGGAGGACAGGACCTTGCCAGATTGACTGAAAAGAACCCGGAAAGCGTGATCAGGGGATTGGCCAACCTGGAGAAACATGTCGCCAACCTCAGAACCTTTGGTCAAAGCATTGTGGTTGCCCTTAACCATTATGAATCCGATGCGGAAGAAGAGATCTCCCTGGTGCGGGACCGTTGTCGCGAGTTGGATGTGGCATTTGCGGTGGACGATGCCTATGCGCAGGGAGCCCGTGGAGCGGCGGCACTGGCCTCGGCTGTGGTGGAGGTTATTGAAAGCAAACCATCAAGGCCGCTGGTATTCACATACTCCGACGATGATCCCATTGAACAGAAGATCTGGAAAGTTGCACACAACATTTACGGTGCGCGCGACGTGTTTTATTATGAAACGGCCAGGGAGAGCCTGGAAAAGATACGGGAGCTTGGGCTGGAGCACTATCCTGTCTGCATTGCCAAGACACAATTCTCTTTCTCTACAGATCCCAAAGCTTACGGGGTTGCACACGATTTCGAAATGAACATACATGACCTGATCATCAATAACGGAGCCGGTATGATCGTGGCCATTGCCGGGGATATTCTTCGCATGCCAGGCCTTCCCAAAAAACCCCAGGCCGTGTTCATGGATATCAAAGACGGCGTGATAACGGGTTTAAGTTAAGAAGGCCTTATTTGAATTCCGGATCCCGGTAGTATTTTGCCGCCTCGTCAAGGCTTTCGGATATGGCTGCAATTCTTTTAATATCTGCCGGATGTGTGTTCAGGAAATCAAAAGAGGAGGACTTCTTGTCACCCATCATTTTTTCCCAGAACAAGGGGGTCTGATAAATGTCGTAACCAGCCAGGGCCATAATATACAGGCCTATCCGGTCTGCTTCGTATTCGTGTTTGCGGGAGAAGGGCAAAACCACACCCACATTGGTTCCGAACGCAAATGCCTGGGCAAACAGTTCCGCTGCCTGCGCGTTTTGTCCATATTTTGTCTGGCCGAACACCTGTGTGGCGATCTGTCCTGCAGTCTGTAACAATGCCTGCTGGCTCATGCGTTCGTTCCCGTGCCTTGCGATGGCATGCCCCATCTCATGCCCGATGACTATGGCCATGTGGTTGGGATTACCGGCAAACTGGAGGAGCCCTTCAAAGAATACGATCTTGCCGTTTGGCAGGCAGAAAGCGTTAACGGAAGGATCCTTTACCAGCTGGAACTCCCAGCCCAATCCGCCAAGATAATCCTGTTGCCCGATCCCGGACAGGTATGATGTAAGCGCTGTAACCATTTTTTCTCCCACTGAGCGAACCATGTCACTGTGTTGCTTATCTCCCGAGATCACCGCTGTCTTGAGAAATTCGGCATAAGACTCATCCGACAGGGCAGAGATGGATTCGTCTGAAAATACCATCAACTGCTTCCGGCCTGTAAAGGCAGTTGTACCGCAGGAATTGAGCACAATCAGCAGGAGTAACGAAAGTGCTGCATTCTTTTTCATTTGTAAAATAGTTTGGTGTGTCTCAAATATAATGATTTTTTAACTTTGTCTGTATACCAAAAATCTGGTCATGAAGCAATTATTCTTATTTTTAGTTACCGCTGTCGCCTTTATATCCCTTCCTATAAACGCTGAAGGGCAAAATTCCGTTGCGGCCGGCACGGTAAAAGCTACCGGCTTGAAGGATTCATCCCCGCGTCCAAGGATGCGGGATTACGGGGTCCGGACCGGGGTCATGCAGCCCGGACCGCTGAATGCCATTACCGATGTGAAAGGAGTGTCTGTTGGTCATGTCACGCTTGTGGCGGGAGACAGTATCCGTACCGGGGTGACTGCCATCATCCCGCATCCGGGGAATATATTCCGGGAGAAAGTGCCTGCCGCTTTCTGGGCCGGCAACGGGTTCGGCAAACTGGCCGGTTCCACGCAAATAGAGGAATTGGGGAACATCGAGACCCCGGTCATCCTGACGAACACCCTGTCGGTGGCTGCCGGGATTGAAGGATTGGTAACCTATACGCTGCAACAGCCAGGGAATGGGGACATACAGTCTGTCAATGCCGTGGTAGGGGAAACTAACGACGGCGGATTGAATGATATACGGGGCCGCCATGTAACACCCGCACACGTCCTGGAGGCTTTGGTAAAAGCTGCCCCGGGACCCGTGGCCGAGGGAAATGTGGGTGCCGGAACGGGAACCATCTGCTTTGGCTTCAAGGGAGGCATCGGCACAGCCAGCCGCATCCTGCCCAAAAGCCTGGGTGGTTATACCGTTGGAGCGCTGGTCCAGTCCAATTTCGGAGGTGTGCTGCAGATTGCCGGAGTGAACGCGGGGGAGCGCCTCGGCCGGTATTCCTATAAAAGCCAGATTGAGGAACAGTCAGGGGGAATTAGGGTTGGTCATCCTGCCCCGGACGGTTCCTGCATGATTATCATTATCACAGATGCGCCCCTGAACGAGCGGAATCTGGAACGCATGGCAAAACGCGGCATGATGGGATTGGCCAGGACCGGAGGGATTGCCGCCAACGGCAGCGGTGATTATGTCATAGCGCTGTCTGTTGCCCCGGGGAACCTGATCCGGGAATATGCCTCTGGCACTAAGCCCTACTCACCCACCTATACACCCACCTACCTGCATAACAATGAATGCTCGGCCCTGTTCATGGCTGCGATAGAAGCGGTGGAAGAAGCCATCCTCAACTCGCTCTTTGCCGCAAGAACCATGACAGGCAAGGATGGCCGCACGGTGGAAGCCCTCCCGGTGGAAAAAGTAGTGAAGTTATTTCCCCTTGTCAAGGATGTGGAGTAGGGGCCGCTGAAACCATGGAGAAACAAAACATGAAATTATTAACATTAAGTAATAAACACATCATGAACACACGAATCACCTTGTTCCTGCTGTTTACCATGCTGACCGCAGTGGGTTTTGCCAAAGACAGGAATTCACAACAAACAAAACAGAATCCTGAGGAAGAACAATCCATGAAAGAAGTCCATGATTTCTTAAGGACGTGCGGGGTATATTACATTGCTACTGTTGACATTGACCAGCCCCGGGTACGTCCTTTTGGAACTGCCGTCATATTCGAACAGAAACTTTACATACAGACGGGCCGGAAAAAGAATGTGGCCAGGCAGATGATGGCCAATCCCAAAGTGGAGATCTGCGCTTATGACGCATCCAAGGGAACATGGCTGCGCATAGAAGCCAAGGTGGTACCGGATGAACGCCTGGAGGCAAAGCAATATATCCTGGACCAGTATCCGCAATTGAAAAGCATGTATAAGGCCGAGGACGAAAACACCCTGGTCCTTTACCTGAAAGACGCCACGGCCACCTTCAACAGCTTTT
Source organism: Bacteroidetes bacterium ADurb.Bin013 (assembly GCA_002071385.1). GTDB lineage: Bacteria > Bacteroidota > Bacteroidia > Bacteroidales > UBA932 > DMER64. The sequence goes on from MWFB01000039.1 coordinate 9,136, forward strand.
CCAGCCCCGCCCGGACCGTAAAGTTCTGAGCGGTCTTTGTTGCTTGTGCGCTCATACTCCCATGAGGATAGGGAGTACTTTCTATGCACCGCCCTTGAAGACCAACAGGCGATCCTTTGAGCATCAATACTCATTTATGGCAAGGTCGCTGCACCACAAAGCACAGGGAGCTTCTTTGGTACGCCGAGGCTCCCTGTGCTTTGTGGTGTCAGCGACCGCTCTCCTCATCAAAAAGATTTCACTGTGCAAACAGGAGGAACCTCAGGGAGAGTTTACCACTCTGATCCCGGCATGAGAACGAGATTATGATGGGCATTTCCGGGATCGTCCCAGGTCGTGAGCATTCTTGAGGTTTTCAGGAACATCTCTGGAAATTGCCAGGCAACGGGCTATCTGACCAGGGTCTGCCATTTTCTGCCTGAGTAATAGAGCCAGGCTGAGCTTTTCTTCATGTTGGAGAGTAGTGTAAGGAGCTCCGTTTTTATTGTTCTTCAACCACTGATCAATAAACAGACACACATCAACGTCGCTGATTCTGTTGACTTTTCCTATAAGTTTCTCATTATTCAACAAGTCTTTTATTTTATTGCCCATCCATGATTCAATATTCAGCATAGCCCATTCCTCTCCGGATAGTTTGTTCAAGTAATACGAAAATTTTCTTGGAGATCCGTAATAGTGCTCTACCATTTTAGTCTGAAGAATATTTTCCTGTATTAATAATCCGCTTTTATCTATTAGATAGCCAGGTGGCAGTTTTACTTTCCAGGGAAGAAATTCCCGTTGCTCTTTCCATGAGATTATTGGGGTATATTGGCCATGAACCCCGAAATCCTTCATGAAGTAATATCTTGTGGAACAGAAAGGATATCCGCTTGGATACGACACGACATTATGGTGGACTCCATTTCGTAATACGTAGGTTGTACCCTCCAGAATATGTTCCAGTGTGTCCAGCTCCACTGCATGGAAACCGGCATAACCCAAAGGCCCTTTACGCGAGTATTTATTGTTGAACCATTTATTATAGCCATTCCGTATGGACCCGATATATCCATAAGGATCCCCGGTTTCAGCAATAACATGAAAATGGTTTGACATGAATGAGTATGCCAACAGGCCGGTATCATGGTGATAGGCCGCCAGGCAAGCCCTGTTTATACCCTGGTAATAATCTTCCGGAACCCGGAACATAACCTCAGGTGAACTAACACATAGATGATAAAGCTTTTTTTTCATCAGATCTTCCCTTCAAACCAACAATAGCAATTAATGAATAATGAACAGAACAAAATTACTGAATATACTTCTTACCTGCAAGGCGTAGATATGGAGTTTGCCCGAGAAATTGTGTCTTTGAGGGGTGGGTAGTAAGTAGACAAAACAGCGCCTACGCCCGTAACGCGCATGATAGCAGGTAGATGCGTAAATTTTCGTCAAAGCCACTACTTACCACCTCCCCCTCAAATTGCCGAAAAACCACAAAAACGGGGGAGGGTAGTAAGTAACTAAAAACCGCTCAGCATCTTTAAGGCGCAGGTAAACAGCGCATTGTGCATTTATGTAACATACTTGTTACTTACCACCCCCCCGGAAAGCCACCAAAAAATGATTAGTGCTGCGAAGCAGCGCTTTTTTATAAGCGCCAAAGGCCTTTGGCGCACCGCCTTGAAAACCACCGACAGTCGAAGATCACCGGGCGGTCCTATGAGCAGCAGTGCTGATAAATGGCAGGATCGCTACACCACAAAGTACTGGGATCTTATTTGGTAAGCCGAGGTTCCTTGTTCTTTGTGGTGCAGCGACCAGCTTTAATGCCATCTATCCGTATTTAGGGCGGTTTTTGTGGACGGACTTTGATTTTTAGCAAATCCATTCCCATCATTTACCCTTCTTAATTGTTGATGCCATTTTCTCCGATCCCCAGACCGGCTTGCCGTAATAATCCGTCACGTCCCCTTCAATGATTGCCGAGATATCTTTCCACCTCCAGCGCCTTTCCCCGCCGATCATCACCGGGTGGAGGTAATCATACTTTGTGGCCCACCTCCAGAGGGTAGTCTCGCCAACCCTCAACAGCTTCATCACCTCTCTTTTTGTCAAAAGGGTTTTCGGTTTATCCGGGTCAATTGTTTCGTTAGTTTTTTTTCTGCCTCTTGTTTCGCGTTCCGGTATCAAGGCCAGATCTTCTATGAAGACACGAGCCGCTTCTACCAGGTCACTTGCCTTTACCTGAATGATCGTATCGGGATAATCCAGGGCAAGCGAGTAGATATCAATTCCCATGTTTAGAATGTTTAGGAATTGCACCCCTCCCCACACACCTCCAAGCAGTGGTTTTGTTCGGTGTCCGGGACCAGAACGGCAACTTGGATTTTACCCCCTGACCCGTCACAAAAATCTGTAAAAAAGCCCTGGAAAAAGAATTTTTCGTGTTTACGTAAACACACTTTTTCCCAGGTAACAAAGGAACTAACAATCAATCACCTAATTACGCAAAAAACTGCCACTTTTTCAGGGAACAAAGGAATCTACTCTTAATCAACGGTTTACATAAAAACGGCTATTTTCCCTGAAAACAAACAGAATAACTAATGCTGAACTTGATATTCATAAAGGTTCAGCAGACCTGTGCCGCCGTGCTATGGCCTATGTGGCTTTATATAAATTGATAGATGGACAATTAATTACACAAAACCCGGATAGTTTCCTAAAGAAATTGGTGTTTCCGTACTTATCTAGCCACTACAATCTAATATCATGCAGCGCTTCAATATAATATAGTGTACACAATTTATTGGATAGTAACTGAATAGGCTCTAGTTAATGGAAGCCATTGTTCCATTTATCTTGTTTTGCTGCTCTTGTTGTGCTTCTCTTTGTGCCTTTAATTCTACTTCTTGTGCCTCTTTTCGCTTCTGTTCTTCTGCAGCTAATAGGTCTTCATATTCTTTGGCATTCTTACACTGATAAGTGTCGTTATATATTATCGTAATGATTTTGAAATACTTGTTATACTTTATCCCATAACGATTTTCAGGAGAACGCATTCTTGCATCCTTTACATAATATTCTCTTTCCTCTTCGTAGAAATTTGAAAGAATAATAGTTTAATTAAGCGAAACTTTTCTATTGTAAACTGTTGATTTATTTTTCTTTAGCTCTCATTTTGCCGAAACTTTTTCCCCTGCTGTTGATTTATTGAATATTAATGTTTAATTTGACAAAAGTCTTGTTTGTGAATCTCATAAACTTTTAGTTCCACGTTATTTGTTCCTTAGATAATCTTTCCCGTATCCTATAACATATTCATGAGATTTTCACAAGCACAAAATGAATATTTTAATAATGAATATATTACAGGTATAAACGTATTTTTTCGAATTATTTACAGTCATGCAATCTACATGTAGTTATATATTCGTTTTCGCACAATTAACCTCCTTTTTGGATGGAAACATATTTAATTACATAGTGAGTAAGTATGATGGTGATAGATAAGTGAAGAAATTCACTTGTTGGGATTTATTAA
>MWFB01000040.1 GCA_002071385.1 Bacteroidetes bacterium ADurb.Bin013
TGGTTCCGTGGCGGGTCCGGGAGTTACAGTTTCCCCACCCACCCTGGTGACTTTTTTCTTTGTTGCCATACTATTACGTACCTTGCTTGCGTACCCGGGTGAAGTACACCCACAAAAAGTTCCGGTAACTGATTTCCCCGGTCGCAATGACTTTCTCCAGATAGAAGAGCGCGAAATTCGTGTGCGTTTCCAGGTGTTTCATGAACGCCTTCAGGATAGGCGGATAGAAGAGGATCCTTTTCCAGAAACGGGCCGCCCTGATGTTTTGGCGGATGGGCCGCACGCTTTTGTTGTAGCGTCTGGTCACGTTCCTTTTATTTCTTTTTGCCGAGGCATCTATGGCACCGGCCGCCAGAACCCCGGACTGCATGGCATAATAAATTCCCTCCCAGGTCACCGGTTCTGTAAATCCAGCTGCATCGCCCACCAGCAGTGTGTTTTTGGGAAGTTTTCCTGTATTCAGTCTACGGCCCGAGGGAACGAACGCCCCTTTCAACCCGGAATCTCCAGCCCCTCCGGTTTCCCGGCTTAATCCCTCACAGCCATCAGTTCGCCTTTCCTTGTCCATTGCAGCTCCAGCCTGTTCAGCTTGCCGGTTTTGCACTTCATGGAAAAAACGCCTGGCAATCTTGCTTATCGCTTGCCCGGACCCTTCACCGCCCATGCCCACGCAATAATGGTCTTTTTTAGGGAAATACCAACCGTACCCGATTCTAGTTAAACCGAAGTATATCCTGAATTCTTTTTCTTTCAGTAAATCTCTTGGAATATTCCCTTCCATGCATAATATATCGTGTCTCCTGATCTTAGCAGCCCTGCTCACAATCCCGTTACAGCCGTCAGCACCCGCCAGGTACCGGTAGGTGATCTTGTCCGAGCCTGCTGTAATAGTGCTCTTCCGAAAGTCAATATACCCGGGCTTGAGCGCCACTTGCTGCAGGAGCTTGCCACCCAGTTTCAGATAATATTGGATGAGCAGGTTATCAAGAATTGTGCGTTCGGTTAAATAAAAGTTCACCCGGGTGGTGAAGTTGTTCACCTTTTTGTCCTGAAAATAGAAATCCAGGGTTTGCGCCTTCTCTACCACAAAGTCCGATGGGTCCAGCCCAGGACAGTGCCCGGCAAGCAGGTCTATGGATTTTTGTGTCAAAAGCCCTGCACACAGCTTAGGACGCGGAAAGGTTTCCTTGTCAATTATACAGGTGCTGTAACCTTTCTTCCTCAACTCAATGCCCGTCATGGCTCCTGCCGGACCCCCGCCAATTATCAGTACATCAATCTCTTTACTCATCAGATGACTCTATTTTGTATTACCCTTAAATATACGAAAAAAAATAAGTGCGTTGCACACTTGATTCGTTTGCCTCATAATCAATCACTTACGAAATTCATACCCAGGGGGTATGAATTTCGTAATACTCTGTATATCAGCATAAAGGACAATGTATGCGACGCACTCAAAGCCGCACCGAATCCTCTGCCATCAGCGTGTAGACTTCATTCTGGAAGTTGTAGAGGCTTACGTGGGTTTTGGAGCAACAATCTTCCTCCTGCGGTGTGATGATGACAAAATTCATGGTTGTTTTGTCCGGGTTGTTGTCAATCCAGGTTCCGGAATTGACATAGATGCATTTTTGCTGCAAATGGTCAAAAGAGGACTGGATCCTGGCATCGTGCGAATGGCCGAACACAACGATCCTAACGGTTGATCTGGGATTCAGGAAGTACTGGGTTGCAGCCTGTGCATCGGTTTCGGTGCTAAGGGCAGATCCTGAAATGGCCTGCAATGCGGGGATGGGGACCTGCACCCGGTTGCGCGTCTGTCTTTGCAACCAGTTGTCCTGGATACCGTTGTAAAGGTCCAGGTCTATGAATCCACCGGGGGTTTCCTGGTAAGGGATCAGGTCGTTGACTGCAAACGTTCCGGTAAAGCCGTCCACGTTGGTCATAATGAGCTGTTCGTCATATTTGTTCAGGATCCTGAAATTCTTCAAGGTCCAGGCCCACATATTCCAATAGGCAAAGAGGAGGTTCTGGCTTTCATCACCCGTTGCATTGCGGGTGACTTCCGGAAGGGTATCCGCTGCTTTGTCCGGATGTCCCTGAGCTACGAAAAGGGCGGCTATCCTTGTAAAAAAGTATCCCGGAGGCGTTATGGTGCCCGGAGCAATGTCCTGGTTGGAGATGGGATCGGGAGCGCAGAAGAAATTGTAGCGGTGGCCGTGCTCTATGGCAATATAGGGATAACCCTGGGGAGAATAGGTACCCAGACCCAGTTCCGGATCGCGTTTCTGGTTGATTCCCGGCAGGATCAGTTCCACATTGGCCTCGGAAATGGTCAGGTCGTGGTTGCCGGGCACATAGGTGACCAGGATTCTCTTTTCCCGTATGATCTTTTTCAGGACGTCTATGACGCCTTTGTTGGCCTCAGCGATGCGCCGTACAAAATCTGCCTGGTCTTTGCCCTGGTAGGTATCGATGTTTGCGGGTACAAACCATTCGTCCAGCAGGTCTCCGGCAATGACCAGTTCTTTCACATTGCTTGAAAACCTTACGCGGTTAAGGAATTCTTCAAGGTACGGCAGGTTTTTTTCGCATTCGGCATAGGCGAGGTCTGCACCCAGGTGGATATCGCTGATGACAACGATCTGGTTGCGTTCCATGGTAAAATGCTTGAACGGGTCTATTGAATCGGGCTTTTGACAGGAGTTTAAAACATTGAGTGACAGTATCACTAACAACACAAATGGCATTCTTTTCATAGTCTTGATATTTGGTACAAATTTAGCCAATATCCGGTTAACTTAATCCACCCGGACTTTTTTTTTACCTTTGCTGCCTCAATCCTGTGACTAAAAAAAGGCCAGTACCTGATTATGAAAAAAATTGCCCTCATATCTGCCAACAATTACCAGAATCCATACATCATATACCCTATCGGGATCTCCTATATTGCCACCTACCTGAATGAAAAAATGCCGGACTGGCAACTTGGCTTTTTTGATTTCAACCTGGGCGGTTATGAAGACCTGGCCGCGTTTTGCCGCAACGGGAATTTCGATTACATAGGGGTATCGCTCCGGAATGTTGACGATACCAATTTCTACGAACAATACTCTTTTGTGAGCCATTACCGCCGGGTGATGCAGGTCATCCGCCAGAACAGCCGGGCCGTGGTGATCATGGGCGGCTCGGGCTTTTCCATTTACCCCGATGTCATATTCAAAGAACTGGCCCCCGATTATGGCGTCCAGGGGGAAGGCGAAGAAAGTATGCGCCAATTGGTCTCGGCACTGGAAGAAAAAAAGGATCCGACAGGGATAGACGGTTTGGTGTACGCCAGGCCGGACGGAACGGTGGCCATCAATCCGCACAAACAATACATCTCTACGCTGGCATTGAATGTAGAGCCCGACAAGGCGCATTTTTACTTTGAGAAAAGCGGGATGCTCAATATCCAGACAAAAAGAGGCTGTCCTTACGGGTGCATTTACTGCAGCTACCCCATCATTGAAGGCAAGAGTGTCCGTTTGCTGGATGCCCGTTCCGTCGCGGAGAACATAAAAGAGCTTAAGAACAGCAAAGGCATTGACTATCTTTTCTTTACCGATTCCGTTTTCAATATCCACAAGGAATACAACCGGGAACTGTGTTCGCTCCTGATAGAAAGCAAGGTGAATGTGAAATGGGGGGCTTATTTCACGCCCCATAACATGACTTACCAGGACATGGAGTTGTATAAGAGATCCGGTCTCACACACATTGAATGGGGCACCGACTCCCTCTCCGACATACAACTTGAGAATTACAACAAGAAGTTCCGATTCTCCGACGTCAAAACGCAAAGCCTGAATGCCGGCAAGCTGGGCATCTACCACGCCCACTTCATGATCCTGGCAGGCTACGGCGAGACCGATGAGACCTTGAACCAAACCTATGAACGCTCCCGCGAACTGGGGAAAACCATCTTCTTCCCCTTTGTGGGCATGCGTATCTACCCGCGCACCAAACTGTACGATATCGCACTCCGCGAGGGGGTCATCTCTGCGGACAACAACCTGCTCATTCCCGAATATTACGTCTCTAAAAACGTGAACATGGAAACCCTGCAGGACAGGGCCCATGCCTCGGGCCAGAAATGGTTTTTCCAGGGAGAAGAATCACCTGAATTGATGCAACGCTTCCGTGCCAAGAAAAAACGCGGGCCCCTGTGGGAGTACTTAATGTACTAGAGGTACTCAAGCTCCAACCCCTATTACCAGCTACCGCTACTTTTCTTACTGCTGCAGCTCTTGCAGACGCACCGGATTCTGGCTGTAACCACTCCGTACCTTATGCCGGTGAAAGATCGTACCGGCGGTCGCAAAAGGCAGCCACCTCGGCCTGGTGGGTAATAAAAAGAATGGCGCGGTTCCCCGCCTCTTTCTTCAAATTTTGTAGAAAAGTGCGTGCCGTTTGGGAATCGAGCGCCGAGGTGGCCTCGTCCAGCAACAGGATTTTCCCCGGACGCAGCAACGCGCGGGCGATGGCCACACGTTGAGCCTGCCCTTCCGACAATCCCTTCCCGTTTTCTCCCAGCACAGTGTCCAACCCCTGGGACAGTTGAAGCACAAAATTTGCCGAGGCGATTTCCAGCGCCCTGATGAGTTCCTGCTCATTGGCCCCGGGATCTCCCAGGAGCAGGTTCTCGCGGATGGTCCCGCTGAAGAGCGAACCTCCCTGGGGCACGTAAACAAAATTGGAGCGGGTACGTTCCGATACAGCCACCTGCCCCGACTCATCTTCCAGGACAATGCGCCCCGAATCCGGTGCTACCAGTGCCAGCAGCAGCCTGAGCAATGTGGTTTTACCCACGCCGGTTTCTCCCATCAGGGCCACCATGGTCCCCGGTTCCAGCACCATGGAAAAATTGGACAAAACCGGGTCGGTGTCAGGTGCGTAGGAAAAGGTGAGGTTTTCTATCCTCAGGGTTACATTCCCCTGGAGAAGTATTTTGTCTTTGCTCTCTTCCAACGAAAATCCGGTCAGGTATATCAGACGTTCTATGGCCGCCTTGGAGCCCACCAGGGTGGGCAGCAGCCTTGCCAGTTCAAAGAGCGGGCGTTGGAGCCTGCTGACCAGTTGAAGATAAGCCGTCACGGTACCGAAGGAAATTGTGTTTTTGGCCAGCCCGAAGGCACTCCAGAGAAAAGCCGTTATGTAGCCGCCGTTGAAGGTGACCCCCATGAACAGGTTGGCCAGGACCGATACCCTTGTTTTTTTATGGACGCTCCGATGCAGCCTGGATTGCAGCTTGCCCAACCTGTCCAGTTCATTTTCCTGCCGTTCAAAAGTGCGGATCACCACTTGGTTTAAAAGGCTTTCTTCCATCATGGAGGTGATCAGGCTCTCGCTCTCTTTCACTTCCAGCGTGTATTTGCGCATGTACCTGTAATAAAACCTGCTGAAAATGGCCAGCAGCGGCATGCCCACCCCCAGGATGAGGGCCAGCATCGGGTCCAGGAAAAAAAGGATGGCCAGCGCTCCCAGCAATTGTACCACTGCAAGGATCGCTGCGGGAAATGCATTCACGATGACTTCAATCACATCGTCCGTGTCCTTGATGATCCGGGTGAGCATGTCGCCGCTGTGCAGGGTGGACAGTTCCTGCCACCGGGTATAAAGCAGGCGGGAGAAAACATTGTACCGGACCGAGTTCCCCAGGCGCACCTGTGTCATCGCACGCACCCGGTTATCCAATACCCTGAAAAGTATCTGCAGGAGTACCAGGCCCACCAGCGCCAGGGAGTAATACAGCAGCTCCCCTGCCCTTACTCCCGTGGCCACATCGATGATTGCTTTGGAGATCCAGACAAACGCCAAAGAAAAAGCCACCTCGGCAAGACCAATAAGCAAGATCATCCCAATGCGGGATTTGAATCCTTTGGAGGTGTAAAGCAGGAATTGAATGGCGGACTTCATTGTGCTGGCGGGTTCAAGTATTGGTGCTGTTTTATTGCGGGCATTAAGCAGTGGCTGTTGGCATTAATTTTACGGCCGGCAGGTTCATTTGAACCCGATTCTGAGGCGGTGGATCAGTTTGGTGGCAGGTAATATCAGGATGTGCTGGGGGCTTAGCGACCAGAATTTCAGGGACTTGCGCACCGTCGTCTTGTAGGAAAACCACATGCCGCGCATCTTCTGCTCCGGCCGCTTTTTCCCGGGATGGTGAAAGCCGAAGTTACCCCCTTCCAGGACATCCTTCATCACCTTGTGGGCAAAGGCGTTATCTGTAGGCACTGTAAAGGGGAAGATGTCCGGCGGGGCATCCAGGTATTTTACGGCGGCACAGGCGAATACCTGCATGGGATACAGCAGTTTGTAAGATTGGGCCTGGACGGTGAATGAAACGGGATCAATCTGCCCGCGGTTATTCTTCAGGAACAGGATCCAGTCGCAAAACTGCCGGAATCCAACGCCCAGGTGCTCAAAATGCCGGAACATGTGGTGGAAAAGAAAGAACGCGTTCATTTCCACCGGCAATTGGCGGACTTTCAGATCACCCAGCTGGATAAAGGGAAAATGCTCATCCTCTGCCGCTTGCTTCTCCATGGCGGCCAGCTGCCTGTCACATTTTTTATGGTCAAAGTAAGATACGCGCCTATGGTTTTCTATGTGGATGCCCTGTTCGGTAAATATGTAATGGATACCGTTTCCGTCTATTGTCTCATACCCTTTGCTTTCCAGCCATGTTTTGGCCCTTTCGCTGTCTCCCTTACGGTATAGCCAGAGGTCCACATCTCCCGGATTGCGCAGGAGCGGCTCCGGGTAGTTTATCCCGTTGGCCAGTCCTTTAAGCAGTACAAAAGGGAAGCCTGCTTCTTCATACCAGTCTGTGATGGTGGCTAAAACACCCATCATCTTCAGGTTCCTGGCCCTGGTCTGTTCCACATGGGATACTAGTGCCGCGTTCTGTTGCCGGGGAGGCAGGCACTCCTGCGGCAGGGATAATGCTTTGCATGCTATGAGCGCACTCACGCTTTGCAGCCTGGCCAAGCGGAAAATCTGTTTCCAGGTTCTATCATCCAGATTGTTAAATAGTGTAACATCGGCAGGCTTATCCCAGATAGCGGCACTCAACAGTTTCAGAAACAAAACATTTATAGCAGAATCATCCATCAGTGCAAAGTTTGTCAATTATTGTCTTTTCTGCAACAAGAGGGGGAACTTCTTTGCCCTTATGGCACCGCGTACACTTGATTCATCATGCTGGATATCAGCACTATAACAAAAGAGCCCCCGGGGAGAGCTCTTTTGTTAATCACCTGTTAAACAAGGCAATACATCAAAAGTACACGGTACTCCTTCCCGAGCGGACCCTTCTCAGTGATGCTCGCCGTGAGCGATCACTGCCTCGATGGCTTCAAGCGTATGCGTGTAATCTACATAGGCGTCCACGTATGCCCTGCCCTGTTCAACAGAAAGGTCCTTGACCTTACTCAATTCCGCCACCTTTTCATACTTTTCCGTGATAACCCGGCTGATGTGGTCCCTCAGTTTCATGATTTCACTTTTTTAATAGTATGTTTTCACGTGTTCTTATCCGGGAACAAAAGTACACCGTCTTTCATTGCAAAGGAAAGGATGAAAGGAGGCAATTATGGTATAAAAGTCGGATTTCCGGGATCAGCTCCTGTACTTAAGAGGACTCATGCCGGTGTGCTTTTTGAAAAATTTCCCGAAATGGGACGGGTCCGAAAAATTCAGGTCGTAGGCAATCTGCGCTATACTTTGCGATTTGTCCTGTAACCTTACTTTGGATTCCAGAAGGAGCATCTCACTGATCCACTCACCGGCGGTTTTCCCGCTGTCTTGTTTGATCAGGGAAGAAAAGTACTTGGGGGTGAGGTGCATTTTTCCGGCATAGAAAGAGACTTGTCTTTCCTGAATGAAGTGAGAAGACAGCAATGTTTTGAAGCGGGAAAGAATGTGGTCTCCCTTGTCAGTGGTGACGGGCTGTCCGGCTTGCTGGCTCTGGTGAACGTCTTCTATTTCGTTGAGAATGATATTGATCAGGCTCCGGATAATGGCTGTGGTGTGCGGGGCCGTTTCGTTGGCCTTTTCATGGATCAGGTCAAAATAGGACCGAAATTGTTGAAATTGAGCGGCATTGAGCGTTACAACCTGTTGTCCCGTTTTCTCAAAGAAATCGAATTTATCCAGGTAGTTGATATCGGTTTGTCCTTCCAGAAATACTTCTTTCCTGAAGAAAAGTATCCGGGCTTCGTAATCGATCCCAAGGTCAGAAAATTTTCTTATTGCAGAAGGGGCAATGGTAAAAATGGCCGGAGCTTGGGCATTGTTGACAAACAGATCGCTCTCAAGACGGAGCGCTCCCTCGTTCAGCAGGCAGATTGCATAAGCCGAGGTGCGGTGATAGTCGGCAGAAGCGCAGGCATTTGCCAGATGCGACATATAATACCACTGGCCGGCATTTTTATCTCTTGCCTGGAGCTTTGTATATTCTATGTACGGTATGGATTTCACTTTTATTTTTTCTGTCAACTATCACAAATATAACCATTAGCAATGAAGCTATCAAAGCCATTAAGGAACCAAAATAAAACGGGGCATTTGAATTTACGTGATCATACAGCAAGCCTGCAATCAAGCTGGCGGGAAGGAGTGTAATTCCAAGTACGGCATGATACAGTCCAAATCCGGTGCCTTTCACGTCTTCGCTTACAATATCGGATATTAAGGATTTTTGAGTGCCATCGACCAGGGCACTGTATAATCCATACAACACGAACAGGAATAAAAAAACGTTCAGGCTATTGAACCTGCCAAAGAAGAAATATACGATTGAGTAGATCAAAAATCCAAGAATGATAAATAGTTCACGGCCAATTTTATCTGATATCTTTCCTAGGGGTACGGACAGGATCACGGAAACGGTATTGAAGATCATATATACAAAAGGAACATATGATTTATTGATACCTGTTTCAGCTGTTTTGACAAGCAATAATGCGTCTGCGGAATTGCCAAGGGTAAAAATGAAAACTATGAACAGGAAGAAGTAAAACTTCTTAGGCAGCTGGTTGAAATGAAATTTGAACTGATTTTCATTTTTCGCTGTTTTTGCTTCCTTGATAAAAATTGCAATAGTGATTACGCCCAATATGGCAGGAATGGTGGCAATAAGGAAAATGTTGGAATAGTTTAGCGGGAAAAGGGACAATAGAAGGAATGCTACCAGGGGTCCGATGATTGCCCCGCTGTTATCCATTGCTTTATGAAATCCGAAATTCTTTCCTGTTTCCTCCTTTGATACCGAGGCACTGATAAGGCTGTCCCTGGGTGCAGCCCTTAAACCTTTGCCTGTCCTTTCAACAAACCTCAATAACAGGACCTGGACCGGGAGCCTGACCAAAGCATAAAGCGGAGTTATCAGGGCAGTTATCCCATAACCAAATATCATGAATGGCTTGTTTTTACCAATCTTATCACTCCAGTATCCCGAGAACGCTTTGATCAAAGACGCGGTGCTTTCTGCAATTCCTTCAATCAGCGAGATCGAAGTCTTGGATGCTCCGATAGACAGCAGGAAAAGAGGCATCACACTGTAAATCATTTTAGTGGATGTGTCCGTGAAAAAACTGGTCAACCCGGTAAAAAAGACATTTCTTTGCAGGCCGAATATCCTCTTGTTTTTCATTCTTTATGTTGTCACTTTTTACATCGGTTTCTTGTTTTCATTGAGCCTTCCGATGATCTTTTCCAACCGTTTTACCCTGGTTCCTTCCTTTTTTGCATCTAAATACAACGCGGTATAGGTTCTTTTTACCGAGTCAGGCATTTTCATGAAGTTGGACAGTGCCAGACTGGCACCGGACAGAGCGCTGATCAGGATCCCGACTTGTTCTTCGCTTATGGATAGTGCTTCCCGGGTGTTCCATTGTCCGCCCTTTTTTGCCAGCTCAACCGCTGCTATTCCGGATGCTGTCATTTTACCGTTTTCTGTCAAGGCTTTCACCAATTTTTTATTCTTCTCTGACCACACGCTTCCCTTGCGGCGCGGTGTGAATTTCTTCACATATTTTGCCTGGTCGATGCTCTTTATCTGACCGTCAATCCACCCGAAACACAACGCCTCTTCCAGTGCCTCGTCCGGTTTTAAGGTTTTAAGAAGCCCATCCTTGCCAAAAACCATCCAGAATCCATTGCTGGAAGCATGGTTTTTGCCGAGCCATTCCCTGAACTCATCCCGGCTTTCAAACAACATTTCCTCATTCATATCTGAAAGACTGATTTTTACTATACTTTAACTGTTATACCTCAAAAACCAGCACTGTGCCTGCACAGGAGCTGCAAATCTTTTGCCTCATCTGTATTTATTGCCGCATTGCAGGCAAAAATCCCTGTGAACACTTAATCCTGCACCACAATTCCTGCATTTCCACTTTTCCTGCTCTGCCCTTACAAATTCTTCAAGCCCTTTTTCCTTGATAAAGAGCAGATTATCCAGCATGCTCATCCCATATTTTGTGGTATAGCGTTTGTCTAGATCTTTGAGCCGCCTGCAGGGATACCGGGTGCACTCATAGCAAAATCCCGAGGCAGTCTTGGCCCGGTCTTCACAATGGACTATGGAACATTTCCTCCATACATCCGGTTCATTCGCATTATTCATTCTAAGGCATCCGTTGCAGCGATTTTTCTTACGCACGTAACCGTAGCATAGCTGGCAATTCATCCCGCAGGGAGCAATTATTTCGTTCTGATTCATTCTTGTTGACATTTTTTATTCAATTTCTATTGGAACCGACGTTCTTTTGGATACCTCCTCAAGGCTCATCCCCTGGTTGCAGAAAATAATGCTACAAAATATGATTTTTAATTGAATATCTTGTGTTTTATATTTTCATTTTTGGCTAATTTGCATCTCAATTCATGATATTATGAGAAAAATATTTTGCGTCTTTTTATTTTCGTTGCTTTTAGGGATTAATTCTCTAAATGCCCAGCAAATCCGGGCATTTGAATTTGAAGTTGGAGGGCTCTTGCTTTTCCCTAATGGAACACATGTTCAATACAGCAAAAAAGGCCCGGGATGGGGAATTTATCTTGAACCACGGATCAATATCGGCAATACAGGATTTGACATTGCCGCACAGTTTTCATATGCTTCAATTCGTAGAAGTAATCCAAAAAATGATTTATATGGACACAGTATGCACTCCCATACCAATATGTACCCACTCATTGATTTTGTGATTACTCCTGGAGAAATCTTCATGCCCATAAAATAGTGCCTTTCGTGGGATTAGGCGTAGGAACGGTGGGAGGTTTTCTTGTGTCTGCCGATCAATGGTATGAAGTATTTGGCGATACAGGAGAACCTGAGGGTTACACAGATGAAAGATTCTCCTATGTTTTATGTCCTCGTATTGGCGTAGAGGTTTGCAATAGAATTCGTTTTACAGTAGATTACAAGATGACAAATCAGATTGCAAACCATATCTGTGCAAACCTGAGTTTGTCACTGGGAATTGTGTTTGGCGGAGGTGTTCCTCCCCTACGAAACCACTTTCAATCCAATAATTGATATGATCAATGTTGATAAGAAAAAAATTCTTGAAAATGTAACCGGCTCTTTAAAGATAAAAATACCTGCCAATACGGTTCCAACAGCTCCAATCCCGGTCCACACTGCATAAGCGGTTCCAATCGGTAACGTTTGAGTAGCCTTAACCAGAAGCACCATACTTATGCATAGTGCGACAACAAATCCCACATACCATAAGTACATTTCAGTACCTGTTGTCATTCTTGCTTTCCCAAGGCAGAATGCAAAGGCTGCCTCAAAAAATCCTGCAATTACTATAATTATCCAGTTCATACTACAATTTCTACTACGTGTTTCAATTTGAGTTGCAAAGATCGAAAAAACCACAGACAGGTGGAACCTCCTTGCTGTTTTTTGCCGAGGCTTCCCGATCTTGTGGTGGCAGCGACATTGTCATTAGTCCGTATTGCTGCACCAACGACCGCTTGGTGGTCTACAAGGCGGTGCGCCAAAGGCTTTTGGCGCTTAAAATATGCTGCTTCGCAGCACCAAACAAAAGGAGGTGGAACCTCCCGCGCCATTTTAGATATGGAAAATTTATATATAACAGTAATACAGTGAATTAAGAAATAACTATTCCAAATTTGGTGCAG
>MWFB01000041.1 GCA_002071385.1 Bacteroidetes bacterium ADurb.Bin013
CATTTCCCACCGAGATCTGAATGAACGTCCGTGGGTTGGCCGACCGCAGATCGGAATAGATCCGGCCGAAGGCCGTTTTGATCTTGGCGCTAGCTTCCTTGATGTCCATTCCCTGCAGGTAGATAGGGCCTATGTTGGTTACGTTGATGTACCCGTCCGGGCTGATCTCCTGGCGTACGGTCAGTTCGCTGTTGCCCCAGATGTCAATGATCACCTCATCACCCGCTCCCAGCTGGTAGTTTTCGGGTGTAGGTAAGTTCATAGAGGGTTCAAAGCTCAGATCCCTGGTGGAAAACAGGTTCCGTCCAAAGATCTGAGGTTTGGGTGGCAGTGTATCCCTGCGAAACCCAAAGGTGGTATCCTGCAAAGGACCAAAATAATCAGAGGGCTCAAACATTTCCCTGCGGGAACGGCTGCTTTCCATATCTCCAAATGATTGTTCATTATCAGTTCCATATCCCTGGTACTGTGCCTGAATCCTTTCGGCCTGTTCCCGGGTGACGCCTTTGGCTGCCAGTTCCATGAGCATCTGTTGCTGCGAGGCCCCGGTGGCCTGCAACCGCTTGACTTCGTTAATGACCTGCTGGTCGCTCAGCTGCCCGTATGCCACCACAGCCACCAATAGAAACACGGCAGTACTAAGAATGGTTCTAATAATTCTCATATGAAAAACGTTTGTATAAATCTTTAATTATCTTATAAATGTAGGCAATTTTTCTTTTACCTCAGTAAGAGAAACTGCATCTATTCCCTGTTTCATGGGCCATCCTTTTTCAATGGGCAAAACAACAAATGTATGTGTTGGCGAAATATCTTCTATAGCATTATAATTGCCCTTTGAAAGCGTTGGTGAAAGACCTGATTTACACTCTATAGCAAATACATAGTCATATATTTTCATTACAAAATCAATTTCAGCTCCGTTTGCAGTTCTGTAAAAATAAAATTCCGCTTCCGGAAACACCCCTTTCAAATTTGACAATACAATTTGTTCCCAGATAGTACCAAATGACGGATGGGCAGAGAGGGCATCAAAATTATATAGACCAAGCAGCGCAGCGGTAATTCCCGGGTCAGAAATATACACTTTTGGTGCTTTCACTAAACGTTTACCCATATTTGAAATATACGGAGCCACAACCTCCACCATAAATGTGCTTTCCAATAAATCTATATAATTTTTTACTGTAACAGATGATACATTTAATGATTTCGCAAAAGTTGAATAGTCTGCTGTTTTCCCATTATTGTGCGCCAACATTTGCCACAACCGTCGCATGGTCGCAGGAGTAAATCCTTTCCATTGCAACAAGTCCCTTTCTAAGAAAGTAGAAATAAAATCCTGTCGCCATTGAAAAGATAATTTTTCGTCTTCCGCCAAAATGCTGCGGGGAAAACCTCCCTTAGCAAAGTAATCATATAGCGTGTACTTATTTTCAATTTCTTCCAGCAAAAAAGGGGTCAATTTTTTGTAGTGTATCCTGCCTGCAAGCGACTCTGAAGACTGTTTAAGCATATCGCGCGAAGCCGAGCCCAAAACCAAAAAGACTCCATTCACACTCCATTGATCTGCTAAAAATCGTATGAGAGGAAACAACTCCGGTTTGCGTTGAATCTCATCAATACATATCATCTTGCCTTTTTGCATAGATAAATACCATTCAGCATCTTCCAGTTTTGAGAGATCGGAAGGACGTTCAAGATCCAGATAAACTGTGTTTGCACTCTCTGGAAACATGTTTTTCACCAATGTAGATTTTCCACATTGACGAGGCCCTAAAATAGCTACAACAGGAGCGCTTCTCATAGATTGTATGATACTTTTCTCTATGGATCTTTGAATGTACATTCAATACGTTACATTATTTTACCATGCAAATATAAAACTATATTTTAAATTTACCTGCATTACCACTTACCCACGGCCACCAGTATCTTCACCACTTCTTTGATCACCGTTTCAATGGCATCCAGCGCTTTGGGGACTTTGTTCATACGGGTGACCCGGGTGCGGATGCGTTTGGACAATTGGTTTAACCGGGCCGTTACCTGCTCCATGTCTTTGTACACTTGTTTCTGCAACCGGGCAATGGCCAACCGCTCGGCATCCCGCAACGCCAGGGCAGACAACTCCAACAGCCCCCGCTCTTTCACCCCCAGCGTGGGATCCAGCCGCTCCCGGTCCACCCGTTCAATCGCCTGCTGGATTTCTTTTAATGTACGTTCTTCTGTTTCTGTTGTCTTATTCATTTCTCTTCAGTCATCCATTTCCATACCGGTATTACTTGTATGGTTTGACGTTCTTGTTCAATGGTTATTTCTTTATCCCATGTAAGCAGCAATAGCTTATTGCAATGCAATTCACCGGAACATTCCAGTAATGCGGAAATTTCCCGTTTCAGTACCCTCGGATTATTCACATCATAGGATACCTGAATAAGTTGGTCCACCTGAGCTCCTTTCCGGCAAACAAAGTCCACCTCTTTATTGTTTCTTGATCGGTAGTAAAACAGAGTTTGCCCTGGTTTGTATCCCCTCCTGATAAGCTCAACTATGACCGTGTTTTCCAACAAACGGCCTCTATTTGGTGACTGTTCAAAGGAACGGGATGCAATGAATCCATTATCAACTATATATGGTTTCAGCGGAGCTTTTAGCATCTGTTTTAGTTTGTTATTAAAACGGGGCAAATAAAAGAACACGTATGTCTCTTCCAAATAGAGGCAATACTTCTGTGCTGTCACCTTACTGCCAAGGTTCAAATCGTCAACCAGCCGGGTCAATGAAAACGGATTCCCATAATTGGCTAATAAATAACTGGCAAGGTTGTATAGTTCGTTGGTGTTTCTTACCTTATAGCGTTTGGTTATGTCTTTAAGAAGAATTGAATCAAATAAGGCAGAAAGGTAATTTCTTGTTATACTTCTCAGGGATAAGGTTTCAGGAAAACCTCCAAACACCAGGTAATCTTCAACTTGCAGCATCACATTGGCTTTTTGAACCGGTGTTTGGGCAAGCAGTGCGACCTGAAGAAAGTCCAGCACTTCTTTCAATCCGAATGGCAGGATTTCAATTTGCAAATAGCGTCCTGTCAGCATGGTGGCCATTTCGCCCGAAAGTAATCTGGCGTTTGATCCGGTAATTACAAGGTTAACTCCCCTCCGGTATAGCTTTCCTACCCATGTTTCCCAACGTGGTAGATTTTGTATTTCATCCAGAAGAAGGTACTGAAATTGAGGATAAACTTCCTGTAAAGCCTGTAAAATTGCGTTTTCGTCAAAAGAAGAAAGCAATAACTCGTCGTCAAAATTCAGATAGGCAAAATTCTTTGAACCTAACAATTGCAATGCGAATACAGATTTTCCTGCGCGGCGCGGCCCGGTTATCAGCTTTATAAGACCGGATTCAAGATATTGTTCGGTAGATTCTATCAAAACACGTTTTTGATAGACATTTCTTAACAACGCATCCCGCTCTTCTTTTTGCTGTAAAACAACCGATTTCATTCATTAAAATAATTGTACTGAACAAATTTAATGTTTTTTGTTCAGTATAAAAAAAATACTGTTTATTTCAGTTCTTTAATAAGGGTGCTCAGTTGCACGGCCAGGGTATTGAGTTCTGTAAGTTCTTCGTACCAGTAGTCCCAACGTTCCCGTTTGTCCAGTTGGGTAAGGAGTTTGTGGTGGGCCCGTTTGAGGCTTTGCAGCCCGCTCACGCATTTGTCCCTGATTTTTTGGGCTTTCTCCAGGTCCTCCAGCAGTGTCATGTAACGCCGGTCGTGATCCACCGGGGGCAGTTGCCCCAGGGCTTCCACCCGTTGCAGGTAGGCCAGGTAATTGTTTTTCAGTCCTGTTTCTTCGTTGTCTATCAGTTCCTGCACTTCCTGTTTGCGCAGCAGCTGTACCAGCGCATCCACACAAACAGCCACCAGTGTATCGCCTTCGGTCACAAATTCACGGACGGCCACGGTCTGCCGATTTTTCATGTAGTTCTCACTCAGGTAGCCGGCGTATTTTCCGGACAATTTGGCCACACCCTGGGTCAATTCCAAATCTACCCAGTCCAGTTGGTTAAAGCGCAGGATCACCGAATCCAGGTTTTTTCCCAGTCCGCGCATCTCGGTCCCTATCTGTTTCCATCGGGCGGGGTTGCTGATGCTGCGCAAGGCCCGCAGGTAGCTGTTCAGTACGTCCACGCACACATCGGTGCGTTCAGCCAGTTTTTCATCTTCCCGGGCCGCCACTGCCAGGGCGTTCAACTCGGCAAAACGCGCCTGGGCCCCGGTCAGCGAGGCTGCGTAAAAAAGGCCGCGTTCGGTACGGACGGCGGCCAATTGGCGAAACATAGCACTAGGTGCCGCCGCCACACTATCCCCGCTCACCGCCAGCTTCTGCACCGTCTGCAGCTGCGATTCCGTCAGTGCCGCACAACTGCTACATAATAATATTGCAGTAAACAATCCTAAAGCAGCTCTTACTATGTGTAATTTAAAAAACATCTAAACTATTTGTAATTATAATGGATTGTTGCACAATTGATAAGGGGAAGCTCGTCCAGCGGAGGGAGGGACCCGTTTGCAAAGCAAATGGGAGGCCTTCCCCGTTCAATTCGTGCACAATCCTTATCCCAAAAACAAAGCACAATGAACTGCTGTAACTTTAGAAGTAAAATATTGGGTTTCCAGATCGTTGGATAAAATAAAGCAATGAATCAGGGGCTTATCCAAAATTTCATCCAACCCGGCAAAGTGCCGGGCATCATTTTTTCTAACCTTATCAGTCATTTTTATTTCAAAGGCAATATATCCTTTTCCCAATTCCAATAGCAGGTCTATCTCCCTGCCACCCTGGATCCTCAAATGATGAAATTTGGCAGGCATCTGCAACACATTCGTTTGTTTATACAATTCGGCAACAACCAGACTTTCAAATTCCGTCCCGGTGATCCCTCCACGTTTTTGTAGAACAGCCTGCAACACGCCATTGTCCAGATAATGCACTTTGGGCGCTTTCATTAGGCGCTTTGTCTCATTTCTGCTCCAGGCGGGTAGCGTAATGGTCTGGTAACTGACCTCAAGGTAGTGAATATAACGCTGAGCCGTCTTAACAGTTACGCCGGTGTGGTTTGCCAGGGAAGAGGCATTGATCACGCTCCCTGTCTGCGCAGCAAGTGCACGCTGTAATTTGACAAACGGTTCCAGGTCCCTGAATGAGGCAAGATCCCTAACGTCTCTTTCAAGATAAGTTCGTACATATTGTTGTAACCATATATAACGTTCTTCGTCCGAAAGAATCGTATCTGTTAATGCGGGATAACCGCCAAATTGCAAGTAATGATTCCATGCTTGTTGTTTTTCTGCCATTTCCTTGTCAAGAAGAAAAGAGGGAAGTATATTAGGTGTACGTTCCGGATCTGTAATGAAATTCTGAAACAGGGAATATGCTACTTTTTCCTTTATACTATTGGTTTTCAGTTCAGGAAGTGTAAGCGGATACATTTCTACAATCACACAACGTCCCGCAAGGCTTTCCCTGACTTTGGATAAAAGCAACAACTGGCTTGATCCCAGTAAGACATAACGGGGTTCCTGCCATTGATCATATACTGCCTTAATACTTTCAATTAAAACCGGTTCTTTTTGTACTTCATCCAAAATGGCCTGTGGATACATGCTCTGCCATTGGGCAGCTGTCAGTTTCAAAAACGCACCAACCGTGACAGGATCTTCAATTGTTATGTATTCGTAATCCGGAAACAGATGCCTTGCCAATGTGGTTTTACCCGTTTGACGCGCACCGGTAAACACAAGAATACGGCCTGATTTACCGGAGGCTCTATTTGAAATGTAAGTTGACAGGTGTCGGGCCTTCATGCTTTTGACTTTTTATTCCAAATATAACTGTTTTTTCTGGATTTTCATTCCAAATATCACTGTATTTTCTGGACTATCACACTTAGGGACTGCATCAGTCAACATCATACTTTTCAAATTGAGAGTTATGGCTTTTGAATTCCGGCACCCATTTTTTGAGCAGCTGCACCGTGGCTGGCACATCCCGCTCCCACGCCCGGCGGCTGATTTGCTGCAAGGCATCTCTTAATTCCTGGTAATTGTTAGCACGTACGGCAGCCACACGGATCTTGGGATGCGACGTAGGAGCAGAATTTTCCTGGGTGCTGAGCACCTCTTCGTATAGTTTTTCTCCGGGCCGAAGGCCCACTTCCCTGATATCAATTTCATCATACGGCGTAAACCCGGCCAGGTGGATCATGCGCTCGGCCATGTCTTTAATAAGTACCGGTTCGCCCATGTCAAAGACCATGATTTCGTTGTTGGTGCTGATGGTAGCCGCTTTCATGATCAGGCGGCAGGCTTCGGAGATGCTCATGAAAAACCGGGTGATGTCTTTGTGTGTGAGGGTGAGCGGTCCGCCGTCCTTGATTTGCTGGCGGAACCGAGGAATGACAGAACCGTTGGAACCCAGGACGTTCCCAAAGCGGGTGGTCACAAATTGGGTGGTTCCCTCCACCTTTCCGTGTGAAATGGCCAGGCCGAGGCTCTGGACATACATCTCGGCAAGTCGTTTGGTGGCTCCCATCACGTTGGTGGGATTGACCGCTTTGTCCGAGGAAAGGAAAATGAACTTTTCCACCCCGTGAGCCACGGCGGCATCGGCCATGATGCGCGTGCCTTCTACGTTCACGCGAACGGCTTCGCAGGGATTTTCTTCCATGAGCGGTACGTGTTTGTAGGCGGCCGCATGGAAAACGATCTGGGGTTTGTAGGTGGCCAGCAGATCATGTATGGTGGCTTTGTGGCGGACATCGCCAATGAAGTGAACAAAGTTCAGATTGGGAAAGTGTTCTTCCAGTTCCAGGCGCAGTTCGTGCATGGGCGTCTCGGCCATATCCAGCAGGACCAGTTGTTTGACCACATTCAGGCCGGCTACCTGGCGGCAGAACTCGCTGCCAATAGAGCCGGCAGCCCCGGAAACAAAGATTGTTTTGTCGCGGAAACGTTCACTTACCACATCCATATTGATGGTGATCTCTTCGCGGCCCAGAATGTCTTCAATGGCAATTGGGCGTATGTTGAGCTGGATGGTATCCTTGCTACCCAGTTCATCTATGGGCGGAACCATTATGATGTTGATCTTTTCCAGGTTGCAATAATGTATGAGCCGGTTTTTCTCTGCATGGATTCCACGATAGCTGGGGAACAAGATGGCTTTTGCACCCAGTTTGTGAACCAATTTTACAACGTCTTCCCGTGTTTGGAAATGGTAGACCTTCATTTCGTTAAGCCGGTATGCTCTCTTGCCGTGTTCATGTACCAGGAAGCCAATGGGCTTGTAATGCTTGCTCTTGTGCAGGCGGATGAGAATAGAGGCTGCCTTTTCATCAATCCCGTAGATCAGGACCCGCTGGGAATTGATATTGAATTTTTCGTTCACCATGTCATAGGCAATGATCATCAGAACACGTATGGATACCAGGGCTACAAAAGTGAATAGCAGATCTATAAGGAGGAATCTGAGTTCTATTCCCGGTGAAAGTAAGCCTGCAAAATAAAGTACAACAGTAAGGATAACAGATTTTACGGCTACCGAGTAACCCAGTGGGAGCAACCCTTTTACGGTTGTGTACCGGATGATGTTGCGGTATGTTTTGAACAGGTAAAACGATATCATGTTTATGATAACCGCCAAAACAATGACAATAAGCACGTTACGTCTTGAAAACGGCCCTTCTATGGGAGCATAAATTAAAAAGACAAAAACCGAACAGAACGTAGCTATTACCACATCAATAGCTGCAATTACCCAATACTTCAGGTAATTGGACCGATAGAATCCCAGTTGATTCAATAACCGTTCCTCTAACTTCCGGAAACCTTTCTTTTTTTCTTGCTGTTCCATAAAACAATGTTTAAGTTCTTGGGGAGCGGTAATGATAATAAATCGCCAGTACATAAAACCGGACGGCCTGTATAAGGTCCTGCTCCCGGCACTGTTGTGTTTTGTCTTGTTCCATAGAGAGATCGCCCTGCATGACATGGTCTGTGATCTGTTCCATCAGTTTGTGATACTTTTTAAAATATCCCATGTGGCTCACAATGACCAAAAAACGTACCTGCCTGGCTATTTGCGGATCACGCGCATAATGCTCCAGAATCCTGTAAAGCTGATTTTCATAACGTTGCGCATCTACCATATCTGAATACATCGCCAAGGCTGCAAGTCGCTCCAGTGCCTTTGGAAGGGGAAGGATCCAGCTGCGCCCTGCGCCCTTGTCTGCAGGTAGGTGCCTATCTGCAGTTTTGCCGGCGGGATGGTTGTTCTCCGTAGCTGCGAGGGCAACGCGGTGGTTCTCTGCTTCCTTGCCGGCGGACCGGTTGTTCTCCATAGCTGCGAGGGCAACGCGGTGGTTCTCTGCTTCCTTGCCGGCGGACCGGTTGTTCTCCGTAGCTGCGAGGGCAACGCGGTGGTTCTCTGCTTCCTTGCCGGCGGACCGGTTGTATTCTGTGCTCAATTCTGAAATCCAGCCGTCAAGAATTGCTTCTGCCTGCCTGCGTGAATTTTCGTCCGACGTGAAATAATAATGGTAGCACAGGATCTTGCACAAGTCTGTACTATCTTCAGTGGGGTGGCTGCCTTTCAGCGGTAGTGGCCCGGATCCTGCCTGGCTGCCTTTCAGCGGTAGTGGCCCGGATCCTGCCTGGCTGCCCTCGTGTGACTGCAGGTATTCATCCATGGCGTTGAAGGCGACCTCCATGGCAGCGGGGTTTTTTTGAAAGGAAAGGGATTCCAGCAAACACAGAATGGCGCTTGCGCGGTTTTTGGGGCTCAACTCCTGGTCCAGGTTTGCTGCCAGCCTGTCAATCATGTGATTTATCCTGTCTGTAATTGCCTCGGGCCGTGCCTCTTCCCCAAATTCAAGGGTGAGCCGGGGCGCGGTGTAAGAAAGCATCAATAGATGGTTGTAGCCATAGCAAATGACGGCCAATTGCAGGGCACAGGCCGTTTCCAGCGGCATCTGGCCGATGCTTTTCAACAGGGATTTGAACTGAGCTTTGTACATTATACCAAAAAGGTCCGATGGGAAGTGCCTGCTATTTTTCTGGTTCATCAATGCGTTCCAGGAACGAGGCCGGAATGTATGTGGTGGCCAAAGCCGCTACGCTTTCCAGCCGCACCACCACCCGTTTGTGGCCTTTCATGCGGATGAGTTCGCCCTCTATGCCGGCAAAAACGCCTTTGATGATGCGAACCTTGTCTCCGTGTTTAAGGTTGCAGGGCACCAATTCTGTTTGCTCTTCCGGGAAAGTCAGCAGGAAGATGAAGTCCTGCATTTGTTTTTCCGGCACTGTAACTGGCTGGTAAGTATTGGGTTCCTTCAGATACCGCATGCTGAAATTCAGCTTCTGCGTGAGTTCTATACTTTGCCGCCTGTCTGTATAAATAAATACGTATCCGGGGATAACAAGCTTAGTAAGTTTGATCTTTTTGCCATTTCTTTCCACCACGGTCTCACGGAAAGGGACAAAATTCTTGATGTTCATTTTGTCCAATTCTTCCTTTATCATGCGCTCTTTACGGTATGTAATAGCCACATACCAGTAATTCTGAGGGTTCTTCATCAGGTTTTTCAGGCAATGGATTAGCCAAATTGACAACAAAAATACGAAAAAAACACCGATGAATCAAGAGACAGGAACAAGGTGAATGAGCAGGAAAGAAAACTCTGAGTGGTACGATTGGCTTCGGTTGCGGTCCGTGCGGTTGCTGCGGTAGCTGCTGCGGTTCAGGTCCGTGCAGCGTTTGAAAAATTCTTGAGGGTGAAAGACGAATTATTTTAAATTAAACGAGGCTTGCATGTGCCTGATTATTTCAGGTTAAGCAATTGTTTTTCAAGGACTTATGCGGTTTTCCCTTGTGTAAAAAAACGAATCTCTTAAACAGATGACTAGTTTTTTCAATCTATTTTTAGGCGCATCAAAAGTAGTAATTTTTCTTTTTATTGCAATGTATATTCCATAGAAAGGGCCTATGACTTCATAAACGGTCGGTTTGAGTTTGTTTTAGGTCAGTTTGAATTTGAATTCGGCTGGCTTGAATTCGGCTGTCGAGGCTCCTTGCCTGTGGCACAGATATTGACCTATCCACAATAAATGGTAACTTGTTCCGGTAGGACAAATATTATCTTGCAGGACAAATAATATCTTGCAGGACAAATAATATCTTGCAGGACAAATAAATGTCCGAGAGGACAAAAGCTTAAAAAATGGACAAAAATGATAAAAGAAACATTTCCCGTATTAGATATGAGCTGCGCCGGTTGCGCAATGAGCGTAGAGAAAACCGTTCGGGGATTGCCTGGCGTAAAATCGGCCTCTGTCAATCTGGCAGCCAACACGTTACTGGTAGAATATGATCCGGACAAATTGACTTCCACCCAGATCCAGGCGCAGGTGCAGTCCATTGGCTACCGCCTTATCATCCCAGACGAGTACGTCGAGGAGCGGCAGGCCGAGGCGCAGCAAAAAAAATATAAGCAGCTGAAAACCAAAGTGATCGTAGCCTGGATCTTTGCCGTTCCGCTCATGGTCATTGCTATGGGCTTTATGCATTGGAAACCAGGCAATTGGATTATGCTCGGCCTTGTTCTGCCTATAATGTTCTATTCCGGCCGCGATTTCTACATCCGCGCCTGGCGTCTTTTGCGCAAACGCACTGCCAACATGGACACGCTCGTGAGCCTGAGCACCATCGTGGCGTTTCTCTTCAGTTTGTTCAACACCTTGTTTCCCAGTGTTTTGGAAAGCCGAGGCATTGAGGTTCATGTCTATTACGAGGCCGCCGGTATGATCCTGGCGTTTGTGCTACTGGGCAAATTGTTGGAAGAGCGCGCCAAAAATACTACCGGTTCGGCCATCCACAGTCTCATGGGCCTTCAGCCCAAAACCGCCCGCATCCTCATCCACCCCGATGCAGGCGGCACTACGGTATCAGCTGCCTGCCCCACCGCAGCTGC
>MWFB01000042.1 GCA_002071385.1 Bacteroidetes bacterium ADurb.Bin013
ATAAGAAATTACTATTTTAAATTTGGCGCATGAGGTTCCACCTCCTTATTGAGGTTTGCTGGAGGTGGTAAGTAGTGAAAAACGCGACCGCGCCTCTAACGTGCACTTAAACAGTACATTGTGCGTTTTTGTAACATAAATGTTACTTACCACCTCCCTGCAAAACCGCTGAAATCCAGGGAGGTGGTAAGTTGTAAAAATTGCGCTCATGCCTATAAAACACACAATAACAGCGGATTATGGGCTTTTGCATCAAAACCATTACTTACCACCTCCCCCCAAAAACACCAGAAAACCGCAAAAAAAGGGGGAGATGGTAAGTAGTGAAAAACGCGACCGCGCCTCTAACGTGCACTTAAACAGTACATTGTGCGCTTTTGTAACATAAATGTTACTTACCACCTCCCGTATAGTTACCGCAAAAAATGATTGGTGCTGCGGAGCAGCATATGTAAGCGCTAAACGCTTTTGGCGCACCGCCTTGAAGATCAGCCTTGAAGGTCACCGGGCGCCTTTTGGTGCAGGAATACGCATTAACGGCAAGGTCGCTTCCACCACAAGGGTTGGGAAGCCTCGGCTTAAAGAAAAAGCTTCCCGGCCTTGTGGTGACAGCGACCGTCTTCAGGAAAGGATTGAAGCCTCGGCTTAAAGAAAAAGTGCTTCGTACTTTACAGTACAGGGACGGTTTGTGCCAGGGATGGTGGAATAAAAAAACCCCGCTCAAAAAAGCGGGGAGGAGCAAAACTGCATTTAACCGTAAAAGCAAATCAATAATCGATCGTATAGACCTTGAGACCTTGGTTTATGGTGTTTACCTTGATCTTCAAGCCTTTTACGCCTTCCTCTATACAGGGTCCTTCAAGAGGATAAGATATCAGGGTAGTGTAATTGCTGTACATGGGATCTTCATTGGCATCGTGTTGAAATTCCAGGCAATAGTAGCCATCTTCCAGGGGTGTCTCCCGGTTCAGGTCATAAGCCATGGCGAAGGTATGCTTATCCGGGGTGAATGCCTGTATGTACAGTTGAAGATTCAGGTAGCGTTTTGTTCCCAGACCTCCTCCTGCCAGCCATAGATATTGCGGCTCGACCCTGTCAGTACCAAGGGTATCCGGCTCATAAGTAAAAACGAAATTCTTTGTGTCGACCATTTGCATCTGGATAATATCAATGTACTTGATTTCTCCGGGGTTAAGTGTTTGTTCTTCATCACTTTCTTCCTGGGTGCTTGTGCCGTGGAATTTGTAATACAGGATGAGTCGCTGACCGTCTACAGGTTCAAAATCGTCGTCGATAGAGGCGTGGTTCATTGGACAGTACAGCAAGCTGTCATCGGTGATGAAATAATAGGGGTATTCTTCACCTGCCGGCATATCATAGGTGGTTATAATGGTTGCCCATACAACTCTTGTATTTTCATCCGGATTCAGCCATTTGCTGCAGGAACCCAAAGTCATGAGCAGGGCGGCCGCAGTGATTAATAAGGTAAGTTTAGAGGTCGGTTTCATATTTTTGCTACTTTAGAATGTTCTTTCTGTATAATAATTGCAGCATTTGTTGGTATACTGCGTCTAAGTAAGGAATATTTTTTCAATAAGCAGTATTGATGATCCTTTTGCATTTAATGATTGACCGTAAAAACTGATGAAAGACAGGGAGCTTTGGAAAGAAATATATGAAAAGTACGCAAAGCGCATGTTGACAGTTTGTTTGCGGTACTCCCCGGGAAGGGAAGAGGCAGAGGATTTCATGCATGAAGGATTCATGCAGGTATTTCGTTCTCTGGACAAATTCACCGACAGGGGAGAAGGTTCTTTGAGGGCCTGGATGGAAAGGATCATGATCAATACCTGTTTGCAGGGTTACCGCAAAAAAGATGTACTCAGGGATAGCAAACCGGTAGAAACGGTTCCCGATACTGAGGATGACTCCTATCTGAACGAAGCTGCCGAAAGGGTCCCTATTGATGTGCTTCAGCGTTTTATCGGGGATTTGCCGCAGGGGTACCGTACTGTTTTCAATCTCTATGTATTCGAAGGCTTGTCCCACAAAGAGATTGCCCAACAGCTCGGCATACGGGAAAGAACCTCATCCTCACAGTTTTATAGGGCTAAATGCCTGCTTGTCAGGCTTATAAAAGAATATGAAAGGAAACAACGATAAGTGGATCCAAACCATGCGCCACCGGATGGACCAGGCGCCGGTCTCCTTTGACGCCGGTGGGTCCTGGATACGGATGGAGCAGAAGATCCGCAGCTTTTACAGGATCAGGCTTTGGAGAAGGATTGGCCTTTCGGCTGCCTGTGCTGCCGCCATTATTGTCCCGTTGCTGTTTTTGAGCCGGGAAGAGGCTACAGAGAGGATACGTCCTGTTCAGCTCTTAGAGCTCCGCTACACGGCAAGCACCCTGTCCTACCGGGCAGAAAGACCCCGCAGGCTAATTGAGGCTGACAAAGACCACCACACCGCTCCTGTAACTGTTGTACCGGCAGGGGAGATTGTCATGGAAGAGCCAGCGCAACAGAAGGATGTCAAAGCAGCAAATGCGGAACAACAGGAACCGCAGGCTGCAACACCCAAAATGGCAAAACCGGGAACACCCGCAAATCTCTTCATAGAGGATGTTTTTGAGGTGAAAAAGCGCTCCAGGATGATGCTCGCTGCATCTGGGGTGCTGGCGGTCAGAGAAACCCGGAAAATGTCTTCATTGCCCCCGGGCGATGCGTTTATGGACGAAAACAAGCTTATGAGTACAGGCATCCTGCAAAACAATGAGACCCTTAACAGTTACGAAGCCACCATACTGCCTGTGAATTATGTCACCTATGAATACAAGCACCGTTTACCCGTCTCATTCGGACTTGTTGCTTCGTTCCCCCTGTCTGAACGGTGGTATGTGGAGAGCGGGCTGTTTGCTACACGCCTGGCTTCGTCCATTTATTCGGTACATTCTATGCGTCAGGATGACCCGGTATTTATCACCGACCGTGTTCTCTGGTACCTGGGTGTGCCCCTGAAAATACGCTGGAATTTTCTACAGAGCAGGGTTTTTACAGCTTATGCCGCGGCAGGCGGTGCTTTGGAAAAATGTATTTATTTTGGTTACGAACAGGCAATGGAGGACGAGAAAATGCAACTTACACCACGTGACATGCCCGTAATGTGGTCGGTTCAAGCTACTTTGGGAGCCCAGTACAACATTGTTAAAGGGGTAGGGCTGTTCGTGGAACCCGGAATATCCTTTTACCCCGAAAATAGCAAAATGCCGGTGAAAACCATACGCACGGACAAGCCGTTGAATTTTAACCTAAATGCCGGCTTTCGTTTTTCTTTTTAATGTTTTTTTTTAGCTTTTCCGCAATTATTTAATATATTATCATACATTTGCACATCAATTATTTTTATTTTTTTTCAATGAATAACGGAACCGTTAAATTTTACGATGAAATCAAAGGTTTTGGTTTTATCAGGGACTCAAAGACGTCCAAAGAGTATTTTGTACATTCATCTGGCCTGATTGACAGGATCAGGGATAATGATGAGGTGACTTTCGACTTGCAAGAAGGCAGAAAGGGATTGAACGCAGTCAATGTAAGACGCAGCTAATCCTGCAACATACTATGATGCATCCCGCTGTGAAGCACGGCGGGATTTTTTTTACATTTGTATCATGATCTACCTGCTGGCCCACGTCGATAACCTACCGGAGTCTTTTCCCGATACCTGCACTACTTTTATGCCCGCTGAAAGAACAAGACAAATGATGTGCTACAACAGGACACAAGATCGAAAACTTTGTGCTGCAGCCTATGTGCTTCTGGTCTATGCACTCAAAACGGAAAAGCTTTTCAACGGTTTGCCCATTTTTGCCTATGGCCCCTGCAACAAACCGTTCCTGGCCAATTATCCGGGAATTCATTTCAACATCAGCCATTGTGAAGGGACTGTAGTGTGCGCGCTGTCGAACACTCCGGTAGGCATTGATATTGAAAAAGTCATACCCTATGATGATGATCTAGCCCGTTATATTTGTAATACAAGTGAATACCAATGGATTAACGCTGCTCCGGAAGAAAAGTCCCTACGTCTGACAGAAATGTGGACCCGGAAAGAAAGCGGGGTCAAATGTTCGGGAACCGGCATAGATTGTCACCCCTCGACCATGGAAAGCGGCCTCAGCCGGGTAATTCACGCTAAAACTAAAAATGATCTTTATATAATAAGCATAAGACTATGCAACAATTGACGTATCCCCTGACAAGCGCCCAGATGGGCATGTATTATGAGTGGAAGAAAGACAAAGAACAGACCCGGTACAACAATCCTTTCCTATACGAATTTCCTGAAACAATTGATACAGAGCGCCTGAAGGATGCTTATGTAAAACTCATAGAAGCCCATTCGTTCCTCACACTCAGGCTGAAAACCTTGGGTAACGGGGATGTGGTGCAGTATTTTGTCCCGGATGTTCCGGTAAATATCCCGGTTATTGAAACAGTTGCGGAAGGGCTGCGTGAACGCGTCCTCTCTGGAATCCGTCCGTTCGATCTTTTGGCGGGAGAGCCCCTGTACCGCATAGTGATTTATAAGACACCCTTCCGTGTCTATGTCTTTATGGATATACACCATATTGCTTATGACGGGAGTTCAAGCATTGTGTTTCACCGTGACCTGGCAAAGGCCTATAATGGGGAAACTCTGTCAAAGGAAACCTTGACCTGTGCGCAATTTGCCCTGCTGGAAGCAGAACGCATGCGCGGAGAAGAATACAAACGGGACGAAGCCTATTTCAGGGAAAAGCTTTCCGGGATAACCCCGGCCAAATTGCCCATACTCAAGCGTTCGGAAGAGGCAGCCGGAACGCTGGATAAAGTATCAGAATATGTCGACTATAAGCAGATAATCGATTATTGCAAACGCCTGGAAATATCTCCCAACAACTTGTTTGCCGGAGCCTTGGGAATCTGCCTGAACCAATATACACGGGAAAAAAAGTTATGTTTCTGTACGGCGCACAACGGTAGGATCGATGAACGGGTGCGCGAGAGTGTGGGGATGTTCGTAAAAACATTGCCTGTAGTGGTTGTTCCTGACCCGTTGCTTAGTCTGGCTGATTACCTGCAGGGTATCCGGTCAGACATGAAAGAACTCTGGTTACATCAGACGTATCCGTTTTCAGAAATGGCGACACATTACGGTGTTGCCATGGATTTGACCTATACCTTCCAGAAAGGGATCCTGGAATATTTTGAAATGCCACAGGGTAATGTCCGTCTTGAATACCTCCACGAAAGATCGACATACGACAAACTGAGTGTCTATATTTACCAGTTCCCCGATAATTTCGAGATCCGCTGTGAATACAACAACTCACTCTACGATAGGGATTACATGGAAGTCTTTGCCGCTTCCCTGAAAAATGCCTTGCTGGAGATCCTGGCTGCAGATCCTGTACAGGCTACCTGTTCACAAATCAACATCACCAATGCCGCTGAAAAGGAAAAAGTGCTGGAATTTGCCCGGGGCACAACATTGCCTTACGATACAACCAAAACTTTTATTGACCTGTTCAGGGATATGGTTGCCAGGTATCCGGAATATCCCTCTGTAAAAGACATCAATGGCTCATTGACATACGCGCAACTGGACTGCCAGTCAGATGCGATGGCCCATAAACTGATGGCCATGGGCGTAAAACCAAATGACTTTGTATCTGTTGTGCTTTCAAGGCGTAAAGAATTTGTGGTGGCTGTGCTGGGTATTCAAAAAGCCAGGGCCGCTTACGTTCCTATGGACAGCGAATATCCTATTGACCGGTTGCTTTACATGTTGGAAGACAGCAGTTCTGCCGTGCTTGTCACGGAACGGGAAATGTATGCCAAAAAGCAGGAAGAAGGGGATTTTCATCACCATAACATACTTTTCCTGGAAGACGTAAAACTGGATGGGCCTGCTGAAAAAATCACCAGTCTGCCCCAACCCGGCAACCTGGCTTACATGATTTATACCTCGGGCTCTACCGGGAAGCCCAAGGGGGTGATGATCAGCCACATGGGACTGGCAGCCATGTGCATCGGCCATGCACACGATATGGATATTATACCGGGTGATAACAACCTCTGCCATGCCAGCTTCAGCTTTGACGCCTCGGTGCATGATCTATTTCCACCACTCACGGCTGGTGCATGCGTACATGTGATCCCCGCCGATATGCGCCAGGACATGATAATGCTCTACGATTACATCCTGGCCAACCACATCACCGGGAGCACCATCAGCACACAATTCGGGCTGGAAATGATCAATCAGTTTGAACTTCCTATGAAATACATGCTGGTTGGCGGGGAGAAAATGTTTCCCGTAAAGAAAAGGAACCTGAAGATTATTAACGGTTACGGGCCCACTGAATTTACAGTGTGCTCTGATTATCACATAGTTGACCAGGAAAAAGATACTAAAAATATTCCCATTGGACGGCCTGTCCCCAATTCCTGGTCGTATATAGTGGATGACAGACAGCAATTGCTCCCGGCAGGAGTAGCCGGTGAGTTGTGTCTGGCAGGACCGCAGATAGCCATGGGTTATTGGCAGCGGGAAGAGCTGACGGTAGAAAGGTTCCTGCCCAATCCATATAGCAGCAGGCCAATCAACGAAAAACTCTACCGCACAGGGGACCTGGTTCGCTGGCGAAGCGATGGCCTTATAGAATACCTCGGCCGCATTGACACCCAGGTTAAATTGCGGGGATTCCGCATCGAATTGGGTGAGGTAGAAACCGTCCTTTCCAAATTCCCGGGAATTGTTTCGGCCGTTGCCGAGGTAAGGGAATTCGGAGGGGCACAGCAACTGTGCGCCTATTACCAGACAGAAGGTGATGTCGCAATAGACGAGGAAGCCCTGGACGAACACCTGCGTGCCAGCCTGACTGAATACATGGTTCCCTCGGCCTTACTAAAGCTGAAAGCCTTTCCCATGACCCCTAATGG
This sequence comes from Bacteroidetes bacterium ADurb.Bin013, assembly GCA_002071385.1. GTDB lineage: Bacteria > Bacteroidota > Bacteroidia > Bacteroidales > UBA932 > DMER64. The sequence continues at coordinate 6,987 of MWFB01000042.1, forward strand.
AAAGGTGGACCGCAAAAAACTACCCATACCGCAACTGACCATAAAAGAGATCGTACTACCGCAGACAATCGTGGAAAAAGACCTCTTTGCCATTGTCTCGGATATTTTGCAGACAGATGCCTTTGGGGTGACCACCAACCTGCTGTCCATTGGCCTGACCTCGCTGCTGGCCATCCGCCTATCGGTCAAGGTGAAACAGGAACTGGACAAAAACCTGCCTACCAAAGATATCCTCAAATTGAAGACCATCCGCCTGCTGGCCCGGCTCCTGACACGGGAAGAGCAGGAGCCGGGAATCTCAGGCATAACAACATATCCTGCACAGGAATATTACCCATTGACCGAGACACAGAAAGGCATATACTATGACTGGGAAAAAGCCCGGGATGCCCTGCAATACAATATTCCCATAGCCATCCGTTCAGCGGATCCCGACACCCCGGATCCTTCACGGCTCAGGGAAGCCCTGCTTGCTGTCATGGAAATGCATCCGTATCTGAAAACCCGCCTGGTACTTGTTGGGGAAGAGGTAATGCAACAGCGGCGTGACGGGCAGGCTGTGGACATACTGGTCAAAAATGAAGACGAAGACAAGATGAAGTCCATCATGACGGAATTTGTGCAACCTTTTGACCTGTTCCATGATGATATGTACCGCTTTGAAATATACACCACTCAATCTGCCGTCTACCTGCTGATGGATTTACACCATATAGCTTTTGACGGTGTCTCCATGGGCATTTTTCTGCAGGATCTGAAGCATGCACTGGAAGGAAAAGATTTGAGCCCCGAGGCGGTTTCGGCCTTTGATGTATCTCTTTATGAGCAGGAAACCCTGAAATCCCCGGCTTACCAAAAGGCGCAGGATTATTTTGACACCCTTACCGGAGGTGAATGCAGCATGTCTGTGATCCCTCCTTCACCAAAGGTGCCGGAAGGAAAGGAAAACGGGAATTACAACCAAACCGTTCCAGGAGAGGCTATAGATACTTTCTGCCGTAATTACGGTCTGACGGCCAATACCTTTTTCCTTTCGGCCCTTACCCAGGCCGTACAGCGTTATACACGCGAGGAACAGGTAGTGCTGACCGTTTCTTCAGGTGGCAGGGCAGATCCTCAACTCGCCCGTACCGTGGGCATGTTCGTCAAAACACTACCTGTGAAAACGGACATGAAGCCCCGGCCTTTCATAGAATTTTCCAAAGATATCCAGGAACAGATGTTCAGTACCATGGAGCACGAGATCTTTCCCTTCACCAGGATGGTGGATAAATACGGGATCGTACCCCAAATCAATTACGTATACGAAGGGGGATTGGGCATTGAAATGAATGTTGACAGCAAACCTTTGCAAATTATATTCCTGGATCTGGAAGCTCCAAGATTCCCCTTTGGTGTGGTCGTGGAACCACAGGATAACAGTTACGTGATTTCCATTCAATACGATAACACCAAATACGCCCACGAAGATGTGGTGCGCTTTCTGGAACTATATAAAAACATTGCCTCCCATGCTGCCCTGAAGCCCGATACCCTGACTTCAGAACTCACACTTATGGTACCGTCTGTAAGGCAACAAGTGATGGATTTTTCTGAAGGGACACAGCTTCCATACAATACTTCAAAAACGTTCATTGACCTGTTCCGGGAGAATGCCCATAAATATCCTGATAATAAAGCCGTTGCAGATAAAAACAGTTCACTTACATACCGTCTGCTGGACACGTATTCAGACCGGCTGGCTGCAGAACTGGCAACCCTGGGAGTAGCCCCGGGAACCTTCGTCGCCGTGATGATGTCCCGGCGTAAAGAATTCGTGGTTAGCATTGTAGCCATACAGAAAGCAGGAGGGGCTTACGTGCCCATGGACAGTGAATACCCCAATGACCGGCTGCTGTACATGCTGGAAAACAGCGAATCCAAAGTGCTGATTACAGAAAGGACAATTTACGAATCCAAGAAAATGGAAGGGGCTTTTCAAGCTGACCGGGTTCTTTTTATTGACGAATTTGATTTCGATAAGGAACGTGTGTTGAACGTGCAACCATCTGTACCGGAAGATATTGCCTACATGATCTATACTTCCGGTTCAACTGGAAAACCTAAAGGGGTGATGATCTGTCACCTTTCGCTGGCGGCCAAGGTTCACTGGCAGGTACACGATTTGGAAATTACCCCGCAGGATGCCAATGTTTGTCATCCCAGTTTCAGCTTTGATGCTTCCATAGACGATCTGTTTGTACCACTGGCAGGGGGCGCTTCCGTACATATTCTGTCCGAAGATATCCGACAGAATATGAAGGAACTCTATGATTATTTGGTGGCCCAAAACATTACCGGGGGATCTTTCAGCACCCAGTTTGGCCTGGAGATGGCCAACCAGTTTGAGCTGCCCCTTAGATACATGATCATGGGAGGCGAAAAAATGGTTCCGGTGAAAAAACGTAACGTACAAATAATCAACGGATACGGGCCTACTGAATTTACTGTCTGCTCCAGTTACCACAAGGTAGATCAGGCCAGGGACACGGAAAACATTCCTATTGGCAGGCCTGTTCCCAATACCTGGTCTTATGTGCTGGATTCCCGGCAGCAACTGCTGCCCCCCTGCATTCCCGGAGAATTGTGCCTTGCAGGCCGTCAGACAGCTCTGGGATACTGGAAGCGGGAAGATCTTACCCGGGAACGTTTTATTCCCAATCCGTATGCAACATCTCAGGATAACGGGATCCTTTACCGTACCGGCGATCTGGTGCGATGGAATGCAAATGGTGAATTGGAGTACATGGGTCGCATTGACAACCAGATCAAACTGAGGGGATTCCGCATTGAACTGGGCGAGATAGAAACCATGATGTCCGGTTACAAAGGCATTGCCTCGGCAGTGGCCGATGTCAAAGAATTCGGCGGGGCACAGCAGCTGGTGGGCTACTAACCAATATAAAATTACAATAGATTGAAAATAATAAATTTACACTTGAAAGTGCGGTTATAAGTAACAATATGGCAACAGTTACAGATTTTATTTGTATGCTACTGCAAATGACGTTTTGAAAGTAACAAATGTACGATAAAAAAGTGATTTTTGTGCAGTGAAAAGAAAAAAGGTGAGGTCATGTTATCTTTTAGTTGGTGTTCGTTGGTAGATGCAAATATTGGCTACGCAACTTTTGAGTAATCGTTGGGGGCAAAAAAAACAGGTCCGTGGGGGTATGGTGAACCTGTTTCTTGTGATATAAAACTTTAATCAGTCTTTTTCATCTGTTGCACCAGTTTTTGGTGCTGCTCGTGCAGTTCGGGGAAATGTCTTCTGATGAACTGGCCGAAGGAGCAGTCGTTGAATCCGAACCGCCGCGCCAAT
>MWFB01000043.1 GCA_002071385.1 Bacteroidetes bacterium ADurb.Bin013
ACGGGCATCATAAAGGGCAATCAGAGTTCCCTTTGTGGTTGTGGTGAGTCCCGGAATACGGGAGGTATGCACCCCATCCTGCATTTTCTGACGCAATGCAATACCAACGCGTAATACAGCCGGTGACCGGAGAGCTGTGGTAACTATTCCTTCAGATGTATTGATGGTGACCTTTTCCAGCTGAATCCTGTTTGATAAATCAATGGTGTCTTTCAAGGTTATATGGATGTCTAGGCTCAGCGAATCGGTATTAACCGGCAGATTCAGGTCTACCGTTAAAGAATGCCTGCTTTTTTCTGTTTCCGGAACAATAAACCCAAGTTCCCGGTCTTTCTGATAAACCGAGACTTTGGTGATATCGCTCAGATTATGGGTGCCCTTAAGCATTACCCTCATGGACTTGACTGTATAGGGCATGGTCCCGTGATTCACAAGATTCAGCTGTGCTATCTTGTTGGTTCGTTTGAATGCCAGTACCGGAACCACAGGAACATCAACCGTTGCAGAAAAATGTTTGGCCGACGGCCTGCAGGAACAGACCGTCAGCAAACATAAAACCATATAGAGTAAAACTCTTTTCATAAATTATTCCTTAATGTTGGGATTAGTGTTAATGGAAGAGGAAGATATGGGCCACAGTAAAATATTCTCTTCATTTTCACGTCCCTTCAGGGATTCTATCCGGGTGAAAGCCTGTCCCATACGCACCAGTGTCCACCAACTCTTGGCTTCAGAGACAAATTCTTTTAGTATCTCGTCCACAATGGCATTATCAATGGCTTGTCTGCTCATATTGGCAGTATACCGGGATGTCGTTTTGTATGCGCGTTTCTCTATCTTGACCAGCTCGGCCACTGCACCGGCTGTGTTGGAAAGGGCATTCTCAATTTCGGCTTTCATTAGGATCGCTTCGGCAAAACGATATATTATGATATCAGACGAGAAAAAACGCGTTTCGTTAATCCATTCTCCTTTAAATTTATTGATCCAACGCCAGCGAATGGTTCCGTCAGGGAATATCTGGAAGGTAACCGGGATTCTTTTGTCATCCGGATCGGAGCCCAGAAAAGCCTCATATTCATTTGTGATGGATACATATTGCTGGTGACTGCCTACAGGAAGCGGATTGTTAATGAATTCTTTATTTTCTACATACTGTTCCGGAATCAGGTAATAGGAAGGATATCCACCCACATATTCATTACGTTCATAGTTGATAGAGAAAATTATCTCTTTGCTGTCCTCGTTCTCAACTCCGAAAACCTTGGCAAAATCATCTTCAAGGCCGTAACTGGCATTGTTCAGCACTTTGTTGACTGCAGTTTTTGCGCTTTCAAGTGCAGCATTTCCTCCCCCCAGCATCTTGGCTTTCCACAGATAATAATCTGCCATGAGCATGCTGATTGCGGCAGGAGAAGCTTTATGTTTCTCTTTCACGGTGGCAGGCATTAACTTGTCGGCTTCTGCCAGGTCACTTTCAACTTGTGCATAGATCTCAGATGCGGGGGTGCGGACCGGATACATATCATCTTGTCTGTCCGACTCAAAGCCTGTGGTCAACAGGGGAGCATCACCCCATACCCGGGCAATCATAAAGTAACAGTAAGCCCTGATGAAATAAGCATTCGCCATGATTTCATTCTTTTTGCTTTCCTGTGAAAAAGTAATCGTGGGGGAATATTTAAGAATCAGGTTGCAGGTGTTTATGGTAGTATAGAAACTGGTCCAGTCTGTTCCTTCCATATCACGGGCAAGCACATTGACAGCCATTTTGTCATAATCTGTAACACTCATCATTCCTCCCCCGTACAATGCAGACCTGTAGTCCCCATATACGGGCAGGCTGGTAGCCAGGGTTGTTCTCAGTTGGTGAAAAGCGCCATTTACGGCACTGGCGGCATCTGCTTCTGATGTCCACATGGACAAAGAGGTAAATTCACTTGGCTGCTCGACATTCAGATCACCATGACAACCCGGCAGAAAAGCGAACAACAATAATGTAGTTATGTATAATATCTTTTTCATACGATTTGTATATTTTTTGTTCTCCATAGTTCTAGAAAGTTACCTTCAGTCCAAATGATATACGGCGGATGGGTGGATAGGTGTAAAATCCGGTGCTGTAAGCATCGGATGTACCTGTTTCCGGAGACATTCCTATAACGGAGGTGAAATAATGCAGGTTATTCCCGGACAAGGTAAAGGTTATGTTTTCAATCATTGCCTTTTTCAGTGCGGCATTTGAAAGTACGTATGACAGGGTGACATCGCGCAGGCAAAGGTAATCGCCCCTGGTCGTAAAGACATTGGAAGCCGGTCTGTAGTTTTTGTTCAGATCGTCCGAATCGTTTCCTCCAAAACGGGCATATGTGGCTTCAGACACGTCTTGTCCCGATTCAGGGTCCCAGGCTTTTCTTATTTCTGTGGGCAGGCTGGTGTTATTGGCAAAAAAATTACACATCTGGCGTTGCAGCAGGTTATTGCTTATGGAATGACCTACGGCCCAGTCCATAAAGATATACAACGAAAAATTCTTATAGGTTAAGGTGTTCCCGAAACCTCCGGTAAAAGTGGGAATGGTATTTCCCAGAAGGTACATGTCGGATCCGTTGATAATCCCGTCGCCGTTAAGGTCTTTCCATTCATAGTCGCCAATGGCCTTTTTGCCGATACTGGTACCGCTCTTACCGGTAACATAGTTTTTCTTTGTCCAGTCCCATCCACGTGACTGTGAGTCATATAAGGCATTGTCTGCCTGTTCCTGGGTAGCAATAATGTAATCTGTCATATACCCATAGAAACGTCCTAACGGTTCTCCTTCTGCTGTCCCTCCGAATTCAAGTTTAGATCCATCAGCCATTGTTACGGAATAACCGCCAATGCGGTTTTTGTCCCGTCCGTTGTCAGGTAACTCAAGCACAATATTTTTCACATAGCTCATCACGAGTTTGGATGACCATGAGAAATCATTTCTGACCACATTTCTGGTGTTGATTTCCAGGTCAAATCCATAGAATCTTACTTTTCCCAGGTTGGTAAGAATACTTGAGAATCCTGACGTATTGGGGAGCACCTTGCTGGTAATCAGGTTGTCGGTCACCTTATTGAAATAGTCGGCTGTTACCTGGACCCGGTTGTTGAACATGCCCAGATCAAAGCCAAGGTCCAGCTGGGTAGAGGATTCCCAGGTCAGCCCTTTATTAGGCATGGTTGAAGGAACAATCGAGGCTTCTCCCTGGTACATGGTAGAGATGGCATACCGGCCCAGCGCATCATAGTAACCCACATAATTGTTTCCGGTCTGTCCGTAACTCGCCCTGATTTTCAAATTGTTCACAGCCTTAAGGCTTTTGAAGAAATTTTCTTCCGAAATCACCCAGCCGGCAGAAGCACCCGGAAAAAAACCCCATTGTTGCCCCTGTACGAATTTTGAGGAACCGTCTTCACGGAAGGTAAGCATTAAAAGGTATTTCTTCTTGTAATCATAGGTAAAACGTCCAAAGTAACCAATCATGACTTCGGCGTTTTTAATGGTGGTGGCATCTGTCTTGGTAGGTCCGGCATTTAGCGTCGGAATTTTGTCCGATGCGGCGTCTGAAGCGGCAGCCCTTAGATATTTATAATCGTACCTTTGGTATGAATAGCCGGCCAAAGCTGAAAATGAATGTTCTTTTACTGATTTGTTGTAGGATGCATAGACTTCTACTTTTTGTCTTTCATTATTAGTCAGAGTAGAAGAAGACGGCCTGGTCCCGTTGAAGATGTTGGCCCGCATAAAAGTATCGCCGGTCAGATATTGGTTGAAGAGGGATACCTGCGCAACGGCCTTAAGTCCTTCAACAATATTGTATTCAAGGATTCCGTTAACACCCACTTTGCTTTCTTTCTGGGCATTATCGTTGTAATAGGCATAAAAGACAGGAGTTGGTGAAGATGCATTGTATCCCGGGGTAGGAGTACCGGCATACTGTCCTTCATCGTAATACAGTTTCTGTGTAGTAGGGGTCATAAGACCTCTTGTGATTACCTGGTATTGGCTCGCATAGTAATTGGTATTCATCTTATTGAAATCGAAACCACCCTTGAACGTAAGCTTCTTGCTTATCTTTACATCCAGGTTTGCCCTTGCGCTGATCCGGTCGAAATTCGTTCCCACAGCCACGCCTCCGTCATTTGTATAACCTACGCTGGCAAGGTATTTAATAGTTTCGGTCCCGCCATCTATCCCCACATAATAGTTCTGCCAGATAGCGGTTCTGAATGATTCATTAATCCAGCTGTTGTCCTGAAAAATAAGCGTAGTCCCCGGATTGATGGGGTCATCCATTGACAGGTAACCATCGGGAACACTTTCTCCCGACGTTAAAGCCCTGAGAGAATATTTGGACGAGGTCAGGTTTCCCGAGCTGTAAGCGTAGTTGTTGGCATAGGCATAATTTGGGTGAGGGCCCTGGATCAAACGTTTTCTCATCAGGGTAATGGCTTCTTCCGATCCCAGATATTCCATGTTGCGTTCAGTGGATTCTACAGCTACATCTGCCTCAAAAGTTATCCTGGGCGCGCTGTTATTGTTCCCCTTTTTTGTGGTGACAAGGAGAACACCGTTTGAAGCCCTGGAACCGTAAATTGCTGACGAGGCAGCATCTTTCAGCACTTCCATTGATTCAATGTCATTGGGATTTATACCCGACAGATCACGTTCAATTCCGTCAACAAGAATGAGCGGGTCATTATTTCCCGAGATGGAAGATCCCCCCCTGATGAGAATGGTGGGTTCAGCTCCAGGAGTGTTGTTGGAGGAGAATATCCGGGCTCCGGCCACTCTCCCCTTCAAAGCATCTGTGGCTGAAGTTACCGTTGAATTACGGATTTCATCCCCCGACACCTTTGCTATAGACGAAGTAACCGTTCGCTTGGTTTGAGAGCCATAACCAATGACCAGCAGCTCTTCTACATTAAACACTTCCTCCTCCAGGATAATATCGATCACCTTCTGCGTGGCCACAGTAACTTCCCTGGTAACGAAGCCAATAGCAGTAAAAGTAATGATCTGTGAAGGATTGGCTGAAATGGAATACGTACCGTCGTTGTTGCTGACAGTATAGGTTGAAGTCCCTTTTAGAAAAACAGTAACCCCTTGAAGAGGCTGCCCTGAAACGTCCGTCACTTTCCCGGTTATTTCTTGAGTCTGCGCACTGACACTGACTGAAAAAAGCAACGCACCTGCAAAGAGTAAATAGTGGATAATTCGTTTCATACAAATGATTATTATTAGTTAAATCCTGTTGTTTGTTATGTTAAAGAATGTGGTGTTTTGCAATTCTTTTTTTATGTCTTCCATTTCCTCGTCGGAAACAGGTGAGATGGGCAGGCGGCATTGGCCACAGTCAATTCCGGCCAGTTTCATAAGTGCTTTCCCTCCCCGTACACCACCTCCATGTCTGATAACTACATCCAGTATCTTTACCGATTCATACTGTAGTCTGCGAGCTTCGGCAATGTCATTTCTCTGCATGGCCTGCATGATTCCCTTATAGATCTGGGGAATGTAATTATAAGTGCTGCCTACAGCACCCTTTACCCCTATAGAGAGACCGGTAATTAGTATCTCATCAAATCCATGGAGTATATCAAATTCGCCATTGTTCAGCTGTACGCATTGCTGCATTTCCATAAGGTTATTATGGGTGAACTTAACACCACGCAGGGTGGGTATTACCTGGGCCCCGCGTTTGAGAAATTCCGGGACAGGCAGGGAAACGCCAGAAATGGAAGGCATATTGTAATAATAAAATGGCAGACGGTTTGCTGCGGCTGCAATCGGCCGGAAATATTGAACCAGATCTTCTATGCTGGCCGGTTTAAAAAAGAACGGTGCAATGGAGGCTATGGCACTGGCTCCAATATCCTGTGCATGTCTGGCCAGTTCTTCCGACTGGCATATGGAAGTTCCTCCAACATGTACAATAATTTTCAGCCTGCCTCCGGCATGACTGATCCAGGTTTCTGCGATCTTTTCCCTTTCTGCAGTGGTAAGTGAAGCCGATTCACCGGTTGTGCCGCATATAAAAACGCCATTTACGCACTCAGAGGCAATAACATAATCTGCGAAATCCTTAATTCTTTCATAGTGAATGCTCCCGTCGGGGTGCATAGGGGTAAACGAAGCCGAGATCAACCCGGTAAGTTTTGGTGTGTTAATCATACAATAGTCTTATTTGTTTTAAAGAAATAACTTGCCAGATAGCCAACCACAAAGCATGTAATGAAGCCTACAGTGGTATAAAGAAGCAGGTGTACCGGGGTATAGTTGGCAACAACAATCTGTACGGCAATGCTCACTGCCATGCCAATCAAAGCCCCGGGGGCATTTGCTTTCCTGGTTACCATGCCCAATAAGAACAGTCCGCCCATGCTTCCCAAAATGAGCCCTAAAATTTTATTGAACTCATCCCACAAAGAGCTTATGTTCCAGGTAGCCATAAAAATCGCAAAGCACAAACTCAGCGCTCCTGCTATAAGTGTGGCCCTGCGGGCCACTTTCAGATCGGCTGTCGGTTTTTTTCTCATGAGTTTTGGGCGGATATCCACCACATAGGCAGTAGCTGCAGAATTCATACTCCCGCTCAATGTGGACATAGCGGCAGAAAAAATACCTGCAATGAGCAGTCCCACGATCCCTGCCGGCAACCTGGTATAGATATACAATGGGAAAATGGCATCGTTACTGTCCAGTATCGGGGTGACGTGAGCGGGATTGTTTTTGTAATACACAAATAACGCCGTCCCAATAAAGAAGAAAATTATTGTAGACGGTATGACCAAAAGGGCATTTGTCATGATGCTTTTCCTGGCGGCTTTTTGTGACGACGTCGTCAGGTATCGCTGTACCATACTCTGATCTGTGCCGTATGTGGTGAGATTGGTAAAGAAAGTGGCTATGAGTACGGTCCACATAGTAGAGTCGGAAAGATCAAAGACAGTGCTTCCAAAGCTCATCTTGCCATTTGAACAGGCAATAGAAATTGTTTCAGTCCATCCCCCCGGAATTTGTGCGACTATGTGGAAAATCGCAAAAAGTGCCCCTCCCAGAAGAATGACCACCTGCAGTGCATCGGTCCAGACAACAGCCTCGATACCACCCATGCGCGTATAAATTATGCTAAAAACCCCCATTAGGATGATACAGAGAAATATGTCAAAACCAGTAACCACATTAATGGCTATAGCAGGCAATAAAAGAATGATTCCCATTCTGCCTATCTGAAACACAATAAAAGCCAGACTGCATATTACTCTGATAAGGCTGTTGAACCGGACCTCAAGATATTCGTATGCAGTGGTAATATTTAATTTCCGGAAGAAAGGGATGAATACAAACATAATGATGGGAGCGACCATCAGAATACCCCCGTTAAAGAGCATATAACTCCAGTTGGTGGCAAAAGATTTGGCTGGTATAGCCATGAACGTTATAGCACTCAAAGCCGTACCAAAAAGACTCAGACCTGCAGCCCACCATGGGATCCTTTGTCCGCCCCGGAAATAATCATCTGAATTTTTCTGCCTTTTGGAAAAATAGTAACCAATAAAGACCAGGACTCCAAAATAGAGTATAAGAACAATGATGTCAATGGCAGAAAAACCATTTTTCACCTTCTCCACAAATAAATTCCTCAGTTCTAAAGACTGGCCTGACTCATCATAATAAACGGCCGATACCTTGTTGTTTGAAATCTGAACTCCCATGAACACACCCTCTGCAGGTTGGATCCGCATTTCATAAAAAGTATCTGTCACTGTATTGAACAGATTTATGGCCTGCCCGTCATTATGTGGGAAAATAATATGAGCCGCTCCCTTTCCAAAAGCGGAGGAAGTCTGCTCTATTGGCTGTGTATCAATCTCTTTTCTGGTCCAATGACCTGATCTTAAGTTATAACACAAAATACCGCTTCCCTTTATAAATACATAGAGGCAATTGTCTGTACCATTGGATTGAACAGACATAATGAAGCCGTTATCTGAACCGAGGCCTGTATGTGTTAAGATTTCCCATTGGTTAACCGGCGCGCCATTCCTGTTCAGACTATAAACCATCAGGGTGTCCTGTACCGATGCCCCAAGGAATAATACTCCATTATTTTCGATGATGGAGATTTGGGTATTGCTAATGTCTATAGGAAAATCCGGCAGTCTTTCAATTTTCAGAAATGTATTCTCTATTGTGAGCAGATAAGATCCCTTACTTAAGGAGTCGGTCAGCAACAGACCATTTTGAAGAGGATAGCTCCTGATTGTTTTCTGATCAAGATCCACCTCAATATTTTGTTTATCTGACAGTTCGCTATAATAAAGCAATGAATTGTCTGTATTGTTGCGGAAAATCAGGGCCTTATCAACGATTCCCAGAAGGGTAAGGTCATTAAGCTGTTCATGAATAATATTCATGCTCAGCACTTTGCTTTCTGTCAGGCGGTCATATCCGGGTGAGTTCCGGATCATAGCAGTATTATTTCCAGAGCAGGCAGGTAACAGCAGCCAAAGGCTTACAATGCTCACTATTACAATTATCCTGTTTTGTTTGGTCATATTTGTCTTATTTGTCTGACAATTGTTTTGAAAAAAATTAACCGTTTCTTTCTTGCAGGAATATTTTATACGGCATAAAGTGATTTTCCAGTGACTTCCTGAATCCTGCCTTATCCCGGAACTTAAGATAAGTAAGCAGATCTGAGTGGGTCACTATCAGACCTTTTTCTTCCAATTGCTTGTTTATGGGTTTAAAATTCTCTTCAAAATGGCTTTTAATAAAACCAATTACCGGGTGAATCAGATCCTGGAACATAATAAACGCCGAGTTCCCGGTAATTTCATACAGTTTGGAGTGAAAACTAATTTCGCTTATTCCTTCATACAAATTGTTCTCCAGCACTGTGCTTACATTTACTATCCTGGTGAGCTCTTCTATATGCTTATCGTTTATATGGCTAAAAATTTCATCCACCATGCCAAGCTCTAAAGTGACCCGGAGCCCCAGAATATCGTACATTGTTTTCTCTCCCCACAGGTTTAGCTGCATCACTTTTTTCATGGGGGAGAAGATGGACGGTTCACGTAGAACCATTCCGTGACGGGGACGCGACTCAATCAATCCGTACATCTTTAAGCGGCTTAGCGCTTCACGTAATACACTTCTTGCAACACCCAGACTTTTGGCCAGTTCCGTTTCGCTTGGAAGGTAATCGTCTACTTTAAGATGATTCTGCTTGATATAGTTAATCAAAGAACTTTCTACGATATCAACAAGGGTGACTTTACCAATGTCTTCTATTTTTTTGCACTCTGCCATAAGCTGGATTTTCGATTTGTCTGATTAATCATATCAATTGTAAAGATACAAATATTTTCATATATGCAAATTTTTTTTCATTTTTTTGGATCCCGGCCTGACTTATCTTAGAATCCACTCATGTCCAATGCATTCAAAAGCTTGCAGCGACTGCATATTTTCCTTCTGTTTAAAACCATACCGGACTCTGGCTTTGCATCTATGAAACCGGAGAAATTTTTGACCAAGCCGGGGCGCCAACTCTTCCGTTGTTACCACAAACGTTCGCAGACCCATTAAGAACCGGGTGCTTTTTTGGAACGCCGAGACTTCAACCTTTCCTGCAGGCGGTCGTCTGAGTGCCAAGAACGGAGTGCTTTTTCTTTTAAGCCGAGGTATTAACCTTTTCCTTAATACAACAAATGGTCGCTTCCACCACAAGATCGGGAAGCTTTTTTCTTTTTGCCAAGGCTTCCCTTACCTTATGGTGGAAGCAACCTTGCAGTTATGCGTATTGTTGCCCCGACAACTGCCTGTTGGTCTTCAAAGGCGGTGCGCCAAAGGCCTTTGGCGCTCATAACAGGTTGCTTCGCAGCACCACTCTGATTTGCAGCGGTTTTTGCTCCAACCGGTCAGTGAAAACCTCCGGTTTCTTTTGGCGTCAGTCTTTCTTCCGGTAAAATCACAGCGCCATCCACACATGGGGTGTTCTATCCATCAAAATAGTTAATCCCTGGCAGTACCGCGTACACTTGATTCATTGTGCTGGATATCTGCATTATAACAGAAGAGCTCCCCAAGGGAGCTCTTCTGTTAATCACCTGTTAGATAGGGTAATACATCAAGTGTACGCGGTACTACCGCTCCTGGCGGGAGGTCGCTGACACAGTAAAAGCACAGAGCGCCGGGGCTTGCCCCGGCTAAGCCCTCCCTACGGCCAGGGAGGGTTTGGGTGGGTGTTCGTTGTGGTGGCGGCA
>MWFB01000044.1 GCA_002071385.1 Bacteroidetes bacterium ADurb.Bin013
CTCCATTACCTGATCTATAACAGACTTGCTGCCCCTGGTAAAATCTTTAATTACTCCGGGTGCCTGATCCCATATATAGACCTTTCCCTTTTCCCCCTGCTCTCCTGTTATCTTCCTGCCGTTGCTACTGATCCAGTTCCTCCCCTTTCTCTTAAACTCAAACTCCGGGAGCGCCTGGTCTATGTGGTTAAATAATACAGGATATAGCTCCCTGTTTATCCAGTCTGTTATGTTTCTCATATCTTTGTCTCTCTTGTTAATTTATACACCTTGTTTTAAAGCCTCTTTTTAGGCGATTTCAGGACCTTTGGCCGTTTGTGGAGTTCTCCCCTACTCTCTGAGTTCCCGTTATCCTATTAGCCCTAAAGAGCCCCCTACTGTAAACTTACTGTTATTTACAGTAAATACTGTTTGCCCTTATAGCCGTTTGCGTTACTTGGTTTACCCGTATTGCTCATATTACCGATATTACCCGTATTACTTATATTATCCATATTACTGGTATTACTCATATTACTGATATTGGTCTCCTGTTCAATGTAAATAAATGTTTTTTTCATTCATCTGATACCGTTAATACAGGCTGTCCAGGAGGGCCTCTCCGCTATTCTGTAGCCTCCTCTCTTCGTTAAGGGTTGCTGTATATATTTGGGTGGTGGCCGGGTTGGCGTGTCGTAGTGTAAATTGGGCCGTTTCCAGGCTTCCCCCTGCTCTTAGTATGTTTACTGCTGTGGTGTGTCTCAGGCTGTGGGCGGTATAAGCTCTCTCGTCCAGTCCTATGGCCTTTAATCCCTCCTTAGCTATGTAGGATATGGTCCTGGTGGAGAGTCGCTCTCCGTTGCTGTTGTTACTGGTTGAGGTAAACAAAGGATCTGATCCGTTGGCCTCCCTGGTCTTTAGATAGGCTGCTATAGGCTGGTAGGCCTTGTCCGTTAAAACCACAAAGTTATCCCTCTCATCTCTCCCCTTTCCGTATACAAGTAAAACCCTTTGAGATCCTTTATAGGTTATATCCTCAACGTTGGCCCGGATAGCCTCTATAGTGCGGAGGCCGGTCCTCAGGAGTAGGTTTACTATAGCGTAGTCTCTCAGGGCCCTGTCCTGGTAGTAAGACAGGAGGGCGGTAGCCTGGCTGGGGAGTAGAGGCTGTTTCCTAAATTGTTGTTTCCTCTTTGGTGTCTTTATACCTTTAGCTACATTCGGATAGTACTTATTAGCCTCGGTCCATTCGTAAAACCTCCTGACAGCGGTAATATAAGAGCCTACTGTTAGGCTGCTCTTCCCGGACCTTAACAGATCCTCCTTATACTCCAGTATCTGGCCCCTGGTTATATCCGACAGGAGGTAGCCCTTCTCCTCAACCCAGGAGATATAACGCTCCAGGGTGCGCCTATAGAGCCCCTTAGAGCTTTGTTTCACGTCCTGTGAGTCTATAAAGCTATCCAGAAGCTCCTCTATCCTGGAGCTGCTTACTGTTATATTGGTGTTTCCGGTGGGTACTACTGCTGCTGCTTCCATTGTATTGTTATTTATCTTTTAGTATCACAAAGATAATAAATAATTTTAATAAACAATACCCTGGAGATTCTATTTATTTCTATTTTAGAATGAAAAAAGCAGCCGATCTAAAGAGAGAGGCTGCCCTTTAATTATATTTAAATATATTTAAGGGAAAAATGCCCTTGTAACCTATTGACTGACAGGCTGTAAAAAATGGGCTCTCGTATTACTGTACACCTTTCTCGTATTACTGTACACCTTTCTCGTATTACTGTACACCCTGGGAGAGTAATTTTTTCTCCTTTTTGGAGGGTTTATACTTTACGTATTTATCAGAGTATGTGTATGTGTATGTGCCGGTGGCCTCGGCATTGCTGGGCATTGAGAATGCAAATCAACTGAAATTGCATCCCTTAAGAGGTGCACTGTTTGAAAATATGATTGTTGTTGATTTCCTTAAAAACAGATACAATCAAGGTAAGTTGAGCAATCTTTATTTTTGGCGTGACAGCCTTGGGAGAGAGGTTGACTTACTGATTGAGAACCACGATGGTTTGGTACCGATAGAAATTAAATCCGGACAAACCATCACCAATGATTACTTTGGCTCGCTTACTGAGTGGTTAAAAATTTCGGGTGAGGAGAGAGGATGGATAATCTATGCAGGAGATAGTAAGCAACTGCGCAGTAGTGGTATTACGGTTGTTCCTTATAGAGAGGCGGCGGGTCAGATTTGATCTGGGAGTGTAATCTAGGCGTGCTTCGTGTTGGCGCACTTACACATCAGATGTATTGCGCCAAGACAATTTTTCAAATTTGGAATTCCTTAATATATAGGCAAATACGATTTTTCGAATAAAGTTTGGCGCGACACATCTGATGTGTAGGTGCGCCAAAATCATTTATTGGTGGAAAAAGTCAAATGGCACACTATCTTTTAGAAGTGCGCCATTTTTGCTATAAAGAGTACCAGAATCGCTTAATAATTTTTCACGCAGCGTACGGAATGTGCAGCATATTTTTTACCACTTGCATCCTTATTTATATTTCCATCGGTAGCCCTAAGTTGGGGTCTTATTGCATTAGTATCATCAGTGTCTTCTGTGGAAGTATAAAAAGAAGCGTGCGTGCCTATGTTGCTAAAAGCATTTGAAGCTGTTCCCGATTTACTGCCTGCAGGAAGTGCAGTAAAACCAGAAATGTTGGTTGCATTTGTGTTATTATCGTTCCATAGCCCAAAACCATTATTTGTATTTCCAATAGCTTTAAAATAAATGCCCCTGGTAGCCCACGCTGTTCCGTATACCTCAAATATAGATAATAATTCAGCATGGCTGGGAAGATGCCAACCAGCGGGGCAAACACCTTGCACTCTGCTGGGGATGGTGTTGCTTGTGGTAGCTCCGTTCATGGCTGCCGGCCAGTTGTAAAGAACTCCGTAAATCTTATAATTGTCTGTGTCTTTAGCATCTTCAACGCTAAGCACATCTGTAATAGCAGCATCCTGACCAAAACCATATACATAATAACACGGTTCATCAGACTTGCTTATTAAACGACCCATCACCTCCGGAAGGTATCGCAGGTTCTCTGCCATGACAATTTTGTCGCCAATTTTGACTGTCTTATAGACGTTGCCGTCGCGGGGGTCTGTGAATTTTCCTTTAATTAGAGAGGAAAACGTAAAACTGTTATTGTTATATTCCGCAAAGAAATGGTAGGCTTTCCCGGAAACAGGCGGTGAGGGTTTTGCTTCTTTGATACCTGTAGTAGTAAGTAGTACATTATCTAATGCATCCAGTAATTTGAGCTTCAGTTCCGGCCAGTTGGGACCTTCCTTAGGGATAAACCATCCCCAGAATTCTTGAGAATCACCTGGTTTTAGGTTTATTACCCCGGGCAATACAAAGGAAAGTTCAGCTATTGAAGTGGTTTCGGTGAAATCTCCTGTTGCTACATTGTACCGGCCTGAACTTTTGTCGGTGTTTACATGAAGACCCAACGGATCAGCAGAGTTGGATGCGAGTACAGCCCTTGAGATACCGCTTATTGTCGTAAAATTCGCTGCGTCTGTATTGCTTACCAGAATTTTAAATACCGAGCCCAGGTGTGAAAAATTAACCGAAAAATCAGGTGAAGAGACGTTGATGTTCTTTTTTGCAAAAGTAAGCACCATAGCTTTTCTAATTCCTGCTTCAGTATCTGCGACAGGGTTATCAGGCAGTTTAACCAGTGTTGAATTTTCCTGGAACCCATCACCTCCGTACAATCCGTACAAATCGAATGTTGGGTAGTCTCCAGTCGGCAGGGTGAATGTAAAACTGGCTTTTTTATTGTTTTTTGGGTCTATGTCAACGTTAACCGTTTGCGTGTATGCTTGTTCATTCGCTACAATGCACAACGCAATTTGATCATCATCTTCCCACTTCAATTTCATATCGATTATATTTTGCTCCATAGAAATCCGGGTGTTGGGATTATTTGTGTCTGTGCCCAGGGTCGCAGAAACAGTAAATGTTTCGGCCATGGACTCCGGCGGGATATCTTCCTGAGTACAGGAAAGAACCAGAAAGGGTAGTACCAGGAAGGGTAGTGCCAAAAAAAGAATAAAGAATCTTTTTTTCATGACTTTTAATTTTTAGCAATTACACGTTTACCATATCTCTCCCTGAAGATCGTCCAGCTCTTCGGAGTCGAAGTCTCCGGCACTTCCACCGTTCAGGACGTTTTGTTCAATAATTATATCGGTTACCTGTACGTTTGGAGTAACGTAGCTTTCGCTTGTTTGAAGCTCATTTTTAGTAGTCTTCATAGGTTTTAATTTTATTTAATCTTTTATGCAGCGGACGGACATGGCCGATGTTTTAGCGTTTTCATCTGTAGTAACGCCCGGCTTATTATACTCTATTCTCCGTTTGAATGCTTTGGTATTAGTACTGTGTTCTTCAGTTGACCAGAAAAAGGCCTGCGTGGTGAGGTAGTTAAAGTTCTTACTGGCCATATATCCTCCCGGCAGTGCACTAAATTTGGAAACATTGATTTTATCCGAAGCATCTGTATTACCCGGAGCACCTTCCTCAGTAGAATCTGCCCAGTCGGGTCTTCCTGTAGCTAACGCTTTTGCTATTCTTGACCACGGACCTACTGCTGACCCGTCATATGTATACCTATTTGACGTTAAGTAAGTTCCCATAGCGTCCCATTCTCCTCTACTGGGTACATGCCAACCGGGAGGACAAGCTCCTTGTACGCAACTGGGAATGGTAGCACTGCTTGCTGCACCATTCATAGCTGCTGTCCAATTGTAAAGCACACCGTATTTCTTGTAATTGGCTGAATTTTTGGCAGAGGATAATCCAACTCCAGTAGTGCCATAGACATAATACTTACTTTCTGTATTTGAAACATCAGTACTTTGCTGGGTTATTACCGGCAGGTATTTCAAGTTTTCTTGCATCCATGTTTGGGTTCCAATCCGGACTGTAGCGTACAAGTTGCCGTCACGTGTGTCTGCCAATATTCCTGTTCCAGAAGCATCTACAGTGCCGTCCGGGACAGTAAAAGCGCTCTCTTCTACAAATGTCAGCGTACTTCCGTCATGTGTGGCGTAAAAGTGGTAGGCTTTGCCGGTGGTGGCTTTTTTGGCCGATTTGTAATCTGTGTGAATTGTGGTAGTTGAGCCTTCTATGCCGTTCTTGATGGAAAGACGCAGAGCCGGCCAATCGGCACCTTCGCCTTCTCCTTTTGCCACAGGCAACCATGCCCAGAAAGCCAGAACTCCGTTTTCTACCTGATAGATGTGATTAGCTGAAAAACTGACTTGAGTGACCTTGTCGCTTACAGTAGCATCTTTCAGAAAATATTTATCGGCTATGTTAAATCTGTTCGATTGGGCATAAGCCGGAATCAGGCCGATTGTTCCGTTTGTTCCGTCTTGTTCCAATGTAGCTTCTGTAATATTATTTATAGTGGCCGTTCCGGTGTTTTTGACCAGGATTTTAAAGAAAGAGCCCATGTGTTGAAAGTTAACGCCAAAAGCCGGTGTGGTTTTATCTATGTCACGAGCTTCAAAATAAAGCATGACTACTTTCTTTTCGTACAAGGTATGCAGGTCGTGGGCAAAAAAATCCTCCGTCTCCGGAAGAATGGCTTTGGACGGGTCATCTGTGCTAAGTCCTTTGCCGCCATACAGTCCGTACAAGTCAAATTTGTCTTTTACATCAGAGGGAATAACTACATCAAAAGTGGCTTTTCTGTTGTTTTCTGTGTCCACAACAACCTGTACTTCCTGTACTGTTTTTATAGTTTTGTCTTCGGTGTTTGTATATACAATCCCCAATTGTATCTTATCGCCGTTTTCCCAGTACAGGTCTATATCTAAACCGTTTTCTTCCATAGAAATGCGCGTATTGGGTTCGGTTTGTTTGGGGCTTGTTTGTGTTTCTTCTGCAAGCAGTGCCGTAATGGTAACGTTGCGCTCTTGCATATTTTCATTAGGTAAACCGTCATAAATGCATCCTGTCAATAGGAAAGCAAGCACCGGTAGTATGGCTATATATTTAGTTTTCATATTATTTCAATATTAAAATTTAATTTGTTTTACCAATTGGCTCCGCCAAAGCCATCCAGAAGGCCGCTTCCGCCGGACAGAATATTTTGTTCAATAATAATATCTGTTACCTGTACTTTTGGGGGAACATAAGAATCGCTCGATTGGAGCTCATTTTCAATAGAGTTCATTAGTGGTCGTTTTTTAGTTTTTAATGGACAAAAGTAATAAAAATTGGACAAATTATCAAGTCTTTTAAAGACTTGATTTTTAGTTTAATTTATGGTGTTTATATTTGTATTTCTAATAGAAAAGTAAAAAAGAGTTTGAATGTGTAAGTTCCTTATTGCAGGACATTACTTGATTATTAAAACTACCAACGCAGAGGCTACAGACGCCCTGTTGCCCACTTTCCGGCCGTTCCGCCTGGAACAGGAAGAAGGCAAAAAGGATTGGCAGCAAGAGGACAAAAATGTTTTGTTCTGTTTTTCCGGGGACGAGGTTATTTCTCTTCCGAGCGATGAACCGGATGAGACACTCACAGTGGACGGTGCTACTTTTGCTGTGTATCACAGCAACGGGGAAATCACCGTGAGCATGACACTCGGGGGATTAGAGCAGCAAACCGGGGGAGTGGAGCACCGTATGAGAATCTCGGCAGACAGGAAGACCGTCTCTACGGACCTTACGCTAACTGCTCCTTACGAAGAGCATTTTCTTACGTACCTGTTGCGGACTGCCTTTGGGGTGGCGGCCGCGTACCACAAAACGCTGAAAATACACGCCTCGGCCATTGAAAAAAACGGCAAGGCGCTGGTCTTTCTGGGTACAAGCGGTACGGGTAAAAGTACCCACAGTCGTCTGTGGCTCAAGCATATTCCCGGCAGTACGCTGCTGAACGACGACGAGCCGCTGGTGCGTGTGACAGACGACGGAAAGGTGTGGTTGTATGGTGCTCCCTGGAGCGGAAGTACGGCGTGTTACAGGAACGAGCGGGCACAGGTCTCGGCTTTTGTGCTTTTGCAACAGGGACCGGAGAACAAGCTGACAAAGATGGGTGCGTTGGAGGCGTTTAAGGTGCTGATGCAGTCGGCAGCCATTTTCCGCTCGGGCAGGGAACAACGCGAGCACGTGGTTTCGCTGATATACGATGTGTTAGAGAAAGTGCCTGTGTACCATCTGATTAACCGCCCCGACCGCGAAGCAGTGGAGTTGACACATTCGTTACTGAACGCGCAGGATGTAAACTATACCGGCAATGGAAGTTCGGACCATCAATAATACCCTGTTTTTTGCCGAGGTGGCCGAGCAGTTGGCCCTGGGTCATGCGGTGCGCATGCGTGCCCGCGGCAACAGCATGTTGCCTTTTATACGGGACGGCCGGGATGTGCTGGTGCTGGAAAAGCCCGGGAAGGATTCCTTTCGTCGGGGACGCCTGGTGCTGGCCCGCTTGTTGCTGGCCCGCCCGGAGGAGGACCGGTACGTAATTCACCGGGTGGTGAAGGTGCAGGGTGACCGGCTGTGGTTGCGGGGCGACGGCAACCTGAAGGTTTATGAACGGTGCAGTCGGGCCGAGGTGCTTGCCGAGGTAACGGAAGTGGTGCGCAGCGGAAGGCGGCCTTCCGTTGAAAGGAGTATCCGGCAGGGAAGTTGGCGTTGGAATGCGTACCGGTTTTTGTGGCCGTCGCATCCGTTTTTGCGCCGTGTGGGGCTGGCGCTTTACCGAAGATTGAATAAAAAATAATATATTGTACGACTATGCGACTGAAAGAACAATTTTCCATCCGCAACATTGGCGGTGAATATATGATGGTGTCCCAAAGCGGCTCGGGCCTGGATTATACCCGGGTGGTAACCCTGAACCACACGGCCGCTTTTTTGGTAGAATCTGTGATTCAAAAAGATTTTACAGAAGAAGATTTGATAGATTTATTGGTGGAAAAATACGACGTAGCGCGCGACGTGGCCGCTAAGGACGTACAGGCTTTGGTAGGTACATTACTAAAAGAAGGTTTGGTTGAAAAACAGGAATAACACCGGGGTAAACAATGCTGAAGTAAACGGCTTGTTCTTGCACTTGCTGTCGGCGGCTCTGTGGGACAGGCCGGCTGATGGTTTGCGGTTCAAAGGGCTGGATGGGGGCGTGTGGAAGAAAATTGCGGTGCTGGCTCACAAACAGAGTGTGAGCGCATTGGTGGCAGATAAAGTCTTGTCGTTGCCGGAGGAGAGTCTGCCTCCCAGGGAATTGCGTATGCAGCTGCTGTTGCAGATTGAACAAACCAAGACGTTGAACCGCAACATGGTCCGGGTGTTGGGAGCCTTGCAGCAGGAATACGAACAGGCCGGGTTTCCGTTTGTGCTTATGAAAGGACTAGCCAGCGGTGCGCAATATCCCAACCCGTTGTTGCGAAACCCGGGAGACATTGACGTGTGGTTGTACCGTCCGGGGGATTACGAAAAAGCACGTGTTTGGGCAGCCGGGCAGGGATACCAGGCAGATGATGCAGGGCATATTCATTACAATTACGCATGGAGGGGGATAGTGATCGAGCCTCATTGCCGTATTTCATATTTTGATCGGAAAAAATACGAAAAGCAGTTTGTTGCGTGGGAGAAGGAGGTAGCGGAGCAGGCCCGGTTCAGTCGGGTCCCGGTGGCGCAACTGCTGCGGGAGCCGCCGCTGCAATCGCCGCAGCAAGAGCCACAGCCGCAGCAGTCGCAAGAGCAAGGCCAGCCACTGCAATCGCAGTCGCAGCAAGGCCAGCCGCAATCGCAGCAACAAGGCCAGCCGCAGCCACAGCAACCGCAGCAGTCACAATCGCAGCAACAAGGCCAGCCGCAGCAAGAGCAACCGCAGCAGTCACAATCGCAGCCGCTGCAGCAACCGCAGCAGCCTGAAATTGCGGTGCAGGTGCTGCCCGCAACGCTGAACGCGTTCTTCCTGTTCCATCATATGTTTCGGCATTTTGTAAGCCTGGGTGTGGGGTTTCGCCAGTTTTGCGACTGGATACTGTTTTTGCAGCACTACCACGGGGAGATTGACCGGCAGGAATTTACGGAGCGTGTGCGTTCCTATGGGTTGCTGTACCCCATGCAGGTGTTTGCGCGGGTGGCCGTGGAGTACCTGGATGCCCCGGAAGAAATTTTCCCGTTTCCTCTGCTGCCGGCCGGGCGCCACGAACGCAGAGGGCGCACCGGGCGTCACGAACGCACTGAACGCAGAGGGCGCACCGAACGCACCGAACGCCCCGAACGCCACACAAGGAGGGTGGCGGCCGACATCCTGAAAAACGGGAATTTTGGGTTTCATCGGCCCGGTAAAAAGAGGCCTCCGGGAAAATACAGCGGTATGTGGTTCTCTTTTGTGCTTTCGGTGAAAAGATCGCTAAAATTTGCTACCTTATCAGTTTCACACATTTTGATTGTGCCGTATAAGAAACTAATACACCGATTTAAAATAGGTTTCCGATGAAAGCTGCCCTTCAGTTTCTGCGTTTTGCCTCGCGCGGGTTTCGTTCCCGGATAGTGACCATTACGCTCATTGGGTTGGCCGAGGTGGCGTCTTCGTTGGCTTTTGTCTGGTTTTCCAAAACCATTATAGATATAGCTACCGGGAATATAGCGGGGAGCCTGCTTCTTTATTCCATAATGTTGGTGGCGCTTGTGGTAGTGCAAATTCTTTTGAGGGCGTGGGATTTGCGTGTGCGCAGACTTACCGAGGTGCGCATGAGCAACCACGTGCGGTACAACGTATTTTCGCGCTTGCTGTACTCGCGGTGGCAGGAGTTGTCCTCGGTACATAGCGGCGATATGCTTACGCGTATTATCCGCGATACGGACGATGTGGTGGCCGGGTTGGCGTGTCGTAGTGTAAATTGGGCCGTTTCCAGGCTTCCCCCTGCTCTTAGTATGTTTACT
>MWFB01000045.1 GCA_002071385.1 Bacteroidetes bacterium ADurb.Bin013
ATCCCAAACCGATGACCAGCTACACTATAAGTAAGTAAACCACCCATAGTGCAAAGATAGGATTTGTTTACTTAATTAATCCCTTACACAGCGCACAGAGTAACCTTCTGCAATGCCGTAGGTGTCACTTCTGCCGTTGTGTACACCTGCAGAAGCCTGTTGTTTTTAATGACTGACTAAGCAAAAATTGTTAAAAAACCGTATAAAGTCCGGATTATCTGACAGATTACCTTGCATTTGTGAAAAACAATCCCTATTTTTATGAAACTTTTCGATTTTCGCACCAATGATAAGCTATTACATAGCATCACATGCCGGCAGAAAACCTATCTGCCTACTCTTTTAGCGATCCCTCGTTCCTGAGGGCTTTTTTTTGTTCCACCGACCTAACCATACTAAAACTATCTGGAAATGAAGTTAAAACGGACTTTTTTGCTTTTGTGTATTTTATCTCTGTCCATGGTACAGCTTTATGCACAAATGCGGGTTACCGGAAAGGTAACCGATGCGGCCGACGGTTCTGGAATCCCATTCGCTTCTGTGGTCATCAAAGGCACCACTACAGCCATTCCTGCAGACGCCAACGGTGTTTATGCGCTCAACAATGTCCCGGAAAACGGGACATTGGTTTTCTCCAGCATCGGCTATGAAGCGATTGAGATCCCTGTAAACGGCCGGGCCGAGATAAACGCTGCCCTCGCCCAGCAGGCTGTGGGCCTGGATCAGATCCTTGTGGTTGCCTATGGCACCACAACCAAGGGGTCCTATTCCGGCTCTGCCACCCAGCTCAGGCAGGAGAGCTTCAAAGATGTGCCTGTGCTTACCTTTGAACAAGCCATCGTGGGCGCTGTTCCGGGGGTGCAGATCTCCCAGAAATCGGGACAACCGGGTTCCCTGCCCGAAATCCGCATCCGCGGTTTTGGTTCCTTCAATGCAGGCAACGAACCCTTGTATGTTATTGATGGTGTACCTGCCACCAGTGGAGACTGGAGTTCGGGAAACATCTACACGAGTTCCATGAACTTTTTGAATCCCGGGGACATTGAATCTGTCACCGTACTCAAGGATGCCGCCGCATCTTCCCTATACGGGTCCAGGGCCTCCAACGGTGTTGTAATCATCACTACCAAAAAGGGAAAAGCCGGCAGACCGGTCACAACCTTCAAGGGCAATGTGGGAATTTCGTATTTTGCCGTGAATAATTATCCCCTGGTGTCTGAAGAAGAAGGAGAAGTCCTCACCCGGGAATCCTGGCGCAACTACGGTACAGACAATCCTGCACAATGGCAGAAATACGGTTCCCTGGACAACTATGTGGATGTCATGACTGAAAAGTACTATCCCTCACGCAAAAGCAACCTGATCTACGAAAACTGGGAAGACCAGCTTTTCCGCACGGCTGTGTTGCAGAACTACGAAGTGTCCATATCCGGAGGGAATGAAAACTCCAAGGTCTTTGCTTCAATAGCCTACACAGATGAAAACGGTATCAACCGCATTCAATACATGAAACGTTTCACCGCCAATGTGAATGCAGAACACAAGATGTCCAAATACCTGAGGGTGGGCGGTTCTATCCAGTTCTCTGACCAGAAGCAGAGCGGCCACCAGGACGGACAGGCAAAAGACAACGTATTTTACCTGTGGAAGGTGCACCTCACCCCGCGCTGGCCTTTCAAATACGATGACGGCTCCTACTGGTTGGAATTCTACGATGGTGGTACCCGGGTGAATCCCGTGCCGCAGTTTGACCTGCAGATCAACGATGCCAACCAGATGAGGATCATGCTCAAGGGATGGGCAGAACTCAGCATCACCGACGGCCTGAAGATCAAAACCCTTTTAAGCAAGGACTACCTCAAGATGCATGACAGGTTTGCATGGCTCTATGGTCACATTAATTTTACGGCCTACGGCCAGGGATATGCCTCGGACCGTCACCGTTTCATTGACAGGGTGGTAAGCAGCACCATTGCAAACTACAACAAATCGTTCGGAAAACACAACATCGCCCTTATGGCCGGATGGGAAGCAGAAAGCGAGGAATTCATCTACACACGCCTTGCCAAGATTGACTTTTCCAACTTCGGGGCAACCGAATCGGCACTTGCTTCCAATTTTGAATCGGGCTACACCTACAGGAGTAATTCCAACCTGCTCTCCTTTATCAGCAGCGCAAGTTATGACTTCAACAGCAAGTATTACGTATCCGGTTCTTACCGCCGTGACGGATCCTCCAGGTTGGGCCCGGCAACCCGCTGGGGTGACTTCTGGTCGGTTGCAGGCTCCTGGCGATTGAGCAACGAGGAATTCATCAAAGGTATAAAATGGATCAACGACCTCAGGATCAGGGGATCATATGGTACAAGCGGCACCCTGCCCTCCAACTACTATGGCTATATGGCCGTGTTCTCGTACAGTCTTTACGGCACCCAGGCAGCCGGATACCCATCCAACCTGGCCAACAGCGACCTGACATGGGAAAAAAACCAGAACTGGAACATAGGACTAGATGTGCGTATCTTCGACCGGTTTGATTTCGTGGCCGAATATTACAACAGGACCACCAAAGACCTGCTCCTGAACGCGACCGTACCCTCCACCACCGGATTCAGCAGTGCCCTGACCAATATCGGTTCCATGGTCAACAATGGGGTGGAACTGTCTCTGAACGTTGACATTATCAAGACCCGGGACATGTCCCTGAAAGCCGGTATTAACTGGGCAACCCTCCATAACGAGGTACTGGCCCTGTCCGAAGAAGGCGAACAGATCGTGAGCAGGCCCCATATCTGGAAGGCCGGTTATTCTTATGTGCAGTATTACACGCGTGAATATTACGGTGTCGACCCTGAAACCGGGAACCCGCTCTACTACTCCAACGCCACTTTGCCTGATGGTACCCGCGACCGCACTTTGGTTTCAAGGTCACAAGCATCCTCTACCATCCTGGAGGGAATGACCGCCATTCCAAAGGGCTTTGGGGGATTCAATTTCTCCTTTAACTATAAGTCGCTCACTGCCTCCATGGCCTGGTCTTACAAGTATGGCCATTATGTATGGGATAATGCCGTGGACGACCTGGAAGATGACGGCTACAATTCTTATAAGAACACTTCCAAAGAGCAACTCAGAAGATGGCAGAAACCCGGTGACATTACCGATGTACCGCGCAGGGTCGCGGGTAACACCCAGGGCGGATATTACGATTCCAGCAGGGCACTCAAGAAAGGCGATTACCTGAGACTGAAAAACCTCACCGTTTCCTGGACTCTGCCCCAGAATCTGCTCAGCAAAGTGAAAATATCCAACGCAAGGATCTACCTGGCAGGAAACAACCTGCTTACGTTTACCGGGCTCAATTTTGACCCCGAGGTGCAGGCTGACGGATACTATAATTTTACATTTCCGGCAACGCGCACCCTGACCATAGGTCTGGAAATATCACTTTAACCTGCAAATAATAAAAGATATGAAACACAATATTTTAAGTATTCTGTTGCTTACGGGATTGATTTTCCTGTTCAACTCCTGTGAGGGATTCCTGGATACCAAACCTACAGACGAAGTAGTTGCAGAGACTGCCATGCAGACACTCTACGATGCCAATGTGGCGGTTAATGGTCTGTATATAGATATGAAATACCAGGATTATTACGGAGGCACAATTCAACTCCTGGGCGACGAAAGGGGTGACAACATCCAGCCAAGGGTTATGAGTACCGGCTGGGTGCAAATCTATACACTCGGCTATGAGTCCGAGAGCAGCACCTACTTTTCTACCTGGGAAAGGTGTTACCAGACCATTATGAGATGCAACACCCTGATCGCAAACCTGGCCAATCTGGAGGTCTCCTCCTCTTCTGATGTTACCAAAAAGAACGACTACCTGGGACAGGCTTATGCTGTCAGGGCTCTGGTTTACTTTGACCTGGCCCGCCTCTATGGCTATCCTTACCTAAAAGACAACGGGGCCTCGCTGGGCGCTGTGCTCATTACCGAAGTCACCTCCCCGTCCGAGTCCAGACAACCCAGAAGCACGGTTGCCCAGACTTATGCCCGTGTTTTAGAGGATCTGGAGACTGCATTGCCCCTGCTATCCAAGGCAAAAAACACCGGCCACTTTAACTACTGGGCAGCAAAACTGCTGCAGGCTAGGTTGCATCTGTACAAAGGCGAATGGAACAATGCCTATGCTGCAGCCACAGAGGTCATCAACAGCTCTCCGTATGTGCTGGCCAGCAGGGATCAGTACATCAAGTACTGGGAAGAGGAAGGCACGCTGGAAACCATACTGGAGTTCTTTGTCTCGCCCCAATCAGGCAT
This sequence comes from Bacteroidetes bacterium ADurb.Bin013, assembly GCA_002071385.1. Classification (GTDB taxonomy): domain Bacteria; phylum Bacteroidota; class Bacteroidia; order Bacteroidales; family UBA932; genus DMER64. The sequence goes on from MWFB01000045.1 coordinate 4,327, forward strand.
AGACGATGATGGCGGCTACGTCTCCTATTGGCACAACCTGTGGCACGGAGCCCCCTCATCAGGCGCTTCGCTCATACCCACCGTAAGCTGGATCAACCTGATCCAGAGCGATTCCAACGACATCCGGGCACAGTTTGTAAGGACCGATTCACAGTACGACAACACAAAGGCATGGTTCAACAAATTCCCGGGCAACGGCGGAGTCAACTTCCGTTACAACAATCCCAAAGTGTTGAGATTGTCCGAGGCTTACCTTATTGCAGCCGAAGGTGCCCTCAAGGGAAGTGCCGGTGCCAACGTGGCCAGCGGATACCTGAACACCATCCGCAAAAGAGCCAATCCTGATGTTGCCAATGTAGTGGCCACCGATGACCTGATCCAGATAGAACGCCGCAAGGAGCTCGTCGGGGAAGGACACCGCTTCTTTGACCTTATGCGCGTGGGGAAATCCATCACCCGGCTCGACTCCGACGGGCATAACTTTGCCGAGTCTGCCGGATGCCCCGGAACGTTTGACTGGAGCTATTTCAAGATAGTGCTTCCCATTTCACACACGGAAAGGAAGTTCTATCCCGAACTCCAGCAGAATCCCGGGTATACGGAATAAATTGTCAATGTGAACTTCGGGCGTTTTAGATCACTTGAGATCCGGAGCGCCCGGAACGACTGGAGACCGGCTGAAAAGAAATTTTTAGCCGGTCTCTATTTATTTATCCTTCAGGCACCGGACCGAAAAGCCATTCCTCTTAGGGAGAATTGGTCTCGTAACATCGCCGTGATGAGCGCGGAGACTCAGGAACATTGCGTCAAACAATCCTTGCTGGGTAGACATCCACCAATTACCATAATCAAACATGTTGATAAAATCTCCATCCAGGCCACGGCTCCCACCTGGAAGGCCAGTAAATCCTGTGTAGTTGCTCGCCTTTTCATTGGGTTCTCTCCAATGTTCAGTCCCTGCTTCTTTCAAATAGCCTCCGGCATTTTGTATTCCACCTGCAAAGTTTATTAATTCTAACCATTCTTGATTGCTGGGCAGATGCCAGCCATCGGGGCATGCCGACATGGCTGCAGGCCAGTTATACAAGACCCCGTAAATTTTATAATTCTCTGTTTCCTTGGCAGCAGCCACATCTGTGCCATAATATCCATAAACGTAGTAAAAAGCCACATCCGATTCTCCTTCCGTTGGAGGACTGACTGAAGGTAAATAAGCCAGGTTTTCTGCCATCCATACTTGTTTGCCCAGGGTTACCGTTTTGTAGACTTTTTCATCACGGTTGTCTTTAAAGGTGTCAGGTGCTTCATCCTTTTTTGTTACAAAAGACTTTTGCTCTCCATAAGCCGTCCCTTCCGAATTCGTGGCATAAGCCCTTATGTAATATGTGGTATTGGGTGTCAGATTTGTAAGATCGCCGGAAAAGGGTCCTGTGCCCGTGCCATCTGATGTTTTTGAACCATCGGCGCCAGGATTTTCTACTGTGCTCCAGCAGATTCCCCTGGCCGTAACTTCGGCTCCCCCGTCCGATGTCACGTTACCTGAGCAGGTAGCTGTTGTTGCCGTGATGTTTGTAATATCTCCCGTAGTAACTGCAGGCTTAGTCTGCCCTTGTAGGGTGGTAAATGTTTTTTGTACTCCGTAAGCTGTCCCTTTTGAGTTGACCGCATAAGCCCTGACATAATAAGTCGTATTTGGGTTAAGCTCTGTAAGGCTGCCTGAAAATTCTCCGGTACCAGTGCCATTTGATGTTTTTGAACCATCGGCGCCAGGATTTTCTGCTGTGCTCCAGCATATTCCACGGGCTGTAACCGCCGCTCCACCGTCCAATATAACTTTGCCGGCGCATTTGGCTGTTGTAGTAGTGATATCCGAAATATCACCGGTAGTAACAGTTGCCAAAGACTGCTCCTGCAAGGTGTTGAATGTCCTTTGTACTCCATAAGCTGTTCCTTTTGCATTCGTGGCATAGGCCCTCACATAATATTTTGTATTTGGTGTCAGGTTCGTAAGGTTCCCGGTAAAGGATCCAATACCAGAGCCATCTGTAGTTTTTGATCCGGCAGTGGTGGGACTTTCTGCCGTGCTCCAACAGACTCCCCGGGCTGTTACCGCCGCACCCCCGTCCGATGTTACATTACACTGACATGAGGCCGTTGTTGTAGTTATATCGGTAACATCACCGGTAGTAAGTTTGGGAAGTGTCTGTTCCTCTCCGGCCGGCGGTTCTTGGGTGCATTCCGTCAATATGAAAGACAGGACAAATACACTCAGAAACGTTTTTATGTTATGATATGACCTTTCCATAGGATTTGATTTTCGAATGAAAAAGAACTACGGGACTTAAGTCTGTGGATATTAGACCCCTAAAAGTAAGTATTATAATTGGATCAGGCAATAGAAGGAACCTTCTGACTTAATTCCAAAAAATAATTTACCTTTGCCATCCTGCAAAATACCAGCAGAAGCAAAAATAGCGACCAGCGTTTTGTTTTACAGGACATTGCGGGTATGGTGGAACTGGTAGACACGTTAGACTTAGGATCTAATGCCGCAAGGCGTGGGGGTTCGAGTCCCTTTACCCGCACAAGAGACGAAGGATAATCTTTCGTCTCTTTTTTTATTTTTTACGTCTACGACCTCACGGTCCCGGCAAAATTCAGCGCAAGATTGTGAAGGAATTTGGGTGCCAGTTTCTTGATAAGATAGCGCCTGCGTCCGTCGTCCAATGCAAGGGCAGCCAGAACTTCCCGAGTGATGTTTTTTTCAAAAAATACAGATAATCCGCTCTCTTCCAGGTCTTTTTTTAGTCCTCACATCTCGTGATCATACCTGAAATCTGTTAACCGGAAGTATCCCCCGGGACGTAAAATCCGGAAGACTTCTTTCAGAAACAGAGTCATATTTTGATAACAGTGTGATGATTCCACGTTAATGACGATGTCACAGGAATTGTTCTCCAGTCCCAACTTTTGGGCATCGCCCCGTACAAAGGTCAAACCGTCAATTTTATAATGAAGGTTGCAAAACCGGACTGCCCTTTTATTCAGGTCTATCCCCAGGGCAGATGCAATGGGGAAGTTGCGGGCAATATGGGAAAGGCCGCCACCCCTTCCACAGCCGATTTCCACGATATCCTTATTCTCAGTTTCGACGGAACTTATCAGATGAAGATAAAGCTGGAGGGAATACTTGTCAGGTTCACTTTTTTCGTCTGTTGTCATGAGCCCATCCTGGTCATGATACCCAAAGTTCATTAAAAGTATCTCGTCGTTCTTGTCTGCTTTGTTTACGTACCAATACCAAATACGAAAACAGTTTTCCCGGAGACTGTTTTTTAAAGTTATAAAAGCAGGCCTTAGTTTATGTTCCTTAAGTTGTACACCCTGGAACGCACTTCTTGTGCCCAGTCCTGGTGAGACTTTGTTTCGACAAACAATTGATGTGGGATTTGTTCTCCTATGATAACTTTTACTGTTTTATTCCTTTTCTTGAATATCTCCCTGGGCAACAGCATCAGTTCCAGGTTCACCTCTATGTGGAATAATCTTCTAAACAAAAAGATCGTATAGAATAAAGCCGAGTTTCTTCCGGAAATATAGATGGGGACAATGGCCCTGTCAGATGAAATGGCTTTTTTGATAAAGCTCTTTTGCCAGACTGTATCCTGAATCTTTTTGTTATACACTCTTGAAACCTCTCCAGACGGGAAATGCGTTATGGGAATATCCATCGCAAAAGTATCATCCAAGGCTTTAATATAAGCCTTTGAAGACCTGCCATATACATTAACAGCTGCTATGAATGGATGCAATTGAGGGATCAACATGAAAGCATCATTGGCAATGGCTTTCAGACGGCCGTATTTTTCTGACACGATATAAGTCAGTATCAATCCGTCCAATATGCCATATGGGTGGTTCGCCACAAAAAAGCACTTGTCGTTTTCCGGAAGATTTTCTTTCCCTTCAACCTCAATAGTAACGTTGAATTCTTTTATGATTTTATCCAGGAATTCTTTCCCGGAATAATCTGAATATTTATTGAGGATATGATTGATTTCATCCTGCTTGACAATTGATTGGATCCACTTAATTGCATATGGCGGGATACGTGTCAGTAATTCTGAATCACTTTCACGTATGGTTTTTTCAATGTCAATATATTTATTGTCTTTGCCCAGTTCTGTCATAAAAAATGTATTGCCTTCAAATGTAGTTATATATTCCAGACAGGCAATAGGTGGGCCCCGCTATTGGAATTGGTGCTGCCACCACAAAGAACCGGGAGCTTTTTTGGTACGCCGAGGCTCCTGGTTCTTTTGCTGCAGCAACAGTAATGTTCTGCACACACCTGATACTCGTTGGTGACTTCAATACAGTGGCCTGCGGTATGCTCCAGAATACACACCAGGGGCAAAAACACCGCAAAAG
>MWFB01000046.1 GCA_002071385.1 Bacteroidetes bacterium ADurb.Bin013
TCTGATAGGAACGTCTTACTATACGGGTGTTTCCAACGTATGGAGGATAGGACTTGAAGACAGGAACATGGAATTGCTATCCAATTCGGCTACCGGGCTTTTTGCCCCAATCCAGGTGACGGAAGATTCACTGCTGGTGCTTGAATACGAAAGGGACGGGATGCGTCCCGGGATCATGCCCGTCACGGTTCTGGAAGACGCCAATGCCATCAGCTTCCTGGGCAACATGGTCCACCAGGCCCACCCCGAGGTGGAAGAGTGGTCCCTGCCCCCCGCCTCGGCCCTGGAAGGGGTCAACGATTCCATTATCGAGACACCCTACAGGCCCCTTAAAGAAATGAAGATCGCAGGGGCCTACCCCGACATTGCCGGTTTCAAGAATACCGTAGCCCTGGGGTACCGGCTCAACTGGCGGGACCCGGTGGGGATCAGCAATATCAACCTGTTCCTGGCGGTATCGCCATGGAGTTCCTATGGAATAGAACAAAAGTTCCATGCCATGCTGGAATGGAAATTCTGGAGCTGGCGCTTGAAAGCCAGTTATAACCCAACCCACTTCTACGATATTTTCGGACCCACAAAAAGAAGCAGGGCCGGTTATTCCATTGGCCTGGGATACCAACGGACTTTCATCCTGAAAGATCCCCTGAAGTATCATGTAGATGCTTCTGTTTTCACGTATGGCATGCTGGAAGTTCTTCCGGTTTACCAGGAGATTGCATCTCCCATAAGGAACATGCAGGCAGCCTCTGTCACCTTTGGTGTATCCAAGCTGCGCAAGACCCTGGGAGGTGTGGACGACGAGATGGGTTTCACCTGGGATATAAACGCCACCACCTACCTGGCACAAAAGAGATTCTACCCCTCCTTTGTTTCGGATCAAAGCGTGGGTTTCCTGATACCTTTCATCCGGAACACCAGTTTCTGGATACGCAACAGCGTGGGCATCTCGCTGGGTGATCGTGAATCCAGCTTATCCTATTTCTATTTTGGAGGATTCGGGAACAATTATGTGGACTGGCAGCCGTCCGAGCAATACCGCAATACATTGTCTTTTCCCGGGGCCCGTATAAACCAGTTGCCGGCCTATACGTATGTCAGGACAATGGGGGAACTTAACCTCATGCCCATCAGGCTACGCAATGTAGGCACCACGTGGCTGTATCCCACCTACATCAAACCTTCCCTATACGGGGCTCACCTGATGACCGGATTTGACCGCCCCCAGCAGACGGCTCATTTGTTCAATTGCGGCGGACAAATAGATATCCAGCTGGTCTTGTTTTCTTATCTCAAGACAACCTGGTCTTTCGGTTACGCTAAAATGTTCCGGGCAGGTGAAAAATCAACCAATCAATTCATGTTGTCACTAAAACTGCTTGGAAATTAGTTGCCCATGAAGAATAAGTTCCCGGCTCCGCTGGTCATTGTCTTTGTGCTTATTGTGGTTGCAGCCATGCTAACCTGGTTTTTGCCCGGTGGACAGTATGTTGAAGGGACATTTCAACCGGCAGACTCCCGTCCCCAGACGTGGCAGGTATTCACGGCTTTTTACAACGGGTTTGTCAGACAGGCTGGGATCATTGTATTCATTTTATGCGTGGGGGCTGCCTTCTGGGTAATCAATGCAACCCGGGCCATTGACAGCGGCATCCGGTCTTTTCTGGACAGCGCGGCCCGGCTGGAACGTTTCCCGCTGTTGCGCCGCATTGGGGTGAATAACCTGGTGATCGCCTCTGTGATGGTCCTTTTCAGTCTTTTTGGCGCAGTCTTCGGGATGAGTGAGGAAACAATAGCCTTTACAGCCCTGGTGGTTCCACTGGCCTTATCCATGGGTTATGATTCCATAACCGGGGTATGCATGGTTTACGTTGCGGCCCATGTGGGTTTTGCCGGAGCCTTCATGAATCCTTTCACCGTGGGCATTGCCCAGGATCTGTCGGACCTGCCCATATTTTCGGGCATGGGATACCGCCTGGTTTGCTGGGCCCTCCTGACAGCGGGAACCATTGTCTTTGTGCTGCGGTATGCCCATAAAGTGAAACGGGATCCAAAAGCCTCGCCCATATGGGAAGAGGACGCTTCCCGCAAAGTTGCCCATGAGGCCGGGGTGGACCTGTTAGCAGAATACCCTGCTGAAGGGGCAAAAACCACATGGACAGCCTGGATGGCTTTCTTCCTGGTGCTGGCCGCCCTGACCGCCTTTTCCGTTTCCTCTCCTTCCACCATGATAGCCTTGGGAGCCTGGAAGCTGAAAATCCCCGGGCTTCTTCCCGCCCTTACATTTCTGTACGCTGCAGGAGGGTTGAAAATCCTTACGGGAAAGGACAAACAGGAGAATCCTGCCCGCCTTGTCCGTCATTTTGTGCTATTCGCTGTTCTTTTCCTGCTGGTTGGCGTCTTGGGCTACAACTGGTATATAAACGAGATTGCCGGTCTTTTCCTTGCCCTGGGGATACTGAGCGGAATGGCAGCCGGCTACAGGGCAAACACCATTGCGCAACAGTTGACAGAAGGCGCCAGGGACATCCTGGGAGCAGCGCTGATCGTGGGATTGGCTGCCGGGATTGTTGAGATCCTGGAACAGGGAAGGATCATGGACAGGATACTTTTTGCCATGGCCGGAGGCCTGGAATCTGTCGGACGGACGGGTTCGCTGCAGGTCATGTACTTGATCCAGACGGCCATCAACATGCTCATTCCCTCGGCCTCGGCCAAAGCGGCCATGACTATGCCCATCATGGCGCCTTTCAGTGACCTGGTGGGGGTCTCGCGACAGGCCACGGTGCTGGCTTTCCAGTTCGGGGATGGATTTACCAATATGATCACGCCCATATCCGGGGTGCTGATGGCTGTACTGGGGGTTGCGCGCATTCCCTATACCCGGTGGGCCAGGTGGGTCTGGCGCTTTATCCTGGGACTGATAGTGACCGGAGCGTTGCTGCTGCTTCCCACACTTTTCATCTGGAAGTAACGTTGCTCCCGGAAGGACGGCTGTCCTGCCTTCGTCGACGGGATTGGTTTAACCGCCCCTGAATGCAGGGAGTCCTTGTCTGTGGAAGTCGTTGAGTATGGCCCGGACTTGTTTTTCCGGCGGGGAGGAGAAGTTCCCCTGGAAAGGAGCCCTGCCCCGCAGGATCCGGGACCTTTTTTCTTTTCCGTAGTCGTGGTAGGGGAGCAAGTGGATGGTGATCAGATTGCCCGCGCGTTGCAGCTCCAGGGCGAAGGCTGCCATGGCCTCCAGTTCGGTTTTTGTGTCGTTTACCCCGGGGATGAGGGGGATGCGCAGGGCAAAGGGTACCCTGGAATGGGCGACGGTACGCAGGTTGCTGTGGATAAGGGCGTTATCGGCCCCGGTGTATTGTTTATGCAGGGCAGGATTCATCGCCTTGAGGTCCGCAAGGAACAGGTCTGTGTATGGGATCACTTGTTGGACAACTTTTTCCGGGGTGTAGAGGCAAGTATCCACGGCCGTGTGGATGTTGTTTTCCTTACAGGCGGCAAGCAGGCTCACCAGAAATTCCGGCTGCATGAGGGGTTCACCCCCTGTGCAGGTAATCCCGCCCCCGGAGCGGTCAAAGAATAATTTTTCCCGCAGGGCAAGTTCCAGTATTTCGCCTGTTTCCATGCACTTACCACACGTTTCCAGGGCCCCGGACGGGCAGGCATCGGGCAGGGTGTGATCCTGGCAGGCCCCACATGACAGGCAACGGGTACGATTGAACATGACCACAGGCTCCGGGTCTTGTCCCTCGGGATTATGGCACCACTGGCAGTGTAACGGGCAGCCCTTGAAGAACACATTCAGGCGTATGCCCGGCCCGTCATGTATGGCGTAGCGTCTGATATCAAAAATGCAACCTTTGGATGTCATGGATTCAGAAACCCTCATTCAGGGTACGGGTGATGATGTCTTCCTGCAGGGAAGGAGCCAGGTGGTTGAAGTAGTCACTGTATCCGGCAACCCTTACCATCAGGTCCCGGTAGCGTTCCGGTTCTTTTTGCGCAGCCAGCAGGGTTTTGGTGTCCACCACGTTGAACTGGATGTGGTGGCCTCCCAGTTCGAAGTAGCAACGGATCAGGTCACCCAGTTTTTTCCTTTCTTCAGCTGTTTTGAGCATAGACGGGGCAAAACGCTGGTTCAGCAGGGTGCCGCCGGAAAGCGACTGGTCCAGTTTTCCCAGGGAGTGCGCAACAGCCGTGGGACCTTTGGTATCTGCCCCCTGGGACGGGGAGGTGCCGTCCGAGAGCGGTTTCCCTGCCTTGCGGCCGTTGGGCAACGCCCCGGTTATGGTCCCGAAGTATACATGGCAGGTGGTGGAGAGCATGTCCATGTGATGGACTCCTCCCCGGGCATTGGGCTTTCCTTCAATCAGCCGGAACAGGTCATCGTAAACACGCACCGCCAGGTCGTCTGCATAGTCCAGGTCGTTGCCGAAGAACGGGGTTTTATTCAGAATGAACTGGTGCATTGGTTCCTCCCCTTCAAAATTGCAGGACATGGCCCGGAGCATCTGTTCCATGGTCCATTTCTTATCTTCGAAGACATGCTTCTTCAGGCTGGCCAGGCTGTCTGCAATGCTGCCCAGGCCCGTGCACTGGATGTAGGAGGTGTTGTAACGCGGGCCCCCGTCGTAATAATCCCTTCCTTTTTGAATGCAGTCGTCTATGAGAACGGAGAGGAACGGGGCCGGTGTCCCAGTTGCCGTCAATTTTTCGATGAGCAGGTTCACCCGTATTTTTGTATCTATGATGTACCGGAGTTGTTCCAGGAAAGCCTGGTATAATTCTTCAAAATCCCTGAAACCGGTGGCCGGGCCTGTCTGCAGTGAAACCTGCCGGCCCAGGACCGGGTCCATGCCGTTATACAGCGTGATTTCCAGCACCTTGGCTACATTCAGGTACCCGGTAAGCAAATAGGCCTCTTTACCGAAAGCACCCACTTCCACGCAACCGCTGCAGCCTCCTTCACAGGCATCCGGCAAGGTTTTTCCCTGGCGCAGAAGCTCCCGTATATACACATCTGGATTGAACACGGAAGGGTAACCGTATCCTTTGCCTATGACCCGGGTGCTTGCCGCGACAAAGCGTTCCGGTGTGCAGGAGGCAATATGGACAGAGAGGCCCGGTTGGAGCAGGTGAAGCTCTTCCAGCGTGTCCAGGGCAATGTAGGAAACAGGGCTTACGGCATCTGTCCCGTCGGGTCGCAGACCGCCGATATTGATATTGGTAAAGTCGTTGTAGGTCCCGCTTTCCTTTGCGGTAACGCCCACCTTGGGAGGGGCGGGGTGGTTGTTCACCTTTATGAAAAGGCAGGCCATCAGTTCCCGGGCAAAGGTGTCGGATAACGTCCCTGCCTGTGTTTCCTTCAGATAGAAAGGTTCCAGGTGCTGGTCCAGGTGTCCGGGATTCATGGCATCCCAGCCGTTCAGTTCCATGATCGTGCCCAGGTGTACGAACCAGTAGGCCTGTATGGCTTCATGGTAGGTTTGTGGGGCAAGGGCGGGCACGCGCCGGCATATGCGTGCGATTTCTTCCAGTTCAGCTGCCCTGCCGTTGTTACCTTCCGAGCGGCAGGCTACAGCCATTTCCTCTGCCAGTGCTGCGTGGCGCTCTGCGAAAACAACAATGGCCTGACAGGCAATATCCATGGCCTGGAGCATGTCTTTCCGGCTGTGTGCCGGGGTACCTGCTGCCGCATCTGCACCTGCTTCCCCTGCCGGGGTGTCCGCTTCCGGTCCGGCCGCAGCCAGCGCCTCGGCAATCCGCTCCCTGAAAGCGAGCATCCCGGTATGGTAAATCTTTCCATCCAGGGCGGTATGGCCGTAAGCCCGCTGCTCGGCAAATTCCGTAAAAAGTCCGCTTTCATACAACAGCTTCCAATCCCTGGGAAGGATGGAAAAGAGTTTGTCCCTTTGTGTCCTGCCTTCCCAGAAAGGAATGATCTCTTCCTTGTAGATCCTGATGTCTTCCCCGGTCACGGTATAGTGCTGCAGCTCCCTGGCATTCAAGGTCTTCAGGTCCTCTATAGTGTGACACGTAAGTTCGGGATAGGTTGAGACAGCCCTGGGCCGCGGGCCGCGTTCACCCACTATCAGTTCTTCATCTCCAATGTATATGGATTGTTTAAGGCATAATTCCCTGAAACATAAAGCCCGTAGAACAGGTGTCGGATATCGGTCCTGGTTTTCACGGTAAAAACGGGTTACGATCTGTGCCCTTTCAACACTTAGGGAAGGAGGTGTCTGGTAAGATGCCTGGCGGAGCCTGGCTATGCGCTGACTGATGGAATCTCCCGGAATGCTTGATTTCATGAGTGTAAAAGTAGAAGATATTTTTTTAATTCAGAAAAATAATCCTATCTTTGCAACCCGTTTTACGTACAAGAAAAATACATAAAGCAAAGATTAACAACACATTATGCCAACAATTCAACAATTAGTCCGTAAAGGAAGGGAACGTGTGATAGAAAAAAGCAAATCGCGCGCTTTGGACGCCTGTCCTCAGAAACGCGGCGTTTGTGTACGTGTCTATACCACCACCCCTAAAAAACCGAACTCTGCCATGCGTAAGGTTGCCAGGGTACGGCTGACCAATCAGAAAGAGGTCAATGCCTATATCCCCGGAGAAGGACACAACCTTCAGGAGCACTCCATTGTACTGGTGCGCGGAGGACGTGTAAAGGACCTGCCCGGTGTTCGCTATCATGTGCTAAGAGGCGCTTTGGAAACCTCTGGTGTGGAAGGCAGAACACAATCCCGTTCGCTGTATGGAGCAAAACGCCCCAAAGCGAAAAAATAACCATTAATTGATTAACACCAATGAGAAAAACACAGCCTAAAAAGAGGATTCTACTTCCTGATCCCAAGTTCAACGACGTGCTGGTTACACGTTTTGTGAACAATTTGATGCTTCAGGGGAAGAAGAGTATTGCCTACGGTATTTTTTACGATGCATTGGATATCGTGGGTGAGAAAATGAAAGATTCTGAGAAGGCTCCTTTAGACATTTGGAAAAAAGCGTTGGAAAACATCACCCCGCAAGTGGAAGTAAAAAGCCGCCGCGTGGGAGGAGCCAACTTCCAGGTGCCTACAGAAGTGCGTCCTGAGCGGAAGATTTCATTAAGCATGAAAAACATGATCATTTACGCCCGCAAACGTTCAGCGCATTCCATGGCCGAAAAACTGGCCGCCGAAATCATAGCTGCCTACAACAGCGAAGGTGCCGCGTTCAAGCGTAAAGAAGACATGCACAAGATGGCAGAAGCCAACAAGGCTTTTGCTCATTTCCGCTTCTAGACAGGGAGTGTCTTTTAGCACCTGAAAATGTCAAGAGATTTACAATATACAAGGAATATTGGCATCATGGCCCACATAGATGCCGGTAAGACCACCACATCGGAACGTATTCTCTATTATACGGG
>MWFB01000047.1 GCA_002071385.1 Bacteroidetes bacterium ADurb.Bin013
TTCTGTTATGCCAAAGATTCAATCCTCCGTAAAAGGTTCCCATCCATACATTCCCTTCATTATCTTCCAGCATGGTTAATACATTGGTATTGCTCAATGCCATTACACCCGAATCGTCAACCAGTGTGGCATATCCTTCATCGTCATTGTAGACTACCAGTCCGGCCATTGTACCTATCCAGTATTCGGACTCTGTCCTTGGCAACAGACAATTGATCGTGTATCCTGCATTGGTCAGATAGTCACAGTTCCCGCTATCGATATCCAGTCTGATAAGGTCATAATGGTTGGTTGATATCAATAGTTTTGTATCGTTTATCGCCTCAATGTATACGGGGTATGTGTCGGAAGTCATTGTTTTTTCAGTGATCACCGGAAATACCTCAAAATAATCGGTACGGGGATTGTACCTACGAACGTCTCCCTCATAGGTTGTGAACCATATATTCCCTTCTTTATCAATGCATGAGTGCAATGCGGTAAAATTTCTTTCAGAGGAATACCGTACATAGGAACCTGTACTTCTGTCCAACTTGAAGATTGAATTGGATGAGATGAACCATACGTTGTTGTCCTTGTCCACATCGATATCAAAAAAACGGTGCCCGTCAAGCTCTTTCACACTGGTGATCTTATCGGTGTATGGATCATAGAAACCGGTCCCGTTGGTCGAATAATACCATAGCAAGCCATCATGATCTTCACACAGGGCAAGAGTCATCGAGTTAATACTGCTTCTGAGATCAGGATCGTCAATAACAGTGAAATCATTGCCATTGAAACGACAGATTCCATCCTTGGTACCAAACCAGAGGAATCCGAAATGATCCTGGATGGAGCAAGTGACCGTATTATTCGGCAGACCATCTTCACTCTTGTAGTGTTTGAAGTAATATTGCTCGATACCACTTGCTTTTAGGCATACGGCAGCCAGAAGGCAAACCGTCAGTATGAACTGTTTCATATATTAAATGACCAAAAATTCAATGTTACGAAGATACTCAAACTCATGTAATAAATCGTTCAAATACTTGCAATATTGGGTCTTGTTAAGTGCTGTACTTTCTTGTTCAACAATGTTAAAGCGGTAATCCGAAGATTCAGGAATGAGAAAAAAAGGGTCTTGGAGGCAAATTGCACCCATTGATTCTATTATCGTTCATATACTTTGAGTTTTGATTCATCTCAATGGATATTAGCGTCACTTGGTACCTAATGACTGATTAACAAACCAATATGAATCCATTTTGAAATTTGGTTCCTCGGCAGATTAGTAATTTTAAAATCAAAACTGTTTTACCTAATTTCATTTAACCTATTAACTAATTATGATTAAAAAATTGCTAAATGTAGTCAAAATCGCATTGATTTTAGCCGCATGTGTTACGAGTATAGGCTCCTATGCCCAGACTCGAGCAATTAGCGGTAAAGTCATCGATGCTGAAGGTAATCCAATTATTGGAGCCTCAGTGGTTGTTGTCGGCAATGACCGAATTTATACGGTTACCGACCTGGATGGTCAATTTTCGCTGCAAGTTCCGACCGGAGCGAATTTGAGGATCTCATTCATTGGTTATGTATCGCAGGTGATCCCCATAGGTGACCAACGAACTTTTGAAATAGCGATGGTCGAGGATATGGAACTCCTTGAGGAAGTCGTGGTGGTCGGGTATGGTGTCCAAAGAAAAAGCGATGTTACCGGAGCCGTATCATCTGTCAGGGAAGTTGACCTTGCAAACCGTACTACTTCCGATGCAGCCAGTGCTTTACAAGGAAAGGCAGCAGGTGTTCAGATCCTGAATTATTCAGCAGCTCCCGGCGCAGGCTCACAAATCCGGGTCCGCGGGTATTCTTCCAATTCATCCTCAGGCCTGGGGCCACTGCTTATTGTTGATGGTCTTCAGGTAGACAACATTCAGTATCTGGACCCCCAGATGATCGAATCCATGGAGGTTCTGAAGGATGCGGCATCAGCTGCTATTTATGGTGCCCAGGCGGGTAACGGAGTGGTGCTGATCACTACCAAGACCGGCAGAAAAATGGGTGGCGGTCAGGTCTTCTATAATTTCCAGAATGTATGGAATTCACTGGGCAAGGCGCCTGAAGTAATGAATGCAGAGCAGTATATTGACTATAAAATTGCTGAAGGTGTTCTTACACAACAACGTCTGAATGAGCTTGGGTATGACGGTACAGATACCAATTGGGCTAAAGAGGTGTTTACTACCAGTCTGACCAAACGTCACACCGTTGGCTTTATGGGAGGAAATGACCGGGGCCAGTTTTATACTGCACTCAGCTATGTCAGTGATGACGGTATAGTAAAGGGAGACAAGGATCTTTATGAACGTCTTTCAGCCCAGATCAACGCTGATTATAAAATCAAGGATTGGCTTACAGTCGGGACAAACACTTCTATTGAAAAGTGGAAAACCAGATCGGTCAGCCAGCACACTGAGTATGGATCCTTCATGATGGGAACACTGACACAGGATCCTCTAACACCTGTGTATTTTCCTACTTATAATGACCTTACCCAGGATTTGAAGAATCACTATGACGCCGGTGACAACATCCTGGGTGATGAAAACGGATTTTATGCCGTTTCAAGGTACGCCGAGACTGACTCGGGTCACCCGTTCGTACAGAGAGATAAGGAAGATGTTGAGAATCAGGGGATAAGTGTACGTGGTACGCTATTCGCCAACTTAACTCCCATCAAGGGTCTGACGATCACCTCACGGTTTGGATACCGAATTTATCAGAGTTATTACACTAGGTATGCCCCTCCGTATTATGCCAACTCAATGGCTTATAAAACTAATTATGATATCCAGGCCAATGCGAACCACGGATTCTACTACCAGTGGGAAAACTTCGCCAACTATACTTTCAATGTTCTGAAGAATACATTCACCCTCATGGGAGGTATGTCTTATATACAGAACAACACTTTTGGTGTCAACGGAACGGGTACCGGTCCTAATCCTCTTCAGGGATATGCTCCGAACTTCCGCTATTTGTCTTATCTGAACAACAATCCGGATACATCAAAAACTGTGACAAGTTCTCCCGGAGTATCCTCCAATCTTTCTTACTTCGGACGTATCCACTGGAATTATGCAGACAAGTATAATATCCAGGTAAACTTCCGTGCAGATGCGTTTGATTCATCAAAACTACCAGTTGATGCCCGCTGGGGATACTTCCCTTCAGTATCGGCAGGTTGGGTGCTTACCAATGAATCATTCATGCAAGGGATCAGCAAAGAGGCCCTCTCCTTTCTTAAGATCCGCGGATCCTGGGGTGTGAACGGTAATATTGCCGTATTGAACAATTATCCTTATGCAACTACCATTTCCTACAATGCCAACTATTATCAGTATGATCCCGCCTCTCCTAATGTAACTTACGGATCCAGTCCCTCCGGACTTGCGAACCCTAACCTTAGGTGGGAAACTTCTGTTCAATGGAATGTTGGTTTGGAGGCACGTTTCCTGAACAACCGACTTTCCCTGGCTGCTGACTATTACGAAAAGAGAACCGATGACCTTCTTGTCAGTATTGCTCCAGTTGCCGAGGTGGGAGTGGGATCTTCTACCATCAATGCCGGAGAGGTTATGAACAAAGGGGTAGAGCTCGAACTGGAATGGAAAGATTCAAAAGGAGACTTCTTTTATTCAATCAATGCAAACATGGCATACCTTAATAATAAGGTAACATTTCTTGATCCCACCATTTCCAGGATTACGGGTATGTCAGCACCTCAGGGGTATGAGACGTTCTCGGCGTTTGAGGTGGGATACCCGGTTTGGTATATGAGAGGTTATCAATACGAAGGGGTGGATAGCGCAACAGGTAAACCGATCATAGCAGATCTGAACGGGGACGGTCAAATTAATAACCTTGACCATACGATGATCGGTTGCGGTATTCCTGACCTGACTTATGGTCTGACCATCAAACTTGCATGGAAGGGTATTGACTTTACATTATTCGGTACGGGTACTTATGGTAATGAGATCTTTGCCATACATCATAGAACTGACCGTCTGTTCTACAACTCATTGGAGTATTTCCACAAGAATGCCTGGACAGAATCCAATAAAAATGCCTCCATGCCCAGTGCTATCAGTGTGGCTACTGACGCACAATTCTGGGGCTCAAGTGCCTCGATATTCGACGGATCATACTTCAAGATCAAACAGATCCAGCTAGGTTACACGCTTCCCCGCAAGTGGACACAGAAGATCTTCATTAGCAGTTTGAGAATCTATGCTTCTCTGGATGATTATTTCACTTTCTCAAAGTATCCCGGTATGGATCCTGAAACAGCACACGCCGGAAATGCCAATTCCATGGGCTATGACAAGGGGTCCTATCCTACCAGGAAGAAAGCTGTGATAGGTATTAACATTGCATTCTAATAACCCAATTTAGATTATTATGAAAAAATATATCATTCCCATTTTGTTACTAACCTTAGGTTTGAGTTCTTGTAACAAACTCCTTGAGATCGATCAGAAGGGAGTCATTTCCACGGACTCCTTCTACCAAACCGATGCCGATGCCGAATCTGCGTTGGTTGCTGCTTACGAGAATGCGAGTTATGGATTAGTCAGACATAACGATTATATCTACTCTCCATACAATGCATTGCTTACTTACCCGTCTGACGATATCTACGCTGCCGGAGCCTTTTACGGTGACAACGATTTTCTTGCGCAGCTGACTGAGTTCCGTTATGACATAAACAACCAGGCCATTAGTAATCAATACAAAGGTTTTTATAAAGTGATCTACGGGGCAAACCTGGTAATTGATAATTTTGAATATGGCGCAAGTGCAGTAAAGGACAGGTGTATTTCAGAAGCAAGGGTTCTTCGTGCTTTCAGTCACATGATGCTTGCCATTCTCTGGGGCACTCCCCCCATAGTTGACCATGTACTGACCGGTGCGGACCGGCCTGGAAATTCCGAGAGCCAGGAAGCCGTTCTCAGATGGGCTGCCGCCGAGTGTATTGACGCTGCCAAATATCTGGATGAAAGACAAAGCACAGCAGATAAAAAAGGAACTGCCAAGATCACCAAAGGTGCTGCCTATGCCTTTGCCGGTAAGGCACTTATGTTTGCTAAAGATTACTCTGCCGCTAAGACTGAATTGAAAAAAGTTATTTCTTCCGGCAAGTATGCCCTTGTTCCCGGAAACAGGATTGGCGAGAATTTCCATGTTGCAGGTGACGGCAATGAAGAAAAGATCTTTGAATTAAACCACGTGTACAATTCCAACATAGGGACCTGGAGTGGTCGTATACAGCGTTCCACCTGGATGCAGATAAATCTTTGGAACTGGCGTGCTGACAGATTGGGAGGCACACCGACCCACCTCTTTGGTGGAGGCTGGGGAATGATCCATCCTACCGCTGCGTTTGCCGAAGCACTCATAGCCAATGACGGTTATGATTCGTATCGCCGCAAGGCATGGCTCTTAACTTATGATGAGGTTCTTTATGATATGCCTTATCTTAGCGATAGTGATAATCCCACACGTGAGGATAAGGAGAAAGATCCCCGTCGCGGTATCGTAGAACCTGTGGGTCTGTATGGATGTGAAGGTTATTTCCATCTTAAAATGATTGCTCTTGCATCTGATGTCATACAAGGTTCGTATTCAGACGTTAACTTTCTGATTATGAGGTATGCAGAGGTGCTTCTGATGTATGCAGAATGTTGTGCCCAGACAAACGATAACGATGGACTCCAATATCTGAACATGGTGCAGCAGAGAGCAGGTTCTCAAACCATAAGTACTGCCCTTACCCTTGATGCGGTTAAGAAGGAGAAACAGTTTGAAATGTGGATGGAAGGTTGCCGTTTCATTGACCTGCTACGTTGGGGCGAAGCCGCTGCAAAACTTGCCAAGAACGGGGACAGCATTCCTACGTTCAAAGACAAATTCGCTACAGAAAACAGTGGCAAGCACGAAGGTTTCGTTGATTGGTCAAATTCGAATGTGAATCAGGGAAAAGAACACGGTTTCAAGGCAGGAAAGCATGAACTGTATCCTTTCCCCTTCAGCGAAACGTCTATCAATGAAAACATAGTACAAAATCCTGGTTGGTAAGTTTAAGTTTTGGTTAGGTTTCCAATAGGTTTTTTTGTGCGGGAGTGGATTCCATCACCGGGGTCCACTCCATTTATATCTGATTTAATGATACCATAATAATATTACAAACACAATTATCCCATGAGATTATCAGCATTGTCAGTTATAGGGGCCGTATTCCTTATGCTTACCGCATGCAATTCCAATCCACGGCCGGGAGAAAGAATACGTGAAGTGATCCAGCCGGGAGAACAAGCGCCGTTTGCCGATCCCGGACAGAGGAATTTTGGTGGTTTCCAGAGGAGAGATACAACCGGCAAGGCTCCTGCGCCACGTCCAAGATTCAAGATGCCTGAAGTCAGTATAGTACATTTCAACGACCTGGTCATGAGCGATCCGTTCATTTATCCGCATCCGGAAACGAAGACTTATTACCTAACCAGTTCCGGTGGATGGATGTATAAAAGTCAGGACCTAAAAATGTGGACGGGCCCTTTTAAAATTATTGACATCGAAGGATTATGGCTGGAAAAAGCCGGATTTGCCGCAGCAGCGGAGGTTCACAGGATAGGAGACTTCTATTATTATGCCGGCACATGGAGTGACCACAGTGATCTTATAGAGCAAGTCCCCAGAAGATACAATGTTCCTCACAACCAAACCTATCTGCTCAGGTCAGATAATCCCGAAGGTCCGTATACCTCTTTTGCCATTGAACCCGGTTATGACTACCAGCCTCGTGACTGGGATTGTATAGATGGGACTCTCTATGAAGAGAACGGGAAGATCTATATGATCTTTGTACACGAATGGACACAGCTTATTGACGGTACAATGGATTACATTGAACTCGCTCCTGACCTGAGTTATACCGTTTCCAGGAAACCGGTTACCATGTTCCGTGCATCAGAGGCTCCTTGGTCGATGGAAATGAATTCCATTGGTGAAGCCACTTTTGGTCTGAAAATGCCGGGTTGGGTCACAGACGGGCCCCAGATGTTCCGGACACAAACCGGTAAGCTGGGGATGCTCTGGTC
>MWFB01000048.1 GCA_002071385.1 Bacteroidetes bacterium ADurb.Bin013
TCCTCATCAAGGACTTGAACCTTGGACCCCCTGATTAACAGTCAGGTGCTCTAACCAACTGAGCTAATGAGGAATTTTTTTCCTTTTAGGGAGTGCAAAGATAAACGGTTTTTCCTGAAAGAGCAAAATCTTAGTAAAAAAAGTGTAAATTTGTCCAACTTATGGACACATCCCAGCTTTCATCCCATTGCATAGAATTGCTTCGTACACACAACCGGGTTTCATTGGGAAGCATGGGTAGTTTCATGGCAGAAGATACCCCCGCCACACTTACCAAGAACGGCCACATACTCCTTCCTCCAGGCAGACGGATTTTTTTTCGCGAAAGCGAAACATGGAATGACGGCCTGCTGGAAGAGGCATATGGAGAGAAAGAAGAACTCGGGGCTTTGCTTTCTGATATTTCCAAAAAGCTGGCCAGGGAGAAATCGGTTACATTGCACAGTTTCGGGAAGCTTAGGAAAACGCGCGAGGGAGATGTTTTTTTTGTCATGGATAAGAACGTCTCTGTCAATCCAAATGGTTTCGGGCTGGTTCCCTTGTCCCTGCGTCCGCTGCTCGTCCCTGCCAAGGTCAGGTGCGATCTGCCAAAAGACACGTCTCAGGCCGCAGAGCTGCAGGAGCAGGAAACACCGGACCAACCGGTTCAAAGAACAACGGATGGACCGGCCTTACCCGTGGCAAATAAGATTCCACAAAAAACAACCGTAAATAAACCAAAGAAAAAAGCATCCACCGGTGTTTTGGTAGTTCTTACAGTGATCCTGGTGGTCATATTGTGCCTTATCCTAATCTACATTTTCAGGGATTCCCTAAAACCCTTGCTGGAGCAGATCCTTTATTCTGCAGAGGAGCGGCAGCTTCTTTAGCTATTATTGCTGCAGTGCATTGGGAGAGAAAATATCCTCCTGGAATTTCGTTCCTGTATCTATTTTGTTGATGACCATTTCGGACACACGCTTGTTCTGAACATTTTCCATGACGGTCCTATAGGAAAAATATTTGTTGGCCGTCACGTTTTTATAATCGTGAGAAGTCAGGATCCTCTGCAAATTCCCAGACAGGTCATAGTATTCCACTTTGTAGCACAAGTAGTTGGCTTTATCTATATAGCTGATTGTCCTGCTGAAGCCGTTAGCTTTATTAATTGTCTGATCTTTTCCTTCCGATTGGACTTTCCAGCATGCTTTGCCCTCATGATCTGCAGTGCCCAGCAGGGAGTAATTGAAATCCGCCTGGTTGGGCTTGCTCATATCGGCGTTAGTAAACTCAGTCCCCATAAAGCTTTTGCCCCGTTCGGAACTGATGATCCTCCGTACTTTCTTCAAGGCCGGCATATAGATCCACATGTCATCTTCTGTGTCCTTGTTGTCAAATATAAGCAATGTCGTACCCTGTACATCAGACGGCGCGGTAAAGCGTACCAGTGTCTTGTTCACATCATTGAAAATGCGCGATATCATTGTCAGTTGCCTTACCCGCTCGCTTCCCCTGCTGTCCCTGATATAAATGGTGAAATCCATTTGCATCGTGCCGAGGTCAACCACCTCTCTCGATTTACTGCTGATTTCAGCTGCAGATTGTCCAAATAACCCGGGGGTGCCCGATAAGAGAAGCAGTCCGGTGAAAAGCGATTTTAACAGTAGTTTCATAGTATTGAGTTTCCTTTATTTTTCTAAGAATTTGGGCCTTGTCCAGTAACATATGGCAGGGATCAGGACCAGCGCGCAGACAAGGCACAGGAAGAGTGACAGGATTATCAGAAGGGCAAAAGAGCGGATAAGTGGAAATGCAGACAAAGACAAAACAGCAAAACCCAGCATTACCGAGCTTGCGTTAATGACTATACCCCTTCCGATGGTTTTGAGCGTTGCCTTGATACTCCTTCCATAATTGTTGCCGTGTGCCAGTTCCCATTTTATCCTCCAGAATACATGGATGGTGAAATCCACACCAAGACCGATTGATATTGATGAAATCAAGGCGGTAACAATATCCAGTTCCTTACCAAGCCAGCCCATCAAACCAAAAGTGCAAAATACGGCAAAGGCCAGTGGAATGCTTCCTATCAGACCTGCCTGAAAGCTTTTGAAAATAAGGCTCAGTAAAATAAATATCGCCACAAAGGCCACCAGCAGGGAATAGTATTGGCCTTTCTCTACAGACTCGTTTATGTCGACATCGGTCAGTGTGTAGCCCCCTATGACCGGTTCCAGTGAATCTTCCCGGGCCATCCCCTCGATTTTCGCAAGCAGGCTCCTGATCTCCCCGATGGTCTCGGCTTTGAACTGCACAGTGAGCAGTGTACTCGTATAATCAAAATCCACAAATTGCTCCAGATCTTGAGGATCTCCGCTCATGGAATAGAGTTCCAGGTATTGGGCCACACCCTCCCTGGAATCGGGTATGTGGTCATAACCGGCATCGGTGGAATCGTTCAGGGTTTTGCTTATCTTCCTGATGATGGAGGAAAGAGAGGTGACTGTTCCCACACCCGGCACTTTTTTAAGTTCCTGCTCATATTTATCCAGGCATGCCAGCAACGCGGGATCTTTCACATCACCCTGGAACATCACGTTGAACATTTTGCTCCCTCCAAAGCTGTTGTCCATGATGTTTATGGCCTTGTTGAATGAATGGCTTTGAGGCAAAACATCATTGGAATCAGGGGCTGTCTTGAAAAAGAACAATCCTGCAGAGCAGAATGCCATAAAGAGTATGAAAATGCCAACTATTCTTTTGGGATGACGTGTAATGCCTTCCCCGGCACGTTCGGTTAAAGAAGGAATGAAACCTTTCGAACCGTCTTGCAGGTCTTTGTGAATTCTGCCTTTCTTCAGCAGGGACAAAACTGCCGGGATGAACAGCAAGCTCACCAGCAGCGCAAAGGAAATGCCTATGGCCGAGACGATACCCATCTGCCTGGCGGGCCTGAACAAATGTGCCACCAGGCCCAGGATTCCCACTATTGTGGTCAGTCCGCATAAGGTGACAGGAGTAACCAGGTATCCGGATACTTGTTTGGCCAGTTCGCTGGCTTCAAGATCGGGTTGCGATGCCCGCAGGTCCTGGTAGCGGGCAGCATAATATACCCCGTAATTATTGGCAATGGCAAGCATCATGACAGGAATGATCACACCTATCAGGCTGAATTCCCATCCAAAAACCGGAATCAGGGCCATGGAAATCACAATGGAAAACAACACCACGAAAAATGGCAGCAGCACACTTCTGAGTTCCCGAAAAGAAAAATACAGGATCAAAAACATCACCAGCAGGCCTATTGGCAAAAGCAGCATGATATCACGGCCGATTTTCTTGCTCGCCTCATCCCGTAAAAAGGGACTCCCGTTGATATAGATTTCTTCGTCTCCGGGGTATTTTTGCAGTGTTTCATGGATCAGCTGCATGAGGTGGTCGTCATTGACCGTTTTGTCTGAGCTCAGGATTATCAGTGCGTATTTGAAATCCTCAGAAACCACTACTTTATATACCAGATCATTCTTGCGGATCGCATCCCTGAGTGCCTCACGGTCGTCCTCATTATCGGGAATTCTTTGCACAACAGGGTCCACCACCATACTTCCCTCTTCCGAACGGATATCCTTTCCCTGGAACAACGAGTAGACGCGACCGAATTGTGGCATTATGGACAGGGTATCCGTTATCTTCCTGATCCTGTTCAGCGTTTTTTCATTAAGAACGTCTTCTGTCTGGAAAATAATCAGCAACAACTCATCATTCCCGAAATACTCGCCGATTTTCTTATTGTTTTGTATGGACGGCATGGTCTGGGGCAGGTAAGATTCCAAATCCGGATTGACACGGATCTTTGTCAGGGGAATAATCCCCAGCAGTACCAGTACCAGGGTGACAATTATGATATACCACCTGTATTTAATGACGAAATTAGATAGTCCCATGTTTTAAAAAATCACTTTAAGTTCTGCAAAAGCCCCGTTCATTATGGCTGAAGAATAGCCGTACAATGTTTTTTCTCCCCCCCTCATATAATTGCCACCTACAGCGGCCATCAGGGCATCCGATATCCTCCAGCTCAACTTGGGCCTTACAAACCATTCTTTTGATGTGATATTGTAATAGCCTGTGCATTCAAAAGACAGGACATCGTAGGCAAAAGACCTGGTTAAGGTCAGGGAAACGGCATGGTTGGTCCTTTCCTGCTGATTGAACACTTTGCGGTTGAATAACCTGTTCTCGTAATCTATATACTTCTCGGCGTATTGGACAAGTGACGCCGGGTCATTAGCATTGGGAGAGACCGGAACGGATAACGGGAAAAAATCAAACGTATATTTTCCAATGTATTGGCCTATGACAATACAACCCAACACATTGGTTTCTATTCCAACAACATAGCTTATGTCCGGATTGGGAATGAACATTTTTTTGTCCGGATTTTTCGTATGGTTGTAAGCTGCCTCGGCCCGGACGATCATCAGATTTCCTACAGGTATAGCCAGATCTGCGCCTATCGCGGTTTTCCTGTAAGGTGTGGAGGCAATACGTACCACAGGCTGTGCCGATGTCCAGTTCACTGAAACCACATTGAATCCATGGTACGGGTCATATCCCTGGAACCAGGAAACGGAAGCGCCGAATTCCGGAAAATCAAAATTGGCACGTACAGCATATGTCCCGTTAGCCAGGATCCTTTCAGGGAGCATATCATCCCCGAATAGCAGGTAATTCCCCAGTTCTCCCATGTCAAACAGATCAAACCGGTAATCTGACATTTTGTAAAACGGTATGGCGACAAGTTCAAGATCAATCCCCGGAAGAGGCCTGTACTGCATTTTCAACATGAAATTGGAAAGTTGCTGATCGGCCGGATCCGATGAGAGAAAAAAGTAATCGTTGGGATTTATGTTGTTTGTTGGGTTGAATCCGTCAGTACGCCCCCAGTTGACTATCTGGTTTCCCAGGAAAACATCAAACTTCCGGCTTTTATACCCTGCATATAGTTCCCTGATAAGGAACCGGGTATCTTTTTCGTTATAGAACATGCCTGTGCTGAACCTGATATCAGATACCAGAACGGCGGGGCCTTTCCTGGCCGAGGCCTGCAGCGAAAATTCGGCAAACACGGAAGCCAAATCATAAGCCTTGCTGCCTCCGTAAACAGACCCTCTCCCATAACCATGGATAGCCAGGTCTGTATTCCCATTCCACTGGGCCCGGGCTTGCAATGCCGTACTAATCAGTATGACGAAAAAGAAAAATCGTTTCATGTATCGAAAATTTGTGCAAATGAAGACAAAAGGAATCGAAAATCAATCATTTTTTTAAAAGATGGACAACAATCATCCTTCTGAAATTCTTTTTTTGTATTCCGAGGGCGTTTCGCCCACAGTTTCCTTGAATATTTTATAAAATGAAGATTTATTGGAAAATCCGCACTCGAAACCGATTGCCTCTATGGAATAATGATTCCTGCTGCCTGCCAGCATTTTCTTAACTGCTTCAATACGGTATGAATTGACCAGCCGGAAAAAGTTCTTACCCAGTTCTGTATTCAGCACTTCGGTGAGCTGGTGCTTGGGGAGCTGCAGATCTGCTGAGAGGATGTCCATGTTCAGGTCCGGATTCAGGTAAGCTTTCTTTTCCTGGAAATATGCCAGCACCTGCTTACCGATTTCCTTCCTGGTCTGATCATCCAGAAGGGGTTTTTTATTGTTCTTTTTGTCATTTGATATTTGAAATGCTTCCGGTATGTGTTTTTGCCTGAGACCATAAAAACTCAGCATGTAAAGAAGGAACAACAGAAGGGAATAATTGATTATTTCCGGGATACTGGAATAGTAATCTCCCTTGATGATCAGGACAAATGATATGATATAAGTGAGAAAACAATAAATCACGTAGAAAACAGTAACAGTCATCAGCCATCTGATGTTCTCGTTGGTTTCAATACGGGAAGTCTGATTGAGCAGATTGGCCCGATAATGATAGACCATGGTCAAGCTTAAGGGACTGTATATTAGCCATGATACCAGGCTTGTTATAGCGTAGGAAAAACGGAACATATAGTCTTCCTCATAAACCAGATAATCCCCCATCATCAGGGCAGCGTTGAGGATGTAGGCCAGGATCTTGAAGATCAAGAACGGCAACAAGTGCGCCAGGTGTCTGTATTTTAAGTGGAAACCCGATCTTGTAAGGGACCTGACATATAGGTAAAAAGCTGCATTGGATAATAAATGCGAGCCGGATAACAAGGGTGTTTCATAAAAGTGGTAGTCCAGGCCGGCGGTCAGGAATTCAACGGCCAGCAATACAAGCCATGCGGACAGTATTTTATCCGATACGGTCCGTTCATTTTTTGTGAACATGAGTATGGAAGCAAACAATGCCTGGCAAAATCCTATCCAGACCAGTGTATTCATGTATTGCATACACAAAGATAACAAAACAGAAGACAGTCACCACCAACACAAGAGCCGGGAGCTTTTTATTGTAAGCCGAGGCTCCTCCTGCATGCAATGGGCAGTTGCTGCCCCATGAAGAACCGGGAGCTTTTGTTTTACGCCGAGGCTCTATCTGCTTGTTTTAGGCAGCAGTTGCACTGCAAAGAACAGAGCGCTTTTTGGTACGCCGAGGCTCTATCTGCTTGTTTTAGGCAGCAGTTGCACTGCAAAGAACAGAGCGCTTTTTTGGTACGCCGAGGCTCTATCTGCTTGTTTTAGGCAGCCGTTGCACTGCAAAGAACAGAGCGCTTTTTGGTACGCCGAGGCGCTCAGTTCTTTGCAATGCAGCGACCTTGCCGTTGAGCAGCATTACTGGTCAATAACCGCACGGTGGTCTTTCAAGGCAGATCTTTCAAATTGGTGAGTGTACCAGACCCCTATTACTTGGACAAAAAAGTCAAAATGGTTGAGCTATTCCCGTATCATAAATTGGGGTTGAT
>MWFB01000049.1 GCA_002071385.1 Bacteroidetes bacterium ADurb.Bin013
ATCAAGCTGCATGCGGTTACAGAGGCGCGAATTAGAAATGGGGATTTGCCGTTGGAGTGGGAGTACGGTGAAGTGATCAAGCTGCATGCGGTTACAGAGGCGCGAATTAGAAATGGGGATTTGCCGTTGGAGTGGGAGTACGGTGAAGTGATCAAGCTGCATGCGGTTACAGAGGCGCGAATTAGAAATGGGGATTTGCCGTTGGAGTGGGAGTACGGTGAAGTGTTGCAGGTGGAGCGGGTGATACTGGATATTTTGGATAATCCATGGGATCGCAGGTATATTGACAGAGTAATGACTAAAAGCTTGCCTGTGAGGAAGTTTTATGGAGCCGTACGCATGTTCCGTTCCAGGTGGAAATATGACCTGGCAGAGAAACATGCTTTTCGTCGGAGGTTCCACGGGGCAGTGAAAAATGCGGTCCAACTCTTTTTTAGGAAGAACCAATAACATATTTGATCATGTGGATCAGCGTTTTAAGGTCACTAAAACTTAGCAGGACAAAAAAGGTTTTACTTCTTTTGTCCACTATCCTGCAGGCATTTCTGGAGCTGGCAGGATTGGCGGTTTTGGTGCCGGTGCTTTTACTTGTACTTAATGATCAGGGAATCCAACAGAACAAGTATCTTGGATTCTTGTACGATCTTATTGGGGTAGACTATTATGGTGTTTTTCTGATTATTGTCCTCTTTTCCGTTTTCACCTTTATTGTCCTGAAAAATTTTGTCCTGCACAAAATAAACAATTACAGGAACAAAATCCTGGTGGAAGTGTATTCACATTATACTTCCGGTCTTTACCGTAATTACATATCAAAAGGGTTGACCTATGTGAAAAATACCGGGCATACTACATTGTCTCATAATGTAATAGTCGTATCCTATCAGTTTGTTTTCGGTTATCTGTCTGCTGCCGTTTCTTTGGTTGCGGAGTTGCTATTGTGTCTGCTTGTTTTTGTATCGCTCTGTTTTATAAATATTTACATAGCGGTATTGGAAATTGTCCTGTTTGCTCCCATCGTATTGTTTTATCATTTGAAAATAGCAGGCAGGATGCAGGAAGCAGGAAAATCGGACAACCTGGCCAAGAGGAACCTTTGGCGGATCACCTCGGAAACTTTTCGTGGATTTGCCGATGTGGTAGTCAACCGTTTCCTGCCTTTCCTGGAGGATTCCTTCCGCACGGGAGTGGCAGGTGTCAGCCAGAGTAAAATCAGGGTGGAGAGGCTCATAAGCCTGTCTTCCAAATCGATAGAAGTAGCCATCACGGTTTTGATTATTGGATTTGTCGCAGGCTTTTATTTTATTGGACGAGGTGAACGACAGTTCCTGCCGCTGATTGGGATCTTTGCGGCTGCATCTTTGAAACTGCTCCCCTCGGTACGAGCTATTATTTCGCTGGTGGGTACCATGCGCAATAACAGACATACGGTTGATGTGCTTAACGAACCCGGGCCGGAGCACAAGCATGGTCACGTGCCGGAGCAAAAGCATGGTTACGGGCAGGAGCAAAAGCACGAACCCGGGCAGGGTGCTGAAGCTTATCGCAAAACGTTGACATTCAGTCAGTCCATCGAGTTTCGAGGTGTGACTTTTGGTTTTGAGCCGGACAGACCGGTGTTGCGGGAAGTATCGTTCACGATCCTCAAAGGGGAGCGGGTGGGAATCTCGGGCCCGACTGGGAAAGGAAAAAGTACGCTGATGTACCTACTGATGGGGCTTTACAGGCCACAGAAGGGGAGTATTTTGATTGACGGCGTCCCCCTCGGCACGGAAAATTTGGAGGCCTGGCACGATATGCTCGGGTATGTTTCTCAGGATGTGTTTATTACGGAAGGATCGCTGGCGCAAAACATATCTCCGTTTGGGGACGATCCGGGGGAAAGACTGGAGGCATCGCTCCGGATGGCTGCACTCAGCGATTGGAAGGAGACGTTGCCGTTGGGTGCCGATACACTGATCGGAGAAGGCGGGGCGAGGCTTTCGGGCGGTGAACGTCAGCGGGTTGGCATTGCCCGTGCGCATTTCAAAAAGGCAGCCGTTTTGTTGATGGATGAACCTACCTCGGCGCTGGACCCTGCGACTGAAACCGAAATTACGCAGACTTTGCTACAGGAGCTCATGGACCGGGAGAAAACCGTTGTGATCATTTCGCACCGCGAGAGCCTGCTGATGCAATGTGACCGGATCATTGATATTTCCGGATGGACACTGTAAACCGGTTGTAACAATTGACTTTTATGGGCACAGACCAAATCTATGAAATAGCCGGATTTAAGGTGAAAATTGTCTGGGACCTACCGGATGGACAAAAATTTGAGCTTCCGGGGTTTGCTCCTTTTTTGTCAAAAATATTGTCCGGTTCTGTGGACGGTACCGGGGTCGGTTCTGAGGTCGGTTCTGAGGTCGGTTCCGGGGTCGCTTTCCGGAATGATGCTCATAAAGTTTTGCCGTTGAATGAAACGGAGGATGTGCGGTTTGAGATCGTTTCCCTGGAGGAAATGCAAAGAACACCAGTCGCGAAATATGAGCAGGATATTGAGCAGGATATGGAGCAGGATATGGAGAATGATATGGAGAAGGATGTGTGGGGTTTTGATATTGATAACGGCAGATGTGTGTTGAGCAAACAAGACAATTTTTATTGGCTCCGGATATTTGATACAAAAGGAATTTTGTCGCTGCAGATGGAAATGGAAAGGGGGCATCCCGGGATCCGTACCGGGTGCAGACTCATACATATGAAGAGGGTCGGGACGGTAGATAAGAATCTTTCGGGAAGCATTGCGGGGACGGTGATGGTTCCTGATCCGGATCATTTACGTTTTGCTTTGTGGATGGGGATGGCGTTTGCTGTCATTCCCGGGATGGCGGCACCGGTACACGCCTCGGTGATCATACACCAAGGGCAGGCGGTGGTCTTTCTGGGGGAATCGGGAACCGGGAAAAGTACACATACCCGTCTGTGGCTGCATAATATTTCTGGTTGCTCACTGCTGAACGACGACAGTCCCATATTACGTTTCCACCAACCTGAAAAGGCAATATATATTTACGGATCGCCGTGGAGCGGGAAGGGTAGGGCGTATCATGCAGAAGGATACCCGGTTGCTGCGATCGTCAGGTTGGAACAGGCTCCCGCAAACAAGACGCATCGGCTCCATATCATCAAGGCCTTTGCCGCTCTTTACCCCTCGTTCCCGCCGGCCTATCTGCGTGATGAGTGGTTGCAGGAAGCGATTTGTGCGCTGATCTCGGAGGTGCTAAAACGTGTCCCGGTCTTTCGGCTGGAATGTTTGCCGGACGTGTCAGCGGCCATACTGATTCACAAGAAGATTTTCGGGGAGCCAACAGAGGAAGCACTTCAGGAGCTACCGCAGGAGCCAACAGAGGAGCCAACAAAGGAGCCACCGCAGGAAGCACCGCAGGAGCCAACAGAGGATCCACCGCAGGAAGCACCGCAGGAGCCAACAGAGGATCCACCGCAGGAAGCACCGCAGGACCCAACAGAGGAAGCAAAACAGAAAATCAGAGAGAACCTTCCCGGAATTTTGAAACAGGACAAAAATGAGGCGTAAAAAAATCATCCTTCCTAACGAAAAAATATTGTCTCTGTTAGAGGAGCGTATCATGGCCGGGGAAGCTGTGAGGTTGCCTGTCAGGGGTTACAGCATGAGTCCCTGGCTGCTTGACGGCCGGGATACCGTGATTCTTCACCCGGTTGATCCGGCCGGGATCGTTGTGGGAGACGTGATCCTTTATCGTTGGAAAGATGCTTTTTTGATGCATCGCGTGGTGGAGATCAAAGGGGCGCACAACCGCCCGGCGTGCGGCCTGCCGGAGGGAGCTTCAGGCGGCCTGCCGCAATACTTCATTTGCCGAGGCGATGCTTTGCAAACTTCTGAATTAGTGCCTGTCAGTGACGTGATCGCGCGGGCCGGGTTGCCGGCCCACAGCCCACGTACGCTGCGCATGCGTAGGGTGCGAGGTTGGCTGCAGCGGGTGCGGGGATTACTGCGCTGGGTGTGGGAATCGGTGTGGCGGTTGCTGAGAAAGTGACGGGATGCCGGCAGCAGCGGATTTGCGGCTGGGGAGGAAGAGGCGCGCAGGGGGTGCGTTGCACCCCCTGCGTTGCTGGCGCCAGCCAGCAAGGGCAGCTCCCCGGCAGCCCCCAAACGAATCCCCCTCCGAAGCCTCCTCCTCGGCAGCCCTTACCTTCGCAGCCGCAGGCTGTTGAGCACGACGGAGATGGAGCTGAAGGCCATGGCGGCGCTGGCCCACATGGGATTCAGGAGCAGACCGGTGACGGGGAAAAGCACTCCGGCGGCAATAGGGATCCCCAGGGTGTTGTAAACGAAAGCCCAGAAAAGGTTTTGGCGGATGATCCGGACCGTCCGGCGTGAAAGTTCGATGGCTTTGGGCAGGAGCATCAGGTCCGAGGTGGTGAGCGTGACCATCGCCACGTCCATCGCAATATCGGTGCCTTTTCCCATAGCGATGCTGACATCGGCCCGGGCAAGCGCCTGCGAATCGTTGATGCCGTCGCCGACCATGGCTACAAATTTGCCTTCTGCCTGCAGTTTCTGAATGTATGCTTCCTTTTCCTGTGGCAGAACTCCCGATACAACGTGCTCAATACCAAGCTCGGAGGCCACCGAGGCGGCTGTACTGGCGGAATCTCCGGTGAGCATGTGCACCTGGATCTTCATTTTGCCCAATAGTTCCAGTGCCCGGGGAGTGGTATCCTTGACAGGATCTTTGAGGGCGGCTACTGCCAGGATTCCTGCCTGATCGCCGAAGTAAACCACGCCTTTTCCTTCTGACTGCCAGTCGGAAGCTTTTTGAAGAAGTGATTCTAAGGAAAGGGGCCCGCCGGAGCCTGCCGAAATCCCGGCAGCAGAAGTGGCAGCAGCGGCGGCAGAAGCGGCAGCAGCGGCGGCAGAAGCGGCGGCAGAAGTGGCAGAAGCGGCAGCAGAAGTGGCAGAAGCGGCGGCAGCAGGAGCAGCAGCCCGGACAAAATTTAAATTCCCTGCCCGGTATTTTTGTCCTGCATAAGAAAACTGAATGCCTTTCCCGGGGATGCTTTCAAAATGGTCCAGACCGACCGGTGTTATGCCTTTTTCCTTCAAATGTTGCACAACGGCATCGGCAAGCGGATGTTCGGATTTCATCTCGCCGGACAGAAAAACGGACAATTCTGTTTCGGATGGATCTTTTGTCCAAATAATTGTCCCGACCCGGGGTTTACCTTGCGTCAACGTACCGGTTTTATCCATAACTATGCAATTCACTTTGCCCATATTTTCAAGGGCATAAGCGTCTTTGATCAGTATATGGTTCTGCGCTGCTTTACCAATACCCACCATCAGTGCCGTAGGTGTTGCCAGGCCCAGGGCACAGGGACAAGCGATCACCAGAACCGAGACGGAAGCCAGCAGGGCCAGAGAAAAATAGTTACTTCCGCCAATGATCATCCAGAGAATAAAAGATATTACAGAAACGACTACCACAACCGGGACAAAAACGGCACTGACTTTGTCCACCAGTTTCTGAACGGGAGCCTTGCTTCCCTGGGCCTCCCGGACCATCCGGACAATATGTGCCAGCACGGTGCCGCTGCCTACTTGTAAAGCCTTGATGGTCAGTGAGCCGTGTTGGTTGATGGTGCCGGAAAGAACGTTGTCTCCGGGGTGTTTTTCCACCGCGACGGGCTCACCGCTGATCATGCTTTCGTCAACGTATGAAAGTCCGTCTTCCACAGCGCCGTCCACAGGGATCCGTTCCCCCGGGCGCACCACAACCCGGTCACCCACCTGAAGCATGGAAATAGGCATTTCCTTTTCTGTAAGAGGTATTGCTTTGGCTGGGGATGACATCATGGTTGCGCCGGAAATTGCCCCGGCAGGGGTAGGCATCATGGTTGGGCCTGCGGCTGTCGGGCAAGCTTCGCTACCGCCTTCCACCAGCACCCTGGCGGTTTTGGGCTGGAGGCCCATCAGGCCGCGGATGGCCGAGCCGGTGCTGTTTTTGGCGCGTTCTTCCAGGAGTTTGCCCAGGAGCACGAACGCCAGGATCATGCCGGCAGCCTCGTAATAGACGTGTGCGGCAATCCCCCGGCTTTCAAAAAAACCGGGATAAAAAGTGACGAAAACGCTGTAGAGAAAGGCTACCAGGGTACTCAGGCTCACCAGCGTGTCCATGTTGAGGGACCGTTTGCGAAGCATTTTCCAGGCACGGATGTAAAAATCCCGGCCCGAGAAGCACATGATGGGAATGACCAGGGCGAGCATAATCCAATTGCCTGGTTTCCAATGCATAAAGCCCATCGCAATGATCA
>MWFB01000050.1 GCA_002071385.1 Bacteroidetes bacterium ADurb.Bin013
TATTTACGGCATGTTTGGGCCTGGCCTTCTCGTTGCGCTTCCTGTAATATCGATAAACGATCCTCAGGTGTAAATGTTCTTCGTTCTTTTGCCATGATTGCTAAATTAACTATTACTAAACTGTTTTTATAATTTAGTCCAGTTATTTAGGGGGCTAGTACATTAATAGGTTACTTTTTATTTCAATCACTTCCAAGTAAACTAACAACACAGGTTCTATAAGGTTTTGATCAAAACCTAAAGCAAAAGGCAAATGACAATATTAAGAAGTCGGCCTTTTGCCACATAAAATCTGATTATCAAAGCAGTAGATAGACCGCATAATCAGGATTTTTACAAATATAGCATAAAACAAAACAACACGTAATCCAATTTCCCATTGGTAGTTATTAATTTGATTTTGGTAGGTTTGGGTTTGATTTTGGTAATATTAGAACTTTAGCCCGCAGTAACGGGCTGAATATGAAAAATGCATATGGGAACAATGTAGCAAAAAAACGATTACCTTACTGTGGCAATCGTTCGTATATAATAAGATTATCAGGATAAATAAAAAAACGCCCCCATATTGGGAGCGATTTTACAGCTTGTCTATCAAGTCCGCTTTGATGTCGATGTTTATGGTTCTGTACCGGGAGAAGGCCCTGCTACCCTCTTTGTGCCCGCTGAGGCTGCCGACAAGGTTGGGATCCTGCACCTTGTTGTATAGATTTCCGATAAAAGTCCTTCGAGCCAAATGGGAAGAGGCAACATCGGCAATACTTTTCTGTTCCACTTCTCCAGTCGTGGGATTGATGACAGATACTTCCCTGGTGATGCCGCAAGCTCGGAAAACTTCTTTGATGTACTCATTGTAACGCTGTTGGGCAATGAGCGGGAACAGGGGCGCATCGGAAGTGGAAGCCGGCATTTTTTCCCTGATTGCCTGGGCTTGTTTTTCCTTGGAATAGCGATTATCGACCAGTGCTTCGTCCTTCATATAGTCATACTTCTTCAGGATCGCGAGTGCTGTTTCATTCAGGGGAACATAGACCGTTACGGGATGCCCGTCTTTGGTCTTCCGGGGAATGTAACTGATGCATTTGCGATTGCCTTTTGATGTTCTTTCTGTGATGATATTGGACCGGCGAAGCGCATAAAGGTCGCTGATCCTGCACCCGATCAGACATTGGAAAATGAAGATATCCCTTTGCTGTTCCAGACGTTTGTCATACGTAAGATCCGTTGTATAGATCTGCCGGCGTTCGTCATCCGTTATGAAGATAGGAGTACCGTACACACTATCTTTAATCTGACGCTCCCTGAATGGATTGCACTGTGTTTTACAAATAGAGACTGTAAGTTTATTATAAAGATTTGATTATCTTTGTTACGCAAAGCAGACATATGAGGTCTGTTTTTGTGTGCATGAAGCATCCCGGGATACACTTTCCTGGGATGCTTATTTATTAAGTCGTGGATATGGACGGGGATTTTTATAAAGCAAAAACCACAAGTAATTTACAGTAAAATACTTGTGGTTTCTTGTCGTGATCCGTCTGGGGCTCGAACCCAGGACCCCAACATTAAAAGTGTTGTGCTCTACCAGCTGAGCTAACGAATCAGGGGCTGCAAAAGTAGCCATAAATTTTTTAACTGCAAAAAAACTCCATATTTTTCTAAATTTGTTCAAAGATCACACATAACGATGATACTCCTTGAAGCATGCTGCACCTCGATTGAAAGCGCTCAGGCCATGTTACAGGCAGGGGCGCACAGGGTCGAACTGTGTTCGGCCCTTGAATGCGGAGGCCTCACCCCCGTCTGGCTCTCCCGCCTTCGCGACGATCCGGCCCTGAAAGAACCTCTTACCGTCAATCCAATCCAAACGGCACCTTCATTGGGCAATCCGACCCAAACCACACCTTTCTCGGACAATCCTTTGCAACTATCGGGCAAAAGCTTCCTGGACCGTGCCCATGTGCTGATCCGGTGCCGTCCCGGCAATTTTTGTTATTCACAAGCCGAGGTGGACGCCATGTGCCAAAGCATCCGCCTGTGCCGCCAGGTCGGGGTACGGGGCGTAGTCATCGGCGCACTCACCCCCGACGGCAACCCGGACCTCCCTGCCCTCCGGCAAATGATCCGCACAGCCACCGGCAGTGCCCCACTGGACTCCGACACTGCTCCACTCGACTCCGGCAGTGCCCCACTGGACTCCGACACTGCTCCACTCGACACCGGCAGTGCCCTACTGGACTCCGACACTGCTCCACTCGACACCGGCAGTGCCCCACTTCCCAGCGGCAGGGAACAGACTTCTTTCGGCCATGCCACTGCCCGGCCGTTAAGAATCGTCTTTCACAGGGCCTTCGATGAATGCAAATATCCGCTGGAAACACTGGAAATCCTTATATCAATGGGTTTTCACACACTGCTTACTTCAGGACAAGCCCCAACTGCAGAAGAAGGGATACCTGTTTTAAAACAACTTGTCGAGAAAGCAGCGGGCAGGATCACCATTATGGCCGGCAAAGGAATCACCCTGAACAACGTAGCACAAATTGCGATCCAGACGCGCGTACCGGCCATCCACCTCTCCGAGCGCCCGGGATGGCGCAGAATCTCCGAGATTCTGCGCCAAACGCAACAGCAGAAAATCGCAAAATCCTGATCAATAGATAGTTGGATTTTTAACGCCCTGCAAATGGCGCAGAATCCCGGAGATTCTGCACAGGATTTGCGTATATGCGCAAATAGATCTCCCGCGCTTTTTCCTGTACGTGGGACCCTGCAAGTTTATCCAGCCTTCGTATAAAGGCGTCTTTATCCTGAGGGCTGTAACGTTCACTGTTGGCGGAAGTGCCGTGGAGCAGGTCATGGGCGATGTAATTTGAGGGGAAGCATTTGTAGCCGGTGTTGATCCGGGAATCCAGAAGGGTGCACAGGCGCGCGGAAAATCCGGCAGGGTCGTGGTGCCGCAAAGGGGCAGGGTCCGGGTCGTGGTGCCGCAAAGGGGCAGGGTCCGGGTCGTTGTGCCGCAAAGGCTCAAGGTCGTCTTGTGTGAGGGGATCGCCCACGTGGATATGGACGTTTCCTTTCCATTGGGTGACCCCGGTGAGCATGCTGTTCAGGTCTTCCCCCTCTTCTTTTGTGTAGGGCAGTCCGTCCAGACCCGCAAGCAGTTCCCCGGCCTTAAGAAAGTCACAAGGTTCGTATTCGTAGGAAATAGATACAGGAACAATATGCAGTGAAGCATAATTTTCAACGGGATCCTTTCGTGATCCGCTCATGGCCATCATCTTGACCAATGCCTGGGATGTTTTGTCCAGTCCGTCTTTTGTTCGTCCGTTACGTTGGGCGATCCAGCAGGAATCACCCTCCCTGACACAGGTCCGTATAAATTCACTTAATATATGGGAATTTTTGAAAAGTTCCCTTTTGTTGCCCCGGCGTACCACTTTGAACATTTTGTTGGATCGTGCGATGTCCTCTGCCAGCCGGTTGACGAGCAGGTTGTCTCCGTATGTGATCATACTGGTAGGCATATGATTGAAAACCAGCACCATCTGCAAGAGAGACGAATCCAGGATGATGTCCCGGTGATTGGATACAAAGGTATAACCGGTTCCCTTCTTAATCCGGGGGCTGAAATGGTACGTAAACTTTTCCATGGTATTCTGAATGACCTGCTGGTTGAAAGCGTACATCCATTCCATCTGAAACTGGATTACAGTCTTGACTGTCAAAATTTTCCTTACCGCTTCTTCCGGAGAGATCCCCGGGAATATGACTGAAGCGACCTGGGGAAAGTACTTGTGCGCAGCAATTCGCTGCATGGCCCCGGGTATCTCGCGGTCCGTATAAGGTCTTAAATCTTCAGGGAAATCTTCTATCACGACAAATCAGTATATACGTAACATTTCAATACAGAAACGTTCCTCTCTCAGGTCGTAATCCATCGGTGGTTTCTGCGGAGAACGAGTAAGCAGGCACATCAGAGAGGAAACATAGCCACCGTAACACTCCACATACCCGGCAAGCAATGTGTTCAGTCCGGGATCCATAAGAAAAGTACCGTAACATGTCCTGAAAAACTGTTCGTAAATGAACCCGTCGGAAAGGAAAATGCCTGACTCCCCTCCAATCTTGTGACGGCATACAATGGTACTGCAGATGGAGTTGGGGATCACCCGTTCATACGCCCTTTCATTTGAGGACAATCCTTCTATGACACGTACAAATTCGTAGTCAGCCCCCAGACATCCCGAGCGGGAATAGATGACAACTCCCATGTCGTGTTTTTCGGTATCCGGATCGTAGCCGTTGGCCTCCATAAGCAATTCGGCTGTAATGAACCCCAGTTTACTGTAAGTGTCCAGGTTCTTGTAATTGTGATAGTCCACACCCATCTGTGCATACACATTGTTCAGGTCCCCGTCCACATCGTGCCCGTTCATGTGTTTTTCCATCGCCGGCATCCGTTCTCCGTCAACAATGACCGAATGGTTGGTTATCCTGCAATAAGATTTGATGAGCATGATCTACCTTTCTTTAGTATATAGCATAACACCGTTAACTCCTCCGAACCCCGTGGAAATAGCCAGAAAACTCTGTTTATGTGACGTGCTCACGGTTGTCTGTATACGTATACGGCCCTTTACCCCGTGATTGACATAGCCCAGGGTTGGCAGGATCTCTTCATTCACCAGAGACTGTGCAGATAAGATGCTGCTCAGCAGGCTCACCGAACCTGAACTGTGGCCGAAATTGCCTTCGAAACAATTCATGGGTACCCTTCTCAGGCCCGCTTTCTCGAGACCTATGGACACCATGTTGTCGTATGAATTCAATCCGACTCCAATTACATTGATAAAGGAGAGGTTCCTGACGATCTCCTCTTCCATGACCTTTTTAATTGCCCTGGACAATGCACCGGCCTGGGGATTGGGGCTTTTTGGAAAACACGGATCTGTCATCATGACTCCTTTCCTGAATTTGATCATCGGAGTGTGATGAAATAATTTTTTATCCTTCTGGAATCTGTCTTCACTGATAAATATTGCACAGGCAGCCGATTCTCCGGGATTGGTACCGTCTCCTTCAATGTCAAACGGCCTGACAAATTTTTTGGAGACCAGGCCCGCATCACGTAACAAAGATATCGTAAACATACTGAGCAACTCGACTCCTATGACAACCGCAAAATCGTACGGGCTGCCTTTGCAAAGAAGGCGGTCTGCCACGATCTGCGCCTGTACCCCGGAGAGCGAGGAATTCATCACCACGTATGGTTTCCCGGGCAATTTCAACTCGTCCATCATCCGTTGAGGCACGTGCCAGGGATACAGCCGGGGATTGGTGGTCTGGGCGGTCAGTTCGCGGAATGAATCCACGTCTCCCTTTGTTGTGCAAAAAATGAAGGCTACCCTTCTGCTGGTAAGGATCTCGTTACGGTAACCATCCGGGTATGTATTGGATATTGCCAATTCAAATACGGCCGACATGGCCTGACGGTATCGGGACATCATATGTGTCCTTGCCCCGCAATAGGGAGCAGCAAGTGTCTCCAGGTCCCGGGGACTGATCAGCCCCGCCATAATGGGCTCGGGCATGCCCCTGAACCCGGCCGGAAACTGTTGAATACCTGTATAACCTGACTTTACGGCCTGATAATTTACCTCTGTGGAGGCTCCCATGGGAGACAGGACAGCATCACCAATTTTATACATCATATAAATACAAAATTATGAAAATTTCCAGAATATGATAATTTTGTAGAAAATCACCGCTATGAAAGCCTCAGTCCTTTTCGGCATTCTTTGTGTCTGTGCCAGTTTATACACCGGTCCTGTCGCCGGAAAAGAGACAAGCCGAGGCAATGATCCGGGTGCCGGCCCGGAGCCGCAGCAGCGGAGCAGCCCGGAGCCGCAGCAGCGAAGCAGCCTGCAACGACGTACGGCCCGCAAGAAAGTGGGCCTGGTGCTGAGCGGCGGCGGCGCCAAAGGCGTCGCCCACATTGGTGTGCTGAAAGTGATGGAAGAAGCCGGCATTCCCATAGATTACATAGCCGGGACCAGCATGGGGGCGATCGTAGGCGGGATGTACGCCATTGGATTCAGCCCTGCCGCCATGGACAGCATCATGCGTGCCCAGAATTGGCTGGATTTGCTGAGTGACAAGATCACC
>MWFB01000051.1 GCA_002071385.1 Bacteroidetes bacterium ADurb.Bin013
AAATTCACCCAGGAAATTGGTGATATTTTCAAAGCCAATAACAACAATGACATTGGCACAATGGCCCTGATGTACCTCTCCAACTATGGCGAAAAAGACTCTATTGACTCCTTTTTTGCACAGGCAGGAAAAGTTGTGACCTCCAGGGGACCCATCCAGAAGATCATCAAACAGCGTGAAGCCCTAAAACTGACTGCCGAAGGAACAATGTTCTCAGATTTTACCATTGAAGATTCGGCTGGACAAAGCGTGGCTTTCTCGGAATATATTGGGAAAGGGAAGTACGTCCTGGTAGATTTCTGGGCCAGCTGGTGCGGACCCTGCAAAGCTGAGCTCCCTAACATCAGGGAGATTTACGATAAGTATAACGGGGAAGATTTCACCGTTCTGGGAGTTGCTGTATGGGAAAAACCGGAAGATACCAAAAAAGGCATTGAAGAACTGGGCATTATCTGGCCCTGCATCATCAATGCCCAAAGCATTCCTACCGACATCTATGGCATTAATGGTATACCTCACATCATCCTCTTCGGGCCGGACGGCACCATAGTTGCCCGTGGCCTGCGTGGAGAAGCCATGAAAGCTAAAGTAGCTGAAGTATTGGGCAGATAACAACATGAAATCTGCTTCCCTGGTGATTGGCACGGTGGTCTTTACAGCCACCGTGTTCTTTCTTTGTAATTTTAGGAAACCGCGTCACACGCCTGATTTACGCTCTCTTAGAGAAGTCGTGGAAGTACTCTCTTCTCCGGACTTTGAAGGACGTGAAGCAGGAAGCAAGCATGATTCAGCCATAGCGTCATATATTGCAAATCGTATGGCCTCCTATGGATTTGAGCCGTACTTTCCGGAAGGGCCCCTGCACCGTTTCCGTTACCGCAATGTGGAATCCTGGAACGTGGTAATGGTGTATCGCGGCAAAAACACATCAGGAGCCCTGCTGGTGGGCGCACATTACGATCATCTGGGAACTGGCGGAAAGGCCTCGGGAAGCTTAAGGCCGGATACCATGGCTTTCCATCCGGGTGCTGACGACAATGCATCCGGAGTGTCGGCTGCCATGGAGGCAGCCAGGCTTCTCAAGGAAAGCACCACAAGGAAGAGATTAAAAAAAGACATCATATTTGCTGCCTTCGGTGCCGAGGAAAAAGGTACCATCGGCTCGGCAATGCTGGCTGACACGCTTGAAAAAATGGGGTCCCTCCCCTCGCTGATGATCAATCTGGATATGGTGGGAAGGCTTCGGGACAGCGTGTTGCAGTTGGGCGGGACGGGAACTTTCCAGTCGGCAGATTCACTCATTGACGCACAGCTGGATCCAACGCTGCCCCTGGTCCTGAAAAAATCGGAAAGCGGCTATGGTCCTTCCGATCACCACGTTTTTTACCGTTCACAGGTACCGGTGCTTTTCTTCAGCACCCCGCCGCATCAGGATTACCATACGCCATTTGATACACCCGATAAGATCAATTACCCGGGAATGGCTGCCATTGTCACCTGTGTTACTGACGTGGCACGGGCTGTTGTTGTGGACGGCTTTGAACCTCTGTACAGGGAGACCATAGATACCGGCTCACTCCCGGAACAGGTCAGGTTTAAAGTCAGCCTGGGGGTAATCCCCGACTTCACGTATGAAGGAGAAGGATTCTGTGCCGGTACGGTTATCAAGGGAAGACCTTCCCACAAGGCCGGCATGGAGGATGGAGATGTGATCATACAAGTCAATGACATTCCCGTTAAAGACATCGAATCCTATATGGAAATCCTCGGCCGGCTTGAAACGGGACAACTTGTCCGTATTACTGTCCGCAGGAACGGAAAAAACATAGAACTGGAGGTACAATTATGAAAGGAATATATTTCTGGACTTTAGCGGTGATAATCACACTGGCCGCTGTTTTTTTACAAAGAAATACGGGGCCGAGCCATCCCGGTAAGGAAGTGATGGAAGTCAACGGTTCTTTTTTCAAAGCTTCCTTTCCGAGAAGCCTGATACGCCCGCGTGACAATGCATCCAATACGAAACTAACCATAGAACTAAGTTCAACCGATAATGCACAGGACAGGATCTTTGGGGCCATACTCTATTATAGGCAGTACCCGGGCAGCGGAAATTACTCGGCCATAGTTCCTGTTTTTGCGACTGCTAAGGACAAACTGCTGGTTAACTGCATGATACCGGTACAGCCAACTGCCGGGAAAATAAGTTATTACCTGCAGCTCCTGGGAAAAGACGGCACTACCGTGAATTCTCAGGAAACCATCATGAGGTTTCGTGATTACGTTCCCACCCCGGTGCTGATGCTGCATATCCTGCTGATTTTCTTCGCTTTCCTGTTTTCAAACTTTACAGGTATCTACTCTTTTGCCGATCATTCACGAATCAATCGTTTTGCCCTGGTGACAATCCTAATCCTGTTTGCCGGGGGTTTCATTCTGGGCCCTATGGTACAGAAATACGCTTTCGGTGTTTGGTGGTCCGGCTGGCCCCTGGGCGGGGACATTACAGACAACAAGACACTTATTGCCTTTCTGGCCTGGGTGATTGCCTATATTCTGAATAAAATCCCATTTTCGTCACCTCGTTTTTGCCGATGGAGGCGTTATTTTTACCTGGCAGCCGCCCTTATCACCATTGTTGCTTATTCCATACCGCACAGTACAGGAGGATCAGAATACGACTACCAGACAGGTACCATTGTTACAGACCAGGTTATTCCCAGAGAACCATCAAATACTAATCAATGAATTCAGGACATTATTACAATCTGTCTGTTGAGCAGCTGCTGCAACAGTTCGGAACTGCATCAGATTCCGGCCTTACGGAAGAAGAAGTGAAGAAACGCCTCCAGGAATATGGGTACAACAGGCTCCAGGCAAAAAAACACAAGTCACTTGCGGGCATCTTCCTGGAGCAGTTCAAAAGCAGTATGGTGCTCATTCTTCTTGTTGCCGCGATCATTTCCGGTGTCATCGGGATCATTGAGGGAGAAGGATTAATTGATACCATTGTAATCCTGGCAATTCTTGTTGTCAACGCAATCATAGGAACTGCGCAGGAAATCAAAGCGCAATCTTCTCTCGAGGCGTTGAATAAGATGAGTTCGCCCCGGAGCAAGGTATTGCGTAACGGACAGGTTTTTGAGGTTGATTCGGTTGAAATCGTTCCCGGAGATATTGTCGTTCTGGATACGGGGGACATCATTCCTGCCGATCTTCGCCTTATAGAAACGGTGAACCTGAAAGTCCAGGAATCGGCCCTTACAGGCGAATCGGTTCCTGTGGACAAAACGGTGGCCCCGCTGGAAGGGACGGATATTCCCCTGGGTGACCGGAAGAATATGGCCTTTTCCACGGGAATTGTCACATACGGCCGGGGCAAAGGACTTATCGTGGCAACGGGCATGAAAACAGAAGTGGGACGAATTGCTCATATGTTGCAACACGCCGAGGAGACGGAAACACCCATGGGCAAACGGCTGAGGGAGTTGGGAAAGATCCTGGGTTACGTGGCCCTGAGTATTTGTGCCGTGATCTTCCTGGTAGGCATTATTTACGGCAACAATTGGCTTGAGATGTTCATGATGGCCGTAAGCCTTGCCGTAGCTGCCATACCGGAAGGCTTGCAGATCGTATCGACCATTGTGCTGGCCATAGGGGTCCAGCGGATGGTGAAATTCAACGCCATTGTACGGATCTTGCCATCGGTGGAAACCCTGGGAAGCACCACGGTGATCTGTTCCGATAAAACGGGAACACTCACGCAAAACAAAATGAGCATTGTGGAAAGTTGGCCGGCTGCAAAGGATTTTCATCATTCCACCCTGCTGGAAGTATCACTGCTCTGCTCCGATGCGCACCTGAAAATGTTGCCGGACGGGAAACGTGAAATGTCCGGTGACCCCACTGAAACGGCCATCATCGAAGCGGGCCTCGGCGTAAATCTCAACAAAAACGAACTTGAAAGACAATTTCCGAGGGTGGAGGAAGTGCCTTTCGACTCGGAAAGAAAAAGGATGTCCACCATCAGCCGTATGGAAGGAGGCCGGCTGCGCATCAACGTCAAGGGAGGGCTGGAGGAAATGATGAAGATTTCCACACATATTCTCATGAACGGCAAAGAAAGGCCCATCACGCAGGAAGACAGGGATATCATAGAAAAGGAAAACGGCCGCATGGCACGTTCTGCCCTGCGCGTGCTTGCCGTGGGATACAGGTATATCGATGAAGTCCCTTCACCTGCTAACGCAGACACGGTTGAAAAAGACCTGGTCTTCACGGGCCTGCTGGGTATGATAGATCCGGCCCGGCCTGAAGTTCCTGAAGCTGTGAAAAAATGCGAGACTGCAGGGATACGTCCCGTGATGATCACCGGAGACCACCGTGTTACCGCGGTGGCCATTGCCAACGAAATCGGCATGTACCATCCCGGCGAAAAGGACATTACCGGTTCAGAGCTCTCCCAGCTTAGTGACGGGGATCTGTACAGGCAGGTAAGGGATTACTCGGTATACGCCCGTGTTGCCCCGGAACACAAAGTCCGGATCGTCAAGGCGTGGCAGTCACAAGGGCAGATCGTGGCCATGACCGGTGACGGAGTTAACGATGCACCAGCGCTTAAGCAGGCTGATATCGGGATTGCCATGGGAATCATAGGCACTGAAGTAGCCAAGGACGCTTCCGATGTCGTCCTGACAGATGATAATTTCGCGACCATTGTAAGGGCTGTGGAAGAAGGAA
The DNA here is from genome assembly GCA_002071385.1 of Bacteroidetes bacterium ADurb.Bin013. Taxonomy (GTDB): domain Bacteria; phylum Bacteroidota; class Bacteroidia; order Bacteroidales; family UBA932; genus DMER64. Next base: position 4,741 of record MWFB01000051.1, read on the forward strand.
GGCGTATCTACGATAACATCCTGAAAGTCATCCAGTATCTTCTGTCTGCAAACGTGGGCGAAGTGTTGCTGATATTCATTGCATCCATATTGAACCTGGGAAATCCCCTCTCCCCCATCCTGATCCTCTGGATCAACCTGGTCACAGACAGCCTGCCTGCCCTTGCGCTGAGCATGGATCCTGCCGAGAAGGATATCATGACCAGAAAGCCGAGGGATCCGAAAAAAGGATTTTTCACCCGGGGAATGATCTGGAGGATATCCTACCAGGGTATTACTATAGGGTTGATATCCCTGGTTGCTTACCTGGTAGGGTACTACGACGCAGGAGAAGCGCTGGGACAGACCATGGCTTTTGCCGTGTTAGGCTTTGCAGAACTTGTCCATGTGCGCAACCTGCATTCAAACATACATTCGTCGTTCCGTAACGGACTGTTCAGCAACAAATCGCTGCTGTTGGGCATCCTGGTATCGGCGTTAATCATGTTTGCCGTACTGCTTATACCCGGGCTGATGGAACTCTTTGGGATTGTACCCATGGATCCGGTACACTGGGTCCTGACAGCCGGGCTTTCGCTGGTTCCCATCCTGGTGGTTGAATTGGTAAAATGGGCCGGGATCAACCATTCAAAAGACGAGTATTGAAAAAAATGCCTACTTTTGCAGGCCGAATAAAGGGGTCCGGTAGCTCAGTTGGATAGAGCAACAGCCTTCTAAGCTGTAGGTCTTGGGTTCGAGCCCCAACCGGATCAC
>MWFB01000052.1 GCA_002071385.1 Bacteroidetes bacterium ADurb.Bin013
ACAATGCTGTGAACCCCATTATGACTGACAAAGTCAATAAAAGGAATTTTTTCATCTGTCTTTTTTTTAGGTTAGTAAATAGTTTATAGGGTTTATCTTAATGTGCCGCGTAGTTTACAAAGATAATGAATTTTTCAAACATAAAAGCGTTTTTTTCTCCCTGTCGTTGATTTTTTGATACAAATCCCCGCGTCTCAACAGAATCTTTCTTACAAAATGAAATAATTTTAAGCAAAAAACAGCAATTATTTTTGAAATTTCACCTGAATAGTTACTGTTTATCTTTCAAAAAACTGTTTCATGCCCGTTTCATTTCAAATATTTATATTTGATAGCTTTTTACCTAATTCTTTAACCTAATTTCATTCATGATGAAAAAAACCAAAACTATCCTGACCGGCTTGTTCCTGCTGTTCTGTTCCATGCTGATGGCCCAGAACATCCAGGTTACAGGCAAGGTTACGGACGCGGTTGACGGACAACCGCTTCCAGGTGCAACCATCTTTGTACAAGGAGAACGCACTGCTCAAGTTACCGATAACCAGGGTAACTATGTCATTTCATGTCCTCCGGATGCAACCCTTATCTTTAGTTACGTGGGGTACCTGAGTGTAGAAGTTCTAGTAAACAATCGTTCTGTTATTAACGTTGAGATGCGTGATGTCAACGTTCTGGAAGAAGTGATTGTTACGGCACTTGGTATTACCCGTGAGAGAAAATCGATAGGGGCGGCTATCCAGGATGTGAAAGCCGAGGAGATCACCAAATCCGGGCACCTGAACCTTTCTTCTGCGCTGTCAGGGCGTGTGGCAGGTATGCAGGTTACCCAGGCTGGTGGTGCCATTGGGGCCTCAAGCCGTATTGTTGTAAGGGGTAACTCTTCCTTGAGCGGCAATGAGCCCATGATTGTTGTGGATGGTATACCCATTTCCAACGACAACTACATGCAGAACGCCGTGGACTATGGATCGGGATTGACAGATATCAATCCCGAAGATATCGAGAACATTGCAGTACTCAAGGGCGGATCGGCTGCCTTGTATGGTATGCGGGCCGGCAATGGCGTTGTACTGATTACCACAAAATCCGGGAAAGCTGCCAGAGAAGGCCTCTCCATCACGTACAACGGCAGCTTTACGGTAGACAACGTTTACAACCTGCCCCCGCTTCAGAACCTGTACGGACAGGGATACGAAGGTGCCGAGTACGAATTCAATAGAAGCGGATACAACGGAACTTACGCGAACTGGGTTTACGATGAACTTGGTTACAGCGATCTGGCCAGTTATTTTGGAGCTGACGAAAGCTGGGGTCCACGCCTTGATATAGGCCTGAACATCCCCCAATGGGACAGCCCGTATCTTAACGATTCACACCAGGCAACCCCCTGGGTTTCGCATCCAGATAACATTAAAAGCTTCTTTAATACCGGCTACTCGCAAAGTCATAACATTTCAGTAATAACCAGGACCAAAGGGGCCACCACACGTGCATCACTGGGTTTCCGGGACCAGAAAGGAACCCTTCCCAATACAGACCAGACACGTGTGAGCGCACAGGTTAATTCGAATGTGGAAATAAACAAATACATCTCATTCGATCTGGCCATGAATTACACAATGACCCAGAGTGAAAACCTCCCGCAGGGAGCATACAATGCCGGGAATCCCCTGCAATCGTTGCTGCAGTGGTTCGGGCGCCAGGTAAACATGGAATCCCTTAAGAATTTGTATGATAAAGGCAATGATCCGTACACGGGCAAGCCATACAGCTGGTGTCCCGACTACCACCAGAATCCTTATTATACCATGTACTACAATACCAACAGCTTTGAACGCAACAGGTTCTTCGGAAAAACCTCGTTATGGTTCAAGCCTACAAGCTGGCTCAAATTTGAAGGCCGCCTGGGCTATGACTATTACGACACGTATACAAAGCAGGTGGTTCTGTACCACACCGACTATCCTGACGGCGGTTTTTGGTCCTATAACCAGAAAAATTCTGAGATCAATGCAGATTTTCTGGCCTATTTTGACAAAACGTTCGGAGACAACCTGTTGAGTGTGAATGCTGTTTTGGGGGCCAATTACAGGGACCTGGACTATAAGACATCCTCTCTGTCAGCAGAAGCTTTGATCGTTCCGGGTTTGTATACCATATCCAATGTGGCAGGAAGTCCCGGTACAAACATGGGAGGATCCCATATCCGTTCCAATTCCGTATATGCCAGCCTGTCGCTGGGTTTCAAGGGAATGCTCTATATAGATGCCTCTGCCCGCAACGACTGGAGTTCCACCATTGCAGATCCTTTCTTTTATCCCTCCGTATCGGGCAGCTGGATCATAACCGAAACATTCCCCGTTCTTAAAGGAACGGTACTTGAGTTCCTGAAATTGCGCGGAGGCTGGGCTAAGATCGGAGCAGCCACCGGGGCTTATCAGACAGACAGGTATTACTCTTCAGTGGGATACAATATCCATGGGGTGGGGCAGTTCTACAACCCCACCACGTATCCGCCCGCAGGGCTTCGTCCCGAATCTGTTGAGACATCAGAAATAGGTCTGGAAGCCAGGTTCTTTGATAACCGGCTGGGCTTTGATGTGGCTATGTATAACAAAAATACAACAGATCAGATCCTCAACGTAGAGGTATCGCGTGCCACAGGGTACAATGCCATGATAATCAATGCCGGGGAGATCAACAACAAGGGTATTGAGGTTCAACTTACAGCTAATCCGGTGAGAACCAGTGATTTTAACTGGAACATTACCCTGAACTGGTCAATGGACAGAAGCAAGATCCTTTACCTGTATGAGAATGAAGAATCCAAACAGCTGATAGATGTTTACACCATAGGTTCCTCATGGTCTGTATATACACAGGCACGCAAGGGTGAACCCTGGGGTGCCATTTACGGGACAGGATCTGTAACCGATGAAGACGGGAATATTGTTGTAGGAGCCAACGGCCGTGCAAAACGCCAAAGCAAGGTGCTGGGCAACGTCAACCCGGACTGGATTGCCGGTCTGCAAATGGATTTCACCTGGAAAAATCTTTCATTGGGAGTAATGTTTGACTTCCGTAAAGGAGGAGATTTTTTCTCAGTTTCACAGATGTTCGGGGCTTATACAGGGATTTATGATTACACAGCAGCCAACGGGGTGCGTGAAAACGGTGTGGTCTTTGGTAAAGACATCCTCACCGACAGAAAATTTGTCAAGGAAGACGGTTCGGTCAACGACATAGTAGTTGCCCCGACGTCTGCATTTTCAGATTTTTACAGCAACCGTTCTTACTCTGTCATTGACGGTTCTTACCTGAAATTGAAGGACTTTTATATCACCTACACCATTCCTGCTTCAAGAATCTCCAAGAACAACCTCGTTAAAGCGTTCAATGTATCTTTGGTTGGTAATAATGTAGCCATCCTGTGGCTGCATAAATCCAACATTACCAGGGTTGATCCTGAATCGAGCATGAATTCCGCAAACAGCGGTGTGGGTATGGAATCCAATGCTTATCTGCCTACCCGCAGTATCGGTCTTAAAGTAGGTATCACTTTTTAACCCCAAAAAATTGAAGAAATGAAAACAAAATTGTATAGATTAACTGTTATCGCCGTTTTCGGTGTTCTGTTGATGGGGTGTACTAAAGATTTCAAGAAAATCAACACAAACCCCAACGCCGCTGCGGATGTGCCCATAGCCAATGTGTTTGCTTATTGTATCCGGTATACCTGCAGCACGCATTTTGACCCCTGGGCAGACATGAATGAGCCGAGCACCTATGGCGGTCATATTGCCAAAAAACAATACATTGACGAAGCCCGTTATGTATTCCGTCCCGCTGTAGTACAAAATAACTGGACGTATCTTTACAGGATTCTGAATAACCTTAGGGATATCAGGACCAGAGCCGATGCGGACAATCTCACCAATATGGTCAATGTATCCAAGATATGGGAAGCCGTCGTAATGCAGCTTGGGACCGACAGGTGGCGTGACCTGCCCTATTCAGAGGCAATCCAGCTGGAGAGTGGCGTAGTCTCTCCCAAGTACGACACCCAGGAAGAGATCTATCCTGCCCTGATGGCATTGCTTAAAGAAGCTGCAGACGGACTGAACGCCGGGGGCACCGACGACATCAGTGCCGGAGATATTTTCTACAATGGAGATACAGATGCCTGGCTCCGTCTGGCCAATTCCATCCGCCTGCGTATGGCGCTTCGCATTGCCAATGTCAATCCCACAATGGCAAAGCAGGTAGTGGAAGAGATTACAGGTAATCCTGGAAAATATCCTCTTATTAAGGAAAATAGCCAGAATGCGTTCTTCTACTGGCCGGGATCTTCCCCTTATTTTGAGCCCTGGGCAGATGATTTCCGGACTCGTGACGACCATTGCATCTCAGATATCCTGGTAAATGTAATGCTTGATCTGGATGATCCCCGGCTTCCTGTTTATGCCCAGCCAAACGGTTATGGTGAATATGCAGGGTGTGAGATCGGAGGACCCGATGCCATAACTACCGGGCATGCGATGAAATACTCTCTGATTGGTACACGTTTCCGTGAAGATATGGGCGGCTTTTCGCCGATATACCGCGCAGCGGAAACCTATTTCCATCTAGCCGAAGCCGCTGTCCGCGGCTGGAATGTCGGTGTCTCGGCAAAAAATGCCTATGACGCCGGAATAACCACTTCCCTGGAAGAGAACGGTGTTGAATCAGAGGCTGCCGGGTACCTGGCCGGAAAAGCTGCCTTTGACGGAACGCTCAACCAGATCTACCTGCAGGAATGGATCTGTCTCTTCAAGCAGGGGATGGAAACCTGGTCCCTGTACAGGAAGACCGGTATTCCCACCACCCACCATATTGCCAGATCCATGGAGGAATGCGGCTATACAGGACATAACACACCTCCTCTGCGTTATCCCTATCCTCTCATTGAGTCCTCGCTCAACGGAGACAATTCAGCCGGACCCATGGCCGATGTTGTTGATGATTTCTGGGGAAAGCAAATGTGGTTTGACACCCGTACCGGTTTAAAATAAAACCAATGAACAGGTGGACCTGTAATTTGC
>MWFB01000053.1 GCA_002071385.1 Bacteroidetes bacterium ADurb.Bin013
TTTCTCTTGCCTGTTCTCTTGCAGGATCCTTTGCAGGTTCGATATTCCGGGGGCTGGGTACTTCTTTGGCTTCCTGTCCGGGTGTTGCCTTGACATCCTGTTTTGGGAGATCCCTTTTCTCTGGCCTGGCCATGGGTGAGGACTTTAGAGGTTGCTGTTCTGCTTTATTTGTATCATGGACAGGCTGTTTGCTTTCCTTCGCCTGCTGCACAGGCGGGAATATTTCACCAGGCTGCGCATTTGCTTTTGGTTTTCGGGCACGTTGGGAAGTCCTGTTTTTTGCGTTGGTGGTTTTCGGAGCTGAAGCTGCTGAAGCAGCACCCGACTCGGCCTGAACATCAAGTATCTGGTAAATCAGTTCGTTTTTTGCATATGATTCCACTTTCTTGATATCCAATGTGTTTGCAATTCTATGAAGCTCATCCATAGACTTGCTGCTAAGCTCGATTATGTCGTACATTAAAGAAAATATGTTAAAATATGAATTAAGCTGCGAGATGAAGCAAAGACGATGCAAATATAAACAAAATTTTTAATTATCCCAGTAACTGGAATTCTTCGTGTATTGAAGTAAATCCGCCAAGGCAGAAGCCTTGGCTGCTATGCGGAAGCTCCAGCTCTCCCATTGTCCGTTGGGAACCCAGGAAAATGATATCTGAAAGCAATGCAGGTCATAGGTGGCACTTAGCTGTGTGGTTGTCAGCCTGAATTTCATCAAATCCAGCCCGCTTCTGATGTTGATGCTGAAATCCTTGGTCAGTTTAACCTGTGCTGAAAATCCCAGGGTCTGGGTGAAATTATGGTTTACATTCAGTTGCTCGTTAGCATATGTATAAGACTTATTATAGGAAAAACTGTAATTCAGGTTGACAGACCATGGTATCTCGGGTTCCATGTAATATACCCATCCTCCCGGTATGTATTCTCCAGTCAGAGGGTCTTCATATATCAGCTGATAGGCATCGTTCTTTGATTTATCGCCCCCCCCGTTGAAAGAATAGGAAGTGGAAAAACTGGCGTTGGTCAATCTGGCCAGGTTTCCTGTTTTCACGACATTAAAGGTATTGATGCGCTCTCCATGCTCATTTACGGCATAGGGGTCGAACATGGCGTTGGCATTGATGCCCAGTTTTTCAAAAATTGAGGTGGACAGGGTGACGTTGATGTTGGAGAGCCTCATGGAGTCGGCAAGGAAGTTATAGGAGCCGCTCAGGGACAGGTTGTCTATCAATTTGACTTTCTTCAGTTCCCCGTTTTCAGTGGTGTCCTTCTTATTGAAAACTTTTGCCTCCAGGTTGTTCCCCAGGGAAAAGCTTATGGCCGCCGTACGTCCTTTGGAGGGAGGCCCATAAACAGATCTGCTGTATTTGTTGTATTCCACGGAATGCTCCCTGCCCAGGCTGTCTGTATAGTCCAGTGTCACGAAACCGTTTGCCCTGGTGCCCAATTCCGGGTGATAGCCGAAGCTTAGGGAAGGGGTCATCATATGCCTGATGGCACGCAGTTTCCCGGTTGGTTTGAAATTGAACATTCCGTATATCCTGGTTGACATGGAAATGCCTCCTGAATAAGATTGGGTGATCCCGAATTCACTGAAAGGTTTTGACATTTCTGAAACGACCTTTTGCCGGGCAGGATCAAAAGTTCTGGTTTCGCTCATGAAATGCCAGTTCATGCCATAACTTACAGTTGGAGTGAAATTCAGGTATTTCAACAGTGTGAAGCTTGGTAATCCAATGGCAAAGTTATGCTGCATCCCCGTCTTGTAATCATCCCAGAATTCAGGCTTGCCGAATTGAGAAGCTTTGAAAGTCAGCTTATTTTGAAAAGCTGTGTTATAACTGATGCTGATATCCTCATAAAAACGTTTTTTCCCTATCCGTTCCTTACGCTGAAAAGGATTGATACGGCTCATGGTAAAGGTCAGGTTGGGCAGGGTCAGGGCATAGGATGAGTCGCGGTTGTTCTGACTGTGCAAAAGGTTGATGGAAAGATTGAAAGGGGTACCAGCAAACGTCTTTGCATAAGAAATGCTGGATGAAGTCTGGGATTGCAATGCTTCGTCTACTGACCTGCTGTTGAAGCGGTTGTTTGTGGGGCTGGAAAAATTCACCGAGGCACTGAAGGATGTGCCGGGTCGTTTTTTGGGGTCCTGTGTGTGGCTCCAGCGGATTGAGAAGTCTCCCGATTCCTGGTAATCGGCTGACCCGCGTTCGCCCGTCACGTTTTTGGAATAATTCACATTCAGGTTGCCGTTGTATTTATAGCGGTTCTTATAACGTGCAGTCCCCTTTATGCTCCATGACCCCAGAGAATATATATCCCCTGTAACTGAAAAGTCGAGATAGTCCCCAAATACGAAATAATAGCCCAGGTCCCTGAGGAAAAAGCCGCGGGCAACTTCTTCTCCATAGGATGGGATGAGCAACCCGCCGGACCGTTCAGGTCGTTTGGGAACAAATCCGAAGGGAACAACAATGGGTGTCGGGACATCTTCGATGACAACATAGGAAGGGCCGAAGATGGTCTGCCCCACATTCCCGTCTTCATCGGACGTGATTTTCGCATTGGTCATGTGAAGGTAAAAATGGGGATGCTCCGCATCACAGGTGGTGTATTTCCCTCCCTTTATATTAATGGAGTTGTCCGGCATTTTTTTCAAGGTTGTACCATGGAGGAATCCCTGTTCATCCTGGGTTACCATATTGTTTATGCGGGCTTTACGTGAGGTGAAGTTGTAGTAGACAGATTCCATCTCGTAATTGTTGTTCCCTTCCTTCATGACAGGTTTTCCCTGCATGACACCTGTAGAATCGATTATCCCGGTTGCAAAAACAGTTTTTGTATCTGCGTTGTATTCCATATATTCGGAGGTGATCTCCATATTGTCGTACGTGACCTTTACATCTCCATAATAATACAACAGGGTCCTGCCGTTACGAAAATCTTCGACTACGGAATCCCTTGCCATCGAAAAAGCCGGGGCTTCCAGCTGAGTATGTGCACGAACGCTGTCCAGGCGGGCAAGGCTGTCCATGTCTGCCACAGATAACCCTACCTCGGGTTTTTCCATGCCGGTATATTTGCCAAGAGTCTCCCACATAACAGCCAGGGGTGTTTTTTCAGGTCTTGCTGTTACGGGAAGGTACAGGCTTTTTTTGTATAGTTCACTTACCGGAGCTATTGCATTTTCGGGAAACCGTTTCTGCTGCCCCTGTAAGATGGTCGTTCCAAGCATAAGGAACAACAGACAACATATGGTATGCAAAATACTTTTATTATCTTTGTCTTCCGCAGACATAAGGTGCAAATATATATGAAAAAACTGATTCCTGTTCTGGTTGCCGTTTTCACTGTCTGCAATTCGTATGCCATCATGGGACAGCCTGTTTCGGGGCCTGTGATACGTAAAGTGGTCATAGATCCGGGCCATGGCGGTCATGATCCTGGCGCCCTCAGCCCTGACAGGAAACTCAGGGAAAAAGACATCAACCTGTCTGTTGCCAGGTATCTGGGCCAGGAAATCAACAAGAATTATCCGGAAATTGAGGTCTTGTTCACCCGTGACAAAGATTTTGCGGTGGACCTGGATAAAAGGGGGACCATTGCCTCGGAACAACATGCAGACCTGTTCATATCCATTCATGTAAACTCTGCCAGGAAAAACACTTCTGTGTCAATGGGCCCAGAAACGTGGGTTTTTGGAGGGGACAGAAGCCTCAGAAAAGACGACAGCTATGATGTGGTACTGAAAGAAAATGAAGTGATCCGGTTTGAAGACAATTATAAAACCAAGTACGAGGGTTTTGACCCTGATAACCCACAATCCATGATCGTATTCAACTTTCAGAAAGACGCCATCATGAGGCAATCCAGGATCCTGGGCACGTGCGTTCAGCAATCCCTGCGACAGGGTCCCCTGAGGGGTGTTGGAAACGACAGGGGTATGAAAGAAGGGGGGTTTGTGGTATTGGCATACTGTTCTATGCCGGCTGTCCTGGTTGAGCTGGGTTTTATCAACAGCAGCACAGACCGGAGGGTGCTCAGCTCGGAAGACGGGAGGAGAAACCTTGCCCGTCAACTCTTCACAGGTTTTGAGAAATATATGGAAACATATGCCGAGAACGGTAAACTCCACATGACACTGGATGAAGAAGACGCGCAGACAGAAAAACGCTACCGGGTTCAGGTCATGGCATCGATGGAAAAACTCCCGGATTCAGACGGCGTTTTGAAAACATATCCGCAAATCCAGTATATCGTTTCTCCCGACCAGATATATAAGTATAAGTATACGATGGGTGATTTCATCACCATTGAGGAAGCACAGCAATATTGCAATACGCTGCGATCAGGTCTTTTTCCCGATGCCTTTATTATTGCCGTTAAAGATGGCAAGTTGGTACCTGTTAACTAAATCATATGAAAATCAAAAAGTACTCCCGCGAATTCAAGATCGGTGTTTTTTCCCTTGTTGTCATTGTCGCCTTGTATTTTGTCATTCAGTTCCTTAAAGGCAATGACTTTTTCCGTGGGACCAGTACATATTATGCCATTTACCCAAATGTCGCCGGCCTGGCACCCACAAGCCCCGTCTCTGTGCTGGGGCTTACGGCAGGAACCATAGACAAGATTGACTTTGACCAGGAAAAACAGCATATGGTAGTCACAATGAAGCTAAAAAAGGGATTCCGCCTGCCACTGGGAACAGAAGCCAGGATCTACAGCGCCGATATCCTGGGAGGTAAGGCTGTGCAACTCATTTTGGGCGATTCAACCGGATGGCACCAACCGGGTGATACCCTGGATGTATCAATAGAACGTGATCTTATAAGCATGCTCACCACCGAAATCGTATCACTCAAAGACGACATATCAACTCTCATAGCGAATCTGAATCAAACGGTACTACAGCTGAACGATATACTGGATAGCGAAAACAGCGGGAACATAAGGGAAAGTCTGAAC
>MWFB01000054.1 GCA_002071385.1 Bacteroidetes bacterium ADurb.Bin013
GTGGTCCTCAAAGAATTGCCTGGGCGTGTAATGGTACCCGCAACGGCTCTCGTGGTTGCACCGTCCCACCGCCTCATCCAACCAATCCCCGTTCTCGTCCACATAGCGTGTGAAACAACGCTTTCCCCCGCAAGCAGGGCACGTGAACCGGCTCCCGGGTCCTTCATACGGTTGCAGGGAATACGTGTGTCCCGCCCTCATAAGAAACAATGGTTCTCATCCATTTCAAACACCAAATCATCCCGGATCCCCGGCCTCCCGTGAACCTGCACCGGCTCGGACTGTCCCAACTGTCCCAGGTGTCCCACCTGTCCCACATCCCCGGGTGGGACACCCTCCACCGGGGCAACATCCTCCTTGTTTTTCTCCCGGGCAATGATCCGGTGCACCGAGGTCTTGCTCCGGTTCACCAGGTCCGCGATTTCCCGCACCGATTTTCCCTCCCTGTGACACGTCAGAATGTAGGAACGCACCTGGCTTTCATCCTCCTCGCTCTTGTCCCTCAAATGCTCCGATTCCTTCCCGTAGCCCTTGTGCAGGAACCGCACGTACCCGTCCTCGCTGGTGATCTCGTACACGATGACATTGTCCGAGTCGTACATATATTCGCTGGCCCGGACTTTCACCTGCTTGACAAACTTGATCCGCTTGTCCTGGGCTGACTGCCCGATTGCAAACACATTGTCAAAGAAATTGTAGAGCTTCTTGGATCCGGCCAGGTCGTTTTGCGTGATCGGGTTGCTCAGATTCCGTTTGGGCGTGTGCGAGATGATCAACAGGGTAAGGGCGTGCTTCTTCTTCAAGGCCATCAGCTTCATTATGAACAACCCGGCCACATCCCCTTTTTCCGAACTGTTGCACAAATAGGTCAAATTGTCGATGATCACGATCCGGGCACCGGTCTGGACGGCCGCGAACTCGATGTCCTGGATGATGGCTTCCTCATAATGTTGTACGCCGATACGCTCCGGATCGATCTCCGCCCGGTAGAAATTGTCGGAAAACACATGCCGGTATCCCATCTCCCTGTAGAGGCGACTTCTGCATATGCCTGAATAACGGATGTGAAATGTATCTATATTTGATTCCAGATCTTTAAGAACAGATCTCTATTAATGAGCTATGAAAAAGAAACTTATGAGTTTTCGTGAAAAAATTCTACGTTTTTTTAAATACGATTTTGAGACCATTCTGACTTTCGGGATTAAATTGGAACAACCGTACCTCAGATTGTGTGTGGGTTATATTTCGTATATTATTTTTGGGACACTTTTGCTCACACTTCCGTTTATGCGAAGAGGACCTGTGGGTTTTTTGGATAACCTGTTTACAGCGGCATCGGCGGTTTCCACTACAGGACTTGCAACGGTAGATCTGGCCATGAACTATAATCTTGCCGGACAGATCGTAGTTCTATTTCTTATACAGTTAGGCGGATTGAGCTATATGACGGTCAGCTCCTTTGTAATGCTGAAGCTGACCAAGCATTTTACGATGATAAAAAAGCGTGTGCTTCAGGCCGAGTTTTCGGTGCCGGGAGGTTTCGATATTAATAATCTGGTACTGAACATTGTAGGATTTACCATTATTTTTGAGACAGTAGGAGCAGTGCTTTTATATGTCTTTTTTAAGGCAAGCGGAGCGGACAGTCCCCTCTGGAGTGCCATTTTTCATAGCGTATCTGCCTTCTGTACAGCCGGATTCAGCATATATCCAGACAATCTGGTTCAGTTTGATACCAACATAGGAGTTAATCTTGTCATCATGGTCCTTTGTTATGCCGGCGCCATGGGATATATTGTTATGTACGATCTTTGGAAACGAATAAGGATACGGAAGCACAAGATCAGTTTCACAACAAAGGTGATCGTGTTGGTGACACTGATCCTGACGGTATTCGGTACAGCAGAAATGTTTTTGTTCGAGCCGGGTATCAGGCAATTCTCTTTCTTCAACAGATTTTTGGTTTCGGTATTCCAAACGATGTCCGCCCTTACAACAGTTGGCTATAATACAGTGAACGTTGCAGATTTTCTGCCAGTATCGTTGATGACAGTAACGCTAATAATGTATTTTGGAGCATCCCCATCCGGGACCGGCGGGGGGCTGAAATCAACAACAATATCTGCCGTGTTTGCCTACGTAAAGAGCAAGCTTAGCCTACAGCGCGATACGTATCTGTTTAAACACAGGATCCCGACCTACAGGGTGGACAATGCCCTGACCACAGTTTTGCTCTATTCTTTTGTCCTGATTTTTGGATCTTATCTTTTGTCCGCAACGGAGCGTGACATCAGTTACATACAACTGATCTTCGAGGCAGGATCCGCACTGGGTACCGTGGGTCTTTCTACGGGCATTACTGCGGAATTGTCTGCCTGGAGCAAGATCATTTTGGTTTTCCTTATGTATATTGGCCGAGTTGGAGTTCTGACGATCGGATATTCTATGCTCTTGAGAATGAGATCTCGTACCAAACTTCTTGGAGATGTCGAGACAGACCTGGCAATCTGAAAACACCGGTCGGCAGGTGTCCGGGCAGGTGGCCAGTCAGGTGGCCGGGCAGGACCTGTAATATAAAAGTGTTATTTTATTTTGTAAAAACGTCACTTTTTTTTATATTGCAGTACTATTTTTCTTGATTATGAAATCAGAAGAACACCATTCGCGACAATCTGTAAGCGAGACAGCCGAAGAGCATTTTTTACGGGGTGTTTATTATTACGACAAGGGACTGGATGCCAGGAATGCACAAGATGCGGATTCCAAAAAGTTCTTTATCCAGGCCTTTGAGTGTTTCACGCAAGCAGCAGAGATGGGTAATTTACACGCGCAGAATCAGTTAGGCATATGCTACGAGTTTGGGCTGGGTATCGGACAGGATTGCGAAAAGGCCATTGGGTGGTATACCCGTGCTGCGGAAAAAGGATGCTCCAAAGCACAGAACAACCTCGGGTGCTGCTACGGCAGCGGTGAGGGTGTCGAGGCAGACATGCGTGAAGCCTTTGAGTGGTGCAGGAAAGCGGCCAAACAGGGCAACCCCAAGGCCCAGTACAACCTCGGCGTTTGCTATGACGAAGGCATCGGCATTCAAAGAGATGCCGAGCAAGCAGTTTTCTGGTTCAAAAAAGCGGCGGAGCACGGATTTGTCCGGTCCGAGAAAAAGGCGGGGTTCTTCTTCGAGCTGGGCTGTTGCGTGCAAAAAGACCCGCATCAGGCCTTTGAATGGTTCCTCAAGGCTGCCGAGCAGGGCAATGCCGAAGCGCAGAAAAATCTGGGCGATTGCTACCGCCGGGGCCTCGGCACAGAACAGAATTACCGCAAGGCGTTCCATTGGTACAGCAAGTCCGCCTCGCAGGGACATATCGATGCGCAGATCGAGCTGGGAGACCGGTTCTTTTACGGTCAGGGCGTGCTACAGGACTACGAGCAGGCATTTTTCTGGTATATGAAAGCCGCCGAGCAGGGAAACATGCATGCCGAGAGCCGCGTGGGCTATTGCTTTAAAGAGGGGTTTGGGGTGCAACAGGACGAGGAAGCCGCTATGAAGTGGTACCTGAAAGCTGCCAAACAGGGAGAAGAAGACTCCCTTCTGGCCGTCGAACTCCACTGCCAGCTGCAGAAAAAGCGGAGCATATGAGAGCTGCTCAGCAGGCAGAAGAAGACTCCCATCCGGCCGTCCTGGCCATCCTGGCCGTCCTGGCCATCCTGGCCGTCGATCTCCACTGCCAGCTGCAGAAAAAGCGGAGCATATGAGAACGCTCGGGTGCTGTTGGTGCTGGTGCTGGTGCTCTTGCTCTTGCTCTTGCTCTTGCTGGTGCTGGAGCTGGTGATAGAACAAATTTGAGCTCCAATTTCGTATTTATATTTTGTGTACGTTTTTTTTCAGGTCACAGCCATTCGTTGTGACCTTTTTTTGCCGGTTGCGCTGATAATTCGGTCACGCTAATTTCGGTTGCGCTGCTAGTTTCAGTCGCATTAATTTCAGTTGCGCTGCCAATTTCTGTCGCATTAATTTCAGTTGCGCTGCTAATTTCTGTCGCATTAATTTCAGTTGCGCTGCCAATTTCTGTCGCATTAATTTCAGTTGCGCTGCCAATTTCAGTCACGCAGTTAATTTTTGAGAATAAAGGTGGTTTTGTCCGGTAAAATGTTCTTTTCCTCTCTTATTGGTTTCTTCAATCAAAATGTTTTCTACATTTGCCGCGTTTAAAAAATCCAACATTCATAAGTAATGAAGAAAATTGTAAGAAACGAGATCATGCTGACCCTAGGCGTCACATTTCTTGTAGTATTGGTTTTGTTGCTTTTTGTTTAATTGAGTGTGAGTGCCGCAATGGCAATGTAAGTGAGGCATTGGAAATGTAAGTGCGCGTGAGTGAGGCATTGGAAATGGTATCAGTAGCAGTAGCAGTTGGACGTCACTAGCATTTTCAGGATATCGAAAAGGAACGAAAAAGCACCCCCGGAAGGAGGTGCTTTTTTTGGTGCAGAGGGTGCAACGCACACATTATTCGTTTGACTGATATTCAGAGGGTTAGCAAAAACCACCCCTGGGGGGTCGAAATCAGTAAGTAGCTGATTATGAGGCAGGCGAATCAAGGGTGCAACGCACATAATATTGGCTCACATGCAAGACGGAGGATATCTGCCG
>MWFB01000055.1 GCA_002071385.1 Bacteroidetes bacterium ADurb.Bin013
GCAAAGCTTTCAGGCATTTTGAGCGAACCATATTCAAAGGTGGTATAGCTCAGGCCGTGTCCGAAGGGGTATAGCGGTTTCCCTGCAAAGTACATGTAGGTTCTACCGTTGCGGATATTGTAATCCATCATGGGAGGCAGGTCGGCAATGTCCCTGACCCAGGTCTGTGTTGTCCTTCCTGCAGGATTCACTTTCCCGAACAGGACATCGGCAAGTCCGTTGCCCAGTTCCTGTGAATTGTTCGCAATATGCACTATGGACGGGATGTGTTCCTCGGACCAGTTGATGGCAAAGGGAAAGCTGCTGACCAGGGCCAGTACCGTATTCGGATTGGCCTTCAGGACCACTTTGGCCAGGTCTTCCTGCTCCAGGGTGAGCGCCTTGCGGTCCACGGCTTCCCGTCCGTCGCTCGGTACCGGTGAATAGAACCACCGGGCGTTGGTGCCGTAAGGGTGATTGCCAATGCATACCACAGCCACATCGGCTTTGGAAGCTGCAATATATGCCTTGTCCACGGAATTGGACGGTTCGTATAATATTACCACATCGGGTCCCACGGCATTGCGGATCCCTTCCAGAATGGTGACGGTATAGGCAGGAGTGCCGCTGTACCAGTCAAAGATCACCTCATCGGCCCTTGGCCCTATGATGGCAATGGAACGGATCTTGCCGGGGTCCAGGGGTAGCAGGGGAGTCCTTTCTCCCCGGGCCGGTTTGTTTTTCAGCAGGATGGCCGATTTGGCCGTTACCAGGCGTACAAAATCCTTTACTTCCTGTTTTTCCCAGGGCTTATCCGTTTCAGTCACACCAATGCCTGTGTAGGGCTGGGCAGCGTAATCCGCTGGACTGTCAAGCAAACCCAGTTTCAGGGCCACATGAAGATTCCCTCTTATGGCCCTGTCTATGTCATCTTCAGTAAGGACTCCGTACGTAATAGCCTGATTGACGGCCAGGAGGTAGTCGTCCAGGAATTGTCCGACACTGGCTTTCACCACGGCAGCAGCCCCTTCCCACAGGCTGGGGAAGGCTTTATGGGCCGTTATGAGCAGTCGCAAGGCACCTCCGTCGGTACATATTATGCCGTTGTTTCCCCATTCTTTGCGGGTTATTTCATCCAGGATGGGGTGTATGGTCATCGGGATACCGTTCCAGGCATTGTAGGAGGCCATAAAGGCACGGGAGCCTCCCTCTGTGATGCCTTTGTAAAAGGGATAAGAATAATATTCACGGAACAGCCTTTCATCAAAATCCGAGGAGGTGGAATCCCGACCGTCTTCGTTGCTGTTGGCCATGAAATGCTTCATCAGCGAGGCACTTTTCCAATAGCGGGGATGATCTCCCTGCAATCCCCTGATAAAGGCCACGGTCATCTGAGCTGCCAGGTATGCGTCCTCGCCGAAGCTTTCCTCGGTCCTTCCCCAGCGCGGGTCCCTTGCCAGGTCGGCATTGGGAGCGCGCATGACTATGCCGCCCCTGGGGTCTTCACTTCGTTGTGTGTAATAACGTATCTCGTGTGCCTCCACTTCGGCCACTTTCCTTACCAGTTCCTTATCCCAGGTGGAGCCGAGGCCGTAAGACTGCGGAAAGGTGGTGGTAGGGGCGTCTTCTTTGCCTCCCCAGTGGGCCGGACCACCCAGGGCCATGCCGTGCAAACCTTCCGAGTGCCAGGCATTGCGGATACCCAGGCGAGGCACGCCCAGGTTTGTGGACAGAAGGTTGATTTTTTCTTCCATGGTAAGCATGTCCAGAAGGATGTCAACACGCATGCTGTCGGGCAGGTCTTTGTTGTGGAAGGAATAATTCTGCGCCTCAAGACGCGGAACAAGTAACATTCCTGCAACCAGAAGCAGGGAGATTTTCAAATACCTGTAATGTGTCATAACCTGAAATTTACCTGCAAAAATAAGATTATATTTGCATATTATGAGTTACATACCCTTTGAAAACAGATACGGTCAGATGTCATACCGCCGCTGTGACCGGAGCGGGCTTCAACTTCCCGCCATATCCCTTGGACTATGGCACAATTTCGGAGACGTGGACGATTTTTCCAGCGGACGCGAAATTATCCTTAAGGCATTCGACTGCGGGATCACCCATTTTGACCTGGCCAATAATTATGGTCCCCCTTACGGCTCTGCAGAAAGCAATTTCGGAAAAGTATTGCAGCAGGACCTGTCTGCCTACCGTGACCAGCTGATCATTTCCACCAAGGCAGGATACGACATGTGGCCCGGACCCTACGGAAACTGGGGCTCACGCAAATACCTCCTTGCCAGCCTGGACCAGAGCCTGGAAAGGATGGGTTTGCCGTATGTGGATATTTTCTACTCCCATCGTCACGATCCCGACACCCCGCTGGAGGAAACCATGGGGGCCCTGTCACAGGCCGTACATAGCGGGAAAGCCCTTTATGCAGGGATTTCCAATTACCCGGAAGACAAGGCAAAGAAAGCGTTTGCCATCCTCCGGGATATGGGAACGCCCTGCCTGATCCACCAGCCCAAATACTCCATGCTGGAACGCCGGGTGGAAAAGGGTCTGCTAGACCTGCTGGAAAAAGAAGGGGTGGGGTGCATTGCCTTTTCGCCCCTGGCACAAGGGATACTTACAGGGAAATACCTGGATGGCATACCCGAAGGGTCAAGAGCTGCCAGGCCTTCAGGGGCCCTCAGACGGCAAAACATAACACCCGGGGAGCTGGACAAGGTCAGGCGCTGGAAAAAGGTGGCCGACAAAAGAGGGCAAACACTCTCCCAGATGGCCATTTCCTGGTTGCTGAAAGATCCCCGGGTGACCTCGGTGCTCATTGGGGCCAGAACGCTGGAGCAATTGGAAGAAAACCTGCGATCAATCGCTGCCCCTGCTTTCACGCAGGAAGAGTTGTTGCTTCTGGAAGCATAAAAAACACTGGATGAAGGAACCTTCATCAAACACAAGGAACCTGCTTTCCTGGTACTATAATCCCGGCCTGATATTACTACGCCTTAACCTGATAGTATACCGCCTGATATCACAACGCCCCGATGCAAACAGGTTGTTCCAGCCTCATACGTTTCCCGGTATCCCTGAGCAGTCCCGATGTTACATCCCGGCTGTAAATTTCTATATGGTTTTCATTCTTGCAGGCCACCAGCACCCAATGGTCATCAGGTGTAATGAGGAAATGCCTGGGATGGCTTCCCGTGGGCTGGTATCCTGCTTTGGTCAGCATGCCGTATGCCGGATCCACGCTGAAAATGACCAGCCCATCTCCCTGCAACCGTGTGGAAACATAAAGGAACCGGCCATCGCCCGAAAGGGCTATGTGGGCACTCCCGCGGGCCTTGCAGGTGTCTGCCTCTATTGATTGTATCTGTTTTAATTTGCCTTTGTCGTGCTCAAAAACACTAACCATTCCCGAAAGTTCGTTTATAAGGTACGCTCTGTTGCCTGAATTGTTGAATACCAGGTGTCTTGGACCGCTTCCCGATTCAAGGTCCACTGTATCTTTGAGTAGGGGAATATCTGCTGAATCCTTGTTAAAGACATAAATCCGGTCAGCTCCCAGATCGGTTGCAAAAAGGTGTTCGCCATCGGGAGAAAAAACCACACAATGGACGTGTGATGATCGTTGTCTTCGCTCATCGGGTCCTGATCCGGTGAAAGCATATTGCTGTACAATACCGTTGCCTTCCATTCCATAGAAAGTGACCGTGCCGGAAGAATAGTCTGCCGTGACCACATAAGCTCCTGCCGGATCTGCAGCCACATGACAGGGGTCCGATCCGGGATTTTCTATGCGCCAGAGCCGTTGCAGGCCGCCGTTTTCACCCCCTGGAGCATAAGCAGATACAGCAGATGCAGGACCACTTTCGTGAACAGCGTATACCGTGCTTTTACCCGCTGCCACTGTCAGAAACGAAGGGTTGTCCGCAGCAGTGCTGTCAAGCAATACAAGCTCACCCGTTTGGAGGGAGAATTTGCAGGAATAGATTCCGTAACTATTCCCGGTGGTATAAGTGCCTACCAGCAGTGTCAGTTCATCCGGTCCCGAACTGCAAGAGCCAATCAAAGTCATGGCTGCAATCAAAAAGGCAAAGTGCTTCATAATCGTATTTTCTACAAAAATAAAAAAACCCCGCTCAAAGAAGTGATCTTCTTATCAAAAGGTGCTGCGAAGCAGCCTATTATAAGTGCCAAACGTGTTTGGCGCACCACTCTGAAAAACAGCCTTTTAGGGCTGTCGGAACAAATGCAACCTCCTGCTCCAGTTTCAGGCCATTGCCATCACAAAGAACCGGGGGCCCTTTTCTGAAAGCCGAGGCTCTCCATACTTTTACTGCCTGCTGCCATCGCTGACACCAACTGGAGCGGAGAGCTTTTGTGGGTACGCCGAGGCACTCCGTTCCAGGTGGTGTCAGCTATAGAGACGAGTGACAGCTGCACGGATGGCAGCCCGCAAGGAGGTGGAACCTCCCGCGCCATTTTTGACGTAGCAAATTTGTATGTAACTGTATTACAGCAATATAAGAAATTACTATTTTAAATTTGGCGCATGAGGTTCCACCTCCTTATTGAGGTTTGCTGGAGGTGGTAAGTAG
>MWFB01000056.1 GCA_002071385.1 Bacteroidetes bacterium ADurb.Bin013
GTAGAAAGAATTTCCCTGTTCAGTGAATACTCCAGGTTTCCCAGCTCGTGCTTGTTGAATTGTAAATATGCCATAATCTTACCTTAAAGCTTAAGCTTGCAAGTTACTAATTAATCCTCAATTAACACCATGGCGGTACGTGCCGGCAGGTAAAGGAACAGGACATTGGTACCCCGCTGCGGAAGGGTGACATGAAGAGTTTTGCGGTCATTCCTACCGAATCCTCCATAAGAAGGATCATCTGTATCCAATATGCAACGGTATTTTCCCGGCCTGACTTCCATACCGTAACCGGTATAGGACCTGCCCGGACTCAGGTTGAAGACAAACAACAACCTTCCCCGTTCAAACGCCAGCACCTGTGACCCTATATCCTGCACTACGGGAAGCGGAGGGCTATCATACAAATTCTGTGCCTTGGCCATCCGTATCATGTCCCTGTCAAAAAGCTCCAGATCCCGGTAGCGCAGCAGCTTATCATCGGCCAATGACCACTGTCTCCTCGCATAATGGTAACTCCATCCGTTTCCTTCCCTGGGAAAGTCTATCCATTCCGGATGACCGAATTCATTTCCCATGAAATTCAGGTATCCGTCCCCGGCTGTGGCAAGGGAGAGCAAACGTATGATCTTGTGCAGGGCAATTCCCCTGTCAACGACAAGCGACGGGATGTCTTTGCTCATGGAAGTATACATATCCTTGTCTATGAGCCTGAATATGATTGTTTTATCACCAACCAGCGCCTGATCGTGACACTCGGCATAGGATATGGTGTGCTCGTCCCTGCGCTTGTTGGTAAGCTGATAGAAAATATCCCCCACATGCCAATCCTCGTCCCGCAGCTCCTTGATCCATTTGATCCAATGATCAGCAACTCCCATGCTCAGGCGGAAATCAAAGCCTATTCCTCCCATTTCCCTAGGATAGGCAAGTGTTGGCATGCCGCTAACATCTTCAGCCAGGGTGATGGCGCAGGGATTGCATTCGTGGACCAGCTGGTTGGCCAGACCCAGGTAGGTGATGGCATCTTCATCCTGGTTCCCGTCAAAATAGTCGCCGTACTGGGTGAAATCACGCCCCATGCCATGATCGTGATACATCATGGAAGTGACCCCGTCAAAGCGGAATCCGTCCAGGTGGAATTCTTCCATCCAGTATTTTATGTTTGAGAGGAGAAAATGGATCACATCATTTTTCCCGTAATCGAAACAACGGGAAGACCACAAGGGATGCTCCCCTCTTGGTCCTGCATGAAAATAAAGGTCATAGGTACCGTCAAACCGGCTCAAACCTTCCAGCTCATTCTTTACGGCGTGCGAATGAACCAGGTCCATGATCACGGCGATACCCTTTGCATGGGCTTCATCTATTAGCCTCTTGAAGCCTTCCGGTGTGCCGAAGCGGGAGCTGACGGCAAAGAAATTGGATACCTGGTAGCCAAATGAACCGTAATAGGGATGTTCCTGGATGGCCATCAGCTGGAGGGTGTTGTATCCCAGGCGCGCGACCCTTGGAAGGACTTTGGTGCGGAACCAATCGAAATCTGCAATTCCCGGTTCCTGTGCACTCATGCCTATGTGCGCTTCATAGACCAGGGGATGTCCCACGCGGGGTGGATTGCAGTGTTTCCATTCATAGGCTTCCGCAGGTTCCCATATCTGGGCACTGAATATCTTGGTTTCCGGATCCTGGACACAGCGCCTTGCGTAGGCAGGGAGACGCTCTCCTGCACCTCCCGGCCACTCTATGAACCACTTGAAGAGTTGACCGTGGCGCAGCGCTTCCGGTGGCAGCACCAACTCCCAATTGCCTGAACCTATGGGTGTGAAGGCATAAGAGGGATCTTTTCCCCAGCCGTTGCACTCCCCTGTCAAATACATGGCCCGGGCATTGGGTGCCCATTCGCGACATACCCAACCCCGGTCAGTCCTGTGAACGCCGTAGTACAGGTGGTTGTTAACAGCATGTGCCAGACAATCATGCGCTCCTGTGATTTCCAGGGCTTTGTTCAGACGCATCTGGTGACGTCTCCACAATACCGGCTTAAAAGGTTTCAGGTAAGCGTCCAGCTCCCATATTTCCGATTTTTCCATATTCAGAAATTATAACGCACAATACAATTCAAACGCCAGGAATAGCCTTTTCTTCAGTCAAGGTTAACCCTGTTGCCGTACACGCCTTCCATTCCAAGCTGACCGTGTTCGTAGATATCCAGGAATGTGTTGACTGCTGCGTAATTCGTATGGTGGCAAATAAATCCCGGAGCCTGTTCAAAAGGTTGCACGTATACCTGCGAATACACAAGTCCGGAGAAGCATTTTTCACTCCAGTGGTGTTCATAGGCAGCATAATAACCCAGTGCAGTGAATTTGTCGTAGCTGCCATCTCTTTGAATATACACATCGTAGCCCATTCCTCCCAGGTCCTGTATGTAATGTCCGATGCCAGCCCCTCCTGTCACCTGGAACTTGATCTCGTCGCGCCGGGTCAGGCTTGCATGTCCCGAAAAGGCCAGTCCGTAACCACGCTGCTTTTCCAGGAAACGCAGCACGCCTGCCAACCTGAGGTGCCAGGACGGTTTTTCATATCCCAGCGAAACAATCAGGTCCGGGAAACGTTGTTCCATGATATGCACATCGTTCGTTCCCGTGACCAGGGCCTTGAGCATGGTGACTTCAGGGTCTTCCAGTGAGGCAAAACAACTGATCCCGTTCGTCCATCTCCATCCGTAACGGAACTGAGGCTGGCGCAATCCGTTCATTCCGCCTGGTCCCGCACCGTCTACAGTGGCCGGGGCAGCCCTTAGGTCCATGATATTGCTCCAGGTGTGTCCTATGAGAAGGTGTCTGATTTCAACATAGGCGTGCTTGAGTGAAAAAGTATACCCCTCTCCGGAAAAACCTCCTTCAATATAAGCTTCCAGCTTTCCTATGGACGTGTCGCCTATGAGTTTGAAAAACAACCTGGAACCGCTTGCATCAAGGTTAAACCGTCCGCCGCGCAACTTGTAAGACTCGGTAGGTATCAGAACTGCAGACATGTCCCTGGATAAAAAACCTGTCCCGTCGTAATACGTGTAACAGGCGGCATACCCACCCATCCCGAAAAGAAATCTTTCACTCTTGTCTATCATTACAAAACGCGGGGGAGCGGGATCATGAAAGATCTCGGAGGTTTTTTCCCTTAGCTGCCTTATCAGCGAATTGGTGACAGTATCGGTATCCATGATCCTTGCCCTTCCCTGTGCCTCAAGCTTTTGCAGGGAAGTGAAGGCAAATAGAAGGATAAAAGCGACAAGTGTTCCTTTGTCAATCTTTTTCATGTGTTTCGATTATTGCTTCCGTGTCTTCCTGGACCTTGCGCAGGTAATTCCTGCAAAAAGTGACCAGTTCCAGCGCCCTTTTCACTTTGGCAGCTATCTGTCCCAGGTCTGCATCGGGTTTCTCCAGTTCTTCTACCAATTCCTGGAGTTCCTGACGAGCCTGCAGGTAGGTTATTTCTTTTTTCCTGTTCATCACATTCAGTTTTCTATGTCATGTACCACAGCGCCAAAGCTTCCTTTTGAAAGTATGGTCTGTACCTTGTCGCCTTCTTTGAGCAGAGAGGCATCCAGTACCGCCTTACCCCGGAACAGGGTAAGGGAGTACCCCTTGTTCAGCAGGTTCATTGGATTATTATGCTTTATCCGCTGTTCCATCAATTCCAGCAAATGTTCCTGTTGTTGCAGGAGCCATCTGACGGCTCCTCCAATATCCCGGAGAAAGTAATTCAAGCTTTGTTTTTCATCTTCAATCCTTCTTTGCACTGTCCGTTCCAGGTTATGCGAAAGCCTGAACAGGCCTTCTTCCTCTGCGGCCAGGTGTCCGTCCAGGTAATCAGCCACTGCCGTAGGAGTTTTAAGGGCAAGGTGGGCAACCCTGTCCGCAATATGGACATCCTTGTGGTGCCCGATCCCTGTGATGACAGGGATGGGGAACTGGGCTATGTTTGCAGCCAGGTCATAGTTGTCGTAACAGTGCAAGTCTGTTGCGGCCCCTCCGCCCCGGATCATCACAAGTACATCAAAATCACTTCCGGACCCGATCACCTGGTCCATGGCACTGATGATGCTTGAGGGAGCATCGCTTCCCTGCATGAGGGCGGGAAAAAGCGTTATACTGAATCCATAGCGGGATAACCCGATATGGTCACGGAAATCCTGGTATCCTGCAGCCGCTTCTGAAGAAATCACCGCCAGACGGAGAGGTACGGGCGGGAATGGCAATTGCCTGTTCATATCCAGGATGCCTTCCTGCTCAAGGCGTTCCATAGTCTTCCTGCGTTCCAGTTCAAGACCCCCAATGGTGTAGGAAGGATCAGCATCGGTAACAACCAGGCTCAGCCCATACAAAGGATGCATTCTGGGTTCGACGCGCAAAAGCACTTGCAGTCCGGAACGGAAATCCATGCCGGTGCTTGTTCTGAAATAGGGATTGAGGATGGAATAAACGCTGGACCAGATCACCGCCTGGGCTTTTGCCAGCAATTTGTCAGTGACTTCTTCTTTCTGAACCAGCTCCAAATGGCAGTGGCCATTCC
>MWFB01000057.1 GCA_002071385.1 Bacteroidetes bacterium ADurb.Bin013
CCGGTCCAGTAGAACTTCCAGTCGAAACCGGTGTGGCGCGATATGGTCACCTTCAGGGGCCAGCCCAGCATGCCGCTCTGTACCAGTTTTTTAAGCGGGTTCACGGTCGTGCCCAGGCCATAGAATGTGTCCTTGAAACGGAACCAGGTGTTCAATCTGAAGATGCGTCCGTTTCTCTTGACCGCTTCCATTACACGTTTGCCTTCCCCTATGGTGCGTGTCATGGGTTTTTCGCACCAGATATCCTTGCCGGCCTTGGCGGCTTCCACAGCCATGATGCCGTGCCAGTGCGGAGGGGTGGCAATGTGCACCACATCTACGTTGGGATCGTTAATCAGATCCATGAAATGCTCATAGGTCCTGACCCGGTCCGGGGCCATTTTCACAGCCGCTTCCAGGTGTTTGGTATCCACATCGCAGACGGCAACCAGCCTTGCTCCTTCGTATTTGATATGTTCCCTGCCCATACCGCCGGTACCAATGATCCCTTTGGTCAGCTGGTTGCTGGGGGCAATGAAACCGTTGCCTCCCAGGACACGCCGCGGGAGGATGGTCAGGGCAGCCAGACCACCGGCTGCCCTAAGAAAATTTCTTCTGTCCAGGCTCATAAATTATCGTAGTTTATTGTTTGTATATTTTTCAAGAAGGGTATTCCGCAAGGTCCTGTATGTTTGCATGATGGTGTCGGCACATTCCTGCGCGTACTGGTTCAGCAGTTCGGTGGCTGCCCGGGGGTTCTTCTTGTACAAGGCCAGGTATTGTTGTTCAATTTCCCGGTTCTTTTCAAAGAACTTTTCTTCCATGGGCTCCCGGAGCCGGACCAGGTCTTTTTTTGCTTCCTGGTAGCAGAGGTTCAGCAGGTTATCCACCACATCCACGGCCCATCGCACAGAGGTATCGGAATAGTGGTCGGGATGGTATTCCATGTAAACAGCCGGTGTTTTGGTCATGCCGGTGAAAAAAGGAATGTAGGGCGAGGTATAGGCATTGTCCACAAATACCCAGTAAATGCCTCCAATTCCGTCGGGCAGGTCACTGCGCAGCTGTGCGCAGAACCCGTATTCTCCGTCAACGCGCGACACCAGGCGGCGCCTGTTGGTTTTCAGCAGTTTCTGCAACTCGGCATTGGGGAAAGGGGTGGCCAGTGGGCTTTTGACCATTTTGCCATCGGCGCCGGGAATATACCATACGGCATCGTTTTCCTTGTCGTAAATGGTCCCGGTGAATGTGCTCCGCTGGAAATCCATGATGTCTTTTATGGTGAAAAGCTTGTTGGGTTTGAAAGAGAAGGGATACATGCCAATGGGTTCAACCGTCTGACCGTACTGGTTCAGGTTCTGGAACGGATTGCTTGTCCAGCGCGGGGGCAGTTCCTCAAGGCCGGGATTGTACAGGGCATTGAAGAGCCATTGGCGGTGGGTGTGGGCTTCGCGCGGGGTTATCCCGGCATAGGCATTGCTCCAGATAAAGGGCATGGTGCCGTTGGGATCGTACCAGCCGTTCTCTATGGCCACACTCATATAGTTGGAAGAGGCACGGTACTGGTCGGGTTTGGAAAGGTCAATCTCTTTGATCACGCTCCAATTGGAAATGACGGCCACGTGGTCGTCCGGCAGGCGCTGTGCCGCCCAGATGCAACCCGGTTTTCCGCTGTCCTTTTTCCAGCCTTTGCCCACGGCAAAGAATTCCAGTATCCAGACCTCATCGGGATCGGCCAGGGTGACCAGTTCGGGATCTTTTCCGCAGGAAGGAAGAAAACCATAGGTTTCCATCAGGTGTGTCATCAGTTCCAGGGCTTCCCGGGCCGTTTTGCAGCGTTGCAGGGCAAAGACCTGGGCCTGTTCTATGGTCATGATCTGTTCGCCTTCTCCTTTTGTCAGTTGCAGTTCCGGCCGCTGGTTGGTGGTGCTTTCGCCAATGCACAACTGGTGTTCATTGATCTGGGAATAGGCCGAGTGAAAATAGGTGTAGGTTCGCTCCACCTGGGGAATGTAACCCAGGATCTCCCCAAGATCATCTATGGGGCGCGTATTGTCCAGTATACCCCAAAAAACAGGGGCCATGGTTCCCTTGTTAAAGCTTTGTCCCGGGATAATGCGAATGCGGTTATCGGGACCGCAATCTGTATGTGAATTCAGAACACTTCCGTCTGCAGTGGCTTTTTTGCCCGCCACTATGACCGTGCAGGCAGATCCATCAACCCAAAATAAGGAAGCAAAAAGAAAAGAAAGAACGAATAGGATATTTTTCATAATAAATCAGGTAATGCACCGAGCGTCGGTAAGTTAACAAAAGTAGACAATTTCGCTGATTTTATTAACTTAGCAAAACAATCATGAAAAATTCCCGGTTGATAGTTCTTGGTTTGTTGCTGCTGGTTTCCTGTAATACGACAATCAGGCAGCACGTAATGCAAGCTCGTCTGGCTAATCTGGACAGCCTGCTCAGCCACAGGCCCCGGGTTGTCCTGGACAGTTTGGAACAAATGGATGTATCTGAGCATTCCGGCGAAGTGCAGTCTTATTACAATTTGTTGCTGACCATAGCCAGGGATAAATCTTATGTGGATTTCACGGACGATTCCATAATATCATTAGCAGCGGAATGGTACAGGAACGGCAAAGATCCCGAAAACCTTGCCCGCTCCCTGATCTACCTGGGGATTGTCCGTTATGGGCTCAATTCCATGGACACACTGCCATACCTCCATTTGAAAGAGGCAGAAGATGTCATGAAAGTCCATGCCATAGAAGATCCGCAGCTTCAGGTGTTGCTATATGGGTATCTGGGGGATATCAACCTTAGGAACAGAAATTATCCTGAAGCTGAGGTTTGTTTTGAAAAGGGGCTGGAGGCTAGTAAAAAGGCCGGGAATCACAGAAACTATGTTTTGGCTTATATTAACCTGTTTTACGCTAAAATATATGTAGGCAAAACAGACGAGGCTGAAAATATAGTGCTGCAAATTAATGCTATGGACTCTATCCCCGATGAATTAATACCATCTGTAAAAAAGGTAAACGCATTCTTTTACCAGACAGGTCCAACTTTTAAAGAAGCCATCATACACTCTGTCAATGATTCTCTCAAAGGAATGTATGACACCGATAAACCGGGAGTATTATTTAATATTTCTCAATTTTATATGAAATTGAACCGCCTGGATAGCGCAGTTATATATGGGGAAGCCTGCCTGAACGCAATTGTAGATTCCATAAATCTGGACAATTATCTGTATTATAAGCATTTGGCCAATCTGTATGCATTAACCGGAGAATATAAAAAGTCCTCCGAAAATTACAAAAAAGCTCTGGAGTCGTTTAACACCTATCATACGGTAGTTAATGAAAAACGGATCCTGGAACTTGAGAAAAAATACAATATTGCAGCGGCTCAACAGGCATTACTTAAAGAAAAATTGAAGAAAAGGGCTTATGTAATTTTTTCTGTTATTCTTTTTGCCATTGTCATCGTAACAATAATTGGGCTATTCTACTGGAAACACACGGCTGTTCAAAGCAAACAGCTTGAAATTGTTAAGCAACAAAAGATAGATCAACTTAATTTTTTCTTAGAAGCATTCAATAATACAGCAGGTATTTTTCCGGGGTTACTTGAAGAGATTTACCAGTTAGCACATAAGAGCCGGCAATCCTGTCCGGAAATGTATAACGATCTTATTGCATGCCTTGATAAAGTCAAGAGAGACTATAAGAGCTCCTTTTCTGCCACTACACAACAAGACTTTTTAAAAGAAATCTTCAACTCAGAAGGCCTGCAGATACAGGTCAGTGACCGGGAAAAGATCATCTATGCATTGTCAGAAAGTGGTTTCACCAATGAATTGATAGCCGGTTTGTTGAACGTTTCTTCAGATAATATCCGCTCCAGCATCTCCAAAATAAAACAAAAAGTTGCGGCAAATTGCAGGATTTGAATGCCGGGAGGCGAAACTTTTCAAATATAACTTGCTGAATTAATTTACATTAACCCTGTTTTTACCGAAACTTTTTTCTCCGTTATTGACTTTTGTGATTTAATTTATAAAATTACTAAAAAGTTGATTATGAAAACGTTTCTTATATGCTTTGCCTTTTTTCTATTAGCTGGTACTGCTTTTGCCCAAGATAGTACAAGTACTGCAGAAATTGTTATTAAGATTGATCCATTGAAGCCTAAATCACTTATCTGGGAGAAAGTACTCGCTGAATATGACAATCAGTATGTTTATGTACACATTCTGAATTTCACAGGTACAGCTATCATTGAAATCAAAAATGCTGCCGGAGTATCCGTAGCGGTGAATTATGCATCCTTCGCCGGTGCTGCAACTGTTAAGATTCCTATAGAAAACTTATCATCTGGTGAATATATTGTTTATATCACCGCAGCCTATAGGTATTATGGGGCATTCTTGTTATGAGAACATCTTTCACAAGTGAAATTAAACATATAAATAGTCGGCCCTTAAAAAGTATTTAAATTATTGAAAATCAGCAAAAATAAGCCATAAAACATTTGGAATAAGTGCA
>MWFB01000058.1 GCA_002071385.1 Bacteroidetes bacterium ADurb.Bin013
ACATGATGGGAATGACCAGGGCGAGCATAATCCAATTGCCTGGTTTCCAATGCATAAAGCCCATCGCAATGATCATGAGCGGAACGGCAAATATCCAGGCAAAGATCACTTTGGTTCTCAGCTTTTTATATTGTTTGCGCTGCGCCTCGGCCTGCCGCTCCTCAACATGCTCGTCAGGGATGATAAGGCGGTAGCCTATAGACTGCACCTGCGCCTGGATTTTGATGGGGGTCAATTTGTCCGGATCGTATTCTACCAGCAACGCGTTGGCTGCCAGATTGACAGAGGCAGATTTCACTCCGGGTAGCCCCTGCACCGTTTTCTCTACGCTCATTGCGCAACCGGCGCAGCTCATATCTAATACGGGAAATGTATCTTTTATCATTTTTGTCCTTTTTCAAAATGTTTGTCCTGCCGGACATTTTTTGTCCTGCCGGGACAAGTTAATATTTAATTGTGTATAGGTCAATTTTTATGCCACGTGAAAATGGCTGCAAAGACCCTATCGGTGACATAAAGCTGGCTGTGGCAGGTTGCATTAAGCTGTCACAGATATATTGGTTACAGAGCAAAGAATTCTGCCGAACTCAAACTCATACCTACCGAAAACAAACTCAAACCGACCGTTTATGAAGTCATGTGCTCTTTCTATTGAATACACATTGTAATAACGGGAAAAATTACTATTTTTGAGGCACCTAAAAATAGATTGAAAAAACTAGTCCTCTGTTTAAGAGATTCGTTTATTTCTGACAAGGAATAACTGTATAAATCCTTGAATACTACTTGCTTAACCCGCAAAATATAGGGGCTGGCAAGCCTCTTTCCGATAGTAGTATTTCATCTTCTTCTCACAAGTTTTTTCAACTGCATAACCAGCCGTCACAACCTCACCATCCATATATTTATCTGCTGCATTTTTACCTTGCTCCCCGCCTCTTGCTTCATTGGTGTTTTTTACGTAAATTTGTCCTCCCTTTGGCTAAACCCATAGCCGGAAAAGACCTGATGAAGAACCCTCATTATTATTGGTATGTAGCTGTTACATACCGTAAAGAAAGAATAATCAAGGAGGAATTGGACAAAATGAACATCAAAAATTTTGTCCCGTTCCGGGAAACGGTGGTAGAAAGAAACGGCAAAAAGATCAAACTTTCCAAGCTCGTAATTCCCGGATACGTTTTTATTTATTCAGACAGGCAACAGAGCATCGAGCTCACGCAGAAGCTGAATTTCAGCATGCGATATCTAAAGGACCCCAAAACTTACCAGCCGGTCATCGTTCCGGAAAAGCAAATGCAGGATTTCATTTTCCTGCTCACTTTCCCTGAAGAGCAGACAGAACTGGTGCCCTGCAACTTCAAACGCGGAGACAGGGTTCGTATAATCAAAGGCGATTTTGCCGGCATCGAGGGAGAACTCATCCGCATGAAAGGCCACAAACGGGTGGTGGTGCGACTGGAAGGAGTCGTAGCCGTGGCGACCACTTACGTTCCTGCCTCGTTTTTGGAGCGGGTTGAAGCACCGGAACATCAGGAAGCCTAAGGTCACACCTGACAGCAACACCTGGCAGCAACACCTGGCAGCAACACCTGGCAGCAACACCTGGCAGCAACACCTGGCAGCAACCACCTGGCAGCAACCACCTGGCAGCAACCACCTGGCAGCAACGCCTGGCTGCCCCTTCTTACAGCCCTACCAAATGACCATGTCCAATCAAAAATTCTTTGGCACAATGTTCATATCTCAATTCAAATCCCTGTTGAAAAGCATCGGCCAGTTGCCGCTGGAAACGGCCTGTCCGCTGCAATTGGCCTACATTTGTTTTGGCTACAGGCATCTTTTGAGTCTGTCTTACACCTCGCCCCGGATCACCAGTGTTTTAGGGGAAGAGGCCCGGGCCGAGGCCGTTATCACCCAGATGCATCACATCATTGATATGCTGGCCGCCAGGCTGGACCAGGAAATGAGCGCCGGGGACCGGGCACGCGCCATAGTATATTTGCTGCAAACCCTCACTTTTCAATATTGTCCCTGGCACATGGAGGTCGCTTTAAACGCAATGGATGAGTTTCTGCAACCGCAGGAGAGCAGCGCAGCAGAAGGTAGTGCACATATGCCTCTGAGCAGCAGCGCCACTGACCCCTCTGCAGATTTGTGCAAGATCCTGTGCCATCACTATTATTTCAGATCCGATGAAAATTCGCGCAGGCAGGCCGAAACTATTCTGGACAGCTGGATCTCGGATTTGAAAACAGAAAACCAACAAAGTTCTGGGGCAGGCAAAGAGGGCAACCGAATTTTCCCCCAAAGCGCAGATGGCAGCTGGACCCTGCCCCTAGACCAGGCACTGGAGCGCATAGATGCACTGGTAATGTATTCAGACATGGTGGATGAGCAACGTTATGAAAAAAAGCTCCACAGAATTCTTGAGCATTATGCTCAGGATCTGCAAATAAGCAAAAAGGTTCGTTTCCTGAGCATCATGTCCCAGGCGGGAGGACTTTACCTGTACCGCAAACAGATGGAGCAGATCATTGACCATATACTGCAGGGGGATTTTTCTTTAGAGGCAGACATTACCTCGCAGTGCAAGGAACAGGACTTACTGCTGACTATCCGCTTTTATGCGCTGGCGTTGCGTTTGGAGCATTTTGACGATGCCTGCACCGCCCAGCCCGAAAGCGGCAACTAAGCACCTGATCGCTCCGCCGCATCGCTCCACTGCAGCCACACCACACCCAAAAAAAATTAAATAATTGTTTTATGGAACAACAAGAAAAGAAAGGTTTCCGAAAGTTAGAGAAACGGATTTTAAAGCACTTGGGTTTCTACCGGTCCAACTACCTGAAATATTGGGTGATTGCATCTATTGACGTCATCATTTCTGCGGTCTGTTCGGTTTTGATCTTTTTTATTTACACTCCTATAGTAGGGCCTTTCTCACGTCGCAACGTGCTTATTGTGGCGCTCCTGGCTGCAGTCATAAACATGATGACGTTTTACCTGTTCAAGACCTACCGCAACATCATCCGTTACACAACCGTCAAAGGGCTGCTGCCCCTGGGTTACTCGGTAGCGGTCAAATCTGTTGTCCTTACCCTTGTACTTTACTTTGCAGGCTTCCTGTCCCCGGGCATTGAATTTCGATTCCTCCTTATAGATATGCTGTTCACTTTTGTTGCGCTGCTTTCCATACGCGTTATGATGATCATAGCCTATGACATGGTTAACGAAAAGTTTAACGTCAATTCCGAGCGTGTCCTGATTTACGGAATCGATGAAAAAGCTGCCTCAATACTCATACGCCTGCACAAAAGCCCACACTACCGCCCCATCGG
Organism: Bacteroidetes bacterium ADurb.Bin013; assembly: GCA_002071385.1. Lineage (GTDB taxonomy): Bacteria > Bacteroidota > Bacteroidia > Bacteroidales > UBA932 > DMER64. Next base: position 3,342 of record MWFB01000058.1, read on the forward strand.
TTTTTTGGTCCACGACCACAATTCAAAATCGTACCGTTTGAACGACATGAGGGTCTACCATTTCCAGACACAAGGGGAAGTACGAAAATTGGTAGACAAACTGGGTGTGAAAGCCATCCTGTTTCCAAGCTACAAGGGGATTCATATAGAGAAAAACCGGCTCATCCATTATTGCACCCTTGAAAAGATCAACATCATGATGGTCCCGCCCATAGATGAGCTGGGAAGCAAAGACACCATCAAACTTAACATACGCCCCATAGCCATAGAAGACATCCTGGGCCGGGAAGAAATTACCATCAATATGGAAGGGGTCGGCGACTGTTTCCGCGACAAAACAATCTTCGTATCCGGAGCCGCCGGATCCATTGGTAGTGAGTTCTGCCGGCAGGTGGCCGGTCTGAATGTGGTCAAGCAACTAATCCTTATGGATATGGCCGAGACGCCCATGCACTACCTGCGGCTGGAACTGGAAGAAAAATATCCCAATCTGGATTTTGTGCCCATCATTGGCGATGTCCGCAACAAAGCATCCATCAATGATCTGCTGGCCACCTACAAACCCCAGATCGTATTCCACGCGGCCGCCTACAAGCATGTACCGCTCATGGAAGAAAATCCGTGCGAAGCCGTATGTGTGAATGTAGAAGGCACCCGCATCATGGCCGATGCAGCCGTGGCCCACGGGGTGGAAAAGTTCATCTTCCTTTCCTCTGACAAAGCCGTCAATCCCACCAACATTATGGGGGCCACCAAGCGATTTGCCGAGATGTACGTCCAGAGCCTCGGCCTGGCCATTGCCAGCGGGAAGGTTCAAGGAACAACGCAATTTGTGACCACCCGCTTTGGGAACGTCCTGGGCTCCAACGGATCTGTCATTCCGCGGTTCCGCCAGCAAATCAAGAACGGCGGACCACTTACCCTTACGCACAAAGATATCACCCGGTTTTTTATGAGCATCCCCGAGGCCTGCCGCCTGATCATGGAAGCGGCCACCATCAGCACCAACAACGAAATCATGGTCTTTGACATGGGCGACCCGGTGCT
>MWFB01000059.1 GCA_002071385.1 Bacteroidetes bacterium ADurb.Bin013
ATGTTTTGTATTTTCGTACTCAATGTCACCAAATACTAACAAAAACCATTCAACTACCCAATTTTCCGCACAATCCCAGCACGAGTACATGGCTCCGGACATCATCGTAGAAGACCTCTATATTGATGTGAGCCTCCTTGATTCCGGTTCCATGAAAACCAGTGATTGGGATGAAAGGGATTGGTAATTGCCAATAAAACAAAGATATGAAAAGCTTCAGCAAGACGGCCACGGCCGTTCTGATGTTCCTTTTTATGGTTGCCTGCAACGTGCAGGACAACCCGCAAGACAGGCAGGCATCGCCACAAAGTATCCAATTCACGGGACGGACGGAAAATCCTGCCACCAGGACCACCCTGGTCAATGGCATTGAAACAGCCTGGGAATCCGGATCCGACAGGATCGGGATTTTTTCGCTCCAGGCGCGGGTGAGCGAAGAGACGGAACCTCCGGCCCACAACGTGGCCTTCTCGGCCCTTGAATCGGCAAAAACATCGGCTTTCAGCGGCACCATGCTCTGGGGAACACCTGCGGCCGAGCACGTCTTTCACGCCTATTACCCCTACCAGTCCCTGGATGAGCCGGCCATGGATGCGGTTCCTGTTTCCCTGCCGGCCGAACAAATCCAGCCAGGTGCCAACGACAGCGGCCACCTCTCGGCCCTTGATTTCATGGTATCGACGCCCGTGGCGGTGTACGCCCCGGAATCCCCTGGAGGAGCCTCTGTGAACGTGGACCTGACTTTCAATCACGTGTTCACCCTCATGGAATACCGCATCACCGGCAGTGGCCAGGCATTGACGGATATCGGCCTGGCTGGGGCCGGGGCGCTTTCTTTTTCCTCCGGCACCATGGACCTTGACCAGGAACCTGGGGCAGACCCTTACACCATAACCAAAAGCGGGACTAACACCTATGTCCTGGCACACTTGTCTGCATCGGCCACCCTGTCACCCACACCCATTAGTGTTTACATGATGGTGCTGCCGGGAGAACAGACCGCAGACATGAGCATCAGGGTAAAAACCGGCTGGACCTGGAAAACCCTGACCAAGACGCCTCCTGAAGGGGGTTTTCAAAGGGGGAGCAAGTATGTGACGGAATTGGATTTGGATGATGCCGCTTTCAACGCCGATGAGTATGTGTACATTCCCGATGATAACTTCCGGGCTTATTGCCTGGACAACTTTGACTCCGATGACGATGGAAAAATAACTTTTGCCGAGGCGGAGTCTGGAGCCTTGACGGTCATGAATGTGTCCTCCAGGAGCATCATGTCTTTGGAAGGTATCCAGTATTTCACCCACGTGAACACGTTGCAGACTGTGGGGAATTCGCTGACCTACCTGGATGTGGGCAACAACCTGGAATTTCAGACGATCAACTGTAACTCCAACAATCTGACAACTTTGAAAGCAGGAGGATTCACCAACCTGAAAATACTGTATTGCAGCTACAACCAATTATCCACCCTGGATTTAAGCGAAAACCCGGATCTGGAAATATTGACCTGCAAAGACAATCTTTTCACTTCTCTTGATGTCAGCAACAACCCGGTACTGGACTACCTTGACTGCCGCGACAACCCCGACCTGCAAACGATCTATGTTGCGGCAGGGCAAACTATTAGTGACTTGTACAAGGATGACCATACAGTAATTGTCACAAGGTAAACAGGAGGGCTTTGGGGTTCCACGGCCTACAAATAAGAGCCCCACCCCAAAAACGTATCTATGCTTGCAAAAAAGTCAAGCATGATGAATGATATACGTGCACAAATTGACACATTGGCTGAAAATACGTTTGACAGTTATGTGAATGCTTTTAAAAAGCTATTTGTTATACAAGACATAGAAGCATGGAGTCCTGCTATACGATTTGCTACTGCCATATGTAGTAGATTGAAAAGAGGGTTTTCTGATCCTCCAATAGTTATTGCTGCACTTGGCCTTACACCGGAAACTCTGAAAATGGATCTCAAGACATTTGGTTTTATATTCGAATGCATGTGCATCCGCGATTTAAAAGCCTATTCGCAGGTTTTTGGCAGTTCCATATCTTATTATCATGACCGTTATAATTTAGAGGCTGATGCGGTGATGCACCTGACCGATGGAAGATATGCCCTGATTGAGTTTAAGTTAGGAGGCAAGGAAATTGATGAGGGGGCTGCTCATTTGCTAGAGATACAAAGTCTGGTGAAGGAATTCAACAAGGCAAAAAAGCAGATGAAACTGCGTGAACCTGACTTGTTAATGGTAATCACCGGTGGTCCCATTGCTTATTCACGTCCCGATGGCGTAAAGGTGTTGCCTCTGGCATGTTTGAGAGACTGAATTTATAATGCCTCGGCCTAATAATACCCCTTACCGGGTATAGTATGGCGGATGCCGCCTCTGGGATTTTCCACATCGCCCATATAGCGCGGGATCAGGTGAATGTGCGCGTGGAGAATGGTCTGGCCTGCCGCCGGACCCACGTTGATACCCACATTGAATCCATCGGGATGGTATCTTTCTGTCAGGATGGCTTTACAACGATTCACCAGCTGCCAGAGTTCCTGCTGCTCCGCCCCGGTAAATTCAAAATAATCGGGAATGTGCTTTCTGGGTATGATCAAGGTGTGCCCCGGGCTGATGGGGTAGTGGTCGGGGATGGCGAGTGCTCCTGCCGATTCGCAAATTACTTCTCTATCCTCTGCAATGGAGCAGAAGGGACATTCTTTATCAGTTTTAATGCTGGTCATTGTATGTTTTCCAATATTTGAACCCCATGTTTTCAGCAATCTGCACTAATGGGGAAAATGTTTTTTTATATAAGCGGTAAAAATCGTCCTGTGAAAGTTTAACCAGCTCGGAAACAGAGTCGTAGAGCACCAGGTAGTCTTCCAGTAATTTATTGTTGGGGTTGTTGTAATAGGCGGTTTTGAGCACCTTGTTGTGCACTTGAGCAAAGGGCTTTAAAAAGATGTCGAGCCGAGGCAAATCATTGCTTTTCGCGGAATTGACGCCCGGATCAACCGGCAGCAGGTTCCACAACAGGTTGTGGGAAACAAAACTCCAGGGGATGAAGTGGTCTATGGCATAGAGGTTTTTATCTAACGGTCTGCCTGTGTAGATACATCTGATGGGGCCGTTTACTTCTATGAAATTGTCCCAGTACCTGCGCTGCTTAAGCAGGGAATCGCGTTGAATGGGTTTCACCAGTTTTGAGGACAGGTCCGGGACGTTAGGGTTGCGCTTTTGCAAGAAAAGCGTCAGATTCCAGAAGGTGAACTCTTTCAGGATAACGTAATTGTCTCTCAGGTAGGGGAGCCAGAGGGGATTGACGTGTATGTGTTCGCCTTTTATAGCATACATGCAGTTGTTGTGAAAGGTTTGGGACTGTGCTTCCACCTGGTTATTGGTAATGTGATTGATCCAGGGAGAAAGGAACCTGTACGGCACATTGATGGTGAAAACGTTAAGCAAACTTTTAATTTCCGGTCTGTTCAAGTTATTGGCAAGATTCCTTTTGAGCAGTTCTTTATCGGAGTCAATAGGAAGGTTGAGTGCTTGTTGCAGTTGAATGATCTGTCCGCTGAGCGAGTCGGATTTGCCAAAAGATATGCGGAAATAATGAACGGGGTACCAGGCCTCGGCAATCATGCCAATGATTATCTCCCAAAAGGACATGCTGGTTTTGCCTTCTTTTACCAGTATGTCCAGGATGGATGCAAACCAATAGAATTTATATGTGGCCGTAGTGTTCTTGTAGATCTGAGCCAGCACTTTTGCATCAATATTCTGATCGTATGGCAGGTACATGCCTCTAATATACGGAAAAACGTGGTATGGCAGGTACATGCCTCTAATATACGGAAAAACGCGGTATGGCAGGTACATGCTTCTAATATACGGAAAAACGCGGTATGGCAGGTACATGCTTCTAATATACGGAAAAACGCGGTATGGCAGGTACATGCTTCTAATATACGGAAAAACGCGGTATGGCAGGTACATGCTTCTAATAAAAACGTGACAGGTGGAACCTCAGTGCGCCACTTCCATTTTTCAAAAACGTAACCTTCAGAATTACAAGCCATTAATAAAATTAATCATAGTTTTGGCGTACTGAGGTTCCACCTCCGACACCCACCACGGGCGCTTTTGCGGTGTTTTTGCCCGTGGTGGACTTAGCTAACCAAGGGAATGTTTTGTATGACCACGGGCACTTTTACGGGTTTTTTGCCCGTGGTCAGGCCAAAAACATACCCACCACGGGCACTTTTGCG
>MWFB01000060.1 GCA_002071385.1 Bacteroidetes bacterium ADurb.Bin013
TTCAAGGATGATTTGACGGCTTTCTTGAAAAAAATCATATGGAAAATGGCTTCGCGTGTCAATCGAATATTCGCAGTCCGAATATTCTCAAATTGCCTTGTTCAAAGGAATTGTTTGACTTTGCCGGTTGTCTTTTTTATGATACCCAAAATCGCGAAAAGGAGACCAAAAAATGAAAACAAAGATGATGGTGTTGATGCTGATTTCATTTTTTGTTTGCCCGATAGGAAGCCACGCCGCCTATATCATTCATCTGAAAACCGGCGGCCGGTTTGTAACACCCCAGTACTGGGAAGATAAAGGGGGCATGATTACCTTTTTCGTCATGGGCGGAACGATGGGAATTGAAAAGAATACGGTCAAATCCATTGAAAAATCGAGGTTTGATGATGATCAGCCGCGTCCTTCGGAAGAAGCCACGCTAAAATCTGCTCCTTCCGCGTCCGAAGCTGCTTCCAAACCTGAAGCACCTCCCAAAAAGGTTGATTTGAAGGCTTATCAGGATAGAATGGCCCAACTGAAGATCGAGTTGAACAAGACGCTGGCCCGCATCAAAAAAGCCGATGAACGCAAGGACGCCCGCGCAAAAGACGAAGCCATGGAGGAAAATCGCCGAATTTCGGATGAGATGTGGAAAATGACCGACGAACTGGAAAAGAACAACGTCAAGCTTCCTTCAGACTGGTGGGGAGGAATCGGCCAGGAAACACCATAACGATTTCATGAAAAACGGGCTTTTTTACTGCACATCCCGCCAGGCCACGCGCTGAACTGAATTTAGCGCGCCGATATTGGAAAGATTGGCAAGAGCCGCAGAACTGTAAAACAGATTGATGCTGCCCGTTAGATCGATGAGTTTACTCAAGTGACTAACCGTCACCAAGCTGCCATAAATATTCCCTGTGCCGGATCCGAAAACTCTTCCTGACCCTCTCAGAATCACCAACCCCTCATACTCGAAGTTGCCGTTGATTTGGAGCGATCCGCCATCTTCAACAATGATAATCCCCGCGCCGTTTCCGCTCCCGTTCAGCGTGGAACCGTTGGGAATGACCGTTACGGCGGGATTGGCTCTTGTGCCCAGTGTCGTCTGGTAAAGCGGAGCTCCCGTGCCGCCGCTGTCGATAATCATCTGAGCAAAAGCATTATATTCCGCTTCGCGGCTGATCCCCATCGTTTGTGTCGGGACGCCGCCCAGATGAGCGGAAACATTTCCTGTGGTCGTCGGCGCCATTACGGTAAACAGCCCCGGAATGGCAGGCAAACCGGTTGGGGATGTACTACAGGCAGAGCCATTACAGTTTGGGTTCGCCGGAACAGGATAATCATGCCCGTCAACGGCATAACCGCCGCCGCCGCCTGTTTTAAACGCGACCTGCGGACCTCCGCCGTACATGGCCACAGCGCCGTCCGCATTCTCGGGAACCGACGTATTTTTCCGGATGTAGGTTTCAATTGTTCTGGTGGCATTATTGGAGCCCGTGCCGGTCATGCGAAAAACGAAGCGCCGGTTGGCAACATTGTAACCGTAAAGGTTAACGGTGCCGGAGAAAGCATACCCTGACGGGACGGTCATGGAAAGCTGAACGCACTGGCCGGCGGGACAGGTGCCGCCGTTGATGATTGACGGTGTCGCGTCAACCGTAGGATAGGTCACGGTGTTCGTGCGCAGGTAAGCCAGAACCGTTTCGACTCCCGCGTCGGCATTAAAAAACGCCTCATTGCTTCGTCTGTAATTCGCGCTGATTTTCGAATCGGTTGATGTCATAATAGCCGCCGTAAAGCCGACCAGCACCAAAACCGCCAGAAGCATGACCGCAACCACGAGGACCACGCCCTTTTCATTGCGCGCTGTTTTCATCAATTGCGGAAACCTCATAAATCACCTCAATTTACGAACGAAATTTGAAACATTCAACAGGATACATGCGCTGTTCTTGATTCCCTCTATTCAACTGATCATTCAAAAACCGGAAAGCATAAGATTTCTGGGTGTTACAGTGGATGTCAGCGTAAAATAGCGATAATTGCCCGTACCTGGATCCACGTTTGCCGTCCGTGTTGTAATGCTGATTTGAACTCTGCGGATAAGCGAAAGGTCAGTGGTGGCTGTCGTTCCTGTCGCAGGCAGATACGTGAAGGAGAGGGCCGATACGTTTTCAACCACGGGCATCCTGCTTGCCGAAGTGGACGATTTGCGTCCCAGGGCCGGAACACCGCCGGATGTATAGACGTCATAGGTAATGTTTTCATTGGCATCGTCACGATCACCGTCGGGGCCGCCGGTGCCGGCATTGTCGGTCACATCCATCGCAAAGCTGATGGAATTGGCGTTTGCCGCCGTAATGCCGACGCAGGGCGCGTTTGTTGCCGTGGTCGTCCCCGTGCAGCGGGGCAGAATGGCGGTCGCATTGTATCCTCCAAAACCGGCCATCATCAGATCCCTGGAAATCATTTCCATCGCCATGCGGGCATTTTGCTGCATTTCCGTAATCTGTTCCTGATTTCTGAGTTCCTTGTTCTGAACCAGAAACACGGAATAGACGGCCGCCAGAAGAACCAGCCCCACCGCCATGGCAATGAGCAATTCTATCATTGTAAACCCAGCATGGTAATTGCGACCGTTCGAAGCGGCAATTGCACACGGGCCATTATGTCGAAGGCAAATACTCATGATCAGTTATCCACCTACTTCTTTATAAGAATGCTTTTCAGCGTCACGTTATGATTGCTGCCCTGCAATGACCAGCGGACTTCCATAGTAACATTCTTTCTGTCGGGACAATTTCCCGTCCCGGCGCCTTTGCAACAGGCGGAAGGCGCTCCCGCAGCCGTGCAGGCGGTATTTCCAGTGATCGTCGTGACAGTCCACCTTCTTTCATATTGTGGAAATCCGGACACAACCGCCCAGTTGGTTGTCGCGATGCTGTTGAAGCCGGCATCATCCCTCAAACTGTCATTTTTTAAAGTTTCCAACTGGTCCTTGGCCAGTGTTGTAGCCGTTGTGACCATTTTGTTGGAGGCGTTCCCTTTAATCACGGTGACCGTAACGGAAACCAGCGCCAGAATCGCAACGGTCAGGATAAACATGGCGATCAGCACTTCAAGAAGGGTAAATCCCTGACGATCCCTCTTTTTTATATTATGTTTTATTCCTTTCATATCCGCCCCGTCAATTGATCTTCACACGCCCCGCCGTGCTGATCGTTATGCTTTTTGAACCAGTCGACCCGCTAAGGGTGAGGGTTTTGCTTGCCGCCGTACCGTTGGGATAGAAAGCAAAAATCGTCCCCGCCGAGGTTGTAAAGGTTACATCTGCGAAATCCGGATGGATATCCCGGTCGATGACGCTTTCTCCCGTGTCGATGGCGCCGTTCTTGTTGCTGTCGGTAAATATTTTATATTGGTGGCTGTTTTCCAACCTCAGCGAGACCCACTTGTTCTGAGTTACAGCCTGCTGCCTGGCATTCATCAAATCCACATACATCTGCATGGCGGCGCCGCTCAACCGGCGGGATTTCATGTAGTCCATGAAGTTGGGAGCGGCAACGCCCAACATGATCCCGATAATGGCGATCACGATCATGATTTCCAGCATCGTAAATCCGCCGCGCCATTTTTTGTTGTTTGCCGATCTCATTTTCTCACCCGGTTACTGAAGAGCAAATCATATGCCAACATTATCCGACAAAGCATCAATATCATTCATGTAGCTGTATATTACGTTCTTAAGCGCCCGTTGTCAATGGTTTCCGGTTTGGAGATTCGAGACTTCGCCGGTTTTTTGCAGGCATGGGCGGCGCTTTTCACCGCTTTTAATTCCTGAAGATCAAAAACCTCATGAAAGCGTCTCCCCAGAAAATCCAGGCGACGGCAGCCGCCGAGAGGAAAGGCCCGAAGGGAATCGCGTATTTCGTGTCCTGCTTGTGGATGATCATGGCCGCAATCCCCACGACCGCGCCGGCAAGCGAACTGAACAGCAAAACAAAGATCAACGATTTCCAGCCCAGAAAGCCGCCGATCATGGCCAGCAGTTTGATGTCGCCGCCTCCCATGCCTTCGCGTTTGGTGATCAATTCATAGACGAAGGCAATGGCCAGCAGGACCCCGCCGCCGATCAGCAAT
>MWFB01000061.1 GCA_002071385.1 Bacteroidetes bacterium ADurb.Bin013
CCGTCATCATCCAGGAACATGTTGGCATCACCGTAGCGATCACTGTCAAAAGTAGCCGTAAGCGTCCACTCCCCTTTCTTTGGTTCTTCGCATTTGTAAACGTTCTTATTATTCATGGAACAGGCATAGAGAATGCCGTCCTTCTCGATCACAGAGATCACCCCTCCCGGAAAGGTAGGTGAATCTATGTATTTCCAATCCAGGAAATCCGGGGAATACCAATATCCCCTGGTCCCTGTGACAAAAAGATAGTAGTCGTCCTGATAGATCAGCACCACCGGTTCCCCACCGCGGCTGGCCCGCTGATTTCCGGCGAGCAGATCAATGGGATTACAAAATGTTCTACTCTGAGCAAAGGCAGATATGACAAGCATCAGGGCTGCCATTGTCATGAGTGTTCTTTGTATTATTCTTTTGACCATTATATGATAGGTGTAATGTTAGTAATAATCTTATTTATTGAGTGCGGCAGCTACTTCTTCACTGGCAAGGGACAACATCACGAAATTGGGAATTGAGTTGGTACAGCACTCATTTTCGCCCCAGAGGAACGGATAATCATCCTTGTTTTCCATGTAATCCGGTGCAAGAAGAAGAAGACCCGGAACGACTCCGCCGGGGATTACCGTATAGTCGGCGCGATTATTTCCATAAGAAACGTTCTTAGTATTGACGCCTATATCCGTAATAAAAGATACATTCGAGTACGGATGGCATCCATACAGGTAATTCAGACCAAGTAATACCAGTTCCGGATCAATCATATCGGGAAAGTATTTCCAAACCAGGTAGTTATTATAAGCCCACCTGATTACCTGGTCATTTCCGCCCCATCCACGACCCGAAATGGGTACACCGTAAGGATTCTGGGAAGCAGTTTCTTTAAGAGATTCCACGTATCCGGGAATAGCGGCCTTCACTTTATCCTGGAACTCCTTGTCCATGAGAGGATAGAGGCTTAGGGCCGTGCCGAGGTTGTAGAATTTGCCTGCGGGTGCTCCGGGGAAGTTCATTTCAATGGGTTCAAGTTGCTTGAGAACAGCCTCTTCGAAAAATTTCACATAACTGTTATCACCTGTTGTCCTCCAAAGTTCTATGGAAGCGTTAACCCTGCCGTCACCGCCAAACCGTCTCATCATTGGATTCTTGATTTTGGCAGGATCGGCATCTTCTGAATATTTCTCCCAAAGCATGATGGCATTCCTGAGTGCCCGGTCTGCGACCTCAGGATAATAGGGTTTAAGAACCCGGGCTGCCGAGGCAAGGGATGCGACAGTGGACATGGTACCGGCAGCACTGAAGTTTCCGGTAAATGCGACACGGTCATCACGGGTGCCTGAAGTAAGGCCATCTGTCTCATAGGGTTTCAGAGAAGGATTATAGACAAGGCCGTCTGTTATTGTAGAGGCATCACCCAGATGATGATACTGGTACATGTTGCTTTGAACTATGCCCTGAGCTACAAAACCTATGTTTTCTACTTGTGCAATGATGTTAAGTACACCATGCTGAATCTGCTGAATTACGTCGGGCGTTCCGTCCGGACGATGTATGTCTACAAATTTGGTATCCTGGTCAATGAACGTCTGGTCCCTCTCCGGCTTGAAAAGATCCCATAAAGTGATCAGGTCAGCAGCCATTGAAACGACAGTTCTGCTCTGAATGTCAAAGTCACCTGCATCGTACCAGCCACCAACAGCAAGTCCCGGGATATGTTCCCATGATTTATATTTTGTATTGGTTTCAGCACCCTGCCTGTAACCGTCGAACTGTTCATAATTGACCGGAGCCTGAAGGGCGTCATCCATGTGAGAACGTCCGTGCCAGGTACGATATCCTTCGTTCACTTCCATATGGTCCATCTGAACCGGAAGAAATACATCCATGGACGCATGCCATTTACCATTGTATACATCCTTGTTTATGGGAAATACATTGGTCCTGAAACCGTCAAAACAAATGCAATAAAGACCTGATTCCTGTACAGCGGTGAAATCAATAGTAGCATAATTGTACCGGTTGTTGAATACGCCCCATGGCTTGACCGGAGCTTTGTAAGCCACCACTTCATCTCCCTTGTCGGAAATACGGATAATATCTGCTGTCTCTACGGGAGCTGCATTCTTGTCAAGTTCCACAACGGCTACTTTCTTCTGAGCCGGAGTATAGCCAATCTGCGAGAAGCCCACATTGGGTTCACGTACCCAGGCGGCGTCGTAAGAAGGCTCAACGTACCATTCAAGGACCTTTCCGGTTTTGTTGGCAGGAATATATGACCGGACCACATAAGTGCCGTTCTGGGCAAGATTTCTGCCGTCGAAAAGGTTTATTTCAGATTCGGAAGAAATGGATACGCGAACATCGGCGTCTTCAGGAGCGAGAACCAGTTTGTTTCCCTTTGAGAAAGGATGGGGAACAATGAACTCATTACGTCCTCTGTCATCGAAAGTTGAAAGTTTGTAGAATTGCTCAATCTTTTCGCTTCTGGGAAGCATGTAGGTATTGTCTGCCGGGTATTTGGGCAATATTCCCGGAATCCCGTCCATCATATACGTTTTGCCAAAGAAAGTCGCGGGGAAAAACTCCCAGTTGAGACCGGCACGGCCAACCAATATTTCCGGGACAGGCCGGTCCAGATACACAGCGATCTTGAACCCTTTGCCTGAAGAGGTTACTTTCACTTTAGAAGTAAAATTATATTCTTTGTAGCAAAGTTCCACTTCAATAGAATTCTCTGTACGATCTACGGTTCTGTTGACCAGCTCCGGGAAAATATCCCATTGCTCCGGAGTGTTCATAAGGCGGATGCCGCCCCCGGTACTGATTCTCTCGCCACGTTGAATTAATTCAATAGCTGCAAGTTTTTCATCGCAAAACATGCCGGCATATTTATTACTGTAAACCAGTAAATTAACACCTCTTTCCTCGAAATACTCCAGATCGTTGATATGAAAATTCTGTGCCTGTGCTTTCGGGAAAAATACAGAGAGGATCAGAAAGGATACTAATAGAAATTTGGGTTTCATAACGGGCGGTTTTTCATAGGTGGAAATATTTATTTAAAAAGTAATTGCAGTGTGGTGGACAGATATGTTCTCGCGTTCATCCATGTATGACCGCCTTTTGTTGTCAGCGACTGGTAGGAGATTCCCCTGGTATCGAAATACTCCCTGTTCTTTACAACGTCCCTGTAAAGGAAATCATCTTCTCCCACTCCAAACCACATGAGTTTGAATTGAGCATTAATGTCATCGGGAGATTTAGTGAAGAACGGGAAATAGAGGTCCATGACTTCGGGAGTAAGATAAGCGCTATAGGAACAGACCCAGGCGAATTGATCCATATGGGAGAAGGCAGTGAATAATGATTGGCCGCCTCCACGCGAGAATCCGGCAATAGCATTGTTATCGCGTCCCGGGAGCGTACGAAACTCTTTCTCGACATAGGGCATTATGCATTCAGTCATTTCTTTTGCAAATACACCGTACATCTCTGCTGCCTGAAGCGACGAAGGCATTGGCGTCCCTATCATCATATTGCCGTATGGCATTACCACGATCATGGGATTGGCCTGTCCCTGGGCAATAAGGTTGTCAAGAATCGTATTGACTTTACCCACCTTGAACCATGTTTCCTCTGTATCTGTGGTTCCACTGACCAGATAGAAAACGGGATACGATCTATCCCCGGTTTCGTATCCTGCCGGAGTGTAAACCAATAAGGGGCGGTATGTGCCAAGAACGTCAGATTTATAGGTGCACCATGTCACGCGTCCGTGCGGAACATCGTTAACGTGATACAAAGCCTTTTCATCAGGAACGGTAAGCAGGCTGGCTTTGAACCCTTCGTTAGGGAATAATTCTGTATTGGAGGGATCAGAAACGGTTACACCGTCTACAATAAAATTATAAGGATAAATATCAGGATTCTCTACCCTAAGTGTTACACTCCAGATGCCCTCCCTGTTCATAGTCAACGAAACGTTTTCCTTCAGGAACTGTGAAGATAAAAGAACCGATTTGGCATGAGGGGCTCTGATATTGAATGTCACTCCGCCTCCAAAACGATGGAT
>MWFB01000062.1 GCA_002071385.1 Bacteroidetes bacterium ADurb.Bin013
TGAATTGCAAGATTGTACTTGTTTCCGTAATTCTAAAAACGCAGCGGTTTGATACTGTGGCCGCACATGAAACTGTTCACGAAATTCCTCTATCAATTTGAAACTGTACAAATCAGGGTTCTGCCAATATCCCTGGAAATATTTATTATCAACATACAAGGAGGGGATCCCTTCACTTATCTTCTCCACAACCTTACCTGTTTTTAAATAACCTGATGTGGGAACCTCTACTTGAAATTGACCTAACACATAAGGCCTAGGAGGGATACGAGTTGTATCATACCACGTTTTATCATACGCCGTTTTATTTCCACTGCATTCTTGTACAACTCTTCCGAATGCGTATTGGAATAATTGATTACCTAATCCCCCTGCCAACTTAACAATATTCATGTCACTTCGTATCAAGTAAAAATTCTTTAACGGACATCTTAGGAAAATCATTAATTGAACTGCCTGGGGATAGATTGATGATTTCTACACCAAGCCTCTTAGCGTCTGCCGCAATAAACGAAAAGGACGTGATATGCCTAGAAAATGGCAGTTTTCTCTTTCTCCTCTCATCCAATACAGGTCCTTTTCCATACAAATCATGCCAGTGTTGCATGCGTGTACCATCCAAATTCATATCAAAGCCTAGGAGTAAAATCCGTTTAGCCCCCATATGAACGGCAAGGTTGATTGCCGCCCCACCTGTATTACCATTCCATCCCACCAACATTGGATTGGTACTTATCCCTTTTGAATGAGAGCCATCTCTTCCAAGATGTTTAATCCAACGCTCTCCTTGGCTGCCTGTATTACATGAAACCTTGATTCCTGGAAAGGTTGCTAAACCATTTCTTTCTTTAAGGAAAAACCCACTATCCCCAAACATTACTACATCTATCCACATGCCAAGTTTATATGACATATTTACACCAATGACGTGCTTGTCATGTATTGGATGCATATAGGGTGAGTAGGCGTTTGGAGGGAGAGTCCCTTGAGTTACCTTTTGAATGATATCCTCAGGAACATCAAATTGACGAGGCACAGACGGGCCTCCCCCTATGATCCAAACATCACCACCTTCCCATATTTTAGGAACTCGCCAGGTCATTTTTCCAGGTCGGCTTTAAGACGTTCCGCAACGGCCTTTGTTAAGGGCTGTTCGTTCATCCGCTTACCATTCGCACCAATGATGTCAAACATTGACTTGCTCTTACCACGTGGTACTACCTGGAAGGCTGACTTTACCGGAGGTACTGTTACCTGTTGTGCCTCTGGTATGAGCTCCATTGGAATAACCACATCCCGGAACCCTTTGGGTATCTCACTTACCCGGGCCTTAAACGTTGCCCCAGGGGGAATTAATCGCTTAGCAAGGCGAAGTGAGCCCCCTCCCATTTTCTTCCATGTAATAATCGGATCGGGATCAACGGGAATTGGTTCTTCCTTGGTTTCAGGAACCTCAGGTGTTTCAGGAACCTCAGGTGTTTCAGGAACCTCAGGTGTTTCAGGAACCTCAGGTGTTTCAGGAACCTCAGGTGTTTCAGGAACCTCAGGTGTTTCAGGAACCTCAGGTGTTTCAGGAACCTCAGGTGTTTCAGGAACCTCAGGTTCATTTTCCGGAGGCTTCTCATTCTTTTTTGTACGTTCCATAATTGATAGTTTTTAATGAAATGACTTGATTAGTCAACTTCAGTTTATGACATGTGTACAATACCACACTTGCCGTTGATGTCAGAACGAATCTGCGGAACCTCGATAGTCATTACCTTGTACTTGGTAACCATATTACCTTCGGTCTTCCACTCAACGTTCTGGAGAGCCATACCTCTTACAAGACGTACAACGTCAGATGTCATCTGGACGAGAAGAACGTTGTTTGCAGGAAGTGTGTCAATCACTTTGATACCCTTGATTCCGGCAATGCCAAGGAGCCGCTGCCTTACCGTCACAGTAGGAGCGGTATCGGGGTTAGCACCAACATAGTCATCATCAAGAACAGTCTCATAAGCGGCAGGAATGTAAAGCATCCACGGCCCATAGTGCAGCGCAGTCAAACTTGCCTGCTTCATCTCAAGAACATCCTGAAGAATCATCTTGCCAGTGCAAGCCGAGTTGTCCCAAGGAATACTCAGGTTAACAAGGTTACGATCCGGGAAGTTGATATAACTGTAAATCGTGTTACGTCCACGGGTGTCTGTTTCACCATAGGAATATGTAACATCGGTAAACAGCATATTCTCCTTCAGTTCGAGAATCCTGCGAGCTGCCCTTTCTGCCATAGTCGTGTCAAGGGGATTCCCCATATTACGACTGGCGGCAAGAACACGGGCGTTGATTTCGTAGTCAGCATGAATTATCGGGAGGGGCAGGTAATTGTGCTGGAAGACAACACGGTCGTTGTTACCACGGGTAACGCCGTCCATTGTTACTACAGCATTCATACCTTCACTCACGTCATGCCACTCAAGCACCGTAGTGCCAAGTCCGTTGCCAAGGTTATACACAAGACCATTGGAAATAAGGTCTTCCACACCACCAAGGCGATAACGGGAAGGTTCTACAATCGCTTCATCCAAACGCTTCCACTCATCCCTGCGGAGAGTAGCACCAGCGTATGACTGAATAACTGCATAACTCTCGGGCTTCCTGGGGTCACCCCCTTTGTAAACGGTCATATACGCACGGCCGTCTCTCCCGATAAATGGACGCATACGGCCCGTATCCATACGGCCGTTGTTAAGGATCATCTGAGCAACCTGCCCCTGAGCCTGTCCATTCGCGATAAGATCAACAAAGATATCATTCATTGTATTTTCCTCCTATTTTTAATTAACGAACTCTTACCGGAATCCTCCTGTAAATAGAGAGGAAATTGATATCACTGTCTTCTGAACCGGCAGCAGTACTGACAGCGTCAAGGGCGACGCCGACAATAGCATTCTGGTAGATTGCATTCACTGAACCTTCATCAGGTACGTGTTTGATCAATCGACCACCTGCATCCGACTCAAGAAGGTCACCCTTCGCAATCGTCTGCCCGTCAGCAATTATCCCGTAGAACACCTCTCCAGAATTAAGAATCCATACCTGGACCTTATCATTGGCGGCGTAAGCGTCATCGATTCCTTTTCCCTGAAGCTCATCTTCCAGAGCAACCATTACAGGAACAACGTTTCCCCCGGAAGTGGCATGGGCTTTTACCTTACCGGCAGAGTCCATCTCCACAACCATACCCGGATATATTGCATCGGCTGCAATAAACTCCTCGATAATATCCAGGTACTTTTTGATTTTAATAGTGTTGTAAGCCATTGTTTATCCTCCTTACTTTTTAGGTGTTTCTTCAACCATAGGAGGAAGCATCGGCTCTTCACCAGCGTTCGTCCGGATTGGTACTTCACCACCAAGTGAATAATCAACAACTTCCTCTTTCTTGACAGACTTGAACACTCTCTCAAGGTTCGCGTCGTCCATTCCATTCAGTACTTCATCAGGCCACAGTTCTTTCGAAGTGTTTGCCTGAATCCCAGAGATCATACTCCTCTTTTTCTCCGCACGCATGTTTGCCACAAAGGCAAGGTCGGCTTCCTGCTGCGGAGTGAGTTTGTTCACTTCGATTTTCTTCTCAACGACCTTCTCAGTCTCAATTGGCTTCATTTTATCCAACTGAGCTTCGGAGAGCGTCTGAAGAAA
>MWFB01000063.1 GCA_002071385.1 Bacteroidetes bacterium ADurb.Bin013
AAAGAGCTCTCCGGGAGAGCTCTTTTCTTATATTGCTGATGGTCAACGGTATGAATCAAGAGTGCGCGGCACTCCGGCGGCGGCGCACCAGGTGATCCGCTCCCAGGAGCAGGCCCACCCCGGCAACCAGCAACACAACATACCAGATCTGAACGGGCCACCCGGAAATTTCCGCAGTGGCCTTTTCTATGAACCCTTCCCCGGCAGGGGCGCTTATGCCGGAAGCCCGGGAAATCACCGTATACTTGATGTTCTCAATGAAACCGCTGACTTCCCCGGTTGTCTGGCTGACTACGGTTTCCACCCAACGGAAAGCTTCTGCCAGTTGATCCCGGAAAAACATTGCCGCAAATACGGCAACCATCAGAAAGCCGGCGCCCCCGGTCAGCCACCAGATCCGGTGTGTTTTTTTCCGGGCGGCTTCCTGTATGGCTATCAGTTCCGTTACACGCATTCCCAGCGGGGGCATCCCGGCAGCTTCTTCCCGGTGCCTGCGTTGTTCTTCTTCAAAGAAATCCCTTAATGTATCCATGTTCATTCTTTTTATATTGTCTTCTTTGCTTTTGTTGTAGTCTCTGGAGTGGTCATGTTTTATGTTGCGGTTATGTCCTCTTTTGCAGTCATCGTATCCTGCAGTCTTTGGCGTATCCTGAAAATGCGCACCTTGGCATTTGACTGGGTCAGCCCGCAGATAGTGGCCACTTCATCCATTTTCAACTCTTTATAATAATACAATTCAATCAGCATCCTGTCTTGCGGAGGGAGGGTTTCCAGCAGGGAGCGCAGCTTGTCCTGCTGTGCAACGCGCGGATCGTCTGTTTCTTCCTCTGCCTGGTCTGTTGTGTGGAGCACATCCTTTGCGTAGTCTTGTGTGCGCCTTTCCAGGCTATGTGTCTTGCGTATGCTGCTTATGGCCGTATTGTAGGCGATTCGGTACAACCAGGTGCTGAACGAGGAGTTGCCTTTAAAGGTATGAAGCTGCTGGTACACCTTAAGGAAAACGTCCTGGGTCACTTCCTGGGCGTCCTCTGCCGAGCGGCACACGCTCCGTACCAACACAAAAACCCTGCTCTGGTATTGGTTTACCAGGGCTGCATAAGCTCGTACATCTCCGTCCAGTACCTTTTGTATTGCAGTAACGTCCTGTGTCAAGACACTTTTTTTCTTTTTTTCTTCGCCTTTTTGACGCAAAAACAGAAAAAACGTTACATCTCTTGTAACCGGAATGGAATTGTTACGTCAAAGAAGTGAAAGTAAAAAAATGTTTCACGCTAAATTATTAAAAAAATGAATCTTACTGCTGTTTTAATCGTTGCGACCGTATTTTATTTCATTTACGCCATCTGGAACCGCATGGCCACCAGGAAAGAACGTTTGCGTTTCATGGAAACACTGGCCTCGATGAGCCCCGATGCACTGAGCGCTTATAAAGAAATCAATCCCCAATGGGACCTGAATGTTAAGAAAGATCCCAAAAGGAACATCAGGCCTGCCTGCCTGCTCATAGGACTGGGCATCGGGTTGCTGATCGTATGGCTGGGCTTTACTGCCTGGTATCCCGGAGATGGAATCGTATCCCTGCATGATGGGATAAATGGTTTCCTCATGCTGGCCAGCCCGCTGCTGTTCGGAGGTATCGGCCTGTTGGTGGCTTACTTTATTGAGCGGAAGAATTAAAAAAGGTTTTTTCATACCTTTGCGGTATGACAGAACCGATTTCTGTTGAAGAGTTTCTAAAAAGATCGGTCACCACGCCGGTAGCCGATGTGAGAACGCCCGCAGAATATGAGAAAGGTCATATTCCGCGGGCAGTTCTTTTTCCCCTTTTCAGTGATGCGGAAAGGGCCGAGGTGGGCACGCTGTACGTACAGCAGGGGCGCACCGCCGCCGTGCTCAAAGGGCTGGAGGTGACCGGGCCACGGCTGGAAGCCATGGCCCGCCGCGGGCTTGAAATCGCCCGCGGGGGCCCGGGGACTGCTACCAAAGTGCAGCGCTCCACTGCCAAAGAGCTTGTTGGCACTCCAGGGAAACCAGCCACTTCAGGAACGCCGGCTGCTCATGAAGCATCTGGCCCTGCAGGAGAATCTGCTACTGCGTCCGTGGGTTCTTTGCTGCTATACTGCTGGCGCGGGGGGATGCGCTCCGCCTCGGTCGCCTGGCTCATGGAAACGGTGGGCATCCGGTGCTACACCCTGGAAAAGGGGTACAAAGCGTACCGCAACCACATCCTCGGCTTTTTTGAACACCTGCCCCATCCCCTGAAAGTGCTGGGCGGGTTGACCGGCAGCGGCAAAACGGAGCGTTTGCGTCAAATGGCCGGGGCAGGGGAACAGGTCATTGACCTGGAAGGACTGGCGGGGCACAAAGGCTCGGCGTTCGGCAACCTGGGGCTTCCCCCGCAGCCATCCACCGAACATTTCCAGAATCTGCTCTATGATGCGTTTTCGAGGCTGGACCCGGAGCGGCCCGTGTGGCTGGAAGACGAAAGCCGCAACATTGGCCGGTGCAGCCTTCCCAAGGGCCTGTGGGAAAAAATGCAGCAGGCCGGGTTCTATTTGCTGCCGTCTTCCCTGGAAGAGCGGGTGGAGCGCCTGATGAAGGAATATGCGCAGTTTGACCCGGCGCTGCTGGAAAATGCCATCCTGAAAATTGAAAAGCGCCTGGGATACGATCTGTGCAAAAAAGCGACAGAGGCCTGTCAGAGCGGGAACATCAGAACAGCCCTGCAAATCTGCCTGGCTTATTACGACAAAGCATACAATTACCAATTGGAAATACGCAAGAAGAACTATGGAACCGGTACGTTTGACACAATTTAGCCCGGGAGCCGGATGCGGCTGCAAAATCTCCCCCGCCCAACTCCGCCAGATACTGCAGGAAAGCCTGCCCGGGAGGCCGAAAAAGGACCTGGAAAGCAAGGGCAACTCTGCACGTGAGCAGGGTGCCAATGTGGCGGGCCTGGATAAAGGTCCTGGCAACCAACGTGCCGCAGAAGCGGACCTTAGCAAAGGTGCCATTGAGTTCCCACAATTGCTGGTGGGGTACGAGTCCTGCGACGATGCGGCTGTATACGACATTGGCAGCGGGAAAGCCGTCATCAGCACCACCGATTTCTTTACCCCCATTGTGGACGACCCGTATGATTTTGGACGGATCGCTGCCACTAACGCTATCTCGGACATTTACGCCATGGGTGGAACGCCCCTGATGGCCATCTCCATCCTGGGCTGGCCGCTGGAGAAACTGCCGGCTGCGGTGGCGGGGAAGGTGATTGAAGGAGCACGTACCATTTGCTCGCAGGCCGGGATCCCCTTGGCCGGTGGACACAGCATCAGCATATCGGAACCTGTTTTCGGCCTGGCCGTGACGGGCATCATTGACAAGGAATTGGTTCGCCGGAACAACAGCGTTCAGAAAGGTGATTACCTGTTCCTTACAAAGCCCCTGGGCATTGGCCTCATAAGCACCGGGATAAAAAGGGGAATCGCCCTGCAAGAACATATGGAAACGGCCCTGCGCCTGATGACCCGGTTGAATGCAGAAGGCCCCCGGCTGGCGCTGCTGCCCGGCGTGCATGCCCTGACCGATGTCACCGGCTTCGGCCTGTTGGGCCATTGCCTGGAAATGGTGGAAGGCTCCGGC
>MWFB01000064.1 GCA_002071385.1 Bacteroidetes bacterium ADurb.Bin013
AGCACTACCAACGACACCCTGAACCTGCGATTGATGGAAGAACGGGAAAAGATCGATCTGCTTATTGAGCGTATCAATAAGACAGAAGCCACCAACCGCACCCGTATACGTGAATACGAAAAAGAACTGGGAACCCTGCGCAGTATCATGCGAAGTTATATCCACCAGATTGACTCGCTCAACACCCTGAACCTGTCGTTGCGGCAGGATGCCTCACAGGCAAGGGAAGAAGCTTCCCGCGCCACCCAGCAATACGAGGAACTCCGCACCACGACCGATGAATATGCCCGGCAGGTAGAAATAGGGGCCCAGATCAAGGGTCGTAATTTCATACTCACCGGCATTACAGAAACCGGGAAAGATTCCGACCGTTCCAGCCGAATCACCAAGCTGAAACTGTGCGGAAGCCTGATTGAGAATTCCATTGCACAGAAAGGGCCCAGGAACATATACCTGCGCATCAAGGGACCGGACGGGATACTGCTCACCAACCCGGATCAGGGTGTGTTCAATGCTGCCGGAGAACAATTGGTTTACTCGGCCGTTAGGGAGGTTGACTACCAGGGCGTGGAGCTGGAATTCTGCATTTTCTTTGGCAATGTGACATTCAGCCGTGGCATTTATACGGCAGAAGCCTTCACCACGGACGGACAGATTGGCGTGGCCGATATCCTTCTGCGTTGATATACGTTCACATTCCGTTTTGCAGGAGCTTTTGCTCCTATTGCAATTTCTATTCCAGCACAAAACTCCGGGAAATTCCCCCGGTGTTGGAATTCATTGAACAGGAATGGATACGTGAACGCGATACGTGGCTTGATTTATGGCGCAGCGGAGCATACCGCCTGCGCCATACTGTTTATTTAGGGGGCGGAACCCCCTCCGTGTGTACCGCAGAAGAACTTGAGCCGCTCCTGCAATTGTTGTGCAATGACCTGACAATGGCCGGTATGGCGCCTGTGGAAATCACTCTGGAAGCCAATCCCGGAGACCTCACGCCTGCATACTGCACTGCATTGCTAGAGCTTGGGGTGAACAGGCTGAGCCTGGGAGTGCAGTCCTTTGAAGACACCCACCTCCGGGCCATGAATCGCCGTCATACGGCCGGGGAGGGCATCAACGCCGTAAAAATGGCCCGGTCAGCCGGTTTTAGGAATATCAGCCTGGATCTGATCTTTGGATTTCCGGGCCTGACCATATCCAAATGGGAGGAAACCCTGTGGCAGGCGGTTGCCCTGGCTCCTGAGCACATCTCGGCTTACCAGCTGAGCCTGGAGCCCTCTTCCCCCTGGGGAAAACAAGGCCAGCTGCCTCCCCAGGAAGAATGTGCCGCACAGTACGGTTTGCTGCAGGAATTCCTGGCCGGCCGGGGATATATCCAATACGAAGTATCCAGTTTCTGCCTCCCGGGCAAGGAATCACTGCATAACAGCGGATACTGGATCCGTACTCCTTACCTTGGCCTGGGACCTGCTGCCCATTCATTCAACGGTCGCGACCGCTATGCCAATGTGGCGCACCTGGGCCGTTATGTGCAGGGAATGGAGAAGGGCTCACCTAAAAGGACTTACGACTGTCTTACACCACAGGATGAGCACAATGAATGGGTCATGCTCCAGTTGCGCACGGTGGAGGGATTTTCCACAAGAGGGCTGCAGGAGCGGGAAGGAGCAGAAGCCGTGGCGGATTTCCTGAAACAAATAGCCCCGCTGCTGGAGCGGGGCCTTCTGGAATTGTGCTGTCAGGATCAGGGCAACGCCCGGGTTCGCATTCCCCCGGGCCGGCTGTTTGT
This sequence comes from Bacteroidetes bacterium ADurb.Bin013, assembly GCA_002071385.1. Taxonomy (GTDB): domain Bacteria; phylum Bacteroidota; class Bacteroidia; order Bacteroidales; family UBA932; genus DMER64. Next base: position 1,793 of record MWFB01000064.1, read on the forward strand.
TTCTGACGATATTATCCGGGATTGTCTGCTGCCTGTCTGATGGCCTGGTAAACATCCGGTCCAAAGCAGTGGGTCAGCGGTTCTTTCAGGAATTCAAAAACACGTGTCTTTTTCTTGGCGCCCAGTTCACGGGCCGCACCGCATAAATACCACTTGTGGTAATTGAGTCCTATGACACCATCGGCAAGTTTCCGGACCCGTATGGGATAGAGCCAGCACGAAACGGGCTTTCTGAAAGAGGAAACGCCCTCGCTGTATGCCTTTTCAATGGCGCACCGGCAGATACCGTCCCTGAAAAAAGCATACGCACATTCTTTCCCTTCAATCAGGGGGGTAACCGCATCTCCTTCGATATCCAGGGTCCAGGGACCCTGTTTTTCTATGGCACGAACTCCTGTCTTTTGCATAAAGGGCACAAATCGTGTCCATTCCGTTTCCAGCAAGGTGCATTCATCCTGCTCCAGGGGCGCCCCGCTTTCTCCTTCCACGCAGCAAATGCCCTGGCAGGCCCGGGGATTACAGGTGAAATATTCGGTCAGGATGTTTTCACTGACCAGTATCTTATCAGAGACAATGATCACTGTACCGGTGCCGGATAAGGGTCCAGTTTCAGGTCCTGGCCGTAAGTGTCCTTTAACTCCTGGACAAAGGTATTGACCTGGGCGATGGATTTGCCCATTTCTATCAGTTCTTCTTTGGGAATGGACTCGTCCTTAAGGTATTCCATCAACTGGACTGTCTGTTCGGTAAACTTGACATTGAATTTATACCACATTTCCACGTATTCGTAATCCAGTTTGACAAGCTGCTCTTGCTGCGCGGTATCCAAACTGTCAAAATTAACTGTAAGGTATTGTTGTGCCTTTTCGTGCATCTCCACGCATCCGCGGGCAAGTTCATTCGCATTATCCTTTGCCTGCATAATGAATGTGGAAAGTTCGGTATTCTTTTTTATCTCTTTTGACAAGGTCAGCTCAAGCTGAGGAACATCGGTGGCATTTTGGCAGGAAGCAAGTCCGGCCAGGATGAGTGTGAAAAATACAATTTTCTTCATGGTAATTAGTGATTTGAGGTACAAAGGTAAGAAAAAACCGCCCCCATTGGGAGGCGGTTTTACAAATTCGTTCAACAATTACTAAAAACGGAATCCAATTTTAAGTTGCGGGAAAGCAAAGAATTTGAATTGCATTTCATAAGCATTGAATTCCTGGCCGTCTGCATACATACGGATTGCTGTGTAGTAATAATTGAAGGGGCGCACCTCAAGAGCTATGTTCATGCCCGGCAGGAGATTGTATTCCACGCCGGCCGTGATCGCTCCGGATATTGCATATGCTTCACCAGCACGGTTGTCCAACGCGTAGAGCTCAATGGGATCTGTCCCGGTTTCTGTTGGCACTTCTATCCCTGTATAGGGCAGGTATGCCTGAACTCTTGCATGCTGGAAACCTCCCAGTACACCAATGTAGGGGAACAGCCTTCCGTTGCAGTTGTTGAAATAGTAGTCTGCGCCAACATTTACAAGGTATTTGTTGGTCAGCCTGCCTTCAACCCACTGAATACCTCCGAGGTCCAAAAGACCACTGCTCTCCAG
>MWFB01000065.1 GCA_002071385.1 Bacteroidetes bacterium ADurb.Bin013
TGACTGGGGATTCGTCTGTTATGACTGGGGATTCGCCTGTCAATTCCTTCATGTGTTTTTTCATCCCGGCGAAGAGCTGCAGTATCTTTTCCCGGTCCTTTTCATTACCCCGTACCGCTGTTGTGAAATCCAACGTGCTGCTTACCGTGTGAATATAAATCGTAATATTTGGTTTGAACTGGGAGGGACCCACCAACATAATATCTGATAATCGGAGATCTCCCAGTTTCAACTGCCCTTCCTGAATGATTCCCAGGTTGCTGAATCCCAGTACAGGCGGAACAAACCAACGTAGAGTCCCCGGTTTGACCAGGAAAAAGGGGGAAACATAGCCCAGGCTTATAAGGGGTATCCCTTGAAGTCCGAAGAACCGTTTTTTCTTTTCCCGGGTTGTGACTTCGTGGACTCTTCTTACAGTATCTCCTATGGTCGATCCGTAGCGGTCAATCCTGACCTGTAAAAGACCCACGTGATTGGTCAGGCCTATTCTTGCTGACTGTTTGATATGCCTTCTGTTATCCACCATACAGGTAATGGTTAGCGGTTTTTCTGCCGGGAAATCACAGGTTTCAGAAAGGGCTTGTATATAACAGGCGAGAAGCATGTCATTAACTGTAAATCCTGTCCTTTTTGCGGCTTCACGCATTTTTATATAAGCTACATCTTCCCATTTTTGTCTCATTATCCGCAGGTGGTCAGAGGGGCCTTCCCTGGTGTAGGCAAATGTTCTTTTTTCTTTCAGGCGCGTAATGTTCCTTAGCAGTAACCTTGCCCTTATCCTGTCACTGAAAGGCAAACCGGAATAGATCATGGAGTGGGCACGGCTCCCGGTTTCCAAAACAGGTAATGGCAACCCTTCACATACCCTGCTGTAGCAAAGGGCAATCTGGTAGAAAAAAGTATGCAGGGCCCTGCCATCCAGGCACATATGGTTGAGCATGACACAAAGCAATGATCTGCCATCATGGTTGATGACCGCTGCCTTGTATTGCACGTTGCAGTCAGCAGGTATGACCTGGTTCATGAAATCGTCCCGTACCTGCCCCGGATCATCCGTAAGGGTTACTGTCAGGATATCGTCTATGGAATAATCCCTTATCTCCCAGTAAGGATATAGAAAGTGGTCCCTGAACGAGCTGTGTAGCACAGGATGCGTTTCAGTAACATGCAACAGGGCCTTTTTCAATAGTCCGGTTTCTATCAGCCCGTCGTATAACAATTCTCCACGGATCATCCTGTCGGTCGAGTGACCCAGGATAAAATGCAATTTATCCCACAATTCAGCACGCAAGGTACTTTGCATGCCACAAAAATAGATAATCTCCGGGATTTTGCATAAGGTGTCTCCCCAGGATTATACCTGTGCAAAGAGAATCTCCGGGATTTTGCATAAAGTGTCGCACCAGGATCATACCTGTGCAAAGAGAATCAGGTAATTGTGTCCGAATTTTTTAGCGTATTTTGGACAGTAGGCATAATGCACGCAGTAGTCCTTCGCCTTCAGCCCCTTTTCTTTAAGGGATAAATCCATTTCTTTGATGAATTGCGGAATGGAGTTGTATTTCCCGTCAAAGACACGTGCCTGGAATGTCCCGGAGATGCTGGTGTTATTGGCACCTTCCACTTTTTTGGTGACCGAGAGGTAAATCTCGGACCGGAAAGCCGAAGGATCCCGGAAAAGAATCAACGCCTCGGCAAGATCGGTATAGCAGGCGTCAGATTTTCCGGCCAGATCCATCATCTTTACAATCTTCTTCCCGATGGACGGGGGAAATGGAATGTGAAAGCAGGTGGGAATCGTTTCCATGATGAAAGGTTTTTCTTCCCATGTTAATGTCTTATTGTCCAACTTCTGTACCTCGAATTCAGGACAGCAAACAGGTTCTGTTGTTTTCATGATAATAATTCTAGATAATCTGTAATAAAGACCATGTTAACATTTCAGGAACAGGAAAATTTAAAGATATTAATTTATGAATATCTTTACGAAAACTACCTGAAATGAAAAAATCTCAACTTCTGATCCTGGGGCTGGTAATCACACTGGCCATCTTTGCCCTTGCTACAGTGGCTGGAAAGTATTTTACTCTGGAGAGCTCTTTTTTCCCTAATTCATTCATCACACACACGGTGATGCTGGTCCTTACAGTAGCCGTGATATTCGGATTAAAAAAATATGTTCCCTTCCGGATGGCCATGCCGTGGCCTACAAGCATTTGGAAACCGGCGCTGTTTGGATTCCTGTCAGCCGTCATCGTGAACATCCTACTGGCCGTCATCACTGTACTAGCCGGAGGAAATGTCGAAGCCCATCCTTTGGTGGAAGCCTCTACCCCACTCCAGACCTTTCTCTTCATTTTTATTTATGCAAGCATTGCCGAGGAGTTGCTCCTGCGAGGTTTCCTGCAAAACATGCTGAGCCCGTTACATGACCGGGGGATCCGCTTTTTCAAAGTCAGGCTCAGCCTGCCCGTGATCCTGAGTGCCGTGGTCTTTGGGCTGATACATCTAGTCTTGCTGACTTCAGGTGCCGGAGGTTTCCTGGTAGTCCGGGTCGTGATCTTTACTACTATTTTAGGCCTGTTTGCCGGCTACTACCAGGAAAAATACAACAACTTCTCCTATGCCGTCATCGTCCACATGGCTGGAAACCTGATGGGATTGGTAGGAGCGTTGATTTCGTAAAGCATTATATTTCCCGCTTAATATCAGTTTATTATGAAAATTAAAAAATTACCGCTTGTTGTTTTGCTCATCCTTCTGGTACCGGCTGCAACCTATATTGGAATGTACCCAAACATCACCTGCAAACCTTCCCAGGCCGGTTTCTGGATCATCATCGCACTGGGAATGGCCATTGGGGTTTCCTTAACAATGGTGATACAAAGGATCAGGGCAAAGAACAATACCACCGAGGCTGCTTAGGGGAAGGCAAGTGGCGGCAAATGGGCGGCAAACCCGGAGTGCTGCGAAAGAGGGGGGGAAAACGGCGGGTAAACCCGGAATGCCGCGCAAAAATTGGCGGAAATGGGCGGCAAACCCGGAGTGTTGCGAAAACGGCGGGTAAACCCGGAATGCCGCGCAAGAAGGAATATTGAATTTATAAGTGTCTGAAATACAGGCGTATAATTTTGCCGAAAAAGGCTTTGCGCGGCAAACCGGGTTTGTTTTTGTTTTTTCCCCCGAAAACCGTAAATTTGAACTCAATGTTTAAGTGGAGTGAGATATGAAGGGAAAATTATGGCATGTTTGTGTTCAGGGAAATGGCGGGCAGAGTATGTTTCTGGATAAAAGTGATGTTCTTCACTTTATTGATCTTCTGGGAGTTTATAGTTTTTATTATG
>MWFB01000066.1 GCA_002071385.1 Bacteroidetes bacterium ADurb.Bin013
TCGTTCATTGACGTCTTAAAGAGAGATAATAGAGGTAAAAAAGATAGTCTTTTTGTTAAGTTGAGTTAGAATCTTGAAAGGTTTTAACATATTATAAAAGGGACTACAATTTATGATTTCTGAAATTACCTGATTAGAGTTAGGTAAATCAGATTAAGATACGAGAAAAAGTTACAAAGGGCGTATGGCGGATGCCTAGGCTTCTGGGAGCGAAGAAGGACGTGGTAAGCTGCGAAAATCGTCGGGTATCAGCAAACATGACATGATCCGGCGGACTCCGAATGGGTAAACCCACCAGGTTGAAGGCCTGGTACCACTTACATAGTGGGGCAAACGCAGGGAACTGAAACATCTTAGTACCTGCAGGAAAAGAAAGAAAGTCGATTCTCTGAGTAGTGGCGATCGAAAGGGGAACAGCCTAAACCATTATTGTTTCGGCAACAATGGGGTTGCAGGACCTGAATAGTAAATATATTTACGAAGCGGAAGTTTTCTGGAAAGTAATACCGTAGATCGTGATAGTCGAGTACGTGTAAGTAGATATATTTTATTGGGTATCCTAAGTAGGGCGGGACACGAGAAATCCTGTCTGAATCCACGGGGACCATCCCGTAAGGCTAAATAGAACCGGAAGACCGATAGTGAACCAGTACTGTGAAGGAAAGGTGAAAAGTACCCCGAACAGGGGGGTGAAACAGATCCTGAAACCGTACGCCTACAAGCGGTCGGAGCAGACTAAGTCTGTGACGGCGTGCCTTTTGCATAATGAGCCTACGAGTTACTTTTGTTAGCGAGGTTAAGTACTTCAGGTACGTATCCGAAGCGAAAGCGAGTCTTAACAGGGCGTTATAGTTAGCAGAAGTATACGCGAAACCCAGTGATCTACCCTTGTCCAGGTTGAAGTATCCGTAAAAGGGTATGGAGGACCGAACCAGTATCCGTTGAAAAGGGTTTGGATGAGGTGAGGGTAGGGGTGAAAGGCTAATCAAACTGGGAGATAGCTCGTACTCCCCGAAATGTCTTTTGGGACAGCCTCAAGTTTAAGTTTACCGGAGGTAGAGCTACTGATATGATGCGAGGGCTTCGCCGCCTATCAAATCCTGACAAACTCCGAATGCCGGTAAATGCTACTTGGGAGTGAGTTACCGGGTGCTAATGTCCGGTAGCGAGAGGGAAAGAGCCCAGACCATCGGCTAAGGCCCCCAAACTGTGTTCAGTTGATCAAACGAGGTGCGGTTGCAGAGACAGCTAGGATGTTAGCTTGGAAGCAGCTAATCATTTAAAGAGTGCGTAACAGCTCACTAGTCGAGCGACTGTGCGTGGATAATAATCGGGCATCAAACACAGTGCCGAAGCCATGGACTTCGTAAGGAGTGGTAGGGGAGCATTCCATAGAGCGTTGAAGGATGATCTGTGAGGATATCTGGAGCGTATGGAAAAGAAAATGTAGGCATAAGTAACGATAATGCGGGTAAAAAACCCGCACACCGTAAGCCCAAGGTTTCCTGATCAATGTTCGTCAGATCAGGGTTAGTCAGGTCCTAAGGGGTATCCGAAAGGGGAACCCGATGGCCAAATGGTTAATATTCCATTACCTGTATGAGATAAGGACGGAGTGACGTAGTAGTGACATGTACGCCGACTGACGGAATAGTTGGTTGAAGCACAAAGGTATATCGCTGGATTAATAGTTTGGTGTTGCTGAAGTGCGACAGTACCGCAAGGCTTCGGCTGCGCGGATAGTTACAGTAATCATACTACCGAGAAAAGCTTCTCATCCTGTTACGTTTCATACAGCCTGTACCGTAAACCGACACAGGTGGGCGAGGAGAGTATCCTCAGGTGCTCGAGATAATCATGGCTAAGGAACTCGGCAAAATGACCCCGTAACTTCGGGAAAAGGGGCCCCTAGCGATAGGGCGCAGCGAAATGGCCCAGGCGACTGTTTAACAAAAACACATGGCTTTGCAAAATCGTAAGATGACGAATAAGGCCTGACACCTGCCCGGTGCTGGAAGGTTAAGAGGGGGCGTTAGCATATGCGAAGCGCTGAATCGAAGCCCCAGTAAACGGCGGCCGTAACTATAACGGTCCTAAGGTAGCGAAATTCCTTGTCGGGTAAGTTCCGACCTGCACGAATGGTGTAACGATCTGGGCGCTGTCTCAGCCATGATCTCGGTGAAATTGTAGTAACGGTGAAGATGCCGTTTTCCCGCAACGGGACGAAAAGACCCCGTGAACCTTTACTATAGCTTAGCGCTGATTTTGGATACGTGATGTGTAGGATAGGTGGGAGACTGTGAATTCGGTACGCCAGTATTGAAAGAGTCGTCGTTGAAATACCACCCTTTGCTTATTTGGGATCTAACCTTTTCATTAAGGGACACCGCTTGGTGGGTAGTTTGACTGGGGTGGTCGCCTCCAAAAGGGTAACGGAGGCTTCCCAAGGTGCACTCCGCACGAATGGTAACCGTGCAAAGAGTATATTGGCACAAGTGCGCTTGACTGTGAGACTAACAAGTCGACCAGGTACGAAAGTAGGGCAAAGTGATCCGGTGGTTCCGCATGGGTGGGCCATCGCTCAAAGGATAAAAGGTACTCCGGGGATAACAGGCTGATCGCTCCCAAGAGCTCAAATCGACGGAGCGGTTTGGCACCTCGATGTCGGCTCGTCACATCCTGGGGCTGGAGCAGGTTCCAAGGGTTCGGCTGTTCGCCGATTAAAGTGGCACGCGAGCTGGGTTCAGAACGTCGTGAGACAGTTCGGTCTCTATCTGTTGTGGGCGTTGGAAATTTGCAAGGAGCTGACCTTAGTACGAGAGGACCGGGTTGGACGCACCTCTAGTGTACCGGTTGTGACGCCAGTTGCATTGCCGGGTAGCTACGTGCGGCACAGATAAGCGCTGAAAGCATCTAAGCGCGAAGCTGACCTTAAGATTAGATTTCCTTATCAGGGACGTAGCAGACTACTACGTAGATAGGCTGCAGGTGTACAGGCAGTAATGTCATAGCTGAGCAGTACTAATATCCCGAACGCTTTTTCTCAAGAAGCATATGCTTTTATTATCTCTCTTTTTACATCATACAGGTATTTGGATTCTGTTTGTTTTTTTAAATACATAGGGATTCTGTAATACATAAAATTTATGGTGGCTATAACGGCGTGGACCCACCTCTTCCCATTCCGAACAGAGAAGTTAAACGCGTTTGTGCCGATGGTACTGCCCGACCAGGTGGGAGAGTAGGTAGCCGCCGCCCTCAACCAGAGCCCTTGACCGAATAAGGTCAGGGGCTCTTT
>MWFB01000067.1 GCA_002071385.1 Bacteroidetes bacterium ADurb.Bin013
GCGTTCTTGGAAACGTACCGTGTGACCTGGCCGCGTTGGGTGAGTTCTGCCAGCAGGTTCACGGCTACCACGCTTTTTCCCGTTCCCGGACCACCTTCCACAATCAGAACCATCTTTTTATCGCTACGAGCTTTGATGGACATGGAAAGTGCCGTTTCATAGACCTCTTTCTGCTCGTCTATCATGATGAATTCCCGGTTGCCCATGATCATGGCCGATATACTGTCTGCCAGCTGCTTGGAAGGCCTCAGACGGCCGTTTTCTATCCGGTACAGGATGTCTTTGCTGTCCCCATATTTGACGAATTTTTTAATGAATTCCCGGAGTTTTACAGCATCGGCTTTCAGGAAAACCGGAGCTTTCTTTATATGATAGCTGTAAAACGGGTTGGTGATTACGTCGTCCGGATTGTAGTTGTGTAGGTAGGCGCAGGGAACCAGCTTTATATTTTCTTCCTGGACGGTCTGGTTGTAACTTTCAATCAATGCAGCATAGGACCAAGCCTGGTATGAAGGGTGTACTGTCTCGGTTTCCCCGTGCTGGAAGCGGGTGCGGACCATGGCATCCTTGTCAGTCAGCTGGGCCGAGGACCATTGCTTGAGCTCAATGATGATGACCTGTTCCTGTTGTGCTTCGTCCAGCCCGGTTATGATAAAGTCTATGCGCTGGGAAGTGAGCGGGATCTGGAACTCAATGGATATGCCGGCGTTAGAGGCTATTTCATCGTCCCTAAGCACGTTGCCCATGTGCATCATGGAATTTGTCCACGACAGGACCTCGTTGGGCGAGGTGTGCCTGCCCAGGTGGTCATAAAAAGCCTGATTGATCTTGGTATCAATTTCGTTGTTCAGAACATCTTCCAGAAAACCTTCCTTTGTGGACTGGTAAACAATCATAGCATAGTATTTCTCAAAGCATTTCTCACAGTTATTCTCACAGTTCGGTATATTTTTTTGCGGTTCCACGAGCTTTTTCCCGGGGGTATTTTTGTCCGTTTTTGATCATCTTCTCCTCCACAATCTGGAAGATGTCCAGGTTGTATTTGTGGGCCAGGAAAAAGGAGTAGGTAAGCACGTCTGCCAGTTCTTCCTTGATGCGCCCGATGTCTATGTTTTCAACTTCGTGGTCTTTCTTCCACAAAAACAATTCATTGAGTTCGGCAGCCTCCAGCATCAGTGCCAGCGCCAGGTTCCTGGGATCGTGAAACTGCTCCCAGTCCCGTTCATTCCGGAATTCAATAAGTTTTTTGATAATGCGGTCGTAATCGTTCATAAGCTTGACAATAAATCTTTTACATCCAAAGAGTAGTAAAGATAATCACATAAATTAGAACATAAAAGCAAAAAGCAGGAGAATTTGCGCAGGGTAAACCCGGTTTGCCGCGCAACACGAAAATTGCAAAAAATAAATGCCAGATTTTCAGGCATTTGAAAATTTCAAAATCTCTCTTGCGCGGCACTCCGGGTTTGCCCCCCCATCAATGAAACAAATATGTGATAACTTTACCCAAAATATTATCATATATGGAAGCAGCTCTACCGATAAAAATTTGAAAACCTTAACAGTTACCATTTTATGAAACGGTATAGTATTATGCTCCTGTTCATGTTGCTTACCTTTGGCTCAGCAGGAGCAGCGAGCGCAACCAGTGCAACAGGATTGGTTGATTCGAACGGCGCAACCGGAGCGACCGGAGCACAGGACACCCCCGCATACTGGAATTTTGCCTCAACGCCTCCGCTTGGGTGGAACAGCTGGGATATCTTTGGCACTACGGTTACCGAGCAGCAAATCAAGGAACAGGCCGATGCCATGGCCAAGCACCTGCTGCCTGCCGGGTACATATACCTAACAGTTGATATCCAGTGGTATGAGCCCGAATCCAAGCGCCATTACTATAAACCCGGTGCGCCCCTCACCATGGACGAATACGGACGACTGACCCCCGGACTCAAGAAATTTCCCTCGGCGGCCAATGGAAAAGGATTCAAGCCGCTGGCCGATTACGTGCATTCAAAAGGCCTGAAATTCGGCATACATATCATGCGGGGCATTCCCCGCCAGGCGGTGGAAAAAAACTTGCCGGTCTTTGGCTCCAACGTGCGGGCGGCCGACATTGCGCTCACAGGATCGACCTGCCCCTGGAACCCGGACATGTATGGTGTCGATGCCACCAAAGAGGAAGGCCGAGCCTATTACCGCTCCATCATTGAGATGTATGCAGGGTGGGGGGTCGACTACATTAAAGTGGACGACATCGCACGACCTTACGATAATGTACAAAAGGCCGAGATAGAGGCCATTCGCGAGGCCATAGACCACACCGGCCGTCCCATTGTGCTGAGCCTCTCACCGGGCGCCACCCCCGTCTCGGCCGGTGATCACGTGATGCACCATGCCAACCTCTGGCGCATTACCGACGATTTCTGGGATCGGTGGGACTTGCTGTACGCGATGTTCGAGCGATTGGATGTGTGGACGTCGTACCGCGGCCCCGGCCACTTTCCCGATGCTGACATGCTACCGCTGGGAGTGATCGATTTTGGACGCCCCGCCAACTTTACAAAAGCCGAGCAATACACGCTCATGAGCCTATGGGCCATCGGCCGTTCGCCCCTCATCTTTGGGGGCGATATGACCCGGCTCGACACCTTCACCAAAGAGCTCCTCACCAACCCCGACGTGTTGAAAGTCAACCAGCATAGCACCAACAACCGCCAAATCTCCCGCGACAACGACCTGATAGTCTGGGCCGCAGACGCCTGCGCTCTCTACGCCTCCGCTATTGGCGCGGGTTACGCTAACGCCACAGGCACTACCTGTGTCTGCGCCCCCTGCAGTGCCGGTACCTGCACCTCCTGCAGTGCTGACGCCGCTCCCTGTTCTGGGCGCAACAACACCTGCGCTCCCGCCGCTTGCGCCCACTGCAGTGCCGACTGCGTCTGCGGCACAGACAAATACGTCGCACTGTTCAATGCCCAAAGCCCGGAAGAAACTAACACTGCAGTTTCCACCAATGGAAGGATAGTTCGTCTTGATTTCCAAGATATTGGCATCAACGGTCCTGCCCTGGTGACTGACCTCTGGACCCACAAAGACTTAGGCGTGTTTGAAAAAGAATTCAGCTGCGAGATA
>MWFB01000068.1 GCA_002071385.1 Bacteroidetes bacterium ADurb.Bin013
TCATAACAGACGAATCCCCAGTCAAAGAAGCATGAAAGGCATTATTGACATACTCCTGGAAAGGACCAAAGACTGTCCGGACAGAAAAATATTCAATTTCCTGGATTTTTCTACAGAAGAAAGAACTGTAACAGAGGTTACCATAGACATGGTTTTCAGAAACGCCAAAGCCATTGCCTGGAAATTGCTGGACAGGGGAGCAAAGAAGGGAGACCGTGTAGTCATTCTCTCTTTACAGGATCCCGGTACCCTATATGCCGTATACGGAGCCATTATGGCAGGCACCATTTTTACCATCATCCCGCCCCCGATAGACGAGGGAAAAGTAGAGCGTTTCATATCGGTAGTCAAATCCTGCCAGCCAAAATTCATCATTTCCAATTACGCCCTGGAACATGAGCGGCTTTCAAAAGCGCAGCCGCCACAGCTGACACAGCCACCACAGTTGCAACAGCCGCCACAACCGCCACAGTCCAATGGGAGGTCGCCGCAATCAGGTCTGAAGAAACAACTCCTGAGGCAGGCTTTTTTCGAAGCAATCCGTTTAAAAAGGATTTATACTGACCGCATAAACACCACTACACGGGGGTTTCCACTGCATACAGCCGCACCCGAAGATGTCATTTACCTGCAATATACCTCGGGCTCGACCAGTGACCCCAAAGGGGTGATGGTCACCCTGAAAAACCTGATGACCAACATAAACCAGGTGCAGGAACTGTATGACTATTCCACCGGGAACAGCCTGGCCATGTGGGTCCCGTTTTTCCATAACCTGGGATTGCTTTTCGGGATCTTCCTGCCCATAACGGCCCTGGAGGGGAGGACCTATTTTCTGCAAACCCTCCAATTCCTGCAAAAGCCCACGCTCTGGCTCAGGGTCCTTTCCGATTACCAGGTGAAGCTCACCGCAGGGCCCAACAGCGCATACGCCTTGTTCCCGAACATTCTGACCCTTAAGGCAGCCTCGGCATTTGACCTCACGCACGTCACCCACTTCATGAACGGATCGGAGTTTGTCGATCCGGTCACCATACGTTCCTTTGCGGATTTGTTCGGGATCCGGGCCGAGGCTTTCGCCTGTGGCTACGGCATGGCAGAGAATGTCTGCCTGGTGACGGCAGCGCACAAGAATCACCAGACCTTGTGGGTATCGGAAGATGCCTTGCGAAGGAACCGCTTCGTCCCGTGTGAACCGGGTCAGGGAAAGGAACTGGTCAGCCTGGGGGAACCTGTTAGGGGCATAACCATGATCGCGGTGGACCCCGCAACGGGAAAACCTTGTGAAGAAGACCAGGTAGGGGAGATGTACATCCAGGGGGATACTGTCTGCAAAGGCTATTGGGGAGGCGTCAGGGACAATGAGAATTTCCGCGCCCGTATAGAGGGTCATCAAGGCTATTTTTTCAAGACGGGCGATATGGGTATCCTCTATGGGGGGAATTTCTATATGACCGACAGGATCAAGGAAATCATCATCATCAACGGGCATAATGTGTACCCGGGAGACATAAAGGCCGCACTCAAAAAGAACATTCCCGCCTTATCCGCAGACGCTTCCGTCTTTTTTACCGTGGAAGCAAATAACAGGGAAGCTGTAGTGGCATGCCTGGAAACTGACAGGATCAATCTGGATTTTGCTGCTTTGGCTGCCCAGGTCAACCAGGTTGCTGCCCGGATATTTGAATTCTCGTTTTACGACGTGGTGTTCCTGAAGAAGAATACCCTTCCCAGGACCGACAACCTGAAGATCCGCACCCATAAGGTCAGGGAGCTGTATCTGCAGGAAAAACTGAGCCAGGGTGTCCACAAGCCACTTAATGAACGCAACGGCGAGCTTCCGCCGGAGGGAATGCCCCAGGTGTTGTTCAGCAGCAGAAAAAATGCCTCGGCCCGTGAAAAAACAACAAGCCCTGAAACTGCACTGAACGGTATTCATGAAAAAGTCAAGTCCGTGTTCGACAACTTGCTGGAAAGACAGGATTACGACCTGGACACGGGTTTCCTGGAGCTGGGAGGCGATTCACTCAAGATGGTGGAATGTGCCTGCCAGCTGGAAGAAGTGTTTCATATTAATCTGGATGTCACCCAGGTAGGCCTGAATGCTTCTGTGAACGGGATTGCAGAACTCATTCAGCATAACCTGCTGGAAGGGAACGGTAAAGCAAAAAAAGTCAACCTGCAGGACGAATGCACGCTGGACCCGTCCATTGCCCCCGGTGCCCCATATGACCACTCCATGAGTGCATGCAGGAATTTGTTCCTGACCGGGAGTACCGGCTTCCTGGGAGCCTTCCTCATCCGGTCGCTCATTGAACAAAATACCGGGAAAGACATCCGCATCTATTGTCACGTACGGGCACAGAATGAAGAAAAGGGACGGGAACGTGTCATAAGCAACATGAAACACTACCGTTGCTGGAAAGACGAATATGCACAAAACATTCAGGCGGTTACAGGATCCCTGGAGCAGCCGCGGCTGGGCATGCGGGAGGACGTTTACCAAGAGTTGAGCCAACATGTGGATGCGGTTTACCATAACGGAGCCATGCTCAATTTCCTGTTCCCATACCAGTTCCTGAAAGCAAGCAACGTGGATGGGACGCGTGAATGCCTGCGCTTTGCCTGTACAGGGAGGGCTAAATATTTCCATTACATTTCGTCCTATAGCGTGTATGACAATCCTTCCCACTTCGGGAAGAAAGTATATGAATCCGATCCCCTGGCTTCAGGAGAGGGTTATTTGCTCGGTTATTCAGAAACCAAGTGGGTGTCGGAGAAGCTGGCCCAAAGTGCCAGGGAGCGCGGCCTGAAAGCCTGCATTTACAGGCCCGGAGATATAACCGGGGATACCGTCAACGGCATATGGGAAATGAAGGATCTGATCAGCCGGCTGATCGTGGGGTGCATTCACATGCAAAAGGCCCCGGACATCAAGACCCGGCTCTTTACAGTACCGGTTGATTATGTAAGTGAAGCCATAGCCCATATCTCCCGGCAGGAAGGTGCCTGCAACCTGGCCTTCAATATCCTGAACCCGGAATCATTCAC
>MWFB01000069.1 GCA_002071385.1 Bacteroidetes bacterium ADurb.Bin013
TAGCATGTAAGGTTGTGTCAGAAATCTGAATGCTAATCAGGGATACAGCTCCTTATACCGTTGCAGCGCATCCTCCAGGATATCCAGGGCTTTTTTCCTGTCTGCGAACTCTTCCACCAGGACTGTCTTTTGTTCCAGGCGTTTGTACTCCTCAAAGAATTGCTTGAGTTCGGAATCAAAGATGGGAGGCATGCCCTTGATTTCTTCAATGTGGCTTACGCTCTTGTCGTGACATGCCACGGAAATGAGCTTGTCATCGGGCTTGCCCTGGTCAATCATCTGCATCACGCCAATGATCTTGACCCTGACTATGCACAGGGGCTGAATGGCTATCTGTGACAGTACCAGCACGTCCAGCGGGTCATCATCTTTGGCATAAGTACGGGGGATGAATCCGTAATTGGCCGGATAGTAGACTGCCGAATACAATACCCGGTCAAGCTTTAACAGTCCGGTTTCCTTGTCCAGTTCGTACTTGGCGCGGCTTCCGTTGCTGATCTCTATGAGCGCATTGACCTCGAATCCTTTAGCCTCGGGTTCAACACTGTGCCAGGGATTATGTACCATCATGATATATGGGTTTGTGGAATAAAGTTATAACTTTTCGCACAAATAGAAAATATTGATGAACGTATACATAAACTTTTCCGGTTTATAACTGTCAAATTTGCATATGTGAAACTATTATATACGATCTTATGAAAAAAATATCTCTTCTGATCCTTCTGATGACCACACTGGCCGGCACGGCAGCTGCCCAGGAACTACGCAATTTCGCTTTTGGCAGGCAGCCCATTGTCTCTCCCGAAATTACTGAAAACCAGGTGACTTTCCGCCTGCTGGCTCCCAAAGCTTATGAAGTCCGCCTGTACGGTTCATGGACGGCCGATTACCGTTCTTCCCTGGCCATGGCACGCGATACTGCCGGTGTATGGTATGCCAGCATCCCCCTGCCTGCCCCCGAAATTTACACCTACAGCTTCATAGTGGACGGGGTAATGATGAATGATCCCTCCAACGTTATCATGCAGCGCGACGGAACGCGTTATCTGAGCGTATTGCTGGTCCCTGGTGGTATCTCGGGATATTACAAGGAAGCCACCCAAAGGGGCAATGTGAGGACCGTCTGGTACGATTCACCCACCATAGGCATGCAGCGCAGAATGACCATTTATACGCCATACGGTTACGAGAACAACCCAAGAGGCAAATACCCTGTCCTGTACTTGTTGCATGGAGCCGGTGGAGACGAGGAAGCCTGGATAAGCATGGGATACACCCGCCAGATCATGGACAACATGATAGAAAAGGGAGAGGCCGAACCCATGATAGTGGTCATGCCCAACGGAAATCCCTGGCAGGAAGCTGCCAAAACGTACGGATTGCCCGAAAGGCAATTCGACTGGAGAGACCCGGCCTTTGCCAACCTTTATGTCAATTCCATAGTAAAGGACATTATTCCTTACGTTGAAAAGCATTTCCGTACGATTAACAAGCCCGAAGGCCGTGCCGTTGCAGGGCTGTCCATGGGTGGAGGCCATACCATGGCTGTGACCAACCTGTATCCTGGGATGTTCGGCTACATTTGTCCTTTGAGCATGGGAATCCGTGAAGGACAGGAAATTGACAGCCAGCTGCAGGCTATTAAGAAAGCAGGCTACAAGCTCTACTGGGTAGGCTGCGGAGACCAGGATTTCCTGTTTGAATCTGCCAATGCCTTGCACCAGGCTCTGGAACGCAACGGATTGGAACACACCTACCACGTGAGCGGCGGCGGCCATACCTGGCCCAATTGGAGAACTTACCTGACCATTTTCGGGAAACTGCTTTTCAAGTAATGAAGTTCAACTGACGAAGAACCCCATCCCGTCCAGCATTTCTATCAGTTTCAGAGAGTACCCTTCATCGGCAAGCGGCCAGCGTACATTGTTGCGGTAAAGTAATAACGTAGTGTAGCTGTTGTCATCCGGAACGGGTACTTTTTCTGTGTCCGTACCATAATGGAGCAACCCACCCAGGTATTCGCTCTTGGATGGATCCTTCATCATTTCATTAAAGTGATGGTTGAACCGTTCATCCGAAACAAGTTCAATATCAAAGCCATACTCTCTCATTGCATACACCAGGTTGGCCATGTTCAGCCGGTAATTGTTATAGGCATGCAGCACCACAACCTCTGAAGGCGTTTTGGAAAGCACATGTACTGCACGGGCCACGCAGTCTATGGGCGAAACTTCTGCCGGGGCAATCAGTCCGCTTAACGGGAACATCCCCAGTACCTGATAACTGCGCAGGGAATTGATGAAGGCATTGCTCCGGAAATTGATCTGGAATTCTCCGTCCGAATGGCGTCCCATCAGGTTCCCCACCCTCATGATTTTGCCGTTTATAACTCCCGCGGACACGGCTTCCAGAACAATCCTTTCCGATAGAAATTTACTCAGCACATACTGGTTTTCAATTTCCTGTCCAATGTACAAAGCCCCCTCGTCAAGGATCTTACCTTCTTCCGTGCCCCTGGAAAGCATTCCGCTAATACTCACCGTGGAGATATGGATGAGCCGTGCGTTGTCGCTTCGGCAAAATTCCACCAGGTTGGACACCCCTTCCACATTGATCTTTTCCAGTTCATTACCGGCAGCGTAATGCTTCACTACGGCGGCGCAGTTGTAAACGGTGCTTATGCCCAGTCCTTTGAGGGATTCCAGCGTGTCGGTGTTGGTAATATCCCCGTCCACAGAAATGATGCGTTTTCCGAAGAGCTCATCATAGGTATCCGAGAAGTAATACATCAATTGCGATTTCAGGCGCCTTTCGGGCGTCAGCACCCCCTTGGAGCGAACCATGCAGTAAATGACATTATCCTCATGTTCTATAAGCTCTTTCAGCAGATGCATTCCCAGATAACCGGTAGCCCCTGTCAGGAGCACCTCGCCTACTTCCACCGG
>MWFB01000070.1 GCA_002071385.1 Bacteroidetes bacterium ADurb.Bin013
GGAGCGCCTGCTGCGTCAGATCGAAAGAACGATGGAATACTTCGCCACCTCCGTCGGTTTTGAGAAGGTGGAGAAAGTTTATCTTTCGGCTGCGATCAGCGTATTTTATTACCCCCTGCTGCATTACCTCAGAGAACAAATCGGTTCCATCAGTGAATATTTTGATCCGTTTGCAGGCAAACCATTTCCGGTCAAAAGCGGGCTTTCGTCTCTGGCGGAAAGAGCCTCGCTGATTCCGGCCATCGGGCTGGCCCTGTCGGACAGCAAACACACGCCGAATGCCATCTTCACCTACGCGCAGAAAAAACAGGAGCTGATCCGCAAGAGGATCAACCGCGGCGTTTTTTCGACGTTCGCGGCCGCTTTGGCCGTCTGCCTCGTCATTATGGCTCTTCAGGTCAGCGAGGCAAGGCAGCTTGGTGTTCAAAAAGGAAAACTCGAAAAAGAACTCTTGCTCTTGGGCCCGAAGTTGTCTAAAGATAAAATTGCTGAAATGGCCAAAGAAATGAAAATTCGCAATCAGCACAACCAGCGGTATTCACAGAAATACAAAGGTCTGGCGCTGATCAGCGAATTGTCTTTCCTGACGCCGGATGATATTCGCCTGACCCAGGTGCGGATGTCCATTCCGGAGCCGGGCGCCGGAGGGCAAACAACCGGGGCAGCCGGAAAGGAAGCGGCGCCAAAAGAAAATCTTGTTCTCCAGGGCGTCGTCCTGGGTTCCCGCGGCGCGATGGACGCGCAGCTGGCGCAATATGTCATGAAACTGGAAAATTCACCCATGCTGCAGGGTGTGGTTCTGCAGAAAAGCAGCGTCGCAAAATTCAGGAACAGTGAAATTCTGCAGTTTGTGATCAACGCGAAAATAGGGTAGCGATGATAAAGAAAATAATGGAGAAAATTCCGTCCAAAAACGTGGGATACATGATCATCTGCGGTGGCATTATTCTTCTGATCATTTTGCTGGGGATTCTTCCCCTGCATCGATACAACGTCAAGCGTTCGGAGGCTGTCGCGGGCATTCAGGCGCAAATCGACGAGCAGAAGGAACTGCGGCAGATTTATCAGTTGATCAGCCAGGCTTCGTTGAAAAAAGACGACCGAATTCTGCCGAACCCGATGAAAACGAAACTGTCCCGGCAGAACATGGATGAATTTCAGGATTCTTTCCGGGCGGAAGCGGCCAAGGCCGGCATCAACATTCTCTCCCTCATTCCGGATGTAAAAACCATGGCCGGCGGTTCGCAAAACCTTCTTTACACAGCCATGCTGAAAGGAGAGTTTGCCGATTTCCGGAAATTGATGATCGGGCTGGGGTCGCTGCCGTACATCGACCGGATCGAAGGGATCAACATGGAGCAAAACAGCGACTCCATGGATTTTGAATTGAAGATATGGGTGGCCCTGGCCGGATAGACGGATGCGGAAAGAATGAAGAAGCTCAACACTAGACAAATGATCATTCTGGCGGTTGCCGCTGTTGCGGTCCTGTATGCCGGCTATGAATTGCTGATTGCCGGTCCTTCCGCCAAAAAGGCCGGCAAAGCAACCGCGCCTGTTGAAGAAAAAGCTGCCCTTGCCGCATTGACCAGTGATATCATGTCGAACAAGGCAACCGCAGCCGATGTTTATGTGGCTCAAAGAGCGGAGGCCGAGTGGAGCAAAAATCCTTTTTGGGACAAGGCTTCCTACCGCGCCTTTGCCCAGAAGGAGGAAATGAAAGGCGTCAAAGAGGGGCCCAAAATCGTTTATTCCGGTTATGTCGAAACCGGGGCTAAGAAAATGGCGATTATCAACGGTTGGGAATACGAAGCCGGTCAGTCCCTTGACGTCGAAGGATACCTTTTGAAAAGAGTGACGCCATCGCGCGTTCTGATTATCAATCGCACCACGGGCGGCGAAACCTATGTGCCGATTCAGGAATAGAAACCTTTGCACAAACTGGTTTCCTGTCGTTCCCGCGAAGCCTGCCCTCGAGAAGTCGGGGGGCGGGAATCCAGTATTAAAGGAACTGGTTCCCCGCCTCCGCGGGGACGACGTCTGGATACCGGCCTTCGCCGGCATGACGGCTAGAGGGGTTGTGAAAAGCTCTCGAATAGAAAGCCCCGCGGGTTTTTGGAAAAGCGAAAAAACAGGAGGTTGAGGCCTTGACCTTAAGAAAAAGACACACAGAAACATATTTGCCGGCAATGGGAGTCCTTTTGCTGGTGTTGCTCATCGGTTGCGCGGGGGATATGAAAAGCAAAAAGCCGGACCCGTTTTTTGAAAAATGGGAAACGATGGCGGAGGCTTCCCGCGGATCTTCTCCGGCAGACAGGCAAAAAATCATAGAACTTCCGACGCCTCCCGACCAAAAAGCGCAACTTTCCGCCCTGATAGGGGATAAATCCCAAAAACTTCCGACCAAGCCGATCAATCTGACCATGCGGCAGGCGGATCTCAAGGCCGTGCTGCGGGCCATGGCCAAAGCCGTCAATTGCAACATTCTGATCAAAAATGATTTGAAAGGCGACGTCAGCGTCGATTTCCGCTCGGTCCCCTGGGATCAGGCCTTTACCGGTCTGTTAAAGACGCACGGGTTGAGTTATGTGTGGGAAGGCAGCATCATCCGCGTCATGTCCATTGAAGACATTGACCATGAATTGAAGCAGAAAGTGCAGATGCGTGAAATTGACTGGGTGGAACCCCTGATGGACCCTGTAATCATCAAAATCGACTATGCCGATCCGAAAAAACTGGAGAAGACGCTGCAGAACTTTCTAACGAAAGACAAAGAAGGCAAGACAAGAGGCTCTGTAACGCTCGATGAACACAGCAATTCCATGATCATCTCCGCAAGCGCGCGCGATCTGGAGCGCATGGTTCCCATTATTGAAAAGCTGGACAAATC
>MWFB01000071.1 GCA_002071385.1 Bacteroidetes bacterium ADurb.Bin013
TATATTTGTGTCCGTTTTATGACAGGGTACTGGACTAACAATGAATAACGCTGCAGAGAGCCCCGGGGTGCTCTGGAATTCCAATTATACAAAAATATGGATCGCCACTTTCATGATGTATTTTGCATTCATGCTGCTGGCTCCTTTGCTGCCCATCTATCTGAGTGACAATTTTGGGGCTGACAAGAAGGTAATCGGGATGGTACTGAGTGGATATGCACTGTTTGCACTTATCACCAGGTCTTTCAGCGGATACATGGTGGACCGTTTCCCGCGTAAAGCGTTTCTGATGGCCAGCACGATCGTCTGTGTGACTTTTTTTGCCGGTTACCTGGTAGCCGGATCCCTGGTTTTGTTTGCGGTAGTCCGTACCCTGCATGGTTCACCCTACGGAGCATCAACCGTATCGTTGAGTACCGTGGCCGTGGATTCACTCCCGTCATCAAGGCGCGCAGAGGGCATTGGTTATTACGGTCTGAGCATTAACATTGCCTCGGCCATAAGCCCTACAGTGGCCATCTGGATTTACAACGCCACGAACAACTTCAATGTGCTTTTTGTGCTTTCTATGGCTATTGCGCTGGCAGGATCTCTGATCCTGATCCCGGTCAAATTGAAATCCAGGGAGATCATACCCGAGAAAAAAGCCTTCTCCCTGGACCGTTTCTTCCTGGTAAAGGGCTGGAGCCTGGCATTGGAAATGGTTCTGTTTTCCATTGCCTATGGCGTGGTGACTACCTATGTGGCCATTTATGGCCGGGAAGAACTGGGCATTGAGGGAGGCTCTGCCTGGTTCTTTCTGTTCCTTTCATCCGGACTCATCATTTCACGCCTGAGCGGGGCACGCAATCTGAAAAAGGGATTAATCACACGCAATGCGGTGGAAGGTATCATAATCGAATGCCTCGGTTTTATTCTTTTTGCCTTGATAAAAAACGAGATAGGATATTATTGCGCAGCCCTGATCATAGGATATGGACACGGCCACATGTACCCCGCTTACCAGAATATGTTCATTAACCTGGCCCCGAATACACAAAGAGGCACAGCCAATTCTTCCGTTATGACCTCATGGGATACCGGCAACGGTCTTGGGATCCTGTTTGGCGGCATTATAGCCGGGCAATTTGGATATACTGCTGCGTTCCTTTGCGGGGCAGTCTGCTATATAGCGGGAGTTGCGGGATTCTTACTCTATTCCCGCAGGCACTTTGAGATGAACAAACTCAGGTGATATCAGAACTACATATGCTTGGTTCCGGTCATTTATCGCATATACGGGTAGCGGTAATCATCGGGGCTGACGAAGGTTTCCTTGATGGTCCGGGGGTTGACCCAGCGCAACAGGTTGAATTCGCCACCTGCCTTGTCGTTTGTTCCGGAAGCCCTGGAACCACCGAAGGGTTGCAATCCGACTACTGCGCCGGTAGGTTTATCGTTAATATAAAAATTACCGGCTGCATACCTTAACCTTTCACAAATTGCAGCGGCTGCCACGCGGTCAGTGGAAAAGACGGCCCCGGTCAATCCGTAAGGAGAAGTGGTGTCACATAGATCCAACGCCTCGGTAATCTTCTCATCCTGATAAACATAAATACAGAGAACCGGTCCAAATATCTCTTCTTCCATGAGTTTAAAGTGTGGTTTGGTAGTTTCCACTATGGTCGGGCGGATAAAGTAACCGGTGGATTTATCGCATTGGCCGCCGGCTATGATTGAGGCATCGGGTGATCTTTTGGCGTAATCTATGTAAGATTTTATATTGTCAAAGGCCTTTTCGTCTATCACGGCGTTCATGAAATTTTCCGGATTCATAACGTCTCCCATCTTAATTTCTTCGGCAAGTTCGCCAAGACATTTCTTCAGCTCAGGCCATAAAGAACGGGGTACGTACATCCTGGAAGCCGCACTGCATTTCTGTCCCTGGTATTCAAAAGCACCCCGGATGGTATTTATACAGACATCGTTTACATTTGCCGAGGGGTGCACAAAAACAAAGTTTTTTCCTCCGGTTTCCCCAACCAGGCGGGGATAGGATTTGTAGAGGGAGAGGTTGGAACTTACCTGCGTCCATAAACCGTTGAAAGTACTATTGGATCCGGTGAAATGAATCCCTGCAAGGTCTTTTGAAGCCAGGCACGTGTTTCCAATAACGGATCCCTGTCCGGGTAAAAAGTTAATCACACCGGCGGGCAATCCGGCTTCCATAAAGACTTTCATCAAATAGTAGTTGGACAGTATGGCCGTGGAAGCGGGCTTCCAGATGGTTGTATTGCCCATCATGACCGGGGCCATGTTCAGGTTTGAGGCAATAGAAGTAAAGTTAAACGGGCTAACAGCCAGCACGAAACCTTCCAGGGCCCTGTACTCCATTTTATTCAATTGATTAAAAGTGGACTTGGGCTGTTGTTCATAAATCCGTCCCGTAAAACTGATATTGTATTTCAGGAAGTCAATGGTTTCACAAACAGCATCTATCTCTGACTGATAGATATTCTTGCTTTGTCCGAGCATATTGGCGGCACTGATCACAGAACGGTAGCGTGTGGAAAGGAGTTCTGCGGCCTTAAGCAATATGGAAGCCCTGATGGTCCAGGCCAGATCTGACCAGGATTTCCGGGCTTCCAGTGCTGCCTTTATGGCCAATTCCACTTCTGCCTTTCCGGCTTTATGATACCTGGCAATCACTTTATTGTGGTCGTGCGGCATCCGGATCTCTCCAAAATTGCCCGTTCTTATTTCTTTTCCGCCAATAATCAGCGGTATTTCCAGGACAGTCTGGGATTGTCTTTTCAGCTCATTTTCCAACAG
>MWFB01000072.1 GCA_002071385.1 Bacteroidetes bacterium ADurb.Bin013
TCCATTGTAAGGAATTACAAAACGGGCAAAGACCGGGTGACAATGCACGCCAACGGGCTGATATGGTGCGGAGAGGGAGATGTTCCCATGACATGGATGGATTCGGTGGTGAACGGGAAACCGGTCACTCCTCGCAGCGGCTATATTGTGGAAATCTGCGCCCTGTGGTACAATGCTGTCTGCTTTGCCCTGGATCTGGCCAAGGATATGGAAGACAATGAATTCGTGAAGGAGTTCGAGGATATTCCCGGTCTTGTCAAGGAAAACTTCCTGCCCACTTTCTGGTGTGAATCCCGTTCTCACCTGGCCGATTACGTCAATGACCAGGGACAGAACATTTTCACAAGACCTAACCAATTGTTTGCATGTTCGCTTCCCTATACGCCCCTGGAGGATGAGGTGATCAATTCCGTTCTCAGGGCCTGTAGCGGCGAACTGCTCACGACCCGGGGCCTGAGAACGCTTGCCCCAAAGAATCCGTTGTTTATAAGCCGTTGTGAAGGAGACGCCGACCAACGCCACAGGGCATACCATCAGGGCTCCGTATGGCCATGGCTGCTGGGTCATTATATTGATGCCCAGTTCCGTTTGCATGGCAGGGGATTTGTTGATTGCGCCCGCGACCTCATTGGAGTTTTTGAAGAAGATATGACCGAACACGGGATTGGATCCATTGCTGAACTATACGACGGCAATCCCCCGTACCGTCCTCACGGATGCACCTCCAGCGCCCTGAGCGTAGCCGAGATTTTGCGTGTGATGAATCTCATAGATAAATACAATACACTATGAAAGTATTAATGTTTGGATGGGAATTTCCTCCTCATATATCCGGCGGACTGGGCACGGCCTGCGACGGCCTGACCAGGGGGCTGGCAAAACACAACGTCCAGGTCCTGTTTGTGATGCCCTCGGCTTCGGGTGATGAGGATCAGAGTGCTGTCCGCATCATCAATGCCAGTGATGTAGCGGCTTTTGAAACCAGGGAAGAGGCCAGGCAGCTTTTTGAGAAGGTGCAGTTCCTGAAAGTGACGTCAAACCTGATCCCTTACCTGGGCCCCGATGAATTTGAAGAAAAGGTGGACCTGGAAAGGGAGAAGGAATGGAATGAATTCAGGATATCATTCGGACAAAAATTCAAATTTTCCGGAAAATACGGCAAGAACCTGATGGAGGAAGTGATGCGCTATGCGCTTGTGGCATCGGCCATTGCCCATAAGAACCAGTTTGATGTCATACACGCCCATGACTGGCTCACCTACATGGCAGGGATTGCTGCAAAACGCGTTTCGGGAAAACCGCTCGTGGTGCATGTTCATGCCACAGAATATGACCGTTCAGGAGAGAATATCAACACCCAGGTCTATGACCTGGAAAGGCGGGGGATGGAAGCCGCCGACCGTGTCATAGCCGTGAGCAACCTCACACGCAATACCATAATAACACGTTACCATATTGACCCTTCAAAAGTCATCACTGTTCACAATGCGGTGGATTTCAGCACCGTCGAGGACCGTGAGATAACCAGGGGGGTTCCGGAAAAAATCGTCACTTTCCTGGGCAGGATCACCTTCCAGAAAGGTCCTGAATATTTCATAGAGGCTGCCTACAAAGTTTTACAGAAAACAAAAGACGTGAGGTTTGTAATGGCAGGCAGCGGCGATTTGTTCAACCGCGCCATAAGGCGTGTGGCAAAACTGGGGATTTCCCCTCATTTCCACTTTACCGGCTTTTTGCGCGGAGAAGATGTGAAGAATATGTTTGCCTATTCCGATGTATATGTCATGCCCTCGGTTTCTGAACCCTTTGGCATATCTCCCCTTGAAGCCATGAGAGCGAACGTGCCCACTATCATTTCAAAGCAATCCGGGGTGGCCGAAGTATTGCGCCATGCCATCAAGGTGGATTTCTGGGATGTCAATGCCATGGCAGACGCCATATACGGGTTGCTGACCTATCCGGCCTTATCTGCCATGACCGTACGGTGCGGCCTGGAAGAGGTCAATGCGTTAAAATGGGATAATGCCGCTCTGAAGGTCAAAGAGATCTACGAATCGGTAACAGAAGAGAAATAACAAAAAACCAATCATATGAAAAAGACACTCTGTTTGTACTTTCAGGTTCATCAGCCTTACAGGTTACGGCAATATCGTTTTTTTGACATAGGCAAAAATCATGATTACTTCGACGAATTCACCAACAAAACCATAATGGGGCGGGTTGCATCAAGATGTTACATCCCGGCCAACCGGATCATACTGGATTTGATCAAGGAATTCGACGGAGCCTTCAGGGTCGCCTATTCCATAAGCGGGATCGCCCTGGAACAAATGGAGCAGTTTGCCCCCGCGGCACTTGAATCCTTCCAGGAGCTCGCCCGTACAGGGCATGTGGAATTTCTTGCCGAAACATACTCCCATTCCCTGTCCTCACTTATCTCTCCGAGAAAATTCAAAGACCAGATAAAGGTACACGTGAAGGCGGTCGAACAATACTTCGGCCAAAAACCAAAGACATTCCGCAACACGGA
>MWFB01000073.1 GCA_002071385.1 Bacteroidetes bacterium ADurb.Bin013
GCATCCTGAAAAAAGTCGCCCGGTACCAGCCCGGCATCCGTCACAATCGGATATTACTTTCATTTTTCAAATTCGATCAATTCAACCGGGGCTCCGTTATGTTCAATCATTGCGACTCTTGTTCCCTCACCCGGAGAATTCGAAGGTGAGATAATATTGAATTCTCTTCTTGTCAGTTCAAAGTCCAGATCATCAACTTCAAAGGCTATGTGCGGGACATTCTTAATCAAGCCCAAGACAGGACTATCCTTATCGTACCTCATCCATTCAATGCCATAGGGACTTGTGTCAAATCCGGAAACATACAATTTAAACTGAGGCAGGTATCTTTCATCATGAATCGGCTTATCCGTGGGAATTCCAATATGATGATAGCGCCAGCCCCATTCTGATGTTGCCAGCGGGGGTTCGCTATCTTGTCTTTTTTGTGTCATTTTTTATCGTTTTGATCATCATGAATCCACTTTTTTTCAAGATTTTTCATGTGTGCGGTTGTTTCGTCTTATGCCCACCAGCACCTCTATTCATCTCCCTTCAACTTGCTGTACACAGCCAGGTCGGTAAAAACGCCTCCGGTCAGCAGCTCACCGGCGCGTTCTGTGCCTTCCATCTGAAAGCCGAGGCGCTGGGGGATGTTGCGGCTGGCGGTGTTTGCCACCGCGCATTTTATCTGGATCCGGTTGATGCCCAGCTCCCTGAAGGCATAGTCGCACAGGGTGCTCACGGAGCGGGTCATGATGCCTCGGCCCAAATACTCCCGGGAAAGCCAGTACCCAATCTCGGTCTTTTTGTTGGCCCGGTCGGTGTCCTTGAAGCCAATGAGGCCCGCCATCCGGCCGTTCACCCGGATGGTGAAGGTGTATGCCAGCCGGTCTTCGGGGGCATTTACCACCGATTCCACAAAAGCCTGAGTGTCTGCAAGTTGTTTGGTGGTTTCCACGAAGGGCAGAAAGGGACCCAGGTGCTCCCGCTGGTTGTCAATGATGTTAAAAATCTCCCCGGCATCAGAAAGTTCCAGCTTCCTTAATACAATGCTATTGTCTAAGTTCAGGATCATGTTTCAACTTTTTACCAATCCTATGAATTCTCCAATAACCGTAAAATCGTCTTCCTGGTCTATGACAATGGACCTGTATGCAGGATTTATTGGTTTCAGGACTATGCGCTCGTGCTGCCATTCCCCGGTTTCCCTGTCAAATGATTTTTCGCTGGTGTAGGTCTTGATGGTGTAACTACCGGTGTAATCCACATCGTGCAGCCCTCGGTGTTGCACCAGCACTATCTTGTTCTGGCGTGATCCCACCACATTGGCCCTGAAAACGCACAGGCTGCCGTCAGGGATCTTCGGTTCCATGGAATGCCCTTTGGCCTGAACCACAAACATATTCCGGTTCAGGCGCCCCAGTCCTTCCACCTTCACCCAGCCCGATTCCTCGGCATACTGTCCTTCTCCAAAAGCGCCGCAGGCGGCCTTCAGCGAGTAAAGCGGGAGAAATTCCACGAATTGTGCCGAGGCGTTTACCTCGGCCTCTATCCTCGGCCCGGGAGGAACTTCAGGCTCTCTGAACAACGCAGGGACCCGTGGAAGGGCAGTTTCGCAGTAACCTGCAGAGGTTTGCGGATGAGCACTTTTCCCATAACCAGTAGCGGCCTGTGGACGGGCAGGGGAGAGTTGTGCTGCAAAGTGGTCGCGCAGCGCCTGGTCGCAACAGTAGACGTAGCAGCCTTTCATGCCCCGGGTCAGAAGGGTGCGGTAGGTGTTTTTTATGATGCGGTCAGCCAGTTGCAGGGCTTCCTGCGGATCTTCTCTGAGCATCGTTTTTATCCCAAAGATGGAGCGGTCCATGGAGGAACGTTTTGTTACATCAGTCACTACACGGCCGTTTTCAAAACGTATGTCGGGGCCAATAATGACGCCCACATAGTCCAGTTCAAGGCCCTGGCAGGTGTGGATACACCCGATCTCGTTGACCGAATCAGGGGCAATGATCCAGGTGCTGCCGTCTTTGGTCAGGTTCCAGCGCATGGCAAAATCGTATTGCGGGAACGTGATATCGTACGCCTCCGGATCCTTCTTGCTGGCCCAGTCCCAGCAATAGCCGGCCACCATCCTGGATTTGTTTGCCGAGTTCTTCTCCAGGATATTTGCCTGGTTCTTTGCGGAGTTCTTCTCCAGGATGAGTTTCCTGAGCTCCGAGGGGCTGTCCACAATGCGGAAATCAAATTCCTGCGGAGTAAGCTTTATATTGGCCGTTTCCTTGAGCTGGAGCGTGTTTTCCAGCCAGGCAAGGTAGCCGTCCGATCCGTTGCACCGGAACTGGGATTTGAGTTTGAGCCGTTGCACTCTTGCGCCTTCTTTTTCTGCCCAGCGGGCAATCAGGTTGGATTCGCCAATGTCTTTAATGTGGATCTGCTGGTCGTTGTCAATAAAGAAGACGGTGAATTTGGCGGCACGAATCAGTTCTTTTACCTGGTTTTCGCCCCGGTTCTGGTAGAGTCCGCTTTTCATGTTCA
>MWFB01000074.1 GCA_002071385.1 Bacteroidetes bacterium ADurb.Bin013
GACGAAGAGCATTTAATGAATCATGTTCGTCATTTGCAAGAAGTCGAAGGTTTGAGCATTCGCCAGGTGGCCGATGCCCTGGGCTTGTCTCGAACCAAGGTTACCCGATTGATGCGGCAAGGAAAAATCCTGCGCAAGCCGCGCAAAAGCATCCTCGACGAGTATGCGCGCCTGATTGAAGACTGGTATGAGGCTTACCCTTCGCTGAAAGCCAGCCAGGCGCATGACCGGCTGCAGACCTATGGTTTTACGGGTGGGTACACCACGGTCAAAGAATACACACGGCCGTTTCGCCGGAAAAGGAAAAGGATGTGCCACGAGTTGACGTTCCTTCCCGGCGAGGAAGCACAGGTCGATTGGATGCAACGTTCTTTTCCGTTCGGCACGGCTTACGGCTTTGTTTTTATTCTTTCCTACAGCCGGTTTCTGTATTGCCGGTTTTATCCGCGACAGTCGATGGAGTTTTTTCTGGAAGGACACATCGAAGCTTTCCGGGAGATGGGCGGTCTTCCCCGCCGGGGCCGTTATGACAATCTCAAAAGCGTTGTGATCAAACGACGGCCGGAGATCATCTTCAACAGTCAGTTTCTGGACTTTGCCAGGCATTACGGTTTTTCTCTTCATGCCTGCACGCCCGGAAGAGCCAATGAAAAAGGTCGGGTGGAGCGGGTTATCCGGGATATCGGCAGTTTTTTATCCGGAAATACTTTTACGGATATGGATGATCTCAACCGGAAAGTCGCCCTCTGGCGTCAAGAGCGCAACAGGACCGTTCACCGTACTACAGGGAAGGCGCCTCTGGATTTATTGCCGGAAGAAAAACTAAAAACGTTGCCGCAAATCCCTTATCGGGCCTATCGTCTGAAAACGGCTACGGTTACGCCGACTGGGTTTGTACATTTTGAAACGAACCGTTACTCCCTACCGTCCGAATACAGTCATCAGCCCTGCAGCCTGACGGTTTATCCCCGGCATCTGGAGATCGTCATCGGCAGCCGGACGGTCGCCGCCCATCAGCGCTCCTTTCTGAAAAATCAGACTATTGAACATCCCATGCATCGGGAAAAGCTCATTGCGATCACGCCGCATTTTAAGGATCAGCGGATTTTGCAGTTAATGACGCACATGGACGAGGCGGTCGCGCTCTTTCTGAGGCGCGCCGAAGCCCAAGGCTCCGATCCTATCAAAGATGCCTACATCCTGTTTAAGCTCCTTAAGATTGTTTCTAAGGGCGCCCTTTTATCGGCCATCCGTCAGGCCAATGCGCTGGGAACCTTCCAGGTGACCTACCTTCAGAATCTCCTGAAGCCCCAAGAAGTTAAACCGCAGCCCGTTTATCCGCAAAATATCCAACTGTTGCAGATCGACTATGAAAGGAGGGAGCTGGCCCTGTATGATGACCTTATCTGATTTATGGAAACACTTCCGATTTTTAACCGACATCGAGACTCTCTCCGAGGAACAAAAGGCCGAGCTTCATTCTTTTCTTGAGCAGGAGTATCAAAAAAGAGAAAACCGGCGCATCGAATATCTATTGAAAATGTCCGGCATGAAGCGTGTCAAGCTGCTTTGTGATTTTGACTGGAAATTTAACCCGAAGGTTCCCCGGGACAAGATTATGGAGTTCATGCAGACCGACTGGCTTAGCCGCCCCGCCAATCTGGTCATGATCGGTCCGACAGGCGTGGGGAAGTCTCATATCGCCGCCGCCTTTTGCCACGATGCTGTGATGAAAGGAAAGCAAACGGTGTTTACCTCTTTATTCGATCTGACGGCTAAACTGGCAAAAGCCAGGAATGTTTATTCGCTGATTGACTATTATGCGCGCGTCCATGTCCTGTGTCTGGATGAACTGGGGTATGTGATCCCGTCCAAGGAACAGGCGGACGCCATCTTTCAAATTATCTCCAAACGTTCGGAAACGGCCACTTCGATTATTACAACGAATCTTGTCCCCTCCGACTGGGGAAGAATCTTTGACTCAGCCACGGCTTCGGCCATTCTTGACCGGCTCAGCCTCAATGGACGCTTCCTGACGTTTGACGGGAGGTCTTATCGTAGCAAAAAATAGCGAGTATTCGCGCAAACCGGAATCTCTACATCGCTGACGAACATCCCCAGAATCCGGGAAAACGGGAACCTCCGCTCTTTGAAAAAACCGCGGCATGGGATGCCTTTGTCAATTCTTCAAAACTCAGCGGGACAACGCCGCCCCTTTTGGCTCTTCCTGGGCGCCGCCAACAGCAGGAGATGTTCTATGGGAAAGTGCCGGGTTTTGATGAAATCATTGATGCCGTCCGTCGATTTCAGGACACCTTCAATCAGGGATAATCCCGCAACCTGGATATTCGGAAACGGATAAAAGTGGAAAGAGGTCAGGCAAATGTCAATAGTAAAGATGCGATCCCGATTGCCCTCACCAATTGCTACCAAACAGTTTTGACATGCGGGTAGTTTCTTATTTTTTCGTCTTTCGTCACCAGAGTCGCTCCCAGGGAAAC
>MWFB01000075.1 GCA_002071385.1 Bacteroidetes bacterium ADurb.Bin013
CCCGACCACAAGGGCGCATCCCAGGTTCCCCCGGCCAATGTTTTTACCAGTAAAACCAGTGCAGGAAACAGTATGAAAGTAACCGCCTGTGTGACAACATGCAGGCGCCAGTTTGCCAGTCCTGTCCTTAGTTGCGCCGGATTGAGCCTTAGCCCGTAGAAAAAGAAGATCATGGCTATCCCAACACGGTTAATGTCCTGCAAATCAACCATTCCTCGGTACACCCCGGGCCCGGGCCAAAGGTAAGCCACCAGAATGGCAGTAATCAGTGCCAGGACAAACCCGTCCAGTCCGTACCTTGCCAATCGTTGCCCCAGTCGCGTGAACCGCTGCCCCAGACGTGTGAAATTTTCTTCCATTTTTTCTTACATTTGTACCATGAAAAAACTCAAACAACTATCAACGGCATTTTTGTCCTGGCTGGTAATCTCTCTGCTATTCGTGACGGGCCTGAACAGTTGTCTCAAGCCCGAAGATCCCGCTGACGGGAAGGAGGATCCAAGTAAACCGGGCGAGTTTGATCCGACCCTCAGGGCAACGGATTTCCCGGAAGAAATGGCCTTCCCTGCAGACTCGGTTTCCCTGGGAGAAACCAGTTTACCTGCAGAATAGGTCCTGATGGGAGAAACCATCTTCCCTGCAGACTCGGTTTCCCTGGGAGAAACCAGTTTACCTGCAGAATAGGTCCTGATGGGAGAAACCATCTTCCCTGCAGACTCGGTGCTCCGGGAAGAAGCAGGAACTCCTGAAAACCC
The DNA here is from genome assembly GCA_002071385.1 of Bacteroidetes bacterium ADurb.Bin013. Lineage (GTDB taxonomy): Bacteria > Bacteroidota > Bacteroidia > Bacteroidales > UBA932 > DMER64. Next base: position 756 of record MWFB01000075.1, read on the forward strand.
GGTGCTTCCATAAGAACCCGGTTCCCCGCGGACCCGGTCATCCCCGGGCGGTAACTGAAGCATCAGTCAGTACACAATGGCTTATTCGCAGAGTACACCTGCCTGCTTTAATTTGTCCACGACTTTCTGTGCATCAGACAAAGCCAGGGCATAATCAATATCGTACCTGTCTGTCAACCGGTGCGCCCACTCCTGAACGGTAAATTCTTTCTCCATACTTTCTTCAATCAAAAACGCAGCGGATTGGTTTAGGGAAATTATCCTCGTATAATCCAGGTTTTTGCCGTCGTTAGACACCAGGATCTTTTCATCCCCTATTTGTTTTATTCTGATGTTCTTCTTGATTTGCATATCAATTGCTTTTTATTCTTTGGTGTAAACAATGGAGCCTTCGGAATACGCCCAGACAAATCCGCCGCAACAAAGGGGAAGACGGCCAGCCGTATTGTGCGAACTTCCATTGGAAACTGTTTTTTTCGATTTTTTTCCCCTTCCTGAAGATCCCCGTCAACTGGGCAAAAAAGTTGTTCACGGTGCAGGTTTCCCTTGCCGAGGCATTTCCATCACCCCGGAGGAAGACCACTTCGGCCTTCACCTTTTCAATTCTGTGAACAAGATACCTTCCGTCTTCCGATCGTGCCAGTACGATATTTCCTTTCTGCAGGGACCTTTTGTCCAGCGGGCTCAGTTCAATTTCGTCTGTGCCGGGACGGATCAGTGGCAGCATGCTGTTGCCTTTTGTCTGGATCCTGACACTGTGCCCGGCCCTGATCTCTTCCCTGATATGCGGGAATAAAATGTCGTTGGGTATGATCATCAGTTCTATTCCTTAGGCAATAATGACCTGGACAGCAACACCGCTTCATGATCGGGCCGGCAAGCGAGCCGGTAAACCGGGATGCGCTCAACAACACCGGTCACCACGTCCAGCACCTTGTCTTTGTTTTCGCGGTCTGAACGGAGAAGGGCCGTAGATTTGAATAACGACGACAATCCTTCCAGGGGTGTCATTCTGCTCAGTTTATTGTCCGGGCTCTGGTGTAAATGCACAATGGCGGCAACCTCTGCCCAATCGTTTCTGTAACAGGGGGTAGAACCGCTCCAGGGTGCCCCGTAAACCCTCACAGCCCCGTCTTCAAAAATCCGCAGTATGGGTTCGTCATCATTCAGCAGTGTACAGCCCGGAATGTGCTGCAGCCACAAGCGGCTGTGTGTGCTTTTGCCCGTTCCGCTTTTGCCCAGGAACACCAGTGCCTTTCCATTCAATTCAATGACAGATGCGTGCACTTTGATGGTTTGACGATGGACAGCCCTGACGCCATAGGCCAGCCTCAGGAAACTGTTTATGAACGGAGCTTCATTACCGGAAAGTAAGGTGACATCGGATATTATTTCCTGATAGCCGGGCGAGGCAAAGAGCCGGTGCTCGCGGCCGTTTTGTTGCATGGAAGCCGTTATACCCTGTACTGTATGATACAAACTATAAGTCACTGTGTCCCTTTGGACTACGTCATCGCAGGGAACATCGGGAATATCCACCTGGCGGTTGCCCTGAAAATAAAACAAATGCCCGCTGTCCGTGCTGTTTTCAACAGTAAACGAAGCATAACTGGAGAGAATACCCCTAGTCACCGTCTTGTCAGGAGTCTGAATCCCAAACCGATGACCAGCTACACTATAAGTAAGTAAACCACCCATAGTGCAAAGATAGGATTTGTTTACTTAA
>MWFB01000076.1 GCA_002071385.1 Bacteroidetes bacterium ADurb.Bin013
CACCTTCAAGCAGAGCCTTCCAATGCCATACGCCTGGCCATCAGGGATTACGCTATAGAAAAAGGTCTCTCTTTCTATGATCTCCGGAAACAAACCGGATTCCTGCGTACCCTGATGATCCGCATCATTCTGAGCGGAGAAGTCATGGTGGTAGTGGTTTTTGCGCACGATAACCCGGCCGCAGGAGAAGACCATGAGGCCCGCAAGGCACTGCTGGATCATGTCATGCAGCAATTCCCGCAGATAACATCGCTGCACTATGTGATCAATACCAAGCTTAACGACAGCCTCTCAGACCAGGAAGCCATCCATTATGCGGGAAAACCGTATATTGTGGAAACCCTGGATGACCTGCAATTCCGAATCGGCCCCAAATCCTTCTACCAGACCAACAGCCTCCAGGCGCTGCAGCTGTACCGGAAGGTACTCGAATATGCTGACCTAAAGGGCGATGAAACGGTGTACGACCTGTATACGGGGACGGGAACCATTGCCCTGTTTCTGGCAAGGCACTGCCGCAGCGTGACAGGCATCGAGTACGTGCAGGAGGCTATAGAAGATGCTCGGGAGAATGCCTCGGCAAATCATATTGAGAATGCCGTCTTTTTTGCCGGAGACATCAAGGATGTGCTGACGGAGGATTTCATTGCTTCAAAGGGTTATCCCGATGTGGTGGTGCTGGATCCCCCGCGGGCCGGGGTGCATGAGGATGTGCTGAAGGTTTTGATGGAAACGGCTCCGCAAAAGATCATATATGTGAGCTGCAACCCGGCCACCCAGGCCCGCGACCTGGCCCTGTTGCAGCAGCAGTACCGGATAACGCACGTACAGCCGGCAGACATGTTCCCCCATACGCACCACGTTGAAAATATTGTTGTTGCCGAGAAAGTCCTGCATATATCATGAACACAAAAGAACCCGTAACCGGCAGCACCGGGACATCTGGCAATTCCGGCACCAATAGCGAACCGGCCACGTCCATTTACGCACCGGTTACGACCATTTGCGCTCCGGCTACCCCGCACGGCGTGGGCGCTTTGGCGCTGATACGCATGAGCGGTCCACAGGCGCTGGAGATTGCCGGGAGGGTCTTCCAATCGGCAGCCTGCCCGGATCTGGCCCAAAGCGAGGGTTACCGCACGTATTTCGGACGTGTGAGGGATTCGGCCGGAGAAATACTGGATGAGGTGTTGTTGAGCGTTTTCCGCGCCCCCCATTCCTACACGGGTGAAGACAGCGTGGAAATCTCGTGCCACGGGTCACTTTACATCCAGGACGCCCTGTTGCGTACCCTGGTTGAAAACGGTGCAGTAATGGCCGGTCCAGGGGAATTTTCCCAGCGTGCTTTCATGAACGGCAAGATGGATCTGGCGCAGGCCGAGGCTGTGGCCGACCTGATTGCCTCGGAAAACCGCACTTCCCACAAACTGGCCATGGACCAGATGCGGGGCGTTTTCTCCCAGGAACTTTCCGTGCTGCGGTCCCGTCTGCTGGAGCTGGCCTCGCTCATGGAACTGGAACTGGACTTTTCCGATGAAGACGTGGAATTTGCAGACAAACAGGAGCTACGCTCCCTGGTGGATTCGCTGCTGGTACGCATCGGCAAACTTTGCGATTCTTTCAGTATGGGAAATGCCATGAAAAAAGGCGTCCCGGTTGCCATTGCCGGATTGGTGAACTCCGGGAAATCCACCCTGCTGAACGCCTTGCTGGGCGAGGAAAAGGCGTTGGTAACCCCGGTGGCTGGTACCACGCGCGATACCATTGAAGATGTGCTGGTGGTGGATGGGATCCCCTTCCGGTTCATCGATACGGCCGGGCTTCGGCATATTGGCGAGGTGGACGAAATGTCCCAGGAACATGTTGAAAAGCTGGGCGTGAAACGTTCCCTGGAAACCATCCGTTCTGCAGCCGTTTTGATGCTTGTTCTGGACGCTTCCCGGCCGGAAACCTACACTGAAAGCCTGCAATCGGTTGCTGTGTTTAAAAATGAACACATCTTGTTCATTATTAATAAAATTGACCTAGTATGTAACATAGATGTTACATTGGCTGGATTTATGAACACACTATGTAACACTTATGTTACACTCTGCAAATCAAACGCTGTTATCATACCGGTATCTGCGTCTAAAGGTGTTGGTATTGAGGACATTAAGAACACCTTAGTAGCCAAAATCCGGCCGGATCTGGACCGGAACGCCATCATACTGACCAACCTGCGCCATTACCAGGAACTTCGTGCTGCCGGAGAAGCCTTGCAACGCGTTCGCGAAGGCCTGGATGCCCGGCTGAGCACCGATCTGCTCACCCCGGACCTGCGCCAGGCCCTGCACCATATCGGCAGCATAACCGGTGAGATTACCCCGGATGACATCTTGGGTGAGATCTTTGGGCGTTTCTGTATAGG
>MWFB01000077.1 GCA_002071385.1 Bacteroidetes bacterium ADurb.Bin013
CCGGATTCCCCTGAAGGTGCTGATTATGGACAACGGCTGCGCGATGGCCACCGGCGGCCAGCCTGTTCCCGAAGGCCTGCTGGAGCGGGTGCTGGGCGGTTGGACATCCTTTGTTCGCCGCATCGACAAGCCCGCCGATCCGCGCGCCGTGCGGGAAGTTTTAAGCCGAGCGCAGGCCTCGGAACGGCTGGAAATCGTACACGCCGTATTCCGCGGGTAAACGCGCAGACTAATTGAATTCCAGTTCAAGATGCAGGTTTGAACCAGCTAAGATTCTCATTGCTCCAGTCCGAGATATCGCAAGATGTGCCGCGCCAGGTGCTCGTCGATCTCGCTGTGTCGCGGGACAGGCTGCTTCTTGCCCGTCTTCGTGTTCACATAGATGTCATGGTTGCCCCCGGAACGAAACAATTCGCAGCCCTCTTTTTTAAGCCGCCGAAGCAGTACTTGCCGTTTCATGCCATCGCCACTTCACGGATCTGATATTGCTCGGGAACCTCATCCAGCGCCATCAGCAGGAAGGCTTCCCGGATGTTTTTCTCCAATTCCTCCAGCGTTCGCCCCTGCGTCATGATTTCCGGGTGCTCCAGCAGTTTGCCGAGCCAGAATTTCTTGCTCTTCCAGTAAACGAGCGTCATTTTGCTGAAGGCCGATGGTCCCGCCGTGCCTGCTTCCCCTGATGAATGGACCGCAGCGTTTTCGAGCACCTTGAGCAAAAACTCCTTCTGTGACACTCGCTTCGCGTGCCGCTCCTTCTCAATCCACTCGTACAACGATTCCGGTACGTCCCGGATGAGAATCTGTCTCTTTGGCATTTCACTCACCTCCGGTAATATTGATAACATTGATATCAAATATCCCTGACGATGTCAATCGGGTGCGGCGGCATCGGGTGCGCCAGCACTTTACCAGCCAACATTTGCCTTGACATATTATGAGCCTATGTTATGAAAAATACACAATAAATACACGCAAGGCATGTCATGGAAAATCACGTCCACTACTGGCTTTCACAATCAGACAACGACTTACCTGTGGTTCAAAAACAACGGGAAGTTGAGAAGGAAACAGTGTCACTGTGTCCACGAAAAAATCAGCCGGAGCGTAGCGATCGGGTGCATTGCTCTTGTTCGGTGTTTTATGCATACGGATCAATCCAACCATTCCTCTGCATGAATGAAACGAGCTCTCCAGCATACCAAGACCCCTGATCAGATAAAGCCTTTAAAACAGGCAGAGCTTCTTTTTGATGATGATAGGCGTATATTAGAGCAGCACTTTCTCTTACAGACATTGCCAATTGGCTATCCTGTATTATTTCCAGTAAAAAGTTATCTCGTTTCGAAAGAGACGATATTATTGCTTCTGCGGATTGACCAAGGGTCCCTCGTGCAATGCCCCTTTCTTTATCGATAAAGCACAAGAGCTTTTCAACATCCTGTTTGTTGAATTCGTCAAAGCGTTTTTTAACATGGGCTTTTATTTCTTTATTGAAGCCCTCTCCATGATACGCAATATCACCGTGCCATGGAATATGTGCGAAATAGTAAACGAGAATGGGAGGAATATCAGAGATATTTTTATTTTTAAAAAATTCTATAAACCAATCCCACACTTTAGGGACGTTTGGTGCGCTATGAAACAAAACAACTAACCCAAGATAGAACTCCGAGGGATGACTGGAATGGAATAATAAAGCTGCTTCATCGAAAGAAAGCTTGGGCAACTCATTCATGATCGCGGGAACAAAGATTTTCGTGAAACTGATGTTATCGAAAATGTTTGCTTTGTTCGATCGAATTTAATAGTAACACATGGTCCAGAGTGTTTCAGATACCATTTTATGTCAACCCAGTTAGCCAAATTCAGTGATGGCACATATACAATACCATAGACGGACAAAGGGTATTTACTCCAGTATTCACAATGATTGCCAACAGGAATCAGGCATTGATTTGATTGTCCATTATAAAATGATTGCCCAGATTTTATTTGGATAGCGATCTGCTTGCTCAGAGGAAGACCGTCTTTCACCAATTCAATGATTGCGTCTATACCGAGATCATCCTCTTGATCGATTCTGTGAAAGATACAACCCGACGACTCAACCACCGTTTTTACAAAATTGATCCCAAGTTTAGAAGTGACGATTGCCTCAGAGTATTTTGGCATCATGTTTTGTGTTTCCATTCATCACTGAACGAAAAGCTGAGCCGGAGCAGCCCAGCGGGCTCCAGGGTGAATTTATTCTCTCATAAAAGATCAAGAGGATTCCGTTGTTACAAATAATACTGAACAGGGGAATTCGGATGGGTTATAGAGAGTCATTGATTTGTTGTTATGGGAGTTGTTGTGGATTTGAGACAGATC
>MWFB01000078.1 GCA_002071385.1 Bacteroidetes bacterium ADurb.Bin013
ACTGGTTCCGCTTTCCAGTAAAGCATATTTGCGTAGGTCATTAAGGGTCAGCTTGGTACCTTTTCCACGCAGAAAAGCCTCATGACAGGCGTTTTGCACCACCAGCCTGATCTGTCCTCCAGTGAAAGTGAAGTCCTTCGCTAAGCTTTCCACAGGTATGTCCTGAGCGCCTGGAATGGTATTCGGAAGATGTAAACGCCAGAGTGCTGCCCGGGATTCATAATCCGGAACTTTGATCTCAAGCTTGTAGTGAAAGCGGCGGGACATCGCCAGATCCAGATTTTCCACCAGATTGGTAGTGATGATCAGGATGCCGGGAAAGGTCTCCATCTCTTCCAGAAAAACACTCTGGATAGTATTTTCCGCATGATCCACAGATCGTTCGGGAGATTCCAGGCGCTGATGGATCAGCTGGTCTCCCTCGTTTAGCAAAAAGACAGGAGACAAGCTATTCACTGCCTCACGCATCTCCTGGAATAGTTCCCGGGCTCGCTTTTCGCTTTCCCCATAAAAAGCGCCCCGGATGGCATTGGCATTGATCTGGATCAAAGGACGCTTCAATTCATTGGCGATCACACCTGCGATGAAGGTCTTACCTGTGCCGGGAACTCCATGCAGAAGGATATTACAGCCATGCTGGACATTCTTGTCAGCTGTCAGGGACGCACCAACCAAACCCCATTTGGTAAATTTATCCCGCTGGGGATTCCGCAGCCTTTGCACTATAGTGACGATCAGTTCCCGGGTAGGCATATCCAAAATAAGCTGCTCCAACTTCTGGGTGGGATAGATGCGAGTGAGATATGTGGATTTAAACAGCGAGCTATCCTCCTTGCCTGATTCTTCTGTTGATACTTCCATTTTGGCATGCAGAGCAGCCACAGCTTTTGAGGTAAGTTCCATCATATAGACAGCAAAAACAGGGAAATGGGGTTCTATCAGGCCTTTGGCGCAAAGCAGATTATCCTTGCCTAGCTTATCTATATAGTTCTTACGTTGCCTGGGGTTTTTAGCCAGAAGCGATGCCAGGGTGGCAGGAGAAACCTGATTTGCTGTCTCGCGGTTGTAGTAATCTATCAGCAGCAGGCATTTCTGCCAGAATGTGTTGAGTTTGTGCTTTTTACAGAGCTCTTTCCACCTGGCAGCACCATTGGACGAAGACAAGGCCTGTAAATAGGCATCGAATATCAGATTTACGGTTCTGCCATAGCAAGCTCCGGTACTGGACGAGAAATCGTCAGCCAGCTCTGGATAGTGAAGAAAGAGCACCCCGATCATTTTCAAGACGGAATCCATAGCACTGTCAGGTTTGGCAAGGCCTTTACTAAAAGCCTTAAGTCCCTCCTTAATAGGGTCTTTGCCCAGGATCAGGTTCCAGAGCAGGCCATTAAGCTTCAAGCCAGTGCCATAAAGTGCCCGCAGGTCATAATGATAGTCCGCTCCCTGCAGGTGAGGTGTACTCAGGATTTCCCGATCTATCAGATCAACTATGGTTGCATACTGCTTATCCAGGTTATCCTGAATTCCAGGCAACATCTCGCAGATCTCGGACACATTGAAATCTTGCACACCGTGGACTTTGGTCTTTTGGCAGATCTTTGCTATCAGTATCAGTTCATTTGGCTGTAGCCGATAAGAGGCAAGGAGCTGAGATTTGGAGATAGCTCTGAGTAAAGCGTTCATACTATCTTCATTATAGAAATTACTCTGCTGATTTTCACCGGTCTCATTTCTGGAACAATCCTGCTGTTCCCTTCTCATCTCAGGCACATTAATCTCATCACCGCATTCATCATCTCCTAAGAGACTATGAATATAGGACTCCACCTTTTTTTGATCTTCGGTTACCTGAAGTTGCTCCAGATATCTTAAAATACTTTTCATAACAATTACCTCCATATATTCATACTATTATTATAACTTCTGGGAGAAAAAATTTTCAAAATTCTTTCATCCTTGATATCATCTCTGGGTATCTTAGAATCTATTGTAAGGCAGGTATTTCTCTATGTGCGTCTCTACAGGATAAATCAACAGCTTTTGTAGGATTCAATTATGGCATTTCATCAAATCCACCGGACTAAGAATCAGATATGTGCTTGTAATCGTGCTGATCGGCAAATCCATTTGCAATTTTCGTTGTCACTTTGCATTGGATGAGATTTGAGTAATTTGCAGGAACTGGAATTTACAGGTGTAAATAACATCCACTATTGGCTATTTCCAAATTTTCCTTGACGGTAAAACGCTAATTAAAACGGTGAAAACAAATATATAACTATAATAAATAAAGGAGATTCAATAATGA
>MWFB01000079.1 GCA_002071385.1 Bacteroidetes bacterium ADurb.Bin013
TATAAAGAGCTCCGTTATGGAGAAACTTTTTATTTTGATTGATTTTTTACTTCCACGTTCCATAAAAACCGGAAATGAAAAATCATCATACTTATTTTTGAAACTTCAAATTGCCACTTTTTAAAGGGGACTCATATTTGTATTGAGTAAAAATAACTTACGAACTGTCACACAAAGCAATGGCAAAGGTAATCTATAAATCTTACACTCAGAACGACAATCTGCTTTTTCCTCCGAGTTTGGGAGACTTCATCGCTGAGAACGACCCCGTTCGTGTGCTAAACACAATCGTTGACCACCTTGATCTGAGCAAGATTGAAGCGACGTACGCAGGCGGTGGTACCAGCAGTTACCATCCCAGGCTGCTGGTCAAGACAGTGTTCTATGCCTATCTGCAGAACGTTTTCTCCGGCCGAAAGATGGAAACACTTCTAAAGCGAGATGTGAACTTCATGTGGCTGAGCGGGATGCAGGCTCCGGATTTCAATACCATCAACCTCTCCCGTAAAAACAGGCTGGCAGATGTGATTGACGACCTCTTCACGCAGGTGGTCCAGTTGCTGGTCGACGGCCAGCTTGTATCCTTGGAGGCCCAGCGATTGCGGCACGTTCATCCACCATCTGGATACCTTTGAAGCCCGTTACAACAGGCAGAGCCAGGAGGTGGTGGCCGACTCCGGGTATGGCAGTGAGGAAAACTATGAATACCTTGACCAGAACACAATCGAAGGCTATGTCAAATACAATATGTTCCACATGGAGTTGAAAAAGAAGCATATAGAGAATCCGTTCCTCCCAGGGCATCTGTACTGTTACATGGAGAAAGATTACTTCATCTGTCCGATGGGACAGCATATGACTTATATTGGAGATAATTCCAGAAAATCAGCACTTGGATACGTAAGTTCGACAAGACTCTATCAGGCACAAAAATGTGAAGGGTGTCCTCTCCGGGGACAGTGCTTCAAGGGGAAGAGCTCTCGTGTCATTGGCGTGAATGTCAAAGGCCGACAATATAGGGACAAAGCGAAAGAGTTGCTCACCGGCGAGAGGGGGCTGTATCACAGAAGCAGGCGCCCTATAGAACCGGAAGCGGTCTTCGGACAAATCAAGTACGACAGCGGCTTCAAATGCTTCCATTATCGTGGAAACAGACTAACAAAAGCTGAGTTCGCCACTATCGCTATATCGCACAACATAAAGAAAATGGCATCATTGATGGGGCTCAAAGCGAAGCAGGGCGTGTGGCAGTCTCCTCCGCAAGGCGTGTCCACCCCCGGACACGGGCAGGGGGAGGGGCCCAATGGATACAAGTGGTCGTAGACCACACAGAAGACGTTGGGAGGGGCCGGTGCACAGCAAGTTGATAAACTTGCGAAGCAGAGTCCTTCCGAAGGAGAACTGCCACACGCCGCGAGATTGGAACCTGCTAAATGAAAGAAGCCGGCTAAAAATCACTTTTTAGTCGGCTCCTTGTGGAGATAGACGGAGTCGAACCGACGACCCCCTGCTTGCAAAGCAGGTGCTCTAGCCAACTGAGCTATATCCCCGTAGCCTTATGCAGTAGTCCCGAGCGGAGTTGAACCGCTGACCCCTACATTATCAGTGTAGTGCTCTAACCAACTGAGCTACGGGACTGAATATAAAAAAATTGGAAGAAAGAGCAGAACACGTAACATGACTTGCTCCAAAAAGGAGGTGTTCCAGCCACACCTTCCGGTACGGCTACCTTGTTACGACTTAGCCCCAGTTACTTGTTTTGCCCTAGGTCGCTCCTCGCGGTCACGAACTTCAGGCACCCCAAGCTTCCATGGCTTGACGGGCGGTGTGTACAAGGCCCGGGAACGTATTCACCGCGCCATGGCTGATGCGCGATTACTAGCGAATCCAACTTCATGGAGTCGGGTTGCAGACTCCAATCCGAACTGAGAAGGGTTTTGGAGATTGGCGCTCCGTCACCGGATGGCTGCCCTCTGTACCCCCCATTGTAACACGTGTGTCGCCCCGGACATAAGGGCCGTGCTGATTTGACGTCATCCCCCCCTTCCTCACACCTTACGGTGGCAGTCTCATTAGAGTCCCCAGCTTGAACTGATGGTAACTAATGACAAGGGTTGCGCTCGTTATGGCACTTAAGCCGACACCTCACGGCACGAGCTGACGACAACCATGCAGCACCTCGATACATGTCCCGAAGGACTAAACAATCTCTTGCTTATTCATGCACCGTTCGAGCCCGGGTAAGGTTCCTCGCGTATCATCGAATTAAACCACATGTTCCTCCGCTTGTG
>MWFB01000080.1 GCA_002071385.1 Bacteroidetes bacterium ADurb.Bin013
CTGCTTAATGCATCAATCTGAAGCATTGAGAACGCGACCATGCTATCTGCCAGAATCGTGGCCCGGTATCCTTTAGAGCGCTATAGCCTGTACACACACACAGCGCTATCATCAGTCACGGCTTAAGGCATCCAATAGGAACGACCAACACACCGTCATTACGCTTATAAGCGAATTGACCACCGGTCAATACCATTTTAAAAGAGGGTTGACCCACCTTGTCCGTATCAATTCTCTTCTGTAGAGTCATCAGATGTGTCGCAGCTTCTTCAATCTCACTGCTTCCCAATTTAACTTCCACAGGTGCCCAGCGGCCATCATGAAGACGTATTACAAGATCGGCTTCCAAATCACTTTTATCGTGATAGTGGAAAATAGCGCCATCGAGCGCCTGCGCATAAATACGTAAATCGCGTGTAGCCAATGATTCAAACAAAAAACCAAAATATGTCATGTCATCAAGAAGACTGTCAACATTGACATACATTAATGCCGCAGCAATGGAAGGATCCACGAACTGCCGTTTATCTGAAGTCCGGATGGCTGTTTTCGACCTCAACGATGGTTTCCAGGCTGGAATATCTTCAATCAGAAAAATACGACGCAACGCATTCACATAACTATACATGGTTGTGTCCGAAAAGCCTGTATCATTCGATTTGACATCGGCTAATACGGTGGTAAGCGGAGCCATTGTAGAGATATTTCGTGCATAGGATCGAAGGAACTGCCGTACTCTTGCCGGGTTTCTTTCAACATTGTCCACACGCTGCACATCCATGTTTATAACAGCATCCACATAATTACGTGCCACTAAGGAATCACTATCGCCATTTACCACGGCTTCTGGCCATCCACCCCGGCATATTGCCTGAGCCAAATCAGGAATTGTCAACGTACTTTCAGCAACAACATCGGTCTCACCGGCAAACAGTCGCTCAAGAGAAACGCTGCCGTTTGATTCCTTCGATTCAAAAAGACTCATTGGCCGCATCATCAGACGCGAAATCCGACCGGTACCGGTATGAGCCTTTACGCCGTCTTTAGGAACGGCCGAGCCTGTGAGAATAAACAACCCCCTTTCGCTGCGTTTATCGACCTCAAATCTAACGGCATCCCAAAGAACCGGTGCCATCTGCCATTCATCCAACAAACGGGGATTGTCACCCAGAAGCAGACGTGACGGCATTGTATCTGCTATCTTCAGATAACCCTGACCGCGGTCTGTATCTTGCATGTAGAGCACACTTTTGGCCACTTGGCGAGCCGAACTCGTTTTACCGCACCATTTAGCACCCTCAATCAATACGGCACCCGAAGAAGCCAACTGTCTCAACAAAAGTGAATCACAAATTCTTGAAAGGTATTTATTTGCCATCGTTACTACTTAAAAAACGTCATGCAAAGATACATAAATTTTGTGCACTTGTGTAGTTGGCAAGATTTTACTTGTGTGGTTGGCGAATTTTCACTTGTGTAGTTAGCGGCAGCTGAGCCATTGAACTCTTAGAATCGAGCTTCCCCTTATCAATGTGCAGGCTGCCTTAAAACCTGTATTATGATCTGGAGGTCTTGGGCCCACCAGGTACGAAATCAGGGGTAAAGTGCGCTTGGTGGGCAGGTTTTGCGCCCCACCAGGTGCGAAATCGGGGGTAAAGTGCACCTGGTGGTAATTATCAAAGAATGTAAATTTTCACAATCACCTCATCCAAAGCATCTTACGAAATCCTTGCCGAGTCTGACGTTAGCACCAGGTGCGAAAACCCGGCAAAAGTGCGCCTGGTGGGCAGGTTTTGGGCCACACCAGGTGCGAAATCGGGGGTAAAGTGCACCTGGTGGTAATTATCAAAGAATGTGAATTTTGTCAAACACCTCATTCAAAGCATCTTACAAAATCTTTGCCGAGTCTGACGTTAGCACCAGGTACGAAAACACCCCAAAAACGCGCCTGGTGGGCTGGTTTTGGGCCCCACCAGGTGCGAAATCGGGGGTAAAGTGCGCCTGGTGGGTATTGGGCTTCAAATTTATAGTGGGTGTTACCATGCAGGCGGTCACTGCCACCTGAAG
>MWFB01000081.1 GCA_002071385.1 Bacteroidetes bacterium ADurb.Bin013
TTTGTTGCGGGGGTCGGATTCGAACCGACGACCTTCAGGTTATGGGCCTGACGAGCTGCCAACTGCTCTACCCCGCGATAATGAGTGGGCAATGGAGGAGTTGAACCTCCGACCTCAACATTATCAGTGTTGCGCTCTAACCAACTGAGCTAATTGCCCTCACTTATTTAGTTTAACAAAAAAAGATTGATCAAGCAATTATAGAACCAATCTTTTTCTTAAGAAAAAGCAAGCCCCATAAACTTGCTAAATTTTGGCGCTAACAGGCGTTAATTCCACTTCCAGAAATCATTAATTGCTTAATCATTTCTTCTACTATTTACTAGTAGCCGACCAATTTATTAGCTTATTCAGCTAATAATTTACTCCCTAGAAAGGAGATAATCCATCCACAGCTTCCGCTACGGATGCCTTGTTACGACTTCGTCCCTATCATCGATCCCACCTTCCAACGCGGGTGCGCTGTTCGGGTGTTACCGACTCTCTTGACGTGACGGGCGGTGAGTACAAGACCCGAGAACGTATTCAACGCGCCGTGGCTGATACGCGTTTACTAGCGATTCCGGCTTCATGAGGTCGAGTTGCAGACCTCAATCCGAACTGAGAGTAATTTTGGGGGATTTGCTCCACCTTACGGTTTGGCGTCCCTTTGTATTACCCATTGTAGCACGTGTGTCGCCCAAGGTGTAAGAACCATGCTGATTTGACGTCATCCCCACCTTCCTCCTGCTTAACGCAGGCAGTTTTCTATGACACATGAAACATAGAATAAGGGTTGCGCTCGTTTTCCGACTTAACGGTACATCTCACGACACGAGCTGACGACAACCATGCAGCATCTGTCTAGCACCCTCGAAGGCTCTCCTGTTTCCAGGAGTCTGCAGCTAGATGTCAAACCTTGGTGAGGTTCCTCGCTTATCGTCGAATTAAACCACATGCTCCACCGCTTGTGCGGGTCCCCGTCTATTCCTTTGAGTTTTAGCCTTGCGGCCGTACTCCCCAGGCGGGATGCTTAAGGCGTTAGCTTGATTACAGCCACACTGGCAGGGTCGATACTGCCAATGTTCAGCATCCATCGTTTACAGCGTGGACTACTGGGGTATCTAATCCCATTCGCTCCCCACGCTTTCGTGTCTCAGCGTCAGTGTCGTCCTAGCAAGCTGCCTTCGCTTTCGGTGTTCTTGCTGATATTAACGGATTTAACCCCTACACCAGCAATTCCGCTTGCCTCTTCCGAACTCTAGTTTATTCATATCTCCCGCAGCCTCAAGGTTGAGCCTTAAGATTTAACAGGAGATGGTATAAACAGCCTACACACCCTTTACGCCCAATAAATCCGGATAACGCTCGGGGCCCTCGTATTACCGCTGCTGCTGGCACGAGGTTAGCAGCCCCTTATTCAACCGGTACCGTCAGTACTTCGTCCCGGTTAAAAGTATTTTACACCCCGAAGGGCTTCATCATACACGCGGCGTCGCTCCTTCAGCCTTTCGGCCATTGAGGAATATTCTTGACTGCAGCCTCCCGTAGGAGTCTGGGCAGTGTCTCAGTCCCAGTGAGACGGGTCGTGCTCTCACACCCGCTATCCGTCGTCGCCTTGGTAGGCCATTACCCCACCAACTAGCTGATAGACCATAGGCTTCTCCCAAAGCGCCGGAGCTTTGATGCATTATCAGGCGACAATGCATAATATCGAGTATTATTCCAGATTTCTCTGGATTATTCTCGTCTTTGGGGTAAATTACCAATGTGTTACTCTCCCGTTTGCCATGGTCTGGAAACCAGACCATTCGACTTGCATGCCTTAGACACGCCGCCAGCGTTCATCCTGAGCCAGGATCAAACTCTCAATAAGAATATTGAGAGAATAATAGCTCTTTAAAAAGAAAAAATAGAAGGGAATTAGCGCCTGTTAGCGCTAAAATTGTTATATTTTTTAAAGTCCACTAAAAAACTTATCTAGTCTACTAAATAAGTATCT
>MWFB01000082.1 GCA_002071385.1 Bacteroidetes bacterium ADurb.Bin013
TTTCAGGGATTCATCAAATTTACGCCTTGCATGTGCCCAGCAACCCAACATCAGCTTTCCGTCAAGTTGTTCCATATTCTGATAGACCTGATATCCATCGGTCTGAATGGCACCCTTGAAGTTATGCAACAATACCATGGCTGTTTTCTCTGATCGGGAACCCCGGTCGTAATGGAAAAATATTTCTCCGGTATCCGGGCTGCGTACCGCCCATACGTACCCCTTGACAGCTCGTTTCTTTTCATTGTCCACCACAGGAAGCGTACTCTCATCTACCTGGATGTAATCACAAGTCAGTACCCGTCGTCGAAGATGGTCATAAAGTGGTTTGAGCAGCTCACAGCTCTGGGAGAACCAGTCTCCCACCGTAGAAGAGCTGATATGCACTCCAAGATTAGAAAATCGGGCAATTTGTCGGTGGAAAGGAATATGGTAAAGGTACTTTTGGATGATAATCTCGGTCAACAGTGATGTATCTGCCATGCATTTATGCAAGGGAGCCGGTGGAAGCGGGGCTATAAGCACTGTGGGTGATTCCTTTGCTCCGGGAACCTGGTCCGATTGGTTTTTAAGGACATATTTTCTGCGGATGGTCCTCTTGATATAGAACTCTGCAGGTCTGAGAGCCAAGCGGTTGGTTTCTTCAGTACCTATGCATATATATTCTTGATCGTTAATGCCTTCAGGATCAATAATTGTCTCTTCTACACGAAGACCTTCCAGGGAAATGTCTTTACGAGGGGTACGGGGCTTATTAACAGTGATGGTTTTTGTGATCAGCTCTTGTTCCTGCTGTGCGGCTTTTTCAAGCGCTGCCTTTTCCTGGTCACTCAGAGCCTCTCCAAAGATATCCAGCTGACGCACATTAGGATCTGTGGATATGAACCGTTCACTCTTTTTGCCAAATATGATCTTGCGAAGACGTTCGATCTCGAATTCCAGCTTTGAAATGACGGCTTCTTTTGCGGATAATTGGTCGCGAAGAGAAGCGATCTCATCAACCAATTTTTGTACTTCGGAAAGACTTGCCTGTGGAGCCATTTAATGCTGTAATTATCTGATACAAAGATAGTAACAAGATCTTAAACGGCCAAATATTTTAAGCTTTTTTTGTTAATAATTTACTCTTTTTAAACGCTTTAACCGCGCTCCCGGATCCAATACGATTCCCTCTACCATCATCACCAGGTCTACCCATGTCATCGTGATGGATCCCTGTTGAGAGTTGCCTGTGGGAACACGAAAACGACCTTCTTCCAGAAGCTTTGAGTAGATTACCAGACCGCCCGGTTCCATATGAAGCAGTTTTACACGGTTCCTTGCCTTGTTCACAAAGATGAACACATCTCCATCACGGACATTAAGACCCATATGGTTGGTTACAAGACCGCTCAATGTGTGGTAACTTTTGCGCATATCGGTAGGTTCACTGTAGAGAAGGTACCGCATGCTGTCGTTCAGGCTAAACATGACCCCGACGTTCTGCTGAAACTATGATGGTATTTACCATCACCGGATCTAAAAACCCCCGGATACGCAGCTCTGCTCCCCCTGCGGTCCGAACTTCGATCTCCATCTCGCCCTGGGCAACATAGGTTGGATGTGTGTTTTTATTCCCTTTCCCTTTTCCCAAAACTCCGCTGCCCTGGATATTGATGGGAAGAAAAGAACCTCCCACTGGAAGAGATTCCTCTGACCGTTCCCTGGCTTTGTGTTTCCAGTAATAATACTGATATGGTTTTATGCCTTTTGAGATCAGATATTCCTTATTGTTCTGTCCGGAAGCTTGAAGGTCTTGCTCTAATTGATAATATTCTTCGAGTGTCATCGCGTTTTACTTTGGAAACAAATGTAAAAAGCCCATGATACTCTTACAATATGTGTTTTATCGGATGCTTACAAAGGAACCTGGATAAAGGATACATATCAACCAGTGTAGCAAAAAAACTTAAAGAGACCTTGATAGGTGATAAT
>MWFB01000083.1 GCA_002071385.1 Bacteroidetes bacterium ADurb.Bin013
TTGAAATAATCCAAACCGGCCAGTAAGGGTTCTCCTCCATGCCAGCAAAAAGATATTTCATCTGCCCGCTGGTTTGCTGCAATATACTGTTCGGTAAATTTTTCCAGTAGTTGTATGTCCATCCGGGCCATTTGCCCTGAATAAAGTTTTTCTTTGTCCAGGTAATAGCAATACGCACAATCCAGGTTGCACAATGCCCCTACAGGCTTGATCATCACTCCTACAATTCTTTGGCCGAGTGATTCCTGTGCATATTTATAAGGAATGGATCTCCGGTTAAAGTTCCCCATACTGCCGACGCAGTTTTTCAAGTTTGGTTTTCAATATCCGCGTTATAAAACCGGTTCCGGGCTTTCCATAGATATTATTCATCTCCGACGGATCTGCCTTAAGGTCGTACAATTCCCATTCATCCAGGCGGATCTTTGCCTTTTCATAGTCTTTGATCCCTCTGCGTTTACCGGCCTCTGTTCCGTCGTCGTAAAACCGGATCAGCTTGTAACGCCGGTCACGTATCCCATAATGTTTCCTGACCATGTGCTCGGCCGGAAATTCGTGGTAATGGTAATACAATGCTCTATGAAGTTTTCCGGTTTTTTTACCCTGTAACAGGGGAAGCATGGATATGCCGTGTATTTCTTCAGGAATTGGAACATTGGCTATATCAAGGAATGTGGGCGCCAGATCGATGTTTTGAACCAATTGATCACAGGTTCCGCGCATTCCTGCCGGCATCCTTATAAGAAGGGGCGTACGGAATGATTCTTCATACATGAATCGTTTATCAAACCACCCGTGTTCACCCATGTAGAATCCCTGGTCCGAAGTATATATTACTATGGTGTTTTCAAGCAAACCGTTGGCTTCCAGCCAGTCCAGAACACGGCCCACATTACGGTCCACAGAATTGATACAACCAAGATAATCGCGCATATAGCGCTGGTATTTCCATTCTGTCAATTCATTTCCCGATAACTGTAAGGAATCAAACCCTGCTTGTACACCATCATAATAATTATTCCAGGCTTCACGGTCAGATTCACTCATGCGTGCGGTCCAGTCAAATCCCATTTTCAGGTCACTGTCCAATGTCATGTCTGCAGCGATGGTCATTTCCTGTAACGCAGCCGCTTTCCTTCCCTGGTAATCATCATAGAAATTTGCGGGGAGGGGAAATACCGTATCGTCATAAGCTCCCAGATCCTGGATATCGGGCTGCCATGGCCGGTGCGGGGCTTTGTTGTGCATCATCAGCATAAAAGGTTTTTCTTTGTCCCGGATTTCTTCCAGCCATTTTATGGTCAAATCTGCAATGACCCGGGTTGCATAGCCCTGAATAACCGTGGTGTCCCCGTTGTCAATAAATCTTGGGGCATAATACTGTCCCTGTCCTATCAGAATGTTCCAGTAATCAAAACCCTGTGGTTCCGATCCCAGATGCCATTTGCCAACAATAGCTGTCTGGTAACCTGCCTTCTGCAATAATTTTGGAAACGTTTGCTGATCTCCGTCAAAAATGGTCCCGTTATCGGTAAAACCATTGGCAATACTGTGTTTTCCGGTTAACAGGCAGGCACGTGAAGGTCCGCTCAGGGAATTGGCCACATAACTATTTGTGAAAAGAACACCCTCCCGGGCGATCCTGTCTATATTGGGAGTACTGTTAAGCCCGTGACCGTAAGCACTGATGGTTTGATAAGAATGATCATCGCTCATAATAAAAAGAATGTTCACCGGCTTTTTGTCGTTTTGCCCATCCTGTTTGCAGGATAATATCAACATCGGCACAAGCGTCAGACCAATGGCTGCGCCTGAAGGTATCAGCAATTGTTTGGTTTTCATACCCTAAAGGTAAAAAAAAAGAGGTGCGCACTATTCCACCCTGGCCGTGATATCTTTTTTCTCGGCCATGACATCTTTATCCTTCAAGTATTCCGGGCTGTATTT
>MWFB01000084.1 GCA_002071385.1 Bacteroidetes bacterium ADurb.Bin013
GTTGTTGCGCTGTCCGTGCCTGAAATCTTTTGGATAGTTTCCTTGAAGTAAGGGTCACACTCCCGATGCAACTTTTCGAAGGCTTCCATAAGCTTTCTTGCATTCTCTGTTAACGTGGTAGTTCCTCCTGAAGGCCCTCCCTGCTGCGTTTCCAGAATGGGATAACCCAATTTTCTCTCAATATTGCGAAGCTTGTCCCAGGTCTTTCTGTAACTAAGGTTTAGTTTGGCAACAGCATGTTTTAACGATCCTGTTTCTTCAATAACCTTTAGTAACCGGTATTTGCCATCACCCAGAATACTCATCCCATCCTGATCCTCGATCCAGAACTTGTATTTAAAATGCAATTGGCTCATAAAAATCTGATTGTATCTTCTACTTTTCGTTTAAATATTCCAGCGCCTTCTCCAGGACTGCATCCCTCTGATCGTAATAATCCTGCAGTGTTCTTTTTACTGTAATATGCGGTACTATGCCGTAACCTACAAATTCCCTGCCGTCTTTGAAAACATCCTTTTTTGTGCATACTATGGCAAATCCCCCGCCAGGCAGATCAAATACAAACGGCTGTCCGGTACTTCCGTAAGTTTTCTCCCCCATCCTTATTATATGCTCCTGGTTGTCTGCAAAAACCAGGAAATCTTCTGCGGCCGAGGCTGTCAGGTGTCCGGTGAGGACAACTGTGGGCTTGACAAATCGTTGGGATTTGGGCCCGCAAACCCAGGGAGAATAATCGAAAGTATAATACATTTTATCCTGGTAATAAAGCAGGCATTTTTTTCTCCAGGCATTTCCCGTTGTGTCCTGTGGCTGTACAGAGCTTCCCCAGGCCTTTAATGTGGGTATGTGTTCCCTGCTCATGGATAAAGAACCGTAAAACAGTGAGTCACTGGTGATATATTCCAAAATGTTAACGCCTACATTGGTCTTTCCGCCGCTATTCAGACGAAGATCTATGATCAATCCTTTGGCACGGCTCAGTTGGGGCAATATTCCGGTAAAGAGGGAATCCAGGCTGTTGCTTCTGAACGAGTTAAGAGCCACATAGGCGATTTGATCATACATTTTGAAATCCATCAGTTTTTCTGGCTCCAGGGGTGGATATACCTCTTTTTCATTGGATCTTTCATGCTTCAGATCAAAGGTAGCGGTACTTCCGTCGGGTTTCATGATCTTAATAGTATAGGTAGTTCCAACCGGCCCTTCCAGCAACCTCATAACGGCCAAGTCTTCCAAAACATATTCTGTTGATGACCCGATATAAGGAGCCACATGCCGATCAATATAGTCCCATACCGGGATTTGGTTAACTTCCAGGATCCGGGAACCGACCGGCAATACATTTTTCTTACTTTGATTCACTCTTGCAATGATCGCTTCCCCGTCAACGTTTTCCAGGAATAGCCTGTAATCACCAAAATCGGAATTATATATAAGTGTATCAATTCTTTCCGGGAAATATACATTCGTATGTCCGTCCTTTAGCAGGGCACAGAATTTTTGCAGCTCCCTGTAATACTCATAGTCATTGGCCGTATTCATTACTGTCTGAATGGCAGTTAGGTAAGCCTGATCCCAGGCTTGCCTGTCGACCTTTTCCAGGTAAACAAAGTTGTAGTTCACTTCCTGCCATAATTTTGACAGCCCGTAAATTTTTTCCTGTACCGTCATATCATCCGGCATTTTGTGATTGGTTGTGATCTGCTGAGCCGTAAGGAAATTTAGGGAGCAGCATACAATTGAAAAACACATCAAAATTTTTAAAGTTCTCATAATCATCTACTTTTTTTTTAACAGTCTATTGACGCAACGCTGAAAATAACGTTACAACATACCATTATTTTTACCACGTTTGTATTACAAACCTGGTTTAATAATTCTGCTATTATTATGAAAAAAATCACTGTTATCATGCTTGCCTTGTTGCTGACAGCATT
>MWFB01000085.1 GCA_002071385.1 Bacteroidetes bacterium ADurb.Bin013
GCTTACCTGGAGCGAGCCGGTCAACATTACACAACAGGTAAAACCCGAAAGCTGGTGGCTTATGGCACCTGCTCCTGGCCATGGGATCACACTGGAAGACGGAACGCTTGTTTTTCCGGCAGAAGGTCGCACGGAAACCGGATTGCAGATATCTACCATCATTTATAGCAAGGATGAAGGTGCCAATTGGCACCCGGGGAATCCGGCCTATACCAATACGAATGAATGCATGGTGGTCCAGCTGTCCGATGGCAGTCTCATGCTCAATATGCGCGAGCGCAGCAACCGTGGCCGCCTGGAAGGCAACGGTCGTGCAGTTACCGTGACAAAAAACCTGGGCAATACATGGACAGAACATCCCACCTCTCGCAATGCCCTGATTGAACCTGCCTGCATGGCATCCCTCCACAAACACACCTATGTCAATCAAAACGGGGATAAACAGGATCTGTTGTTTTTTTTCAATCCGGATTCAAAAATTGCCAGAAACAATTTCACCCTGAAATGTAGTACCAATGACGGCCTGACATGGCCAGATGTATTGTGGACCCTGATAGATCAGAACAATGGGAACGGCTATTCCTGTATTACCAGTGTGGATAATGACACGATAGGCATATTGTACGAGGGAAGCGGTGCAAATTTGATATTCCTGACTATAGAAATTGAAGAAATCATAAAAAAGCTATGAAAAGAAGTGAAGTGAACCAATACATTGATTTTGCCATGAAATTCATGGCCGAAAACAAGTTCTGCCTTCCCCCCTGGGCTTATTGGACACCTTCCGACTGGGAGCAAATGAAGGATCGGTGTGAAGAAATATTTGAAAATGGACTGGGATGGGACATAACCGATTTTGGATCCGGGGACTTTATTAATACAGGTTTGACCCTGGTAACCTTGCGTAATGGGAATCTGGTCACGCCCTCCAAGCAGTACTGTGAGAAAATCATGCTGGTGCGCAATAGTCAGGTTACTCCCCCGCATTATCATGTCCTAAAGACGGAAGACATCATCAACCGCACAGGAGGTCTTCTTTGCATGAAGCTGTGGAATAGTGCACCGGATGGCAGCTTGTCGGAAGGATTACTGGAAGTGAAAATAGACAGTATTACTACCACAATCCGATCCGGAGAAAAAATATGCCTCAAACCGGGACAGAGTATTTGTTATATACCTTACTTATACCATACCTTCTGGGCAGAGGGAGGGAATTGTCTGGTAGGAGAAGTGTCTTCTGTGAATGATGATAAGACGGATAACCGCTTTCTGGAGGAAAGGGGCCGCTTTTCCGCCATTGATGAAGACGCGCCCATTCTGCATTATCTTTGTAATGAATACCCCCAGAAATAAATTGTTATGAAAAAACTGGTCTTATTGCTACTGTTGTTATTCGTTGTTCAATTAAGCAATGGACAACAAAAAGCGCACATCCTGTCCCTGAAGGACAGCTCCTCGTTTTCCTTTGTGCTTTTGCCCGATGTGCAGAATTATGTCAAATACGATTATAACCAGCCGGTACTTGAACTTTTAACCGCCTGGATTGCAGACAATGTAAACAACCTGAACATCAAAGCCGCGTTATGCACCGGAGATCTGGTAGATCAAAATGAATGCCTGGTTCCGCCGTTTCCCCGATTCGGCAACCAGACCAGTACACAGCAATGGGAATTTGTTTCACGTGCTTTCAATCGCCTAGATAACATCCTCCCTTACATTATCAGTACAGGCAACCACGACTACGGCTATACACGGGCCGAGACCCCTGAATCCCATTTTCCTGAG
>MWFB01000086.1 GCA_002071385.1 Bacteroidetes bacterium ADurb.Bin013
CTACCAGTATAGCCGTACCCAGACCATCTATCAACAGGCCGAAATCAACACTCTAGGACAAATCCAGAAAATATACTATCACGTAGCTAGCTGGCCTGCTTCTTATACCTATACACAATTAAAAATATGGATGGGAACGACTACTTTACCCTCATGGACTGCCACTACGCAATGGATCGATAACGCTACACTTACGCTGGTTTATGATGGACCTATTACCATTACCTCACCAGGCTGGCTCGAAATACCCCTGCAAACCCCTTTTACCTATAATAACACGGAAAATCTCGTAATCTCTATTCATGAACCTCTAAACGTTCCTTCCTATGCAGGAAGTACCTATACTTTCTATTACTCCACAGCATTAACCAATCGTTACTTGGATGGATACAGTGATTCTCAATCCTGGCCTACATCTTTATACATGAGCAATTATCTGCCCAATATCAAAATAGAAATGCTCACAGGACCCAATATCCCGGGTACTCTTGCCGGCGTAGTCACCAATGCTGCAACAGGTCTTCCCGTGATAGGAGCAAAAATTCAGGCAGGAGATAGCATCACTTATTCGGCAGTTGATGGCTCTTATTCCATGCCTCTACCCCCTATCACAATCCCAACGGTTACCTGCTCGAAATTAGGCTATGATGTCGTCACAATAAATGATGTGGAAATTACTTCATGTACCACTACGAATCAAAATTTTACCTTACAGGAAAATACCAATCCTCCCTCGGTTGTTTATGCCTCGTTGAATACGGCACAAACTGCAGTGAATATTACTTGGGGATTGCCTCAAGGCCCTTACGAAATCGTCTATGATGATGGCCAATTCGAAAATATGACCGCTTGGGCCGTCGAAGGTAATATCAACGCCCTGAAATTTACTCCCATCAACTCCTACCCCGTTCAAATCATAGGCGGTAAAGTCCATATTGGCGACGGCTCCTATCCCAGTGGCGCCGACCTCCAAACCTTCACCATGGCCGTCTATGACGACGACGGTACAATGGGCCTGCCTAATACAGAACTGGCTACTGTAGAAGTTACACCTACTCATTATGGATGGGTCGAATTTACATTCCCAACTCCCATTACTATTACCAGTGGTAACTTCTATATCGGTATGATTCAGGGCGGCAATTATCCCAACTGCGTCCCCATCGCCATCGATGAGACTAACCCCAGCATGCGCAGCTACTCCAAGTTCGTTACCGGAAATGGCCCATGGGTTCCCGCCGGATACAACGACTTCATGATCCGTGCCAGTGTCATAGGCGCTGGTGGCCCTCTCGACCTTGCCACAGGCGGTAACCAACCTGCACCATTCATCGAAAAACACCGCGAAAATACAGGAACCTATGCCCTCAAAATCCCTCGCCTCATCGGAGGACAAGAAGGTGAAGCGCTTTACATCCCTATCCCTCAAAATGGTGATAATTCCGACGTCATCACTGGATATCAGGTCTGGCGCCTGAAACAGGGAGAAGAAACCAACCCCGCAGTTTGGGTGAGCATAGGTACACCTACCTCTACAAACATTACAGATAATAGCTGGCCTACACTCCCCAATGGAGCTTACCGCTGGGCAGTCAAAGCCAAATATACCGGAAACCGTTGGTCGGATGC
>MWFB01000087.1 GCA_002071385.1 Bacteroidetes bacterium ADurb.Bin013
CGCACACATTGTTCGTTTGACTGATATTCAGAGAGTTAGCAAAAACGACCCCCGGGGGTACGAAATTGATAAGTGTTTGATAATGAGCCAGACGAACAATGTGTGCGTTGCACCTTTTCTTTTTTTGCTATCTTTATAGCATGAAATTTAACCCCAAATACAAGCTTCAGGATGTTGCAGGGGAGAAGATGGTGGTGGTGCATAATGCCGACGGGATGGACCTAAGCAAGGTGATCGTTTTGAACAGCACTGCCGAGGTCCTTTGGAAAACACTGGAAGGCAAGGAGTTCACGCTTGATAAGGTGGCTGGATTGTTGATGGAGAAGTATGATCTAAAGAAGGAAAAAGCCCTGAGTGATGCAAAATCGTGGATTGATTCGTTGCATAAAGCAGGTTTGATAGAAATTTGATGCAACCCTACCTACCGCCGGAACACCAACTTCTGATTTCACTCGCTAAGTCCGAGATCTGGCCCGAAGCATTCCTCGGACAGAATTCTTTTTTGCTTTCTAATGAGCAGATAAACAGTTGTTTAGCCGACCTTGAGCCTTCCGGTTGGAACCATCTTTTTCTACTGGCTGCCCAGCAGGGATTGTTGGCTATCGTGTGGGATGCGCTTCAAAAGCTAATGGGCGAAGGACTCTCCGGCCAGGGTTTCTCCGGCCAGGGACTCACCGGCCGGAACGTTACAGGGCAGGAGGAAACGGGCCTGGGCATTCCGCGGGCGTTGAAGATTCGCTGGGAGTTGAGCGTCAGGCACATCGGGGAGATTCACCGCAGGCAGCGTCTGGTATTGAAAGAGCTTGCCGAGGTGTTTGCCCGGGAGGGGATTCGGGTGATGCTGCTCAAAGGCCTCGGCCTGGCTGAGATGTATCCCCGTCCGGAGCATCGGGAAAGCGGTGATCTGGATATATATTTGTTCGGTGATTTTGAGAAGGGCAATAAGGTTATCGGGGATCTGGGAATTGAGGTGGAGTATGACGGGACAAAACATTCCAAGTTCTATTATAAGGGAATCCCGGTGGAGAATCATCGTAATTTTCTGAATGTCAGCTATACCCGGGTGGACAAAATTTTGGAGGAACATTTATCTCAAATCCTGAGTGAGTCCGATAACTGGAAACTATTGGCGGAGGAATCTAAAGGGGCGGCGGTTTTGGTTCCTCCTGTTGATTTTCATTTTTTGTTCCTGGTGCGTCATACGGTTACGCATTTTTTGTCCTCCGGAATTGTCCTGCGCCATTTATACGATTTTGGTATTTTTTTAAGCAGGTATGAGGATCAGATTGATTTCCCGCGATTGGAGCCTGTGTTGAAGGAATCGGGTCAGTTCAGATTGTATGTGATTTTTTTGAATGTGGCACATATATATTTAGGTATGCCGGCATTGAAGCGGAATTTGCCGTTGGAGCAGGTGTACGATGAAGTGATGAAGCTGCATGCGGTTACAGAGGCGCGAATTAGAAATGGGGATTTGCCGTTGGAGCAGGTGTACGATGAAGTGATCAAGCTGCATGCGGTTACAGAGGCGCGAATTAGAAATG
>MWFB01000088.1 GCA_002071385.1 Bacteroidetes bacterium ADurb.Bin013
CAAACGCTTCTTCGGTCGCAAGCATCACTTTTACTGGGATGAAATGAAAGACATGTTCATCGTCGATTACGCGAAAAACTGTTCCATCGTTGCCTATCTGGGCGAAGAGGGCTACGGCCGGATCATCGGCATCGGCGGATATTTTCTGGAAGGAAGCGGCTCGGGCGAAGTGGCCTATTCCGTCGCGAAGGACTGGCAGGGGAAGGGCATCGCCGTGAGGCTTCAGCAAAAAGTGGTGGATGCCGCTCTGGCCAACGGCCTCACGGGCCTGGACGCCGTGGTGCTCAGGGAAAACCTTTCCATGCTGGCGCTGTTTAAAAAACTCCCCTATCAGATCCGCACCTCATTCGAGGAAGGCATCTTAACGCTGAAATGCCGGTTTGACGAGCCGGTCTGATCCCGGCTTATCAGGAGGGCACGATCAACCTTTTATGGCGCAAACGCCGAAGCCGCTCCATTCGCTGACGGGATGTTTCGAAGTCAGGACAAAACCGGTCTTGTGCTGTTGTGAAACATAGTCGATCGTAATGTTGCCCGTCATTTCAAGCACCTCCGGGCTGATCACAAAAGTGATCCCTTGAATGTTCTGGACCAGATCGTTTTCATGGGCGTCATCCACCTTTTCAGGTTTTTTGTTGAAATGTTTCCAATAAGTTGTAAGATGCCTTTCAATTATAAAATACATTTACGACCGGAATCTGAATACCCATGTTTGAACAGGCATTCAAGAACATCGACGATGTTTTATGGAAAGAAGCCGGCTGCACTACCGAGCTTGACTACACGGAACAGACTTCCTGGCTGCTCTTTTTAAAATACCTCGACGATTTGGAGCAGGATAAAGCGACGGAAGCCAAGCTGGAAGGCAAGCAATATTCTTTTATCCTCGATAAGCCGTATCGCTGGGAAAGCTGGGCCGCGCCCAAAGGCAAGGACAGCCAGATTGATCATAACAAGACCATGGTCGGGCCGGACTTAATCAATTTCGTCAATCAGAAACTCTTTCCTTATCTGAACGGTTTCAAGCAGAAGGCCAGCGGGCCGAATACCATCGAATACAAAATCGGCGAAATCTTCGGCGAGATCAAAAACAAGATTTCCAGCGGCTATAACCTGCGCGAAATCATCGAGCACATTGATGAGCTGCATTTCCGCTCACAGACCGAAAAGCACGAACTATCCCACTTATACGAAGCCAAAATCAAAAACATGGGCAATGCCGGACGCAACGGCGGAGAATACTACACGCCTCGTCCGCTCATCCGCGCCATCATCCAGGTGGTGAAACCTAAGATTGGCGAAACTATTCGCGACGACGCCTGCGGTTCGGCGGGATTCTTGTGCGAATCGTTTGATTACATGAAATCAAAAGGAAATCTTACCACCAAAGACCTCAAGACGCTTCAGGAACGCACCTTCTACGGCAAGGAAAAGAAGTCTCTGGCTTATGTCATTGCCATTATGAACATGATCCTGCACGGCATCGAAGCGCCCAATATTATCCACACCAACACCTTATCTGAAAATCTTGCCGATATTCAG
>MWFB01000089.1 GCA_002071385.1 Bacteroidetes bacterium ADurb.Bin013
AATAGTATGGCAACAAAGAAAAAAGTCACCAGGGTGGGTGGGGAAACTGTAACTCCCGGACCCGCCACGGAACCAAAACCATTCGTGCCGACTCCCGAAAGCAAGTCCAAAGCCACCAGGCTGCGCGTCATTTCCGGGAAAGACAAAGTGCTGCCGGAAGCTGAGGAGTCGGGAATAGAGGGACTCGAGGATGTAGGGGAGGAAGTAAAGGAAAAAGTGGAAACACTGGTTGAATAAAATAAGCCGGGTCAGGCCGAGGCGATAATTTCGCCTTCCAACAGGTCTATCTGCTCACGGAGGATAGTGAGTTCCTCCAGGGAGCGGTTGTTTCTCAGGTCAATATAATCCCACTCATTGGCTCCGCAGTGCAGTGACTCCAAGTATGGGTTGTTTTTCAGGTCAAGCGTCCTAAGACTGTTGCCGTAACAGTACAGTCTGGATAAAAAGCGATTTTGGCTCACATCAAGTTCCTTTATGAAATTATTGGTGCAGCATAGGAACTCCAGTCTTGTATTGGCACGTACATCCAACCGGGTCAGGTGATTCATGGAGCAATCCAGACCCCGAAGCTGTTCGTTCCGGGACACATCGATATTGAAAATATCATTCACGGTGAATGAGAAGAATTCCAGTTCCGTGTTATTACTTACATCCAGGGTTTTGATAAGGTTCACCCCGCAATTGAGATCTTTCAGGAAGGTATTTTCACTCACATCCAGTCCGGACAGCTTGTTACAGCTGCAATCCAGGTATCGCAATCCTTTGTTACGGCTCACATCCAGGGTTTTCAACCTGTTGGACCCGCAATCCAGTATTTGTAAGCGGGGACTGTCTCCCGGGATAAGCCGGGTGAGCCGGTTCAGGTCACAATAGACCTCTTCCAATGACCTATTTTGACTCAAATCCAGGGTGCTAATCTTGTTATCACTGCAAGACAGGTCTGTCAGATTGGTAAAATGTTCAATTCCCTGCAGGGACCTTATGCTCATATTGTCACAGTAAACCACCCGGATTTTCAAGGCTTCCTGCAGGGAAATCTCTCCGTCCCTGTCTATGTCGAAATTCGTGACGCAGTAGGCTTTGAAAATTTCATCGGCAAATTGAACAACCTGCTTTTTCCGGGTGTCGTCTGATTCTAAATGCATGGTAAATAAAAAGTTAAAAATTAGGGAGCTGGTAGTGTAAATTTACAAAAAAAGGTAACAGGATGCAATCTTTATCATCATGCATTTAGAGTGCAACGCGGTCACTTTTTCACCATGTCCTTGAAGGCAGATCCAAAGATCAGGTAAGCAGTATTCCCATGCCTGGACCAGGTTCTGGCCGTTGGCATGATAGAATGTCGCATTCGTTTCATCATTTTAGATTGCTTTTATTGTCAAAGGTCTAAATAAATTTAACTTTACATTCCACCAGCCTGTAAAGTACCATGAAAAACATCAGCAGAAAGGATTTCATCCGGAAGGCCTGTGCCACGGGAGCCTGTTTGTGCGGAGC
>MWFB01000090.1 GCA_002071385.1 Bacteroidetes bacterium ADurb.Bin013
GTATTGACCGGAGCCGGAATGAGTGCTCAAAGCGGCATCAGCACTTTTCGCGACAGCGGAGGGCTTTGGGAGAACCATCCTGTAGAGGAAGTGGCCTCCATAGAAGGATGGTACAGGAATCCGGGGATCATGCTGGATTTTTATAACGAACGCCGGGCAGCCCTGCAAGGGGTGCAGCCCAACAAGGGCCATGAGATTCTTGCCGGACTGGAAAAATACTTTGATGTGGGAATCGTGACCCAAAACGTGGATAACCTGCATGAACGTGCGGGCAGCAGTAAAGTCCTTCACCTGCACGGCGAATTGACAAAAGCAAGAAGTTCCGGCAACCCGGATCTGGTCATGGATATCGGTTATGCTCCCATAGCCTTGGGTGACAAAGCCCCGGACGGGACACAACTCCGTCCGCATGTGGTATGGTTTGGGGAAGCTGTCCCCCAAATGGAGCGTGCCATGCAATGGACCCGCCAGGCAGATATCATGGTGGTTGTAGGCACTTCCCTGGCCGTATATCCTGCAGCCGGACTCATTGATTTTGCGCATCATGAAGTCCCTTTGTTCCTGGTTGATCCGAAACCCGCCCCGGTCAGGAGAAAGAACCTGCACGTCATAGCTCAAAAAGCCGTTGAAGGTCTTGAAAAACTCGAAAAGATCCTGCTTGATAATTATTTATGAAATCCAAGAATTTCTTTTCCGGCATACTGCCGCCGGATCGTATTAAAACAGACTACTTGCATCGTCTGGCCTGGGGAACCGATGCCAGTTTCTATCGTAAAATACCCCGCCTGGTACTGTTCCCGGAAACCGAGGAAGAAGTATCTGAGATCCTGGACATTTGCAACAAGAAACATATTGCAGTGACTTTCCGCGCAGCAGGGACAAGCCTCTCGGGTCAGAGCCTTTCCGACAGTGTCCTGATGGTGGCTGCCACACGCTGGGACAAATACCAGGTGCACGATGGCGGGGAAACCATATCGCTACAGCCCGGCATCATTGGAGACCGGGTCAATGAGATCCTCAAGCCTTATGGCAGAAAATTCTCCCCCGATCCGGCTTCCCTTTCGTCTGCCATGGTGGGTGGCATCATGGCCAACAACGCCTCCGGGATGAATTGCGGAACCCATGCCAACAGCGACAGGATTGTCCGCTCCATGCGCCTGGTCCTGGCAGACGGTACGATACTGGATACGGGAAATAAGGCATCCCGCGATTCTTTCAGCTGTACGCACGCGAGGTTCCTGACCGAATTGATGCAGATCCGTGAAAAGGTAATGGGCAAACCGGCCCTGGTGAAGCATATCCGGTACAAATACAGCATCAAGAACGTGACAGGCCTGAACCTGCTTCCTTTGGTGGAATTTGAAGATCCCTTTGAGATGATAACACACCTGATTGTCGGATCGGAAGGTACGCTGGCTTTCTTCTCCCGGGTTACTGTCAGTACCGAGCCCCTCTGGCCGGTTCGTGCCAGTTCCATGACGTATTTCAC
>MWFB01000091.1 GCA_002071385.1 Bacteroidetes bacterium ADurb.Bin013
AAGGCCAGTATCTGCCTGTCTTCGGGTCCTCTTTCCCTGTTCAGCCATGCGAGTGATTCCAGGAAGATGTCAATGCCCTTGTTCTTGAATTCATAGCGGCCACTGATGCCCACCAGGAAAGCATTGTCATCCACTTTACGGTGCAGCATCAGGGAAGCCGTTTGCAACAAGGTCTGCCTGCCTTCTTTCATCTTCTGCTCAAATGTTTGGGCCGAGGGGGTAATGCTGTTTTCAAACCCGTTGGGAGTCACGATGTCTACTTCCCTTTCCAGAAAATGGCTGCATTCCCGGGCGGTAATGTCGCTTACCGTTGTAAAGGCATCGGCGTAGTATGCAGCCGTCTTTTCCAGGGAATGTTTTGCAACAACATTGAATTCCCGTGCCTTTTCAACCGAATTGTACTTTTCGAGGTTATCATACAGGGGCATCATGTTCCCTGCAAGGGAGCGTCCCAGAACAGTGGCATGAGTTGTAAATGTCGTGGCAATGGGGATCTTGGCCGATTTCAGGTACAAAAGCCCTGTTCCGGTCATCCATTCATGGAATTGTGCTACACTTTTATGATGAGGCGCCAGGTTAAAGCGAACAAAACTTTCAACTACAATTCCCGAGGCGTATCCGAACAGTGCCGGTTCTACATAATCCCACTGGCCGCTGATGGAGTCGACTTTAAATTCTTTCCAGATTTGGGTAAATATTTCGTCTTTTTTTGAGATATGCGATGAAAAATCCACCAGTATAGCTATGGGATTCCCGGGCACATTCCAACGTCCTACCCTGATTCTCAACCCTTCCTGCACGGCTCTGTCCCTCCAGGAACGAAGCAGACGGGGATCTTCCAGGAATTCGGGATTCTGATTGGTATCTCTCCACACATCAGGACCTATCAGAATATGCCTGTTCTCCATCTCACGGGACATATGCAGTGCTTTGGTGGCAATAACGGTATGGATCCCTCCTACTTTGTTGCAAACCTCCCAGCTTACCTCAAACAAATAATCGGGATTCAAATTCATTTCACTGTTCATAATCATTTTTTAGTTGCACGTAACGTAATGTCGCTCAATACGTTCATATAATTGATAAAAGCTTCGTACGGGGTGTCATAAGGGTTGAAATATTTGTGCACGTCCCCATCCGAAAAAAACTTGGTGCACATATAATAAAAATGGTCGCTCGCCTGCAGGCGGCGAAAATCACGCTGGAGGTCAGGATCGTTGCTTTGCCTTACCTGGTCTTCAATTTTATAGAGATTCTTAAAGGCCTCGGATTGAAGTTCATTGCCCAGCCATGCACTGATATCCCGTTCTTCATCGGCCCATGATATGGCGTAGGGTACATTAAGAGGGGCTATGGGCTGATGCTTGTCTGCTGCCTGTGACGGGGTCAGGATCTCAAGGTTTGTGTGGTGGAGTATCATTCCGGGCATAGCTTTGAGAAAATCAAAGATCCCGGATGAAGCCGGCTGGTGTTCTCCAAAGCTTTC
>MWFB01000092.1 GCA_002071385.1 Bacteroidetes bacterium ADurb.Bin013
CGTTTTGCGTGCTCGTGGCCGACCTGCAGAACTCCGTTCGCATCTGCGCCGAATTGCCTCCGGAGGAATATTTTGAGCTCATCAACCAGATCTGGGCCTGCGTGGAAGGCACCTTTAAACGCTACTACGGAACCTACGGCAAACATACGGGCGACGGACTGCTTTATTACTTCCTGAAAGAGCGGGATAATCAATACATGATGAACGCGATTTCCTGCGCGCTGGAAATCCGTGAAAATATCAAAAAGTTAAATATGGACTGGAAGATGCGAAAAGGATGGTTCAACGACCTGTGCCTCAACATCGGCATTAACGAAGGCCAGGAATACTTCGGCGCCATCCCGTCCTCCCCCAATATTGAATTCACCGCTCTGGGAGACACGGTGAACTATGCCGGACGGTTATCCGATTTTGCCCGGTTCGGCGCAATCTGGACGACAAAAAATTTAATCAATAAGCTTTCCGTGGAAGATCGTGCGGGGATTCGCTATGGAATCCGGCATAGGGATCATGACAGGGAAATCCTGATTGAAAATTCATTCGGCCGCGTCATGGACATGATTTTACCTGAAAATCAAAGTTCAAATAAATTCATGGATATTGCTACGCTGGCGATTACTGAAATTGTGGAAAAGCGCTGAGTGCTGACGTCTCCAACATCTCTTTTCCTGCTTGGAAAATAAATAACCGCAAAAAATTTCGACAGTTGTATCGACAGTTTTTAAACAGACTTATCCACAGGTCGTTCCACAGACCTAAAACAGACAGAGAGTACATGTATCTCTGTCCACAGGAATAGATCTTCTAAAAGATTTGTTTTATATTTACCAGTTATTCCAATGTTTTAAACTGAATTAATTATTTGTTACTTTAAGTGTGAAAATTCTCGGATTTATGCCTTGATGACAAAATTCTTATCATGGAAAAGCTTCAGGCAGACAGACACCACATCCGGATCATAGAGAATCCCTTTTTTTAAGTTGATTTCCTCCAGCGCGGCTTCCAGCCCCAGAGCTGGCCGGTAGGGACGGTGCGTCGCCATGGCTTCCACAACGTCGGCCACAGCCAGAACCCTCGACTCCAGAAGAATGTCATTCCCGGTCAAACCATTCGGATAGCCGGAACCATCCATCCGCTCATGGTGCTCCAGAACCATTCTGGCGATGGGCCAGGGAAAATCCACGTCCTTCAGAATGTCATAGCCGGACTGGGAATGCATCTTGATCAGACTGAATTCGATGGGGGTCAACCGCCGGGGTGTGCTCAGAATCTCGGCCGGAACGGATATCTTTCCGATGTCATGGATAATTCCGGCCATTCTCAATCCCTCGATCTGATCCGGACTCAAACCCAATTCGGTACCCATGGCCCGTGCCAGATCGGCCACCCTCCTCTGGTGTCCGGCCGTATAGGGGTCCTTGGTTTCGACAACGGAGGCAATGGCCTGAACAGTGCCGCCCAGG
>MWFB01000093.1 GCA_002071385.1 Bacteroidetes bacterium ADurb.Bin013
TGGAGCCGCGAAGATATCCTGTTTGTCGATTTCGAAGATTACCGTCTTGCGGATTTCACCGCTGCTGATACAGACGCCCTGTTCACCGCCTTTCAACAGGTTGCAGGAAAAGCGCCGACTTTTCTCTTTTTCGATGAAATCCAACAGTTGTCCGGCTGGAGTCGCGTTCTGAGGACACTGCACAATCAGAATCGCTACCGTATCGTCGTCACGGGAAGTAATGTCGGCCTCCTGGAGCGGGAAATCGCGACGGAACTACGCGGGCGGTGCCGCAACATTCTCATTATGCCTTTTTCCTTCCGGGAATTTCTCCGCTTTCATGGCGTTCCCCATGACGAGAGGACTCTGCTGACCCCGGCCAGAGGAATGGTCCTGAAGGCCTTTGAACAATTTTTGAAAGAGGGTGGTTTCCCTGAAGTCGTCAAAAAAGAAACTGTCATGGATAAACGCGAACTCCTTCAGACTTATTATCGGACAATCTTTTACCGGGATATCCTGGAACGCTACAATATTAAGGCTAAGGCAGTTTTAGAAGCCGTCATGCGCTATAGCCTGAACATGTTCTCTGATCTGTTTTCAATCTCCATGCTTGAAAAAGAGTTGAAGCGGCATAAACTTCCCGGCAGCAAGCAGACCATTTCTAATTATCTTGGATATTTGCAGGAGGTATTTTTCCTCGTTGCCCATGAGAAATTCAGTTATTCGCCGCGACAGAGGATGATGAATCCTAAAAAAATATATTTTTTGGATACTGGTTTTTCTCTGCTATCAACGGATTTTTCGGAAAATAAGGGGAAATTGTTGGAGAATGTTGTCGCAATTGAAATGTTCAGGCGTCGGGCGGAATGCTTCTACTACAAGGGGCGACGGGAATGCGATTTCATTATCAAGGAGGGGACAAAGCCCAAAGCGGCCATCCAGGTGTGCTACTCACTGACGCCGAAGAATGAAACAAGGGAACTGCAAGGCCTTCGGGAAGCTATGAACGCCTTCGCCATCGAGGAGGGTTTGATACTCACCAACGATGAAGAGAGGGTGTTGACCTCTGCTGGTGCAAAGATCCAAGTGATGCCGGTCTGGAAATGGTTGCGAAACTAGTGCAGAAAAGGGTGCATGCAGAAAAGGGGACGGTTCTATTTTTCACTGAAGAAAAAGCTATCTTTTATAAAACGCGGGTAATTGCCCATCACCTTTTTTCCACTCATTGCTCATCTGAGAGCTTTGCATAACTCCTTT
Source organism: Bacteroidetes bacterium ADurb.Bin013 (assembly GCA_002071385.1). GTDB lineage: Bacteria > Bacteroidota > Bacteroidia > Bacteroidales > UBA932 > DMER64. The sequence continues at coordinate 1,237 of MWFB01000093.1, forward strand.
TTACGTCATACCGGCGAAAGCCGGTATCCAGGAAGCTATTGAAAACACTGGATTCCTGCCTTCGCGGGAATGACAACATTGTTGTTTTTTGCAATTTTGCAAAGCTCTCCATCTCTCAAAAATAGAACCGTCCCCTTTTTCCCAAAAATAGAACCGTCCCCTTTTTCTTATTCAGATTGTAAAAGTGATTGACAATTTGCATAATATAGTGCACCATAC
>MWFB01000094.1 GCA_002071385.1 Bacteroidetes bacterium ADurb.Bin013
AATCAGTATCTTAGAGTAAAATTACTGCAAATAAATTCAAAAAAACATGGTTGGGAAATTGCCTAAAACACACCAGTTAGATTTTTTTCAAACGCCACTGGTAAACTTCATAGATATGGATCATGAGTTGGTCCGGTTAGCCCATAGCATTAATTGGGAATCGGTGGAACAAGATTTTGCCGGATATTTTTCAGAAAACGGCCGTCCGGGAGTGCCGGTACGTAAGATGGTCGGGCTGTTGTTGCTCAAGAGCCTTTATAATCTAAGCGATGAACGGGTGGTGGCCCAGTGGAGAGAGAATCCGTATTTCCAATATTTTACAGGAGAAAAAGTGTTCCAGAAAGGCTACCCGTTTGATCCATCGGACTTTGTCCACTTCCGCAAACGCATAGGGAAAGAAGGCGCGGAGAAACTCCTGGGTTTAAGCATACGGTTGAATATGGAGGAAGAAGGAAAAGTGAAAAAGGGAAAAGTAAAAGAAGTTTTTATAGATACGACGGTACAGGAGAAAAACATCACGTATCCCACAGATGGGAAGTTATACAAGAAAGTGATCATGCAGTGCAGGCAGATCGCAGAGCAGGAAGGTGTCACCCTGCGTAGAAGTTATACACGGGAGTTGAAATCGCTGAGCTTGAAGATGCGCTTTATGAACCATCCCAAACGCAAGAAAGAAGGACAGAAGGCGTTACGCAGGATGCGTACCATAGCCAGGGCACAGGTGAACGATCTGGCCCGTAAACTAACTCCGGCACAGCGGGAGCCCTACAAAGACCTTCTGCTACGCTTTTGTGCAGCAATCACGCAGGAGAGGCACGACAAGAACAAGATATACAGTTTGCATGAACCGGATGTAGCTTGTATTTCCAAGGGCAAAGAAGGAAAGCCCTATGAATATGGGAATAAATCATCGATAGCCAAGACAGCCGATGGATTGGTAGTAGGAGCCATGGCCTTTGAGGGGAATCCTTATGACGGGCATACGCTGGGGGATCAGCTGGAACAGATACAACGGATCACCGGTTACAGGCCCAGGGTAGCGCTGGTAGACAGAGGTTACCGTGGCCAAAAGTATGTAGAGAGCACAAAAATAGAGATTCCGGGCCCGGGAAAGAAAAAGCAAAGCTACTATTTGAAACAGAAGGCACGCAGGAAGTTCCGACAACGTGCCGGGATAGAGCCGGTCATAGGACATCTTAAAAAAGATCACCGTATGCTACGGAACTATTTGAAAGGGACCCGTGGGGATGCCATCAATACGATGATGGCAGCAGCAGGCTACAACCTGCGTCATTGGATCATAAAACGGGAAGAGGAGCTCCTTTTTGCCCTTTTCTGTATCCTCGAAAAGTGGGCTATGGTGGTTTCATTATTCAGAAGAAGGGACAGATGGCTGGCGCTACAGCCTGTTCCCCGGAATGTTGAAAAATACGCGTTTTATAAGGGTTGACTA
>MWFB01000095.1 GCA_002071385.1 Bacteroidetes bacterium ADurb.Bin013
ATCCACTGCTGCCAGTGCGACAGGTACTGATCCGGCCCCGGATTTCACAGACCATGCTGCCATCCAGATCATTCAGAATGCACTCCCGTTTGCGAAGAAATACGGGATAGAACTACACGCATGGATCTGGGCTATGAACCGGACCGAGCTAAGCCTGCGCAACGCCCATCCTGACTGGTACCAGGTGAATGCACTGGGAGAGTCATGTCTGAATATAAAACTATACAACCGGGAGCATTACCGCTGGCTTTGCCCGTCCCGTCCCGAAACCATACAATACCTGAAGGAACGTGTTGCCGAGCTGGCGCAGATCAAAGGCCTGGCGGGCGTCCATCTGGATTTCATACGTTATCCCGACGCCATCCTGCCTTACGGATTGCAAGAATCCCGCAACGTAGTACAGGACCGGGTGTATCCGCAGTGGGACTTTTGTTATTGCGATACCTGCCGGGCCTGCTTCAAAGCCCTGACCGGGGTGGATCCGCTTGACCTGGAGGATCCTACAGCAGATGAACGCTGGATGCAATACCGTTGGGACGCCCTCTCGGCAGTGACAAGCGAGGTTTGCGCCGAGATCAAAAAACACGGGAAAGTGCCTTCGGTGGCCGTATTTGCAACTCCCCAGGAGTCCCGCAAGCTGGTACGGCAGGACTGGCCCCGCTTTCGCAACGTAGACATTTTCTTTCCCATGATCTACCATAAATTCTTCAATTGGGAAGACTACCAGGTCCATACGGCAACCCGGGAAGGAGTGCAGGAGCTCAGTGAAGCCGGCAACGACGGGATCCTTTGTTCCGGCCTGTTCGTGGAACACGTCCCGCAAGACAGGATCATGGAATTCATGCTCTACACCCGCACCGGAGGCTCGGCCGGTATTTGCTTTTTTTCAATTGATAACATTGACCGCACCTACGGCTACTGGGCACGCCTGAAATCCGATATCGCCCAATTTAAAGAAGACGGGGAATCCAGGTGATTTCCAGAGTGGTAATTCAACATAAGGTTCATATGAAAGCAGAAGACGTTCAAAAGGAACTCAGGGCTCATGCCTCGGCAGAACGCAAAAAAGCGGTGGAATGGTATTTCAAGACCGGAAAAGGGCAGTACGGCGAGGGAGACATTTTCATAGGCGTGTCCACCCCCGATGCCCGCAGGATCTCCCTCAAATACCGAAGCCTTCCCTTTGAAGAACTGCAGAAACTCATTGCCTCGCCCATCCACGAAGAACGCAGCTGCGCACTGACCATACTGGTGCAACAGTATGAAAAGGGTGGGGAGCGTCAGGCATCCTCTGCCACAGCAGCCGGGAATGGACCTGCAGGTGGGGAGCGTCAGGCCGTTCTGGACTTTTACCTGCGCAACAGGCAGTACGTGAACAACTGGGACCTGGTGGACTGCTCGGCATCCAAGATCCTGGGACGGGCCATTCACGA
>MWFB01000096.1 GCA_002071385.1 Bacteroidetes bacterium ADurb.Bin013
CCGGTGCTGATCGAAGCAGAAGATTATGCCATGAAAACCACGGCAAATACGGGTAGAACAGCCAATGAACGCTTATTCTCACCAACTTACAATCTAAGTAACTACAAAGACATCGTGGTTTCCTTCGATACCGGTTTTTTGCCTTATGGAACTGGCAGTGGCACCTTTGCCTACACTCTGAATAATGTAACCTATACCGTGGTGGAAACCTTCAGCGCTTCCACCGGCTGTGTGAAGACTTATACAATTCCCAATCTGGATGCAAAACCCTCGGTCAAGTTCCGTTGGTTGTATGCCAATAGCAATACCAATACGGGACAGGAAAACTATTGGATAGTTGATGATTTCAGCATCTTTGGCATTGTGAGTGATACCCAATCACCTATCGCAGTTAACGGTCTTGCACTTGTTTCCCAGTCCTTAAATTCAGCCAGTATGTCATGGCAATCCAGCTCTGATCTTTATTTTGGTAGATATGAACTTTATGTCTCAACTGATGAGCAAGTTAGCACTACTGATCAACTATGGTCTACAGATCAAGACCCCGCTCTGTACAATGTTGGCAATACGACAACCACAATCACTGGCTTGGCTACTGGGGATTACTGGATTGCCATCCGTGCAGTTGATCAGAGTAATAACGCCTCGGCGCTGTCTGATCCTTTGTTTGTGCATATCGATGGAGAAGCACCAGTTTTCAGTAATCCAATTCCTGACTCGCAGCCAGGACCTTTATGGACAAATTCCAGAATAGTGAATATTGGTTGCAGCATAAGTGATTACAGCACGATAAATCCTAATAACCTATTTTATCGTATTGATGCTAATGGCAATGGCTTATACGATGAATCTGAACCTTGGGTAAATGTACCCCAATCTGCTATAGCCACAGGTAGAGATGCTCTTAACATACTTCTGGAAGTGATTTATGCTGCGGATGGAATCTTGGCTTTTGAATTTAAAGCAACCGACTTCTATGGAAACACCGGCTATAGTGGTCAAAACGCACAGGAAGGCATTACTGATGATTGGGTGGTAAGGATAGACGCCCTGGCTCCCGTTTTCAGTTCAGCCATTCCCATCAATCAGCCGGAACCGGATTGGCTTCAAACCCAGGCTGTTCAGATTGGCTGTTCAATTGAGGACATGAACCTGATCCAAACCATAGAATACCGCCTTGACAGCAATGGCAACGGCAGTTATGATCCAGAAGAAGCCTGGCAAAGCTTCACTCCATCCAGAAGCATAAATCGTAACCTCTTGTTGGTGGAAGTTCCGGTGGAATTTGCAGTGGATGGGGTGTGCTCCTTTGAATTCAAAGCCACCGATATGTTGGGTAATGTTTCTTATAGTGGTTTTGACAGCCAGGAAGGGATACAGGATGACTGGGTGGTACGTATGGATACCACAGCCCCAATCTTCATTGATCC
>MWFB01000097.1 GCA_002071385.1 Bacteroidetes bacterium ADurb.Bin013
GAGATGGAGCGCAAACTTGGGCGTATCTGGAAGGAACAGCGTGACGAATTGATGCGCTTACTGGGTGACCCTCCCTCTCTTTCCAACGTGCCGCAATCCTACTGGAATAATGGCAGGGCGGCGATTCGCAAGGTGATCGCGCCTATATTCGAGGAAATATTTAGAGAGCAGGCAACCGCGCTGATAACGCAGGTTGGTATTGGTGTGGATTGGGCGCTGATAAACAGCCGGGCTGCTGATTGGGCGATTGAGAATACCCGCCACTTCTTAGAGGGTTACGAAAAGACTAACCAGAAGCTGATCAGCGAATATATCAATAAGTTCTACACAGAGGGCTGGACGCTTGATGAAGTGACGGCGCATATAAACAGCGTGATATTCGATGAACGCCGCGCCTCGATGATAGCGATAACAGAAACAACGCGGGCAGCGGTTCAGGCGGAGGTGGCAACGGTGAACGTGTTAGAGGCTGAATACCCGAACCTGCATTTCAAGCCGATTTGGATCACGGCTAACGATGATAGAGTGTGTGACATTTGCGGGCCGATGCACGAAAAGGTTATCGAGGGCGAGGATTTTCCTCCGGCACACGTGAATTGCCGGTGTGAAGTGATGTACGACATGGTGGTGGATAAATGAGCTACGGCGTGCAGATAGAGGGAATTGACGAATTGCTGAAGCGACTGGACGCGGTCGGTGATACTAAGACGCTCAGGGATGGAATGACTTCTGTGGCAGTATCTCTCACCACGAAACTAAAGCAATACCCGCCCGCGCCAGCCAGATCAACTTACCGCAGGACTGGAACGCTGAGGCATCGCTGGACTTATGCGGTGGACGATGACGGTTCAGAGGCGGTAATTGGCAATGTCACGCCGTATGCGCCTTATGTGCAGGGGCGGGAATCGCAGACATGGTATCACAAGCGCACGGGCTGGCAAACCGCAGAAAACCTGCTCGATGGGAAAAAGGAAGACATTGTTAAAGTGCTAAGGCAGTTTATTCAAAAAGCGCTTGACGGTAGGGGGTAGATTATGCAGCTAAAGATCATGACGAAATTACCTGAAGGGATGAAGGCGGAGAAGCGTGAACCAGTGCAGACCGTGAAACGTTACGAGGAATTGCCTGGCAACGAGTACCTTGTGTTGGGAATGCCGTTCGGCGGGCAATTCAATGGGCGTGATTCAGACGGGCAAACGTTCACCGCGAATACCGATGCCTGGTTATCACCTGAGAAGGAGATACCCGTCACGTACTATCACGGATTTGGGCCGGACTCGCCTGATACCTGGCAGGATGTACCTGCTGTTATCGGTGTGGCTAAATTTGATCACACGGATAGTAAAGGGTTTTGGTTCAACGTGAAACTGGACGAAACAGAAACGCTGACCAGCCGGATAACTGGAGTGAAGTCTGACGTTGTGCGCGC
>MWFB01000098.1 GCA_002071385.1 Bacteroidetes bacterium ADurb.Bin013
CTTTACCTGTATGACAACCAGGGCCATGAAAAGAACGCCATCACCTCCGGCCCCTGGCACGTGGAACAGATCCTGGGCGTAGACGAGACAACCCGCACACTCTATTTCACCGCCTGCGGCAGGGAAAAGGGCCTGGACCCCTATTTCGAACACATATATTCCGTAAAGCTGGACGGCACCCAGCTGCGCAACCTCACCCCGGGCGATTTCCACCACACGGCAGATATAAGCGACAGCCGCAAGGCACTAGTCATTAACCGCTCCCGCGTGGACGTGGCCCCCGTTTCCGAGTTATTTGACAATACCGGCAAGAAACTCCTGGCGCTGCAGGAAACCGACCTGAGACTGCTATTTGAAGCCGGATACAAATTCCCGGAACGCATCAAGGTGAAAGCCGCCGACGGGGTCACCGACCTGTACGGGGTAATGTACAAGCCTTTTGATTTTGACCCTGAACGCAAATACCCCATCATCACATACGTATATCCCGGCCCGCAGGTAGAAGGCCCCGGCCAGAGCTGGAGCCGCTCCATGGACCGTCTGGACCGCCTGGCCCAGGTGGGATTCATTGTTATCACGGTGGGCAACCGCGGAGGCCATCCCAACCGCTCCAAATGGTACCATAACTTTGGTTACGGCAACCTGCGCGATTACGGGCTGGAAGACCAGAAATACGCCATAGAGCAGCTGGCCGCCCGCCATCCTTTCATAGATGTTTCCCGCGTGGGCATTCACGGCCACTCGGGCGGCGGATTCATGTCCACGGCCGCCATCCTGCAGTACCCGCACTTCTTCAAGGTTGCAGTTTCCTGCGCCGGAAACCACGAAAACAACATCTACAACCGCTGGTGGAGCGAAAAGCATCACGGCGTGGTGGAGGAAATCTCGGCAAAGGGCGATACCACCTTCAAATACAGCATAGGCACCAATTCACAATTGGCCAAGAACCTGGAAGGAAGGCTGCTGCTCATACACGGCGACATTGACAACAACGTGCACCCGGGGAATACCCTGCGCGTGGCCAATGCCCTGATCCGGGCCAACAAGCGGTTTGACATGCTTATCCTGCCCGGGCAGCGCCACGGTTTTGGCGACATGACTGAATACTTCTTCTGGCGTATGGCCGATTACTTTTCACAGTACCTGCTGGGAGACTACCAAAATACGGTGGATATACCGCAGATGTACAATGACTAGGCTGCTTGTCCGGGGCTCGAAGTGGAGTGCCCCGCAGGGCCGGGCGACTGAAAGTGCCGCGTACACTTGATGTATAAAAGTGTATAACAAGTAGTTAAGAAAAGAGCTCTCCGGGAGAGCTCTTTTCTTATATTGCTGATGGTCAACGGTATGAATCAAGAGTGCGCGGCACTCC
>MWFB01000099.1 GCA_002071385.1 Bacteroidetes bacterium ADurb.Bin013
CATTATGGGAAAAGGCAGACCTTTCAGCGCATCCACGCAGTTTAAGATGATCATTCATACGAACGGGAATCACCGATATGCATCCACCAAACCCTACACCATAGGCGAGGATGGGATTAAGCGTTACACCTATAAACACTGGGGTACGCTTGATGAACAAAACCGCTTCATTCCCGGCATGGCTTACATGTATGCATCCATAGAAGAGCGCGAACAGCTCATTTTCCCCAAGGATTGGGATTTGAGCCAGATAGAGACCATTTCCGGGACTAAACGTCGTGGTCGCATTGTATACGAAGCCGAAGATGTTGACAGACAGTTTGGCCCAACATGGCTGCTCAACCAGGTGGCAGTCAAGACAGGTCTCCTGGATGACCTTCGAAGCGTTTTTTCAGGCAACATGGAGATGGTCAATGACATACTCACCCTGGCTTACTTTCCATTTATCGACAATCTCTCCTACAATCAACTATCACAATGGCAGCGTGAGGTCAAGGCTCCATCCGGGAGGGATTTGAACAGCGTGAACATCACCAGGCTGGCGCAAAGCATCACCGAACAGAACAGGATGGATATTTTCCGCTGTCGGGCTGCCAGACTGGGCAAGGATGATCTGTGCGCTGTTGATTCCACATCCATGCCAACGTACGGGTTCAACCTGGTGGATATACGTTGGGGAAGGAACAAGGAGCACCTTCCGCTGCGTCAGACCGTCGAGTTAGTGGTCTATTCACTGACAACGCATATGCCCATCTATTACAAGGAATTGCCCGGCAACATGCCGGATGTGCGTACCATTGAACTGATCATGATAGAATTGCGGCACGCCGGTTTCAAGAACCTGGTACTGATCACCGACCGCGGTTACGAGTCGGTCAAAAACCTTGAACTCTATATCTCAAGAGGGCAGAAGGTGATTACCAGCGTCAAGGTCTCACAGGGCGATGTCCTTAAAAAGATAAAGGAAATTGACATGAGTCACGGTTATCCTGAAGGTATGACTCTGGCTAAAAAGGAGAATCTTTACTATGCCCAGTACGAGATGGATTATACCGTGCATGGCAAGGGCGATGCCCTGATTAAGGCCGACAAGTACAGGCTCAACCTCTACTTCAATCCTGCCAAACGCGCTGAGGCCATGTGTGATATCCAGCACGCCGTGGATGAACAGGCTGAAGCCGCACAGGCCATGATGGAAACAGGGGAACCTGTTTCGGACAGGGATGAGATCAAGAAGCGCTTCAATATGCTCTTTATCAAGTTTGAGGCAAACAACCGTATAGCATCCTTTGAGGTCAACCGTGAAAAACAGGATGCCTTGTTGCTCACAGCCGGCTTCTTTGCCAGCAAGACCATTGGTGTCGATCTCGA
>MWFB01000100.1 GCA_002071385.1 Bacteroidetes bacterium ADurb.Bin013
TCCATCCTGGAAGAGGTGAAAAACCTGGTGGACAGCGGCTATCGTGAAGTGACACTCCTGGGACAGAATGTAGACTCCTATTTGTGGCAGCCAAAGGATGGATCTGAACCTGTTTCCTTCGCCCGGCTGCTGGAACAGGTGGCTTTGGTATCCCCATTGCTGAGGGTCCGTTTCACTACCTCGCATCCGAAAGACATGCAGGACGATGTGCTTATGGCCATGGCCCGTTATCCCAATATATGCAAACACATACACCTTCCTGTGCAAAGCGGCAGCAACCGCATATTGCAGAAAATGAACCGAAAATACACGCGTGAAGGTTACCTGGAAAGGATTGCACGCATACGGGAGATCTTGCCCGGGTGTGCCATTTCCTCGGATATGATCGCCGGCTTTTGCTCAGAAACGGAAGAAGACCACGCCATGACACTAAGCCTGATGGAAACAGTGCATTATGACCAGGCCTTCATGTTCCAGTACTCGCAGCGGCCCGGCACCCTAGCAGCGCGTCACTACCCCGACGATGTTCCGGAAGAGGTAAAGACACGCAGGCTTGCCGAGGTCATTGCCCTGCAGAACCGCCTTTCCCTGCAAAGCAACCGGGCCGATGTGGGAAAAATCTTTGAAGTGCTTGCCGAGGGCGTCTCCAAGCGCTCATCCCGGGCCTTTTTCGGCCGCACCACCACAAACAAGGTCTGCGTATTCCCAAGAGAAAACAGGGCCATAGGGGATTATGTCCGGGTGTTGGTAAAATCATGTACCGCCGCAACACTTAAAGGAGAAATTATAAATGAAAACCAATAAATCATGACAAAAATCAAAGCAACCTACCTGGGAGACCTCCATGTAGAGGCCATCCACCTGCAATCGGGATCCCGGATTGAAACAGATGCTCCGGTTGATAACCAGGGAAAAGGCGAACTTTTTTCTCCTACCGATATGTTTGCCACATCCCTGGCAGCCTGTATGATGACCATCATGGGAATCTCGGCCCGAAGTTATGGTTTTGCCCTGGAAGGGGCCTATGCCGAAGTGGAAAAAATCATGGCCTCTTCCCCCCGACGGGTGGGCGAAATCATCATAGACCTGTATTTCCCCGACGGTAAAACTTATGGCGACCGGGAAAAAAGGATCATAGAAGCTGCTGCCGCCACTTGTCCTGTTGCCAATTCCGTGCATCCGGACCTGAAAAAAACAGTACGGTTTCATTACTAAGAAAAATTAGCTACATTTGCTGCCCCCGTTTACCAAAATTGCCCGGATGGCGGAATCGGTAGACGCGCTGGTCTCAAACACCAGTGACCGCAAGGTTGTGCCGGTTCGATCCCGGCTCCGGGTACAA
>MWFB01000101.1 GCA_002071385.1 Bacteroidetes bacterium ADurb.Bin013
GATGAAGTTAGTAGGTTTTAACTCCTTGTTATCTTGGCAGATAATGTCTGCAGGAGTCTGGTTATTCCGGTTCCTGTTTTTCCTGAACATGTTGAAGTAGATGTTATACAGAAAGGCTTTACTCATGAAGTCCGGGAAGCTGTCAAAGTCTTCAAGTTTGAGAAGCTCATTCTCAACTCTGCCATGGAATGATTCTACATCGCTGTTGTATCTAGGCGAGGCTGGAGGAATGATTCTATGTTCTACCTGCCCACTGAGAATATCCTGGAAGAAGGTTTTGTGGTATCTAAGCCGATCCACAAATTCTGTACCGTTATCAGTTTGAAAGCTGACCTCTGACAAGTCCACGCCAGCGGATTCAAGGTTGTGGATCAGGTATTGGGCATAGATACCTGTGGCAATGGGATCAAGTTTATTAGAGAAAGCCAGGAATAACCATCCAGATTTATAATCCCTGGCAGAGATCATGAACTTGGGAATATCGCCCTTACAATAAGCAGGATAGCATTCAGGCACATCATTCAGGAACTTAACGTCTATCTGGATCTTCTGGAAGGGCTTATACTGAGCCCTGATCTTACTCATATCCCATCTTTTCTTCCATTTGGTAGGTCGGGGCTTGATCATTCCGTTCTGCTTGAGGATTTTATTCACCGTCTTGGCAGAGCACTTCAAGCCCAGTAAGTTGATTATCGGTCTGGCTCCCAGTTGATTTTTGGTCTTCTGGCGGAAGGCAATGATTCTTTGCCTGGTCTCTTCCGGTATCTTTTGGGGATGATTCTGTCCAACTCTGGATTTATTTTTCAGGCTCTCCACACCTATCTGGGCATCATAGCTGCGCACCCAGTGCTGGACAGTCCTTCTGGTGGTGTTGTATTGACGGGCACAGGCTGAGATTCCATACGTCAAAGCATACACGACCAGTGAATACCGAAAAGAAGTTCTTGACTTAGAATCGGGTATCGTTTTCATTATATCTCTATATGTAATCATGTGTGCCAGTATTTTCACTATGTGGTTTTCTGGCACGCTTTTTTTTTGATATCTCAGGCATAGTTGGTGTGTTTTTATGCGTAAAGGGAGGATCGGCATAGTTTTTTTTGCATTTAAGCCAAACTCCCCTACATAGAAACCCACCGCAAAACTGGGTTGGCTGGGTACAAAGCTGATGTACCAGGACGCAAGAGCCAAAAAAAAGACATACATCCTGAATAGTGATCTTCATTTGTAATAACTTACTACTCTCAATGATCATTTGGTTCTCCATCTTTATGCGGTTGATTCTGCCAACGTTCGCGTAAGTTGCTTTGGCGAAAATCCTTCACTTCC
>MWFB01000102.1 GCA_002071385.1 Bacteroidetes bacterium ADurb.Bin013
CCCATGCCTTCGCGTTTGGTGATCAATTCATAGACGAAGGCAATGGCCAGCAGGACCCCGCCGCCGATCAGCAATCCGATCAGGGCCTCCAGCCAGGGAAGTTTCACGATAAAGACAGCCGCCAGGAAAAAAACGGGGATGCCCGGCAGGGACAAAATATCGGGAATGATCTGGTGATCCAGATCGATGAACGCAATGACAATCAAAACTGCGGTGAAAATGAAAAAGGTAAGAAAAACAAGGCTTAAGCCGAATTTTCCGAAAAGCAGCAGCGCCATCAGGCCGGTGATCAGCTCAATCAGCGGATAGCGCCAGGAGATTTTGGCTCCGCAGTCGCGGCATCTGGCGCGCAGGATCAGAAAGCTGAGGATGGGGATGTTGTCATAAAAGCGGATCGGATGTCCGCAGGAGGGACAGCGCGAAGAAGGCTTCACAATGGAGGTTTCCGCCGGGATGCGGTAAATGCAGACATTGAGAAAGCTGCCGATGGCCGCGCCGAAGATGAAGGCAAAAATATCAAGCAATATCATAGCCATACCTGTGTATAACGATCATTCTTCAGTGGCATGCTCAACCTCCAATCTCTCCGGATTGGTTGGTTCAGCATTTCGTTCTCTTGAATCCTTTATAGCCTGAAGAATATCTTTAGTGGTAGCTTTGGTTTTTATACCAGGTATTGCAAAGGGAGAACGGGATATTTTTTTGAAGGCAATTGTAAATACTTCACCGCCGCGCCTTTGGATAATCACATCTTCCTCTCGGGCGATATTAAGAATCTCGGCAAAACGCTGTCTTGCTTCCGAATAGGTATATACTTTCATAAACTCACTCCATAATTTTAATGCCGATTTTTCCGGCAATTTCTCTGATCTGTCTATGGCAAACAAAGCGAATTTGTCAATGTAAAAGAACATCTACATTCATGAATACTACTTGAAAGAGAATATGAATTTAAAAAGAAACCAGCCGCGGGTTTCCGATAGGCTGAATGGCCCGGTTCGAGATCTTTTATGGTCCGTGATGATATTCAATAATCTCTCCGTCCATGAAATGATAGATGCTGATGTCGCCACCGAGTCTTGGCTTCTTGAATGCGAAGGAGAAAAGCCAGCATGCGCCTTTCCGTGGGTGACCCTCGGAGTAATGATAGCTGACTGAATGAAGGTACTTGTCAGAGTAGTCCTGCTTTGCCTCGGACTTTAGGTATTCTTTGATGCGCTCAACCGACTGAAACAACGATATCTCGGGTTCGTGCGATGTGGCTTGGTCATCAGCGGGGCATGACCCCACGAGCAGGAATGTCGCGACAATCGC
>MWFB01000103.1 GCA_002071385.1 Bacteroidetes bacterium ADurb.Bin013
TACACATTCGGAACAACCGCTCCTCAGGGCAACTTTGGTTCTTTACGGACAAACGGCTGGGAAGTATCCCTGAATTTTGGGCACCAGTTTGCCAGCGGATTCCGGATCACTGCCAGTGCTGCATTTTCAGACGCTGTTACTCATATTACAAAATACGGAAGCACCACCAGCATCAATGCCTGGTACGAAGGGAAAGTGTACGGAGAGATCTGGGGTTACCAGGTTGACAGGCTTTATCAGAACGATGATTTTGTATATGAAAATGGTAAACTCGTAACCATGAAAAGCACCGATGGATATACAGTCAATAAATTGTCAGATCCAAACGCCCCCACACAGGGTAAGCTGCAGACAAGCTCCAACTTCAGATTTGGGCCTGGTGACGTGAAGTTCAAGGACCTTAACGGTGACGGGGTGATTAACAACGGGAGCCAGCTGATTGACGATTACGGAGATTTATCGGTGATTGGGAACACAACTCCCCGTTATGAATACAGTTTCCGTCTTGGCATGGAATACAAGGGAGTTGATTTCTCGGTATTCTTCCAGGGTGTTGGAAAGCGTGACATGTGGGGCGCCAGCCCTCTGGCCATTCCCGGTTTCAACTCTTCAGACGGAGCCATGCCCAAGGTCATAGCCCAGGACTTCTGGTACGAAACGTATGATGGCAGCGGTAATGTGATTGACAGCAATTACGATGCGTTCTATCCCCGTGCCTACAACCTGGGGGCCAGCAGCACCGGGAACAACATGCAAGTATGCGACAGGTATCTGCTGAACATGGCCTATCTAAGAATGAAGAACCTGACTATAGGTTACACCATGCCCAGGCAATTGACCCGAAAGGCTATGATAAACAATGTACGTATTTATATTTCCCTGGAAAATTTCCTGACATTTGACAAACTTCGCGGACTTCCCATAGATCCGGAAGAAATTGCCGGATATTCCTTACTAAATACGAGTAATTACAATTCCTCCCGCACAGGTGTTGGCGTTCCAACCTTTAAGAGCGCATCTGTCGGCCTTCAGTTAACTTTCTAAAATCAGACACTATGAATAAAATAATACTAACCTTAGGTTTATTAGCGGCTTTAACCCTGGCGGGGTGCAGCGATTTTCTGGATCGTCCCCAGAAAACAGCTATGGACGATTCAAACTACTGGACCAGCGAAACCAATATACGTCTGTTTGTAAATGGAGGTTATCCCAATTATTTCAACGGATATGACAGATCATGGGGAACCGCCTACGTTCCATACAGGGGCGCAAATTTCAACGACGATATGACTTCGGCCGGCAAACAATCA
>MWFB01000104.1 GCA_002071385.1 Bacteroidetes bacterium ADurb.Bin013
GAAGGCCTAAAGAAGGCAACCCGGGAGTTCGGGACCTTTACACGCTCTTTGACAGAACTGAAAGACTGGTTATTGGAAAACGGGGTCACCCACGTGGCCATGGAAAGTACGGGTATTTATTGGAAGCCTGTTTACCATGTACTTGAACCGACATCCTTAAAAGTTTGGATCGTCAATGCCCGACACATCAAGTATGTTCCGGGACACAAGACAGACAAACAGGACAGTGCATGGATATGCAAGTTGCTATTGGCCGGATTATTGAAGCCCAGTTACATTCCGGCAAAAGAACAACGGGAGCTACGGGATTTAACACGTTTTCGCACGAAGATGATTCAGCATGTAGCTTCAGAGAAGAATCGCATAGTGCGTATACTGGAAGATTGTAATATCAAACTATCAAGCGTGTTGAGCACTACACAGGGAGTGGTGGCGACAAAACTGATAGACAAATTGTGTGAGGTGGGGACTATTACAATGTCTGATATTGAAGAAGTCTATCACAAAAGGCTGGAAGCGAGTAAGGAAGATCTTTATGAAGCTTGCCAGGGTTTGATAGACAAGCATCACATCTACCTTTTGGGTCTTATCCGGCAAGATATCGCATCGACCGAAGCTGTAATAAAAAACCTTAATGCACGGATCAAAGAAGTGCTTTCCGGTTATGACAACGTTTTGGAGCATCTTAAAGCAATACCTGGACTAAGTACAAAAACAGTAGAAGATCTTGTAGCAGAAATCGGGTTGGATATGAGCGTTTTCCCGACAGAGAAGCACTTGGCTTCATGGGCAGGAATGTGTCCGGGAAACAACGAGAGTGCGGGTAAAAAAAAAAGTGGAAGAACCACCCACGGGAACAAACAGGTAAAAGCAGTAATAACGGAGGCAGCGTGGGCTGCAACAAGGACTAAAAATACGTTTTATTCAGCCAGATATCACCGGGTGGCAGCAAGAAGAGGCAAAAAAAGAGCCTTGATAGCAGTAGGACATTCGATCCTGAAGTCTGTCTATCATGTGATAAATGGAATGGAGGGGTATAAAGAACTTGGAGCGGATTATGTAACCCAACGGGTAGAAAAGAGACGGAAGCTATACCTGAAGAAAGAACTGGAAAAACTCGGGTATGCGGTCCAACTCACCCCGCCGGTGCCACAGGCAGGATAGAAAAAACAAGAAACCAAAGGTCGATTTTTACTGGGACCCGCTATTTACGAAAAGCCAGGAACCCGATTATGAAACTGACCTCAACAGCTAAGCGGCCAAGACTGTGACAAAGAGCACGTGTATGAAATTTTATATTTTTT
>MWFB01000105.1 GCA_002071385.1 Bacteroidetes bacterium ADurb.Bin013
AACGACCAGCTGAAACTATAGGGAGGCAGACCGCCATACGCCGTGATATACACCTCTGTCGGAGTACCTGTAGGCAGACAAATGTGACCCCCTCCCGACATCACGCCTATGGCGCATTCCCCCTGTGGGGCCACGATTGTAGTATCTAAGCTGCACTCCCCATCGGTAAACCAGGCTTCAATGGTGTGTACCTGTCCATCACAGGGGATGTTTTTGATGGAAAAATTACTCTGTCCTGCAAAGGGAGGAGAGATAATATCCATTAATCCCGAATTGACATCTTTTACTACCAAACTCCCTGATGACGGAGGATACATAAACCCCACCAAGCCATTGATGTTAAAAGTGTTGGTGCTTGTATTGCAGGGGGTGGTATCGGCATAAATGAAGGTAATGATGCAGGGTTGGTTATATACCAGATTGCAATCCAATACCCCGGCACCCGGCTGGTTCATATTTGATTGATACATTTTAATTATATAACTTTGTGGGGGCGGGCCGCAAGCAGAATTTATATACATCAGGTAGTAGTACTTCCCAGAAATTACATTTATATTGATCATGGCACCAGGTGGAGAATAGACATTATTTATCATATCGCAGTGCAAAACATGGTCATTGTCTAAGGAGTCAGGGCATAAATCGCCCATAGATGTATAATGTCCATATACAATATTGGGGAAACCGGCATAAGGACAAGGGGGTAAGGGAGTATGCTCAATCTTTATCACCACGGGTCCACTGCTGAGGGCTTTAAAATAAAACCAATGAACCCCATTTAACACACCCACGAAACATGGATAACTTGGGCCAGGCTGAGCTGGAAAACCCATAGTACTGGATGGCTGAATGATGGGTTCTCCACAGAATGGCAGGGCAGTCTCACAAAGATAATTCGGATACTGCCCGTAGGAATAAAACTGGAAAAATATAATAGCGGCCAAAATAAAAAACCACCGCTTTCGCAGAAACATATTGAATCCGTATGTTTAAATGAAATGGTTCATTAAAGGGTACCCCTTAGATATTAAGAGGTACCCAAAGATAGTGCTATATTAAGGTTGTACTGTGACTGTTAAAAATTCAGGAGATGAATTGATTGTCCAACTGTTTTGTTTACAATCGGGAGTGATGGTGAGACAATTGTAGCATTGCGGATCATCTTTCGAGGTTAATGTTGCGCAAATGGTTCCACTAAAAGGCACAGGCATACAAAAAGAATAAGAAGTTTGTCCTAAGATATAAGGTGTAGCCTGAAACCACCCATCTGTCCGGTAAATCACCACCCGGTCTGCACAAT
>MWFB01000106.1 GCA_002071385.1 Bacteroidetes bacterium ADurb.Bin013
GGCAAGTGGGAATCCTTTGACACACTTGGTGACCAGAACGGTAATGACATCGTGACGGGAACATTCCGGGCGGGTTACGATGCGACGGCCGCGAAGTTTGCAGAGATCAAGGTGGTTAATGAAACTGCCAGTTATTGATTTTGAGAGCATCACGCAAGGACAGCTTGAAATTTATTTCCGACACTTCCGGGAGCTTGGCGGTAAGGATGAAGGCATTGGACTTGTGGAATGGGCTGGGGCTATGGTACGAGCGGCGGTGAAATCCGGCTGGCTGGAGTTGGATGTGGACAATACCAACCCGAAGGACATACAGGCGATACAGAGAGAGATACAAAAGTATGTTGCGAGCGTGCTGGAATTTGACCCAAAAAACTGATATTGGCGGCGGCAGAGTTCGCAGAGGACAAGGGGCTGCCGCCGGAAGAATTACGCCTCGCGTTCCGCTGTCAGCAATGGGGAACGCTGCCATGTTCCGGCGGGTTACTCGACCAACCCGCCGGACTGGTAGAGCGAATGACAATCGCGGTGAACGTGTATAACGCGATGAAGGCTTGGCAGCAGAGCGCGGCACGCAACGCGAAGGATTTCGTAAAGAATAACCCTGATACGTGGAAGATCGTAAAAATGGTACTGGATATGAGGGCTGACAATGGCTGACGCGCAACTACAGATAACGATAAAGGCACGCAACCAGGCGAAAGCCGAATTTGACAAACTTGATAAGCAGGTCAAAGGCTTACAAGGTCAAACTGGCGTTAAGGGGTTGAATAAGACGCTTGGTGATCTTGACAGTAAATTTAAGTCGGTAACTGGCGTTTCTCTTGGGTTTGCAACAGCGGCAGGCGCTGCAGGTGCTGCAGTTAGTGGATTGATTAAATTCATGTCAGACGCGGTAAATGAGACTGTAGCATACGCGACAGAGATTGACAACATGAGCCGGTTATTGGGGCTTAGCACGGAGGAAACCTCGCGCCTTGTGCAGGCATCCGATGATCTATTCATATCACAGGAAACATTGACCAGCGGTTTACAGGCGGCGACTCGCAAGGGGATTGATGTATCCATCGAGGGGTTGAAAAAGCTGGCGGATGAATACAACAGCTTACCCGCTGGCGTGACGCGTTCAAAGTTCGTGCTTGATACCTTCGGGCGCTCCGGCGCTGAGATGGGTAAGCTGATGGAACAGGGCGCGGCTGGAATTGACGCGGCAACTGCGGCGATTGCAGACAATATGATTATCACGCAAAAATCAATGGCCGACATTATGAATTATAAGAGAAGCGTTGATAATCTCAA
>MWFB01000107.1 GCA_002071385.1 Bacteroidetes bacterium ADurb.Bin013
AGACAGGTGCTGCATGGCTGTCGTCAGCTCGTGTCGTGAGATGTTGGGTTAAGTCCCGCAACGAGCGCAACCCCTGCTTTCAGTTACCATCATTAAGTTGGGGACTCTGGAAGGACCGCTGCGGTAACAACGCAGAGGAAGATGGGGACGACGTCAAGTCATCATGGTCCTTATGACCGGGGCTACACACGTGCTACAATGGTAGTTACAGAGGGATGCGAAGCAGTGATGTGGAGCGAATCTCAGAAAAGCTACCACAGTTCGGATTGAGGTCTGCAACTCGACCTCATGAAGCAGGAATCGCTAGTAATCGCGCAACATCATGGCGCGGTGAATACGTTCCCGGGCCTTGTACACACCGCCCGTCAAGTCAGCCGAGTGGAGTGCACCCGAAGGAGGTGAGCTAACCCGCAAGGGGAGCAGCTTTCGAAGGTGTGCTTTGTAAGGAGGACTAAGTCGTAACAAGGTAGCCGTACCGGAAGGTGCGGCTGGATCACCTCCTTTATAAGGTGTTATATAAGACAAGATTATCTCTCTCCTTGCTACTCTATTTTGTTTCAAAGGGGAATTAGCTCAGATGGTAGAGCGCCGCTTTTGCAAGGCGGAGGCCGTCGGTTCGAATCCGTCATTCTCCACCAGATAAAGAGAAATAATATATAAATATTTAAAATAGCTTAGATCTTTTCAGAGTATATAGAGTGTTTCCGTGAGTGAGAGAGTATAAGACACAGAGGATAGAGTAAAGAAATATGGTGAAAGCACATAAGGGCACAAGGTGGATGCCTAAGCACCAAATGGCGAAGAAGGACGTGGCGAACTGCGAAAAGCCTCGGAGAGCTGTAAGCGAGCTTAGACCCGGGGATATCCGAATGGGGCAACCCGCTGGATTGAAGATTCAGCATCTCGTAAGAGAGGCGAACGGCGTGAACTGAAACATCTTAGTAGCGCCAGGAAGAGAAAATAATAATGATTTCCTAAGTAGTGGCGAACGAACGGGAAAGAGCCTAAACCGGCCACAAGGTCGGGGTAGAGGGACAGCGATATCTGGATAATTCTTATAGACGAACCGATCTGGAAAGGTCGACCGGAGGGGGTGAAAGTCCCGTAGTTGAAATAGGAGTTATTTGGTAGTTGAATCCCGAGTAGCCCGGGGCACGAGAAATCCTGGGTGAATCAGCGAGGACCATCTCGTAAGGCTAAATACATTTGGTGACTGATAGCGTAGCAGTACCGTGAGGGAAAGGTGAAAAGCACCCCGGGAGGGGAGTGAAA
>MWFB01000108.1 GCA_002071385.1 Bacteroidetes bacterium ADurb.Bin013
ATGATTGTAACCTTCTGATTTTCAATTCCATATTTGCAAAAGAATAAGACGTCGGTAGAAAGGTAGCCGCCCCTTTTGGGGATTAAGATAAAGGGAGGCGGCCTTTGAGGAAGCGATGCGCGTATTGTGGGCGTTATTTTATTCCGGACAGACGAGCGGGGTTAAAACAGAAGTCCTGCGGCCGCCCGGAATGCAGAAAGAAACGGAAACAGGAAGCGCAGCGGCGATGGCTGGCTGGGAATGAAGGCTACTTTCGGGGACGCTACGAAGACGTCAAAGCCTGGCGAGAACGAAAGAAGGAATCCTCCGTAGGCGCGATGATACAAGACGAGATACCCCCTTCAAAGCCAATGCGGAAGTACGTTTTACTGATCCCGGAGGACAAAACAGGGATGATACAAGACACGATCATCCTGCAAAAGGTTAACGGTATTACGTTTGCGGCGCATGGTGGGTGATACAAGACAAGATAGACGAAAGGAGGATGGATGATTTAAACCGATTTCCACAGTCTGCATCAGAAGGAAACGTCATCAGGAAAAGATGTGCAGAAAAACGAGCAGACGAGAGAAACAGAGAAAAAGGGGGATCGGGGATATGGACGAAGAGCATTTAATGAATCATGTTCGTCATTTGCAAGAAGTCGAAGGTTTGAGCATTCGCCAGGTGGCCGATACGCTGGGTTTGTCCAGAACAAAAGTTACCCGATTGATGCGGCAAGGAAAAATCGTGCGCAAACCACGCAAAAGCATCCTCGACGAGTATTCGCGCCTGATTGAAGACTGGTATGAGGCTTACCCTTCGCTGAAAGCCAGCCAGGCGCATGACCGGCTGCAGACCTATGGTTTTACGGGTGGGTACACCACGGTCAAAGAATACACACGGCCGTTTCGCCGGAAAAGGAAAAGGATGTGCCACGAGTTGACGTTCCTTCCCGGCGAGGAAGCACAGGTCGATTGGATGCAACGTTCTTTTCCGTTCGGCACGGCTTACGGCTTTGTTTTTATTCTTTCCTACAGCCGGTTTCTGTATTGCCGGTTTTATCCGCGACAGTCGATGGAGTTTTTTCTGGAAGGACACATCGAAGCTTTCCGGGAGATGGGCGGTCTTCCCCGCCGGGGCCGTTATGACAATCTCAAAAGCGTTGTGATCAAACGACGGCCGGAGATCATTTTCAACAGTCAGTTTCTGGACTTTGCCAGGCATTACGGTTTTTCTCTTCATGCCTGCACGCCCGGAAGAGCCAATGAAAAAGGTCGG
>MWFB01000109.1 GCA_002071385.1 Bacteroidetes bacterium ADurb.Bin013
TCAGATTCAGTTACTTATGATCCGATGAATCCTTCTGCTGCAGGAACCCTTTCCGGAACTTTTCCGATGACTTCTTTAACCTTTGTGGTAACGGGAATGGGTTCTTTAAGCGGAACAGTTACCAGTAGTGGTTCTCCTGTTGCCGATGTTTTGATTCAAGTAAGTAATGCCAATTATTCTTACACTCGTATTACTTCTGCTACAGGAGAATACACTTTCCAGTATCTGCCTATTGGTAACTTCACTTTAACTGCTTCTAAACTTGGTTATGAAACACAGTCCGTTACTGTAACTATTGTGGAAAACCAAAATACGGTGCAAAACATCAGCTTAGTATCTTCCAGCACTGTATCTGTAAGTGGACATATTGTGGGTAGCGATCAACCCACAGTAGGAATTGCCAATGCTCATATATTTTTGGATGGACCTCTGGATTATGAAGGTACTTCCAATGCCAATGGTGATTTTACTATCACCGGTGTCCTTTCGGGGAATACCTATAACTATACTATTCAGGCAATTGGTTATGCAGATTTAACAGGAACGGTGGTAGTTGGCACAACCAATGTAAATATGGGCACTTTGGTTATGAGCGAATTAGCTCTACCTCCGGTTCAGATTGTTGCAACCGAAAATACGGCTCAAACCCAAGTTACCCTTACTTGGCGTCCTCCCGGCTCAACAGGAACCGGAGTCGGTTTGGAAGATTTTGAAATTGACGATGGGGGCTGGGTGCCTTCTTCTAACTGGACAAATCCTTTAGGTGATTTTGAATGGACTAATACTTACGATGTAGCAAACTGGTCACCTACTTATACTGGAGCAAATATTACACCGCCTCCTGCAGCCCATTCCGGAACCGGGATGTGGGGAACTAAAATAAATACAAACTACACTAATTCAGGCGGATTCAATTATTTGACTAAGACCTTCAATTTCAGTACTATGTCAAACGCACAACTGAGTTTTTGGAGCTGGGAAAATGTGTTTGGCAATTTTGACTACTGTCAGGTTGCTATTAACGGAACTTTGGTTTGGGGTCCTTCCTGGGATTATACAGCAACCCAATGGCAACACAGAGTTATAGACCTTTCTGCCTATGACGGTATGTCTGAAGTAACGATTCAATTCCAGATGTGGGCATCAACTGTCGTCAATTATGCTGGTTGGTATATAGATGATGTTTATGTAGGAACCGCTCAGACAAGAGTTGCTAATTCAGCTGTTCCAGTTGTACCCGCTCTCCT
>MWFB01000110.1 GCA_002071385.1 Bacteroidetes bacterium ADurb.Bin013
AGAATACCTCCCCCCGGGGGGAGGTATTCTGCGGTTTTGCAACATTTAGCATTTGGTTGATTTTCTTCTACATTACATACTGCTTTATCAATAGTAATATAACGCGCTTTGTCACAGAGCCAGGCTTCATGAATTTCCATGAGATGAGCCCCTACAAGCCGGTCACATGAATCTTCATTGGAGAAGATTCCTACCACACGTGTACGCCGCTTGATTTCACGCATGACACGTTCAAGCATGTTAGTCGTGTAAACACGCCTGCGAGACGTTTTGGCAAGCCCATGAACACTAAGAGTCTCTTCAAACTGTTCATGGATCTGTCTGGCTATGCGCGGATACTTTCGCGCCCAGCGTTGCGCAATCCGCTCCGCCTCAGCAAGGCACAGTTTCACCTCCTCGATCCGCCGGGTTGAACACAACTCTTTAGAAAGAACTGCCCTGTCCCGATAGGAACTTTGAGCCAGAACATTGCGAATAAAATGACTCCAGCAACGCTGCCACACTGCATCACAAAAATACCGTGTAACTGCTGCCTGGATGCCCAAATGACCATCACTGACCACCCATCGCACTCCGTGAACACCCCGTTGACGCAACTCGCTGAACACTTCCCCCCAGGTTGCTTCGGATTCCACATCGGCCATACGCCAGGTCAGGATCTCGCGGCGACCTTCTTCATTGATGCCCGCCACCACCAATACCGCCCGTTTACGGATGCTGCCATGATGGCGAACTTTGGTGTAACAGGCATCCACCATCAGAAAAGGCCACTGGTGCTCGTCAACACGCCGATTACGAAACTCTGAAAGCCGCTCGTCCAGTTCCGCCGCCACGCGCGATACCGTGGACGCTGACAATTCAAAACCTCCCATCTCTGACAATACACGGCTTACTTTACGGGTCGAGACTCCCTGAAAATACATTTCTGCACAGGCAACAAGAAGTGCCCGCTCGCTACGCTGCCACTTCACAAGCGGATAGGGATCAAAGGGTTCCACGCCACGCGCCTGAGGCACGGATAATGACAACTCTCCCAGACGTGTCTTCACTTTACGCGGCTTGTAGCCGTTGCGATAACCCCGGCGACTTTCGCTACGCTCGTGAGGCGCGGCGCCCAGATGACGGGCAATCCCTTCTTCAAAGACGGTCTGTACCATCACACGAAGCATCTCCAAAAATACATCCTGTCCACCATTTTCTTGAATTTGGTCTAAAAAACTTCCATACTCTTTACTG
>MWFB01000111.1 GCA_002071385.1 Bacteroidetes bacterium ADurb.Bin013
ATAAAGGTGGTCTATATCGAGGGATTGAGTATATTTGTGTCTCCTGTAGAAAACAACTAAAAGAAAATATTATGTCAAGTGTAGGTATAACGTTAATGTGGATAGCCATCGGGATCGTTGGTTTATTCATCCTTTTATGGTTTTTCCCCATCACCCTTTGGTTCCAGGCCCTGATATCCGGTGTGCGTGTCAGCCTGATCCAACTGGTGCTCATGCGTTGGAGGAAAGTCCCGCCCAGCACCATAGTCATGGCCATGATCACCGGAACAAAAGCCGGTTTGAAAATGGATGTAAATGCCATGGAAGCCCATTACCTGGCCAAGGGAAACATTATCAAGGTGGTAAACGCCCTTATCTCTGCCGATAAAGCGAATATTCCACTGGACTTCAAAATGGCCGCTGCCATTGACCTGGCAGGACGTGACGTGTTCGAAGCGGTCCAAATGTCTGTCAATCCCAAAGTGATCAACACCCCGCCCGTGTCTGCCGTTGCAAAAGACGGCATCCAGCTTATCGCCAAAGCCCGGGTCACGGTCAGGGCCAACATCAAGCAACTGGTTGGCGGGGCTGGAGAAGAAACCGTCCTGGCCCGCGTGGGTGAAGGCATCGTTTCAAGCATCGGCTCTGCTTCTTCCCACAAATCGGTATTGGAAAACCCGGATTACATTTCAAAAGTGGTTCTGGAAAAGGGACTTGATTCCGGGACTGCTTTCGAGATCCTTTCCATTGACATTGCAGACATTGATGTGGGCAAAAATATCGGGGCCGTGCTTCAGATGGATCAGGCCAACGCCGATAAGAACATAGCCCAGGCCCGCGCAGAAGAACGCCGCGCCATGGCGGTCGCCCTGGAACAGGAAAAAATAGCCGATGCCCAGGAGGCACGCGCCAAGGTCATCCTTGCCGAGGCAGAAATCCCGCTTGCCATCGCAGAAGCTTTCCGCAAAGGCAACCTCGGCATTATGGATTACTACCGCCTGAAAAACATCCAGGCCGACACCAACATGCGCGACCAGATTGCCAAATAAAAATTTCCTGCACCTGTATCCCGGCTGCCTGATTCCCGGCCTTGCATGAAGGTGCGGACTAATTGAAAAATAAAATAAAATATATACCTTTGCCCTCCTTAAAAGTAAAGGTTTGGTGAGGTGGGTGAGTGGCTGAAACCATCAGTTTGCTAAACTGACGTACTCGCAAGGGTACCGGGGGTTCGAATCCCCCCCTCACCGC
>MWFB01000112.1 GCA_002071385.1 Bacteroidetes bacterium ADurb.Bin013
ATCGGGCTTATCTCTCTCATCGGAAACGAAAACTAACGGCATTGGAGAGACTGCGTTATGTGTCGTTGTAGGGATAATGACTTCCTGTTTTGAGAGCAGAGTATACGATCAGCGATCTTATGTGTCAAGAAGGCATTAAGCGTCGAGCAACGTTGTTGTTAGCCGTCAAACGTGAATCATGTTTACTATCGATTGAAATCTTGCATTTTAACAAATATGACGGTCTGTTTTTTTCAGGAAGCTATACGTGCGTGGATGGAGTAGGCATGATGCGGATGAACCAAAATATTTAAAGGTGTGTCCCTAGGTGTGTCCTTTTCTCTGAAATCGAGTGATAATGAGTACAAACCATTACAAATAGGGGCACACAGACTGTAGTAATATCAAATAATTGCAATAAAACAGGTGACTTAGATATCTTTCAGGTTCCCCTCTCACGCCGGAAACCGGGGTTCAAACCCCCGTGGGACTACCAAAAGCAAATCAAGGGGTTAGAAGGTTTTTCTAATCCCTTTTTTGTTTGCCGCGCTTCCACTTCCAACCAAACTTCCAACCTTCAGGCTTAAAAAGGGGGGGGGTT
Organism: Bacteroidetes bacterium ADurb.Bin013; assembly: GCA_002071385.1. Taxonomy (GTDB): domain Bacteria; phylum Bacteroidota; class Bacteroidia; order Bacteroidales; family UBA932; genus DMER64. Next base: position 581 of record MWFB01000112.1, read on the forward strand.
ATCCCTCTTCGCACCCCTGAAGTTGCACCCTGAAGGCAACCTGAAGTCAAGATTAAGAGGGGGGGGGAAGGCAGGGGAAACAGCCGGTGAATGAAAAAATAAAGCGTACTTTTATAACGGCACACATGAGGCGATGTATGCCCCTTTTCGCTTTTGCGCCTCCGAGACATATACCCATAAGACGGAGTAAGCCCAATGCTTCACAACAACACGGTAAATTTGTTCTCCCTTCAATGTATTGATTGGCAAGTGTTTTTTGTCATACGGAGATAGTCGAAGACGAGACGGACATTACGATTCAGCTCGCGCATTTTTTGAGCGACACTGGAGATCTTTTTCGATTTGATTAAACCAATGACAAAGCGACGCAGCCGACTGACGTTTTCTGGTCCGTGTCCGGTACGAATGCGGCTTCGATCTTCATCGAAGTTCCAATCCAAGATATAGTGACAGCTATTTTCGATGCTCCAATGGCCGCGGTTGATCTCCAGGAGGCGCTTAGGACTGGCCTCGCGGGTGGTTCGACTGGTAATCCCGTAAGCCACATCCAGGGATAGCTTGCCGGTTTTTTTGTTTGTGCATTCCCGTTCAATGATAAAAACTTGGCCGACATGGGGGAAGTCGAT
>MWFB01000113.1 GCA_002071385.1 Bacteroidetes bacterium ADurb.Bin013
CCCATCGGATACAACAAATGCCTTCACAGGTCAAATGGCCGGCGCAAAGGTCAAGTGGGCGGAAGGGGTGACCAATGTGAGTGGCGCCGAGATTAAGGGACTCTTCGATCCTGTTGTGACCACCTGGAAGGCTGTTGCCCAGGGGACTGAGATGGAAACTTCTACATTCCTTTCCAAAGTTTCCTCCCTGGATGACGCGGGTAAGGCAGCCTTCATGAATGCCACCAAGATTCCGGCGGTCAATGTAGGTTCAACAGATCTGCGCGGCAATGGAAGTGTGACGGGAGGTACCATCAACCTTGGGAGCGCATCGGATGCCGGTAAGGGAATCCTCAATGCGGCCTTCTATGCTTACTCAACCGGTGCGACACCCCAAGTCTGGGCGTCTGGTTCAGTGAACGGGGCATATACGGGCAGTCCGACGGCAGGGACTGTCAACCTGTCAGGCTATGCACCCGGCACAACAGGAACAACAAACGGAATCACAGCCAACTTCAATGTCCAACAATTCGGGGCAACAAACTGGGGTGCGACGGTAACAAACGGAAGTGCGCCGGCAAATTCACTGACAGCTCCACAGGGCGGAAGCGCCACGCATGCTGCCATTACCTTCCAGGGTGGAGCTGCGGGACAGGTCAATCCCATTGCAGGAACCTTTACCGGCACAGCGGCCGGGATAGCGAAGTGAGGCGCGTAACGCTGTAAACCAGAGTGTTTTGTTGACCATCAACCACAAAAGGCGCGGAATTCGCGCCTTTTGTGCTTTCTATTGCAAACTTCTTTAGATAATGCGTTCCCCTGTTGCGATGATTTCCCGGACGAACGGATCGGTTTCATCAAAATCGGTGCGGGCAAAAGAATGCGGATCAATCATCAGATCGACTTCCCAGCTCAACATTCTTAATTGAATATCTTCGTCCAGGCCGTCAATGTCGTCGCGATCCCAGAACACGGCCAGATCAATATCGCTGTCGGGATGAAATGTATTTTTTGCATAGGAGCCGTAAAGATATAAACGCCAGACCGGCACCTTGTTCTTTTCCAGTGTCTTTACGTAGTCCCTGATCTTTTCGTAAATTACTCTTTTATCTTTTCCTGTAACCATTTTCTCATTTCCCGTATTTTGTTGAGGTGCGTCTCCGTATATTGG
>MWFB01000114.1 GCA_002071385.1 Bacteroidetes bacterium ADurb.Bin013
CAGGCTGTAGTTTCCTCGGCGGGAATACCGGATATGCTGCCGTGCAGACCAAAAGATTCCCCGTCTGCCGTACAGGGAGCCCCGATATGGCGAAGACCGCAAGTGGTAAGGAAGCCCACAAAAAAACTTTGCAGGAACTCATAGCCTGTCTTGTCGTAATATTCGGGGCCTACTATTCCGCATTTTGAAAGATAGGACAAATTGATTCCCTTGTAGGAAAGATGGGAAATATCAAGACACCTGTCTTCCAGAATATTCACCTCCAGTCCTGCCCCGTTTTTTACGGCAATTGCTTTCACCCCCTTTGCCTTGCCCTGGGCGTACTGGTAAGGGACAGCCCCATACAGCTGATGGGGATGGCCAATGTAATCAAGTGAGTAGTTCATACAATCATTCAATGATAAATGAAAAACTGTTGTAAGGCGCCGTATCAACTGCCAGATGCTTTGTTCTTGGGGAAAAAGCGAACAGGGGGGAATACGTGATTACATGCACTGTTTTCCCATCGGGCATAAATTCCAGGACACGCAGCCATCCATCCCCCCCGTTCCCGCTCAATCCTCTCCCCAAGGCCTGGGTATTGAACATCATCTGGAAAACATCGTTTCCTGCCTTGTTCTTGTCTGTACGGAATCCCACATTGTCGGCAAAGCTTTCGTTTGCCTCGGCATAATGACCACAGATAAGCAGACAAATATTGTCCGTTTGGGAAAGGAGCTTTTCCCAGATGTCTTTTCCCCCGTTAAGCGGTGTCATTTTATAATGGTCTTTCCCCAGAAGCGGGGCATTGTCTCCGGATCCCATATAGGAATGTAAGAGCACTATGACCTTGTGATCTCGGAATTTTTCGCTCCCGCACAATTCTTTGGCCCATTGCAACACTTGGTCGCGGGCTCCGTATTCCAGGGCAATCACCAGTATTTTACCCCAATGTTTCTCTGTAAAGGCATAGGCGGCGTTTTCGAGCGTGGGCACTCCCAACCGGTTATTATACACCGCCACCAGGCAATTTGAAAATTGGTTATTTCTTTCTACGGTGAAATGCTCAGGAAAATGGGATTCAGGGGTCTCGGCCCGTGTATAGCCGTAGTCGTGGTTGCCTGTACTGATAATGTAAGG
>MWFB01000115.1 GCA_002071385.1 Bacteroidetes bacterium ADurb.Bin013
GGGACTCTGGAAGGACCGCTGCGGTAACAACGCAGAGGAAGATGGGGACGACGTCAAGTCATCATGGTCCTTATGGCCGGGGCGACACACGTGCTACAATGGTAGTTACAGAGGGGAGCGAAGCTGTAAGGTGGAGCGAATCTCAGAAAAGCTACCGCAGTTCGGATTGAGGTCTGCAACTCGACCTCATGAAGCTGGAATCGCTAGTAATCGCGCAACATCATGGTGCGGTGAATACGTTCCCGGGCCTTGTACACACCGCCCGTCAAGTCAGCCGAGTGGAGTGCACCCGAAGGAGGTGAGCTAACCCGCAAGGGGAGCAGCTTTCGAAGGTGTGCTTTGTGAGGAGGACTAAGTCGTAACAAGGTAGCCGTACCGGAAGGTGCGGCTGGATCACCTCCTTTATAAGGTGTTATATTTGACAAACTTTCCCCTTTCCCTTGCCACTTTTTCTATTTTTATAGGGGAATTAGCTCAGTTGGTAGAGCGCCGCTTTTGCAAGGCGGAGGTCGTCGGTTCGAATCCGTCATTCTCCACCAGCTAAATTTAAAGCTTATTATATATTCCTGATATGTGAGTTCTTTTAATATTTATATAGAGTGTATCCGTGAGTGAGAGAGAGTATCAAGACACAGAGGATAAATTATATGGTGAAAGCACAAAGGGCACAAGGTGGATGCCTAAGCACCAAATGGCGAAGAAGGACGTGGCGAACTGCGAAAAGCCTCGGCGAGCTGTAAGCGAGCATAGACCCGGGGATATCCGAATGGGGAAACCCGGCAGGTTGAAGACCTGTCATTCCGCGAGGAAGGCGAACGGCGTGAACTGAAACATCTTAGTAGCGCCAGGAAGAGAAAATAAGAATGATTCCCTAAGTAGTGGCGAACGAACGGGGAGGATGCCTAAACCGGTCTTAAGGCCGGGGTAGTGGGACAGCGTTATCCGATAAATACCTATAGACGAACCGATCTGGAAAGGTCGACCGAAGGGGGTGAAAGTCCCGTAGTTGAAATAGGGATTAACCGGTAGCTGTATCCCGAGTAGCCCGGGGCACGAGAAATCCTGGGTGAATCTGCGAGGACCATCTCGTAAGGCAAAATACATTTGG
>MWFB01000116.1 GCA_002071385.1 Bacteroidetes bacterium ADurb.Bin013
AGCATCCTGCTTTCTGAACGGCAAGTAATGCATCCAGAGTCCTGACACCGCCTGCAGCTTTGATACGAACGTTAGGTCCAACACTTTTACGCATCAATTCAAGATTCGGAATGGTAGCCCCCGTATAGGAATATTTGCCGTCATTGCCTTTTACGAATCCAAAACCTGTTGAAGTTTTAACATAATCTGCCCCGGCCCGGGTAGCGATTTTGCATAATTGGATGATATCCTCTTTTCTGTTAACGTAATCTGTCTCGAATATCACTTTGACAATGGCTCCATTCTCATGACAGGCATCGGTTACCGCTTTCACTTCATTCTCTACATAATTCCAATCTCCCTGTAACGCTTTACCAATATTGATCACCATATCAACTTCAACAGCACCGTCCTTGCAAGCTTTTACTGCTTCATAAACCTTTACCTCTATTGCAGAATTCCCCGCAGGAAAACCAATCACACAGCCAACCAGCACATCGGTGTTTTTTAACAATGCTGCGGCTGTTTTAACGGCGTAGGGTTTAACACAAACCGATGCAACATGATATTTTAGGGCGACTTCACACTCTCTTTGCAGATCAGCATCTGTCATAGTAGGATGCAGTATGGAGTGGTCGATCATTTTTGCCAGATCATATACCTTCTGATGTCCCTTAAGCCTGGCCACCCTTTCTTTGAGTGAGCGCTGGTGTTCCTCGTTGGTACTGTTGGGGTCCTGCATGCGAAGGAACAATTCGCAGGGCAGGTCGGGGCACTGGCCGCAGCTGGTGTACTTTTTGTCCACCACGGCGCATTTGTACAAGGGGCATATGCCTCCCGGAGTGTGTTCGGTGGCCCAGAAAGGAGCCCCTTTCACCCGGTGGCAGCCGGCGCATTGCGTGGGGTAGATTTCGCATTCGTTACACAGCAGGCCGCAGGAAGATAGAATTTGATCCATGATTATCGTGTTTAGGTAAAATTCAGTATACTATCCGGTACACGCACCTTTCGTTGCCCCGGAGGATGGATGAAACCACCGTGGCCGAGACAGGGCACCCCAGGACAAAGGAAAACATGGCCTCGGCAAATCCCTCGGAACAATAGCAAAGCGCAGCCGG
>MWFB01000117.1 GCA_002071385.1 Bacteroidetes bacterium ADurb.Bin013
GCCTGGAAGGCCAGGGGACGCTGCTGCTCATTGCCGGTTTGGGCCAGGCTCATCAGCATTTTTTCTGCCAGCGGGGATCCCAGCTTGCCCAGACCGGTGATGGTCTCGGCCCGTAAAGGAGCTCCCAGCAGCAATTGCACAGCCGTCTCGCCCCCAATGGCCGTTACGGCCCCGATGGCTGCTCCGCCCAGTTCGTCGGAGAACATATAGGGAACCAGGGCATTCAGGCTTTCGGGCGAACCCAGCATTTGCAGTTGCCTGATGAAAAAGGCCTTGATCAGGGGGTCCTCCGTTTTGTCCAGGGCTTTGGCGTAATGATGTGCCACTTCCGTGCGGACTTTTTCATCTACCCCGGGACGGGTTACATATTGTACCATGCCGTCCAGGGCATATTCTGCCTGGGGCAGGGAAGTTCCGTCGCTCCTGAGCTTTTGGGCAAGCATCAGGACTCCTTCCTCGCCCGTAGACAAAAGATCTTCCATCAACCGGCTGAAAAGGGCTTCATTGGCAGCCGGAAGCTGGTTCAGGGCATCGCCCACTTTGGTGGCGGCCGCTCTTTGGGCATCCTGGGCGTTCAAAGAAGACAGCGTGCCCAGGAGAATTAACAGTATTACAGAGATTGTTCTTTTCATGATGTTCAGATTTTCCAGGGTCCGCGCATGGGTTGGTCCAGTAACCGGTTGGCTGCCGGATCGTTAATAAATTCAAGTGTATCGGAGTCAAAGTGCAGGGTGCGGTTCAGCCGTACGGCCACGGCGCCCATATTGACCAGCGTGCAACTGCGGAAGCCGTTGGTTTCGTTCAGGGCAAATGGTCTGCGGGTTTTGATGCATCCGTAGAAATCGGTTTCCTGGGCAGCCGGTTCCGGGAAATCGGCCAGTTTCAGCTGCCAGTCCGGGATATCGCACCGGAAGCCGCGGTAGACGTTGCCTTTCGGGCCGGCTATGTAAGGAGTCTCGGGATCCCCGAAATCATCGCCCCAGAGGACAATCTGGCATCCGTCGGCATAGGTGTAGGTTATGCTGCGCCAGGTACCCACGGCATCGTGGTGCTGTTGCGGGGCATCCACTTCTACCTTGACAGGGCTTTC
>MWFB01000118.1 GCA_002071385.1 Bacteroidetes bacterium ADurb.Bin013
TCTGATCATCTTATTTGGACAAGCGGCATCGTCTTCCGGAAACGCCGCGCCGGAACAATACCATTTTTATTTTAATATTCAAGCGATTATTGCCAATTTTATTGACCATTTTCATGGGCTTTCCACTCACCGCTTTTCAATTTTTCACGTTCCGGCATTCTCCGCACGGACGCTTTTCCAACAGTTTATTGATGATTATCCCTTGACAAACGCAAATATAGTTGCATAATACAACCATTATGAAAAATGGAAAGCAAGACGGATTAATGAACGTTTTTGTCGGACTTGCCCAGGCAACCCGATCTTTCAGGCAGGATGCCGCTTTTTGTGAAGGGGTTACGTTTCACCAGTACATTATTCTGGATGCCGTGGCCAAAAATGAAGAGTTGAACATCTCAGATTTGCATCGGATTCTTTCCGTGGAAAAAAGTACGACCACCCGGCTGGTCAATCCCCTGATTCAAAAAGGCCTTTTAACCCGCCAAAAATCCAGCCGCGATTCCAGAGCCTTTGTGCTGAGGCTTACGAAGGAAGGCAGGAATACTCATCAAAATGTTCAGTTATGCCTGGAAGGATTTTTCAATAAAATAGCCGATCATCTGCCGGGGGACAAGAGCGATGATATCCTGCAGTCTGTGCAGATTTTTTTGAACGCCGTCAGGAATGCGGCCGGCATTTGCGATTGTTGTCAATAAGATAAAGGGTAAAATATGGAAGAAAATACGAAAGGCCTTGACGCGGGCGGCAAATTTGAATTTCCGATTATTCAGGAACAAGCGGGATGCGGCTGCGGCGGGGACAACGCAGCGGATGCAGACTATTCGGGTTCCAGTTTGGACCAGCCTTTTGTTTCCGGATCTCTTTCCACGCCCGCAGGCCTCCTGCCGAAAGTATCATCCCGGTTGACGCGTCAGGACCGATGGGGAACGATCAAAGCCCGTTTTGGAGTCGGCAGAATGAACTACGCTGTCCATCCCGGCCTTTATGCGTTAGGCGAACCGGATGAAAATGCGCCTGTCCTGGTCACCGCCAATTACAAAATGAGTTTTGACTGTCTGAGGCAGGC
>MWFB01000119.1 GCA_002071385.1 Bacteroidetes bacterium ADurb.Bin013
TAATTATTTCATTTACTCCTTGCAAATTTCAAGCTGATTGCCCCATTTACGAAGGGTGGCCTGGAATTCCGTGGTTGGAGCAAATTCATATTCGTAAATCACATAGTCCTCCCCTACTTCGTGGATACGCTGGGATTTGTGCAAAGGGAGGGTTTCCAGGTAGTTGGAAGCAGATTTGGTGGCTTTGATGCGGATTACTTGGGGCGGGATATCTTCGTAGATACAGTGTCCAAAGCATTTGTCAATTGATTCCCGGTCTGCCGAGGTAGGTTCGAACGTGAACTCCTCATCAAGCGTCCTAAGCACCTTGATCCTGTCCAGTGCATATACCTTCATCTTAGGGTTTTCCGGTTCCCGGGCAAACATGTACCAGCGGTTGTCATAGAGCTTGACATAGAACGGACAGAGTTTTCTGGCAGGAACCTCACCCTTCTGGAAAGAGAGGTAGTCAATTTCAATAACCTGTTTCTCCCGTATGGCAGCAAGAATGGGCGCAAGCCAACGCCGGGAAGAAGGGATGTCCTGGATTAGGATCCTGTCCCGGATGTCCCTGGCACCGGCAAGCGCATTGCTGACAGAGAAGCTGTTCAGCATCCACAGGCAGACAGAATCCAGGTCCAGGTCATCTGCGTTCTCTATGTAATATTTATACCCGTAACTTCTGTCGCATACAATATTCACGTCAAATAACTCCTGGATGGCATTGACATGGTCGTGAAATGTCCTCAACGGGAAGGGCTTCCTCTCGTCGTTCAGGCTGCTACGCAGCCACTTCTTTTCAATTTCCTCATAAGATATCCGGCCGGCATCATAAATAGTCGACATCAGCCAGATATATCTTCGTACTAATACTGTTTGTGAACGCATACTTCTAAATTTTAATTTTCACAAAGATTGGATGATGGTGTGCGGCAAGGGTGCAGAAGCTGCATAAAGCTAAGAAAAAACTACCGGATTGCTCATTGCTTTTTGGCATCCGGTCGGTTTGAGTTTGAATTCGGGAAAACCAAAAGAGGTGGAACCTCAGTGCGCCAAAATCGTATCCTGATTTA
>MWFB01000120.1 GCA_002071385.1 Bacteroidetes bacterium ADurb.Bin013
GGTCCTGCCCTGGTGACTGACCTCTGGACCCACAAAGACTTAGGCGTGTTTGAAAAAGAATTCAGCTGCGAGATACCGTTCCATGGAGCCGGACTCTACCGGATAAGTCCTGTCGAGTGAGTCCTTTCAGGTGATTGTGCAGGCTAGCCCTGTTGAGTGCGCAGGCAAACCGCCTCGGCTCATGTTCTGAAGAGACTCAGCCAGACTTGCCCCAAAACACCTGCCCATTTGCTTTCATTTGCGCAGGGCAAACCCGGTTTGCCGCGCAACGCTGTTTTCAGCAAAAATATACGCCTGTATTTCAGGTACTTAAAAATTCAACTTTTCTTCTTGCGCGGTAAACCGGGTTTGCCCTCTCTTTTGCCCTCCCTTTGCGGCACTCCTGGTTTTCCCCCCTTGCGCGGCACTCCGGGTTTGCCGCCTCTTTGCGTGGCACTCCGGGTTTACCGCCCCTTCTTGCGCGGCACTCCGGGTTTGCCGCCTCTTTGCGTGGCACTCATGGTCTGCCACCCCTGTTGCATTCGCAATCTAAGGGTTGATTCCGGAATACCGAATACACGACTTAACTGCCTTACCGAAACCGGATACTTTTTTTTGCAAAGAATAGCAATGGAAACGATCTCTATATCGGATAGAGATGAAAATTGCTTTGGTCTTATTTGTTTTAAAATCAATTCACTTAATTGGAGATCGGTTACTTTGACAAAGTTGGGTCCATCTTCGCTGTTCAAAATCCCATTATTCTTTTGTTGTTCGTCAGATTCTTTTTGAGAAGGATAAGTTATCAGTCTCATAAAATTGCCGTATGTTCCAAACACCTTTTCTATGCTACTAATCGTTAAGAAGCTACGTGGGTATATATTTCCATTGGCATCTAAAAGATAGTGTTCGGGGATTATTTTTTCTGAATGAGAAAGTTTGCATCCTGGTCCGACAGGCTTCAAAGTCATCATTGAGTCCTCATGATTTGAAAGAAAATAGTATTTGGCTGAATTGTAAGGATCTACAAAAGAATGTGGATACACTTGATGTTTGACTGAATTTCTTA
>MWFB01000121.1 GCA_002071385.1 Bacteroidetes bacterium ADurb.Bin013
AAGCGAAGTGGAGTATTCATACCAGTCGGGGTACGATTGTTCCCAGGAGATACCTTAAATCTCCGAAAAACATACTTCTCTCTCGGGGATGACATCTCTTTTCGAAGAAGTCGAAAAAGTATTCTTCTCTCCGGAGAGAGCAACAGGCTTATTCGCTTCAATAAAAGAAATCTTCCAAAAACGAAAGAATAAGCCCCTCTGGAGCAAATAGAATAAAAATAGTGTATTCATACTGCTCCCACTCCGATTGTGCACGAGAGCTATCTCATTTTTCGTTTTTTGGCATATTCCACTGCTTCTTCGGAGCGATTAAAAAAAAGAAGAGCAGGTGCGCCTCCCACGCACCCACTCTCACGACAACTGGGAATTGTCGGGGTCTTCCGCCGATACCAGCCAACCCCGACCTGTTACTAATCCCTAAAGCCTAGAAGTTAGCTTCAGGGATGACTCTCCTCCGGTCTGGAAACGCCCAAAGGACATTTCCATACACGGAAGGAGTCTCGGTGACCTGAACCCAGCCATACTGGCTGAGATCGGTATCCGGACTGACCCACGCTTCAAGGAAATGTATTCCTTCAGCGCGCATAGCTTCCACATCGATAGGCTTACTGAGATCCCTGCTCTTTAGAACAGGTTCCTCAGTAGGGTCATTCGATGTATAGCAACGGATCGTAAAGCTAGCCATCTTGAACCTCCTTCAACGATTTCAGAATCCGGAAGCAATTGCTCAACCAGCGATGCCAACGCAGGTCAACCGCATTGGCAAAAGCGATCCGCCTTCGACCTGGGTATGCTCTTGGTTATTTCATCTTCTCAAAGTGTGGAATATGTTTTGAGAATCCTCTCAACCTCTTTCCGAATCTCCCGAAGCGTATCCACAAGGAACTTATTCGCCCTTTCCTAAAAATTTTTCTTGACAAATTCCCGAATTCAATTAACTTATGAATCATGATTATGGAACGACGTGTCTCACACCGCCACCTTTTCGGTGGTCAGACTATTACCTGGCAAGCT
>MWFB01000122.1 GCA_002071385.1 Bacteroidetes bacterium ADurb.Bin013
CACTTATCAATTTCGTACCCCCGGGGGTCGTTTTTGCTAACTCTCTGAATATCAGTCAAACGAACAATGTGTGCGTTGCACCCCAAGCGGCCAGCCCCGGCCATCAGAAGATAACTTGCTGATAAAGTGATAATTTTATACCTTTGAAATCCGCACAATTAAGTTGAAACCGTGAAGTTGAATTTTTTAAAATTGTAGCGAGATGCATAGCGGCGAACGGAAGAAGAGGCCGAGGGAGCAATCGGGATTTTTCCACATCATTCTCATTTCCAATTTTCAGAACCTTATTTTTAACGACCCTCTGGAGAGGTATCAATTCCTGAGGTATGTGGACAAATACGTCAAAAAGTACGGAGGCAAACTGTACGCTTTCTGCCTGATGAACACCCACATACACCTTTTCATCCGGACAGACCACCTCTCGGAAATGATGCAATGCATCCTACACGACTATTCACTTTGGTATAACAAACGGCACGGGCAAAAAGGCAGCATTTTAAGAAAGCCTTTCACAAGCTATCCGAAATTTTCACAACAAAGCCTGCTGGACACTGTATTGTACATCATTCGAAATCCTTACGTGGACGGCCTTTGCTCACATCCCCGGCATTATTTCTGGTCCTCGTATGCCTTCTATTTTGATGATAAGCCGAGACTGTCTGAATACGTCACCGTGGATCCTTCGATCATCCGCAATGCTTTTTCCTCCCGTGCCGAGTTATACCGAGTCGCCGCCATCAATCCAAAGCAAGAGGAGCGCCGGGCCTATGAGCAATTCCTGGAGCAAACCAACCGCACCCATCTGACCGATGACCAGGTCCTTCGTCATGCCAAATCGCTAGCCGGAAATCTTGACCTATACAAGCTTCCTCAAAAAGATCTCAATCAGCTCATCATCCGGCTTCGCAAGCATCCCGGCGCCTCAATCCGGCAGATATCCTCCGTCTTGCATGTGAGCCAATATTATGTGCGTTGCACCCTTGATTCGCCTGCCTCATAATCA